>NZ_JAOAUU010000006.1 GCF_030157465.1 Zoogloea sp.
AGAACGCGGTAATTTTACCAAGGCTGGGCGAGGCGAGGTTTTTCGAGGCGCCCTAAGGATTTTTTAATGAAACTCCCGTCGGCGAGTGAGATATTGTCAGGAGGGGCTGAATTTTTTGAAAAGGAGATACAAAAAAATATTTCACTCAATACTATTTCTCCCGGAAAAGCTAGGGCTAATCTGGATTGGAGTCATATTGAAGATGTGCAGAATTTGAATCCTGACTTTAAGTCAGTGTTTCCCTGGATTGCAAAATGCTTGGCCGATCACAGAGCATACTTGTACAGCGATTATTTGAAGTTACTGGAAACGGAAACGAAGCTGCTGGAGTCGCAAAAACAGCTTGATGCCTTGAAGAGCGGGGATATGTATAGCTAACAGTTTTAGGTGGCGAAAATAGATCGGTCCGGACCGACGAGTCGAAACCGTCTTCGACGAAAGCTGATCACCCTCAAGGCGAGCAGGCCTGCCGGGGCCTGTTCAATCACGCAAGTGGCGATGCTACGCACGCACCTTTGACTTGAGCCGACTCAAGTCAAAGGTGCCCGAGTTCAAGTCGTCATTGAGCGGGGCCAAGTCGGGGCAACGATCACTCAAGTCGGACTTGAAGGGTTTCAAGTCCGGGCATCAAGTGACTCAAGTCAATGTTGAGTCCGGCTTTCAGGTCGGCTGGCTGCCCCTCGCTCTTGCCTGATCGTTTGTCTCTCGGTATCGTTTGATATAAAATTAAGTATCAAATGATTATTCCGGAGTCGTCACCATGCTGCTTGTCAGTCCAGAAAAGATCGCTGCGGTCATGGCGCTGGCGCCGCTTCCTCACTCCTTCGCCGAACTCGATGAGATGGTTGCCAGGGGACTGCCGAAGGGCGCGCTGAAAGCCAGCATCGACCATATCTACGTGAGCGCCGAAGAGCGCCGGCAGCTGCTGTACCGCATCATCCCGGAGGCGACCTACAAGCGGCGGCGGGAGACGCTTTCCGCGGATGAGTCGGAACGGGCCGAGCGTCTCGCCCGTGTATTTGCCACCGCAGCCTATGTCTGGAATTCCGAGGAGGATGCGCGGCTATTCCTGACGACGCCCCACGCGATGCTCCAGGGGCGCAGCCCGCTGGAGGTGTCCCTGACCGAGCTGGGCGCCCGTCGCGTCGAGGAGCTGCTGTGGCGGCTCTTTTACGGGATTGCCGCCTGATGCGGCTGTACCGGATCGGCGACGAGCGGCACCCGCTTTGGGATGGCACCGGCGGCGCCTTGATCGGTGGCCGCTGGAACAGCCCGGGGCGACCGGTCATCTACGCCTCGCTGAGCTACGGGGGCGCGATGCTGGAAATCCTGGCCCATGCCGGCATCGGCCGCGTGCCCACGACGCACCGCTACGTGATCGCCGACGTGCCGGAAGACGTATCGGTCGAGCGGCACGACGCTGCATCACTGCCCGAAGCCTGGGATGCCGAGAGCACTACCTCGGCCAGGTGCTTCGGCGATCAATGGCTGAGTGGGATGCGCAGCGCGATCCTGCTCGTGCCCTCGGTGGTGGCGAGGCTGGAATGGAATGCGCTGGTCAATCCCTCTCATCCCCAGGCAGCACGAATCACGGTGTCGAAGGCGGAGCGCGTCGTCTGGGACAAGAGGCTCTTCGCGAGCGGGGCAGGCGGCTAGCGCGCAAGCTCCATCAACCCACTCACCCTCAGCACCCTGCGGCCCACCGCCTGCTCCAGCACCGAAGCGCTGCCGCCTTCCACCAGACTGAACCAGCGTTTGGCGCGGGTGATGCCGGTGTAGACCAGTTCCCGGGTCAGGATGGGGTTGAGGCGCTCCGGCAGGACCATCGCCGTATGGGTGAATTCGGAGCCCTGGGATTTGTGCACCGTCAGCGCATACACGGTTTCGATCGCCTGCAGGCGGCTGGGCTGGATCCACTTGATGCCGCTGCTGCCATCACCGGCCGGAAAGGCCACCCGCAGCGGGCCGTCGCCATCGGGCCCCGGTAAAGCCAGGGTGATGCCGATGTCGCCGTTCATCAGCCCGAGCCCGTAGTCATTGCGGGTGACGAGGACCGGGCGGCCGGCGTACCAGCCTTCCGTGCTGCCGATCAGGCCGGCTTCGCGCAGCCAGCCGGCGATGCGCCGGTTGAGGCCCTCGACGCCCCATTGCCCGCGACGCAGGGCACACAGAAGCTGGAACTGGCCGTGCGCGGCGAGCACCTCGCGGGCCCAGTCGTCGATGCCGGCTTGGTCGGCGCCGGCGGGCGGGCGCAGCTTGCTCACGGCCTCCAGGTAATGGCGATAGCCCTCCGGGCCGTTCTTGCGTGCGGTTTCGCGGGGGCCTCCGTCGATGACAAGGCGCCGTAGGGCACCGTCACCTTCGCTGGCCAGCGTCAGGCGGGTCAGATCGGCGTGACCCTGGGCCAGTGCCCGGCGCACGCCTTCGACGCTGCCGGCATTGACCGCGGTGGCGAGCTGGCCGATGCCGCTGTCGCCGCTGAAGCGGTAGCTGTGGCGCAGCATCGCCACCGCCTGGTCGATGGGCTGGCCGGCCGGGTCGATCAGTTCCGCGCCTACCTGCTCGCCGGTGACCTCGGCCAGCCAGGCGACGGTGTCGGTGGTGTAATGGCCCTCCTGGGCCCGCCGGCACAGCTCGCCGAGCACCGCCCCGGCCTCGACCGAAGCGAGCTGATCCTTGTCGCCGAGCAGGACGAGACGGGTGCCGGGCGGTAGCGCGGCCAGTACGGCGGCCATCATCTCCAGATCGACCATCGAGGCTTCGTCCACCACCAGCACGTCCACCGGCAGCGGGTTGCCGGCATGGTGGCGGAAGTGGCGGGTGTCAGGGCGGCTGCCAAGCAGGCGATGGAGGGTTGTCACCTCGACGGGAATGGCCGCGCGGACGGCTTCGCCGTCGGGCAGGCCGCCCAGCTCCAGCCTGGCAACGGCGCCGGCGATGGATTCATTGAGACGCGCTGCGGCCTTGCCGGTGGGCGCGGCCAGGCGGATACGCAGGGCGCGGGCTTCGGTGCTGGCGATGGCCAAGGCCTGCAGCACCGCGAGCAGGCGCACCACGGTGGTGGTCTTGCCGGTGCCGGGGCCGCCGGTCACGATGGCGAAGGCACTCCGCGCGGCCAGCGCGCAGGCGAGCTTCTGCCAGTCGGGGGTGGGCGTTTCTGCGGCCGGGGGAAAGAGCACCCCGAGCACGTCGCGGAGGGCGGCTGCAGGCAGGGCGGGTGGCGCCGCCAGACGGGCGTCGATGCCGGCCCGCACCGATTGTTCGTATTGCCAGTAGCGGCGCAGATAGAGCCGGTTGCCAACGCAGACCAGCGGGGTTTCCCCGTCGCCGGCGCTGACCAGTTGCGTATGCGCCAGTGCGCGCAGCCAGTCAGCCAGGCTGACGCCGTCGAGCACCGCGGCGGGCAGGGGCAGTGGTTCGGCGGCGCTGTCCGCGCCCTCGGGTGGGAGGGACAGGGCGAAGCCGGGGTCTTGCAGGGTGTAAGCCAGATCGAGGCAGGCATGGCCGCGACCCAGTTGATGGCTGGCCAGCGCGGCGGCGAGGATCAGCAGCGGCGGCGCATCGTTCACTTCACGCACCAGAAAGGATGCAAAGGCCGCGTCGAGGGCGCGCAGCCAGCCGTGTTGGGACCAGCGCTCGAGGAGGGCCAGCATGGCTGCGTTGTCGACGAAAAAGGCGGGATTCATGCGGCCTCCTTGGCGGCGCGGTGGGCGAACAGACGGTCGAGGGCTTCGATCAGCGCCCGCGGCGGACGCTCGGCGTGGATGCCCCGGGTGGGCGACTGGCTGCCGCGCAGAAATAGATACAGGGCGCCGCCCATGTGCTGTTCGTAGTCGTAATCCGGCAGGCGCAGCTTGAGCAGGCGGTGGAGGGCCAGCAGATAGAGCACGTATTGCAGCTCGTAGCGCTTGGCGAGGATTTCCTGCGCCATCGCGGTGGCGGTGTAGGCCGCGTCGTCCGGGCCGAGCCAGTTGGATTTGTAGTCGATGACGTAATAACGCCCTTCGTGTTCGACGACCAGGTCGATGAAGCCCTTGAGCATGCCGTTGAGCTGGCCCGCCTGCAGCGGCGGGCGTTCGGCGCCGCCGAGGGTGTGGCGGCACACGAGGGCATCGAGGGCGGCCAGATCCACGTCATGCACCGCGACCCAGAACTCCATCTCGACCATCCAGGTGTCGAGATCGGCGAGGGCAAAGCCCGGCTCGTCGGCCGAACCGAGCGGCTGCCGCAGGAAATCCTGCAGCCAGGCGCACAGCGGGTCGATCCAGCGCTCCCAGCCGCGCACCGCGCAGCGCCGGGCGACGGCGTCCCGCAGCAGGGCCGGGGCGTCGGCGATGCGGCCAAAGCCCTGGCCGCCGGCCCATTCGAGGATTTCATGTAGAAAGGTGCCAACTGCCGCGCCGCGGGGGAAGTCATGCAGCAGACCGAAAGAAGCCCTGCCGGTGTCGCCCGGCGGTGTGTCGGGCACCACCGGGGCGGCGAGCTGGGTGAGCCGTTCGGCGGTGGCGGCTTCGCGGAAGATGTCTTCGCCGGGCGTCTCGGCGCTGCCATCCGCCGCTGCGGTGTGCAGCGCCGAGTAGCTGGCGATCCACCAGTGCTCGCGGACGGCCCGCACCGAGCTGCGGGCGGGGCCCTCAATCTGGCGCTGCGCGTGGGCGGCGTAGGTGTCCGGGCTGCTTGCCGGCGTGTCGATAACGGCGATGTCGGGGCAGCCCGCGGCCAGGGCGTCGATGCCGGCCTGAAGCTGATGGCCGATCAGGTAGCCAAAGGCGCTGTTTTCCAGTTTGTCGACCGGGGCCGCGCCGATCCAGGTGGCGTAGCGGGCGCGGGTCAGGGCAACGTAGAACTTGCGCAGGTCCTCGCCCAGGCGCTCGCGGTCGACCCGGCCTAGCAGCGTGTCATCGGCCGTCAGGGCGAGGTGAAGCTGCCCCTCTTCGTCGTGCCACTTGAGCGGCAGGTCGGTGGGTTTGGTGGCGCGAAATGCGCAGGCAAAAGGCAGGAAGACCAGCGGGTATTCGAGGCCCTTGGACTTGTGGATGGTTACCACCTTCACCAGGTCGGCGTCGCTTTCAAGGCGCATCTGGCGGGCTTCGCCGCCGCTCGTCTCGTCACGGCGCTGCTCGGCCAGATGGCGGATCAGGGCGTGCTCGCCATCCAGCAGGCTGCTGGCTTGCTGGAGCAGTTCGGCCAGATGCAGCACGTCGGTCAGGCTGCGCTCGCCGCTGCCACCGGCAGCCAGCAGCCGGGCCGGAACGCGGAAGTCGTTGAGCAGGCGGCGCAGCATCGGCAGCACGCCCTGACGGCGCCAGCATTCCCGGTAGGCGCGGAACTGCAGCACGTAGTTGTCCCAGGCGATTTCGTCGTGGTTGAGGCAATCGAGGCTGGCCCAGTCGAGGCCGAGGGTCTGGGTGGCGAGCGCCGCGCGCAGGGCACGGCCATCGTCCGGCTCGGCACAGGCAGCAAGCCACAACTGCAGCTCGAAGGCTTCGGGGCGCTGGAAGACGGAATCCTTTTCCGACAGATAGACGCTGCGCACCCCCCGGCTCGACAGGGCGCCCCGGATGGCGTCGGCCTCGCTGCGGTTATTCACCAGCACGGCCAGATCGGCCTGCCGCAGGGCAACGAGACCTTTCTCGCCGGCAAAGCCGGCTGCGCCGAGCTGGCCCAGGTTGAGGAGGCGCACCATCTCGCTGGCGCACACTTCGGCCATGGCTTCGAGGTAGGCGGCTTTGGACATGGGCTTGCCGTTGTCGGGCGGCGGCAGGCGCCAGATGTTCAGGGCCGGCAGCGGCTGGCCGTCTGCCTCGAGTTGATCCGTGCGCCCGTTGGCATCGGCGGGGAAGAACGGAACCGGGTTGTCCGCGGCGTTGCGGAACAGGAAGGCGCCCTGGCTGCCTTCCAGGTCTTCGGCAAGCTGAAAGCAGCGGTTGGTGGCCCTGACCATGGCGTGGGTCGAGCGGAAGTTGCGGCTCAGGGTGTACAGCCGGCCGGCGGTGGCAGTGCGCGCCGCCAGGTAGGTGTAGATGTCGGCCCCGCGGAAGGCATAGATGGCCTGTTTGGGGTCGCCGATGAGCACCAGCGCAGTGGCTTGGTCGTTGGCTTCGACCCGATAGATGGCGTCGAAGATGCGGTACTGGATCGCGTCGGTGTCCTGGAATTCGTCGATCAGCGCCACCGGAAACTGAGTTCGGATCACCTCGGCCAGGCGCGCGCCATTGGGGCCGCCAAGCGCTGCGTCGAGACGGGTGAGCAGGTCGTTGAAACCCATCTGGGCGCGGCGTGCCTGTTCTTCTGCAAAGCGGGCGGCAACCCATTGGGCGGCATGGCGCAGGATGTCGAGGCGGGCGTCGGGGAGCGCCTCGAGGGTGGCGCGCATCGCGGCGATGGCGTCCAGTGCGGGGTGCTGAGGTGCGGGAAAGTCGGGCTTCCAGACCTCGGCCAGCCCTGTCGGGGTGAGCCGCTCCCAGGCCGTGGGGGTGAGACCAGGCGAGACCCGCTCCGGGTCATCGCGCCAGGCGGCGAGCGCCTGCAGCCAGTTGTCGTAATTGCTCTTGTTGAGCTTGGTGCCGATGAACTCCTTGTTGTCGCGTGCCGCATCCAGCAAGACTTGAAGTTCGTCGAGCCACTTGGCCCACGGCGCCTTGAGTGCCGCCAGCACGCGCTGTTGCTCCTGTGTCGCGGTGTCGATCGCCGCCGTCGGGACGGCGCTGATTTCCAGCAGCTCGGCGTGCTTGAGCAGGCCTGTAAGCACCTTCTTGAGGGCCTCCGGCGAGCTCCACCAGCCTCGCACCTGACGGGCGCCGTCGGCGTGCAGCGGATACATGAAGCTGCGCCAGTAGTCGCGCACGACCTCGGCGAGCAGCTCTTCCTGGTCGGTTTCGAGGCGCTGGGTGAACAGGCTGTCGCTGTCGAAGGCGTGCTCGCGCAGCATGCGGTTGCACCAGC
>NZ_JAOAUU010000007.1 GCF_030157465.1 Zoogloea sp.
GCGCGCACGGCGGCCATCGCCAGTTCGGCCATGTTCTGGATGCCGAGTTTTTGCTTGATGCGGTAAAGGTGGGTGCCCACGGTGTTGGGGCTGAGGTGGAAGCGGTCGGCCACTTCGGCAACCGAATGGCCCTGGGCGAGCTGCAGGAAGACGTGGAACTCCTTGTCGGTGAGGGCTTCGGCCGGGTGCTCGGGGCGATCGGCGCGGTGCAGCTGGGCGGCGATGTCGGGGTCGAGGTAGCGCTGGCCGGCGGCAACCAGGCTGGCGGCGCGAAGTAGCTCGTCCGGCGCGCTGCGTTTGCACAGGTAGCCGGTGGCGCCGGCCCGGATGGCGCGTTCGGCGGTGAGAGGGTCGCTGTGGGCCGAGGCGATCAGCACGCGGGTGGCGGGCTGTCGGGCGAGGATGCGCTCCAGCGCCGCGAGGCCACCGCAGCCGGGCATCGACAGATCCATCATCAGCACGTCGGGCTCGAGTTCGGCCACGAGGCGCTGGGCGGCTTCACCGCTGTCGGCTTCGGCCAGCACAGTGGCGCCGACGCCTTCGAGGAGCAGGCGGAAGCCCATGCGCACGATGGCGTGGTCGTCGGCGAGCACGAAGCGCTTGTTGTCGAGCCGGGGATCGGGGTGGCTGGTCATGATTGGGCGGGCTCCGGGGCGGTTGCTGCGGTGGAGGAAGGCAGCGGCAGGCGGGCGCGGATGCGTGTGCCGCCGCAGGACGGGCTGCTGATGTCGAGGCTGCCGGCCAGGGCGTCGATCCGCTCGCGCATGCCGGTGAGGCCAAAGCCGGGCTGGCCTGCGGCGGGCTGGATGCCGCGGCCGTTGTCGGTGATCTCGAGCAGCAGGGCGCCCTCGTCGCGCAGCAGGCGGACTCGAACGCGGCCGGCTTCTGCGTGGCGGGCGATGTTGGTGCAGGATTCCTGCACCACGCGCAGCGTGGCCAGCGTGATGTCATCGGGCAGCGGGTGGGGGCCGGCGAAAAGTTCGGTGGCCAGTTCGATGTCCGGGTGGCGTTGGTGCCACGCGGCAAGGTAGCCGCGGATGGCGTCGTCGAGGGTTTGGCGCCGGTCGTGAAGGGGCGGGCGCAGGCGGGTGAGAAGGGCGCGCACATCGCCGTGCATGCGCGAGGCGACTTCCCGGATCACTTGGGCGCTGTGGCTGATTTCCGGGCTGCTGGCGCTGCGCTGGAGGATGGCGCCGGCCAGCGCGGCAACGGCGGTGATGCTCTGGCCAAGTTCGTCGTGCAGTTCACGGGCGATGGCGCAGCGGTCGGCTTCGAGGCGTTGGGTGATGGCCTGGGCGACGGCTTGCTCCTGGTTGAGGCGCACGTTGTCGGCAACGGCCCGGTCGAGCTGGGCGGCCATGCCGTTGAAGGCGTGGGCCAGGCGGGCGAGTTCGGCGGGGCCGTGCTCGGGCAGGCGGGTGTCGAAGTTGCCCTGGCCGGTGCGGTCGAGGGCGGCCATCACGGTGTCGAGGGGCTTGAGCGCGCGGTCGAGCGCCAGCCAGCAGCCGGCAAAAAGCCCGGCGAGGGCGAGCAGCGCGCGTCCGGTGGCGGCGGCGAGGTCGTCCCACAGATCGACGATGGCGCGGGAGGCGTCGGGCTGCAGGCTGAGGGCGAGTGTGCCGGCCTGGATGTGAAGCGCCGGGACATCCGGGTTGAGCCAGTGGGCAAACCAGGCCGGGGCGTCGTGGCCGGCTTTGTAGGTGGAGGGCGGCGAGCGGTAGAGCAGCGCGCCGCCTGGATCGCGGGCTTCAAGCTGATGGGCGCGGATGCGTCCGACCGCAGCGAGGTGGGCCAGCAGGCGGGTTTCGCTCCAGGCCGGGTCGCCGCTGGCCGTGCCGCGGGCCGACACGGCCAGCCATTGGGCGGCCACGCGGTGGGCGGCGGTGATTTCCTCGGCGATGGCCAGGCGGGCATCGCGCACCCACAGCGCGGCGCCGGCCAGCACCAGGGCGGCGGCCAGCGCGGTGAGCACGAGGCTGACGCGCAGGCGCAGCGAGTGGGAGCGGGCGACGTGGATGGAAACATCCGCAACCTGTGCGGGGGCGCATGCGGCGTGGCTCATGTGGATTTCTCCAGCTTGTAGTGCACCGGAACGATGACCTGGATCTCGCGGTTCTGCAGGTGCTCGGGCGGGCGCGGCAGCGGGCCGGCGGAGGTCACGAGCTGGACGGCGTTCTGGTCGAGCACCTCGAAGCCGCTGGAACGCACGATCTGGGTGGCGACGATGTTGCCCTTGCGGGCGATGGTGACGCGCAGTTGCACCTCGCCCTCCCAGCCGCGCAGGGCTGCGATGCGGGGATAGTTTTGCTGCCGTGCGAGCAGGCTGGACAGGCTGCGCCCGTAGCGTTCGAGCTGGGCCGGATCGGGGGCTTCCTCGGCGGCGGGCGGCGGGGGCGCGGTGTCGACACGGGCTGCGGCAAGAGCGGGCGCCGGGGTGCGGGGCGCGGGTTCGGTGGGGGCTTCGAGGGGGGGAGTGACCCCTGCGGATGTTGCCGGGGCGGCTTCGGTGCGCGCTGCCGGCGCAGGCTTCGCGGCATGGGTGCTGCTCGGCCGGCTCAGGATCGGCGGTGTGCGGGCCGCGTCGACGGGCCGGGTGCGGGCTGCCGGCGTGGGCACGACCGGCTGCGGAGCGGGGCGGGCCTCGGCGGGCATTGGAATCGGTGCGGCGCTCTTCAGCACCACCTGCAGGGTTTGCGGAATCGTCCCGTCCATGCGTGGCAGCCCGCCGTGCTGCCACAGCAGGGCCAGCGCGTGGAGGGCGACCGAGGCGCCGATGGCCAGCTTGAGCGTGCGCGGCAGCGCGGCGGCACGCGGCTGGATGGCGATGGCGCTCATTCCCGGGCCTTCCCGGTGCGTAGCGTCTGCTGCTCGAGCGCCGGGTACAACTGCCCGACGGAGCGCCGGTATTCGGCATCCACCACGGCCAGCCGGCGAAACTCGGCGGGCAGCGGAAGCGCCAGGGCTTCGGTCATGTCGAGCCCCTCGTCGGCGGCCTGACGCAGGGTGCGATCGAGCCAGCCGAGCCAGGCGCGGGTTTGGCGGATCGGGCCGGCGTCGTTGGCGACGGGGCCGTGGCCGGGCACGAGGTGCCGGAAGGGCAGCGCCTCCAGCGTGTCGAGGGAGGCCTGCCAGGCGGGCAGACGGGCGTGGGGGGTGGTGGGTGCGCGGTCGTGGAAGACCAGGTCACCGGCAAAGAGAACGCCGGTGCTGCGGTCGAGAATCGCCAGATCGGCGCCGGTGTGGCCTTCAAGGGCGATCAGCTCAAACTGGTGGCCGCCCAGCTCCAGCGGGCCGGCGGCAAGCGGGTGGATTGGGGCGACGGGTTCGGTGCCGGCCATCCAGTCGCCGGCGAGGCGGTACATGTTGTCGTTGAAGCTGCCGCCCTCGGTGTGAATGCCGTGGATCGTGCCGGGCAGCGCTGCCAGGGTGTCGGGCGCAAAGGCCTGGTTGCCGAGGAAGTGGTCCGGGTGGTGATGGGTGTTGATGACGCGCACCACCGGCTGGCGGGTGATGCGGGCGATGGCGCGGCGCAGCTGTTCGCCATAGGCGCGGGACGGGCCGCTGTCGATGACCAGCACGCCGGCCTGGGTGACGATGAAGGCGGTGTTCACGATGTTGCCGCCGTTGGTGAAGCTGAAATCCTCGCTGCGGCCGGTGAGCACCCAGGTGTCGTCGGCAATTTTTTCGGGCGCGAGGCCGTAGTCCATGTCGGCGGCGGCAAGCAGCAGTGCCCAGCCAAGCGCAAACAGGGCGATGAGGGCGCGGGCCGGGGCGCTCATTTTTCGATCGTCGCCGTGATGGCGTTGCCGTTGTTGTCGCGGCCGCTCACCCGGTAGCCGGAGGCGGCGCGGGCGGGCGGAATGTCGATGGTGAACACCGGGTTTTCGGCGAGGGGCTCGAAGCCCTCGATGTGCATCAGCGGTGTGCCGGCGGCGTCGGCCAGGTCGAGCTGCTGGATGTAGAAGGCCGGAATGCCGGCGGCGAGGCCGGTGTCCTCGGGGTGGATGACCCGCAGGCGGATGCGCTCGCCGCCTTCCTTCTTCGGCCACACGCGGCTGCTCACTTCGCCCAGGCGCTTTTGCCATTCGGGCGAGGCGCTACCTGTTGAGGGCAGGGTGCAGCCGCCGCCGGTGGTGTTGACCCAGGTGCCGCCCACGTGCCAGCTGCCGTCGCCGGTGCGGGCCGCGGCGCGCACGGGTGACGATTGCTGCAGCTTGATGCGAAAGCCGAGGCCCGGCCGGGCGCCGCGGGGCTCGAAGCGGACGATCCGGGCGATGGGGTTGAAATCGGCGAAGACCAGCACTTCCTTCACGTCGGGCAGCGCGCTGGCGTCGACGCTCACCGGCACGTTGAGGGCGTTCTCGGCGGTGAGCGGGGCGATTACCCGCACCCGTTCGTCGAACACCACCCGCGCGGCGGCCGGCAGGAACTCCTTCTTCATGTCGCCCCAGCGGGGCGAGTCGAGCGGGTCGGTTTGCGCCGCGGCGATGCCGGGGCCGAGCGCGAGTGCTGCTACAGCAATGGCGTGGTGGATGTTCAAGCTTGTCTCCTGTTGGCGGCCTGCACGTGGGCGGCAGCTCTGTATGAGCGAAGACTCCGCAAGCTCTGTGCCAGTGGCTGCGGCCCGGCCTGGACGCGTCTTCCGCTTGCCCACGCTGCGTCCTGTTCCGCTCCGGGCTGCTGCGCTTTGGAGCAGTTGATGAGGAATGAAGCAGCCGTGACAGGCGGGCGAGCCTGGGGGAGGAGGACGAATTCCGTTTTGTATCGGGAAATTTTCCCGCCGGAGGGCTTTCGGCGTGGTTGGCCGCTGCGGTGGCACAGCTCTTGCGGAAAGGGTCTGAAGCGCGCTTTGGTTGGGCCGGGAGGTGGCCGCCCGGAGCGTGCTTCAGCACCTTTCAAAAGGAGACACTCAATGACCCAAAGGAGCAGAAAAATGAAAAAGCCGTTCGCGATGTCCGTCATCGCTGCCGCGCTGCTGGTTGCCGGTGCAGCCCAGGCGAAGGAAGTGAGCGACGCCGACATCCTCAACGACGCAAAGACCACCGGTGACGTGGTTCACTTCGGTCTTGGCCAGCAGGGCCAGCGCTACAGCGCGCTGGAACAGGTCAACGTCAAGACGGTGAAGAACCTGGTGCCGGTGTGGTCCTTCTCCTTCGGGGGCGAGAAGCAGCGCGGCCAGGAATCGCAGCCGCTGATCCACGACGGCAAGATGTTCGTCACCGCGTCCTACAGCCGCCTGTTTGCGCTGGACGCCAAAACCGGCAAGAAGCTCTGGAAGTACGAGCACCGCCTGCCCGAAGGCATCATGCCCTGCTGCGACGTGGTTAACCGCGGCGCCGCGCTGTACGACAACCTGGTGATCTTCGCCACGCTGGACGCCCAGCTCGTGGCCCTGAACAAGGACACCGGCAAGGTCGTGTGGAAGGACAAGATCGACGACTACGCCGCCGGCTACTCCGCCACCGCAGCGCCGCTGATCGTCAAGGGCCTGGTCATCACCGGCGTGTCCGGTGGCGAGTTTGGCGTGCAGGGCCGCATGGAAGCCCGTGACGCCAAGACCGGCAAGATGGTGTGGATGCGCCCGACCGTCGAAGGCAACATGGGCTACAAGTGGGTGAATGGCGAGAAGGTCGAAAACGGCATCTCCGGCACCCTCAACGCCACCTGGACGGGCGACCTCTGGAAGACCGGCGGCGCAGCCACCTGGAACGGCGCCACCTACGATCCCGACACCAACCTGGTGTTTGCCGGCACCGGCAACCCGGCCCCGTGGAACAGCCACCTGCGCCCCGGTGACAACCTGTACTCGTCGGCCACCGTGGCCATCGACCCGGATACCGGCAAGATCGTCTGGCACTACCAGACCACGCCCCACGACGGCTGGGACTTCGACGGCGTAAACGAGTTCGTGTCCTTCGACTACAAGGATCCGAAGACCGGCCAGATCATCAAGGCCGGCGGCAAGGCCGACCGCAACGGCTTCTTCTTCGTCATCGACCGTACCAACGGCAAGCTGATCAACGCCTTCCCCTTCGTGAAGGACATCAGCTGGGCCAAGGGCTTCGACCTCTCCACCGGCCGTCCGATCTACACCGAAGGCGGCCGTCCGGGCGATCCCACTGCCGCCGGCGAGGATGGCAAGAAGGGCAAGACCGTCTTCTCGGCACCGTCCTTCCTGGGTGGCAAGAACCAGCAACAGATCGCCTACAACCCCAAAACCGGCCTGTTCTACGTGCCGGCCAACGAATGGGGCATGGACATCTGGAACGAGCCGGTCTCGTACAAGCGCGGTGCGGCCTACCTGGGCGCCGGCTTCACGATCAAGGCCCTGCACGACGACTACATCGGCGCACTGCGCGCGGTTGACCCGGTTGCCGGCAAGATCGTCTGGGAGAACAAGAACTTCGCCCCGTTGTGGGGTGGCGTGCTGACCACCGGCGGCGGCCTCAGCTTCTATGGCACCCCGGAAGGCTTCCTGAAGGCACTGGACGCCAAGACCGGCAAGGAAGTGTGGTCCTTCCAGACCGGTTCCGGCGTGGTTGCACCCCCGGTGACCTGGCAGGAAAACGGCGAGCAGTACGTCGCCGTGGTGTCCGGCTGGGGCGGCGCGGTTCCCCTGTGGGGCGGCGACGTGGCCCGCCGCGTGAACTTCCTGGAACAGGGCGGTTCGGTGTGGGTGTTCAAGCTGCACGACAGCAAGGTCGCAAGCAAGTAAGCGGCCGATCTTTGCAGCGCACAAAGGCACGGATTCGTCCGTGCCTTTTTTATTGGCTGTGACCCGTCCTGAAATAGGTTGACACTTTTTTGCCGCAGCAAGGAAGCGTCAA
>NZ_JAOAUU010000008.1 GCF_030157465.1 Zoogloea sp.
CGCAACGCCACCCTCATCGAAAGCCTGGTCGGCCTCGAAACCCTCAAGACGCTCGGCGCCGAAAGCCAGGTTCAGCGCCAATGGGAGCGCGCCACGCTGTTCATCGCCCAGATCGGCGGTCGCCTCAAGCTGCTGTCGGCGAGCACGGTCAACTTTGCCCAGCTCGTGCAGCAACTGGTCAATATCGTGGTGATCATCGTCGGGGTCTATGAGCTCTCGAACGGCAACATGACGATGGGCGGCATCATCGCCGCCTCCATGCTGTCCGGCCGCGCCATGGCGCCGCTGGGCCAGGTGGCGGGGCTGATGATGCAATACCAGAACGCCCGTACCTCCCTCGCCTCGGTGGGCAGCCACATGGAACTGCCGGTCGAGCGGCCCGAAGGCGCCAGCTTCGTGCATCGGCCCAGTTTTTCCGGCGACATCGAATTCAAGGATGTCAGCTTCTGCTACCCCGGCCGCGATCAGCCGGTGCTCAAAAAAATCAGCTTCCGCCTCCGGGCCGGCGAAAAGGTCGGCATCATCGGACGCATCGGCTCGGGCAAGACAACCATCGAAAGACTCGTCCTGGGCCTCTATCAGCCCACCGAGGGCGCAGTGCTCATCGACGGCATCGACTCGCGACAGATCGACCCGGCCGAGCTGCGCCGCTCCATCGGCTTCGTGCCCCAGGACGTCACCCTCTTCTATGGCACGCTCAAGCACAACATCGCGATGGGCGCCCCCTTCGCCGACGACAGCGCAATCCTCGCCGCGGCCGAGCTGGCCGGCGTGCGCGAATTTGCCAACGCCCACCCGCAGGGCTTCGAGATGCCCATCGGAGAGCGCGGCGAATCCCTCTCCGGCGGCCAGCGCCAGGCTGTGGCCATCGCCCGCGCCGTGCTCAACGACCCGCCGGTGCTGCTCCTCGACGAACCGTCCAGCAGCATGGACCACCAGAGCGAAGAGAGCCTCAAGCAGCGCCTGCGCCGTTTTGCCACCAACAAGACAATCATCCTCGTCACCCACCGCACCTCGTTGCTCGATCTGGTCGACCGGCTGATCGTGCTCGACCAGGGCAAGATCGTTGCCGACGGGCCCAAGGCACAGGTGGTCGAAGCCCTCCAGCAGGGCCGCATCGGACGGGCAGGGTGAAATCATGAAAAGAATTTTCGGCCCCCTCTGCGCCCTCTACAACGCCATCTACCAGCGCGCCTCGCGCGCCTTCGACCGCCTCCTCGACGGCGCCGAAAAACGTGAAATCCACGACGACGGCGACTACATGGCCGACGCCGAATGGGCCATCTCCGAGCAAAAACTGCGCGGCAGCCGCATTGCCGTGCTGTTTACCTGCGCCGCAGTGCTCATCCTTCTGGTGTGGGCCGCCTTCGCCCAGCTGGACGAAGTGACCCGCGGCGAAGGCAAGGTCATCCCGTCCCGGCAGGTGCAGGTCATGCAAAGCCTCGACGGCGGCATCGTCTCCGAGATCCTCGTCAAGGAAGGCGAGCAGGTTAAAACCGGCCAGCTTCTGCTCAAGGTGGACCCGACCCGCTTCGTCTCCTCGCTACGCGAAAACCGCGCCCAGTACATCGCGCTGCTCGCCCGGGCCGCGCGGCTCACCGCGGTCGCCAGCGGCAAGGCCTTCGTGCCGCCGCCGGAGCTCATCAAGGAAGCCCCCGATCTCGTCGAGCAGGAACGCAGCGCCTACGAATCCAAGCGCATGGAACTGGACGCCACCGTCGGCGTGGCCAGCCAGCAGCTGTCGCAACGCCGGCAGGAACTCAACGAAGTCACCGCCCGGCGCGAGCAGGCCAGGCAGAGTTTTGACCTCACCGCCCGCGAACTCGAAGTGACTCGCCCCCTCGCCAAGACCGGTGCCGTCTCCGAGGTCGAGCTGCTGCGCCTCGAACGGGATGTAGCCCGCTACCGGGGCGAGCGCGACAGCGCCAGCGCACAGATCCCGCGCATCCAGGCGTCGATTTCAGAAGCCCAGCGCAAGATCGAGGAAGTCGAACTCAACCTGCGCAACCAGGCCCGCAGCGAACTCTCCGAGACCAACGCCAAGCTCGCCGCACTTTCGGCCGGCAGCGAAGGCCTTGCCGACCGGGTCAAGCAGGCCGAGATCCGCGCCCCGATGAACGGCACCGTGAAACAGCTTTTCGCCAACACGGTCGGTGGCGTCGTGCAGCCGGGCAAGGAAATCATCGAGATCGTGCCCACCGACGACGCCCTGCTCCTCGAAGCCCGCGTCCAGCCCAAGGACATCGCCTTCCTGCGCCCTGGCCAGCGAGCGCTGGTGAAATTCACCGCCTACGACTTCTCCACCTTCGGCGGCCTCGAAGCCACGCTCGAACAGATCGGTGCCGACACCATCACCGACGAAAAGGGCAACGCCTTCTACATCGTGCGGGTGCGCACCACCAAGAGCACCATCGGCGATGCACGCATGCCGATCATCCCCGGCATGGTGGCCGAAGTGGACATCCTCACCGGCAAGAAATCCCTCCTCAGCTACCTCATGAAACCCGTGCTGCGCGCCAAGGCCAACGCCCTCACCGAGCGCTGAGAAAACCCCCGACCCCGACCCGCCATGAGTTCCCCGCAACCGCTCCTGATCCTGACCGACGACGACCTCCTCGCCGAGCGCTGGCAAGGCCTTGGCCGCTCCCCCGTGCGCGCCCGCAATCTCGAGGGCCTCGACACCTGGCGCGCCGCCGGGCACCGCCTTGTCCTCATCGACCTGGGCAATGCCAAGGCCGGCCAGCCGCCGCTCTGGACCCAGCCCGGCTGGCAGCGCAACGCCGCCGGCCTCGCCATCCTCGCCACCTCGTCCATGCCGAACGACGACGAAGGGCTTGCCGCGCTCAACGCCGGCGCCAGCGGCTACTGCCACAGTCACGCGCCCCTCGAAACCCTGCTCCAGGCGCTCGACGTGATCGCCAGCGGCGAACTCTGGGTGGGCCGCGCGCTCCTGTCGCGGCTGCTCCGCCTGGTAGACAGCCGCCTGCCACGCAGCGGCCTCGCCGACTGGGCCACGCCCCTCACCGAGCGCGAGCGTGAAGTCGCCCACCTGGCCGCACTGGGCGAGAGCAACCTCGCCATCGCCGGCGCCCTCGGCATCACCGAGCGTACCGTCAAGGCTCACCTCAAGGCCGTGTTTGAAAAACTGCAGGTCGCCGACCGCCTGCAACTCGCCCTGCGGGTGCACGGCGTTCGTTAAACCCCGGAGCGGCGCCCTGCCGCTCCCGCGGATTCCCGCAAACTTTTCAGCCTTCAGCGCAGTGCCCGTGGCATCCGTCACGCCCCCTGTCCTTGTGGACAATGGCGACGCCCGTCACGAATCCGTAAATTTCGCAGCATCTGATCAATCCGTTTCCGGAGTTCCTCATGGCCACCTCTGCATCCCCCGTCAGCACTGCCCCTCAAGCCACCGCCAAGGGCACTGTCGTTTTCGTGCAGGGCGAAGCCTACCTGCGCGACAGCAGCGGCAAGCTCACCGCCATCAAGCCGGGTGACGTGGTCGCCGAGGGCGATGCCATCGTCACCGCAGCCGGCGCCATCGTGGAACTGCAGCTGCCCAGCGGCGCAAAACTCAGCGTCGGGCCGGAACGGGAACTGCTGCTCAATGACGAACTCTTCGCCACGGCCACGCCTGAGCGCAGCGAAAACATCGTCTCCAGCCTCGGCGCCGATGCCGACAAGGTCATCCAGGCCCTGAACGGGGGCACCGATCCCTTCGACGGCCTCGAAGAACCGGCAGCCGGCGTCACCGGCGGCGGCCTGGGCGACCAGACCCACGACTTCGTGCGCCTGGTCCGCATCCTCGAAGAAGTCACGCCCGTCTCCTACGCCTACAGCAGCACCACCGACGGCATCGACTTCCTGCCCGTCGCCGGCGCCACGACAACCCCGCTCGTTCCGGCCAACACCCCGCCCGTCGCCAACACCGACGCCACCGTTGCCGCCACCGAAGACAAGCCCGTGAGCATCGACGTGCTTGGCAACGACACCGATGCCGACGGCGACCCGCTCACCGTCACCGGCGCCACCGTCGACCCGGCCAAGGGCAGCGTCACCGTCAACGCCGACGGCACCCTCACCTTTACCCCGGCCGCCAACGTCAATGGACCGGTCGAGATCACCTACACCATCAGCGACGGCAAGGGCGGCACCTCCACCGCCACCACCACGGTCGACCTCGCCCCGGTGCCCGACGCCGCCACCGTTGGCACCGGCAGCGGTACCGTCAAGGAAAACACCCCAGCCCAGACCACCGCCTCCGGCACCGTCAGCATCGTCGACCCGGACGCCGGCGAGGCGGCTTTCCAGCCGCAAACCAATTCAGCCGGCACCTACGGCAGCTTCAATCTTTCGGCCGACGGCGCCTGGACCTACACCCTCGACAACACCAAGCCCGAAGTCCAGAGCCTGAAGGAAGGCCAGCGCAGCACCGAAACCTTCACCGTCACCAGCATCGACGGCACGACCAGCACCGTCACGATCACCGTCATCGGCACCAACGACGCCCCCGTGGCCGTAGCCGACACCGCATCCACCGACGAAGACCAGCCCGTCACCCTCAGCCCGCTCGCCAACGACACCGACCCGGACGCCGACACCCTGGCCGTGACCAACGCCAGCGCCGCCAATGGCCAGGTCACGATCAATCCGGACGGCACCCTGCGTTATGTGCCCAACCCCGACTTCAACGGCACCGACACCGTCACCTACACGATCACCGACGGCAATGGCGGCACCTCCACCACCACCGTAACGATCAACGTCGCCCCCGCGCCCGACGCTCCGGTTGCAGTCGCCGACCTTGCCGCCACCAACGAAGAGCAGCCCGTCACCTTCACGGTTCTCGACAACGACACCGACGCGGACGGCGACACCCTCACCGTCACCGGCGCCAGCGTCGATTCCGCCAAGGGCACGGTCTTTGTGAACCCCGACGGCACCCTCACCTTCACCCCCGCCGCCAACGTCAATGGCCCGGTACAGATCACCTACACCATCAGCGACGGCAAGGGCGGCACCTCCACCGCCATCGCCACGGTCAACATCGCCCCGGTCAACGACCCGGCCAGCATCAGCCAGGGCGCCGGCACCGTTCAGGAAGAAACCACGCTGCTCGCCAGCGGCACGCTCACCGTCACCGACCCGGACGCAGACCAGTCGGCCTTCCAGGCCCAGAGCGGCACGCCCGGCACCTACGGCAGCTTCTCCATCGACGCCGCCGGCCACTGGACTTACACCCTCGACAACGGCAACCCCCTCGTCCAGGGCCTCGCCACGGGCGACACCCGCAGCGAAACCTTCACCGTTGCCAGCCTCGACGGCACCGAAAGCACCGTCGTCGTCACGGTTCTGGGCCTCAACGAAGTCATCGGCGCCCCTGGCGTCGGCATCGTCAAGGAAGACAACCCCATCCAGACCGGCGGCCAGCTCACCGCCAGCGGTGGCGCCAGCTTCGTCGCCCAGCCCTCCACCCCGGGCAACTACGGCAGCCTCACGCTCAACCCGGACGGCAGCTGGACCTACACCCTCGCCAACCCGACCGACGCCGTGCAAAGCCTGCGTGACGGCGAAATCCGCACCGAGACTTTCCCCGTCAGCCTCTCCGACGGCACCACCAGCACCATCACCATCACCGTTGTCGGCACCAACGACCCGGCCCTCGTCAGCCGTGACAGCGGCATGGTGACGGAAGACAGCGCCCCCACCACCAACGGCGTCCTCACGGTCAGCGACGCCGACGCCGGCGAATCCGCCTTCCGGCCGCAGGCCGCCGTTGCAGGCCAGTACGGCAGCTTCACCCTCGACGCAGCCGGCAACTGGACCTACACCCTCGACAGCGCCCACCCGGCCGTGCAGGCCCTCGGCCTTGGCGACACCCTCTCCGAAACCTTCCCGGTCGCCACCATCGACGGTACCCCGAGTCGCGTCGCCATCACCATCAACGGCACCAACGACGCCCCCGTCGTCACGCCCGACAGCAAGGTGACGCCCGAAGACCAGCCCATCTCCGGCACCCTCACGGCCACCGACCCGGACGGCGACCCCCTCAGCTTCGCCCTCAAGGACGCCCCGACCAACGGCACCGTCACCGTCAAGCCCGACGGCACCTACACCTACACCCCCAACCGCGACTACAACGGCCCCGACAGTTTCACCGTCACCGTTTCCGACGGAAAGGGCGGCAGCGTCGTCACCACCGTCAGCCTCACCGTCACGCCGTTCAATGACGACCCCGTGGCCCGCAACGACGCCAACGGCCTCGTCAAAACCGACACCGTACCGGCCACCGGCAACCTCATCACCAACCCCGCCGGCGCCGACACCGACGTGGACGGCGACACCCTGGCTGTCAGCAACGTGGCCGGCGTAGCGGTCACGGGCGCCACCGTTGTCACCGGCCTCTACGGCACCCTCACGATCCAGGCCAACGGCCAGTACAGCTACATCCCGGACGCCACCAACAACACCGTCACCAGCCTCGCCCCCAGCGCCACCCTGCAGGACGCCTTCACCTACACCGTCACCGACGGCCAGGGGGGCAGAGCCAATGCCGTCCTCAGCATCACCATCGCCGGCGCCAACACCCCGCCGGTCGCCCGCGCCGACGTCATTGGCACGCCCGAAGACAGCACCGTCAAGTTTGCCGTCCTCGGCAACGACACCGACCCGGAAAACGACACGCTCACCGTCACCGGCGCCAACGTCGATCCGCTCAAGGGCTCCGTCGTCGTCAACGCCGATGGCACCCTGACCTTCACCCCGGCCGCCAACGTCAATGGCCCGGTCGAAGTCACCTACACCATCA
>NZ_JAOAUU010000009.1 GCF_030157465.1 Zoogloea sp.
ACTCACACATACTCAAAGCCCCGCAGAAAATCTCTGCGGGGCTTTGCTCGTCTACACCGCTAACCCTGATACGCACACGCAATCAACAGCAACGATGGAGCCCGCCAACACTCGGCTAGATGGGGTGCAGGGGACGCCAGATGTAAGCGCCCGGCGAATCCACTTTGACCGTAGGTCGCGGGTGCCGCTATGTCAGCTCGCTTCCTGTGGTGCGGCAGCAACTCCCTGCTCTGTGGCTGAGCCGGCAAAGAGCCGGTTTTCGCGCCCGATGGTAGTCGGCCGAATCTGATTTTCTCGATCCAGTTGTTGTGTGTGCTTTGCAAAGGCACGGTTGATTCGTCGGTGCGAGTCCGACCTGGCCAAATCTCGCTCCGGCCGGAAGCGCAAGGGGCGGCCCAGCTGGTAGCGGTATGAGCAAAGCATGCCGCTGGAGCACTGATCCAGCTATCGGGGCATCTCCCGATGGTGGGCTGTCAGCCATCCGGATCACGCCGTTATCCCCCGGTTGCTGCCAGGGCAAACCGAGCATCAAAGCATCGAACCGAGCCTGGGAGAGCGTCAGCGAATCGGACCACTCGGCCCAGCGAAATTTCCCCTGGTGGAGCCGCCGGCAGGCGAGCCAGATTCCTTGGTCGTCGTGGATCAGCACCTTCATCCGGGTGCCGCGCCGGTTGGCAAAGAGGTAAGTGTGATGCGGCCGCGCCTCGCTCTACGATTGCTTGACGGCTTCTGTGTGGGTTTGCCGGGGGCTTACGGGCAACATGAGGCAGATGAAGGCCAGATAAGTGCAATCCAGCCAGGGGCTAGGGCAGACGTTTTCAAGCACGGGCCAGACGGCGAAAGTGGGCGGTCCAACCGAGTGGGGTTCAACTTTCCTGCGGCGCGGTAGCCGCACTAAACTCCGCGTGGCCTCTGTGGTTTGACCAAGTCAATGACCGCATTGGCGGTGTTCTGGCCGGTTCTGATGTGCGCCGGAATGATCCGGGCTAGTCGCCGCGGGATAGGGCCGGACGGCGGCCGATCTCGACCTTCAGCTCTAGCTTTTCCTTGCCACGCCGCAGTTCGAACCCGGCTAGGCGGCCGGGGGGCTGCGCTGCGATGGCTTCCAGCATGGCTTGGGGGTCGTTTACCTTGCGGCCCTCGACGGCAATCAGCACGTCACCCGGGCGTACACCGGCCCGGTCGGCCGGGCTGCCGCGCATTACGCCGGAAATCAGCGTGCCGTCGGCCGACGGCATGCTGAAGGATTCGGCCAGGTCGGGGGTGATGGCCTGGACTTCGACCCCGATCCAGCCACGGGTTACCGAGCCGTTCTGAATGATTTGCTCCATCACGCTGCGGGCCAGCGAAACGGGAATCGCGAAGCCGATGCCCAGCGAACCGCCGGAACGGGAGTAGATCGCCGCATTGATTCCGACAAGGTGGCCGGCTGCATCGATTAGTGCGCCGCCGGAATTGCCGGGGTTGATTGCCGCGTCGGTTTGAATAAAGTCTTCGAAGGTGTTGATTCCCAGGTGAGTGCGGCCAAGTGCCGAGACGATGCCCATCGTCACCGTTTGGCCGACGCCGAAGGGGTTGCCGATGGCGAGTACGACGTCGCCAACCTGCAGCGGCTCCGGTGCGGCGAAGGTTATTGCGTGAAGCTTGCCATCAGCCTTGATCTGCAGCACGGCCAGGTCGGATTCGGGATCGCGGCCGACGATGCGCGCAGGCAGCTTGCGTCCGTCGTTGAGAGCCACCTCGATTTCGTCGGCGGCCTCGATGACGTGGTTGTTGGTAAGAACGTAGCCTTCCGGTGAAACAATTACGCCGGAACCGAGGCCGGAGGCGCGCTGTTGGGGGCGGTTTTCAAGCCGGTCACCAAAAAAATGGCGGAACAGTGGATCGTCGGAGAAGGGGTGGCGCTGAGCCTTTACTTCCTTGCTGGTAAATATATGTACTACCGATGGAAGGGCCTGTCTGGCGGCTTCCGAGTAGGATGAGACCGGCCTGCCGCTCTGCCCCGATGCAGGCTGGGTCGCTTCCTGAATGGTGACGGCAGGCAGCATCTGCCTCTCGCCCATCCACTCCGGTTTGAGCGTGCTGATCACGAACAGGATTGCCACCGATATGGTGACGGCCTGGGCAAAGATCATCCACAGACGATGCATCGTAAAATCTGCCATCGGCGCACGTTGGCGCCGCCAAATTGCTGAATGTTGATAAGGAAAAGCGGCGATGGAACGAACTGAATTGCAGCGCTACCTGGACCGGCTGCTGGAAGTCGAGCGCTTTAAGGATTATTGCCCAAACGGCTTGCAGGTGGAAGGTCGGGCGTCGATCCAGCGCGTTGTTTGCGGAGTTACCGCCAGCCAGGCGCTGCTTGATGCTGCCGTGGCGCGGGGGGCTGACGCGGTGCTGGTGCATCACGGCTATTTCTGGCGCGGGGAAGATGCTTGCGTCACCGGAATGCGCCGGCGGCGGCTGGCAACGCTGCTTGCCAATGACATCAACCTGTTTGCTTATCATCTGCCTCTCGATGCTCACCCCGAATTGGGTAACAACGCCCAGTTGGGCAAACTGTTGGGCTGGCTGGAGGAGGGCCGCTTCGGTGATCAGAGTCTGGGCTGGAGCGGACGGGTGCCGCAGCCAGTCAGGCTGGGCAGCCTGGCGAGTGACATCGCGGCCCGTCTTGGGCGCGAGCCGCTGATTCTGGGAGATCCGGAGCGTGTCGTCGAGCGGGTGGGCTGGTGTACTGGCGGCGCCCAGAGCTATTTTGAGCAGGCCATTGCGAGCGGTGTGGATTGCTTTGTATCCGGGGAGGCCTCGGAGCCGACGAATCATCTGGCTCGTGAGTCCGGGGTGGCTTACCTTGGTGTGGGGCACCACGCCAGCGAGCGCTATGGTGTCCAGGCGTTGGGTGCCCATCTGGCCGAAGTATTCGGCATCGATGTGGAGTTTGTTGAGGTGCCCAACCCCGTGTGATGCTTGGTTGCGCCGGTCCAGGCTTCAGGTCTCGAGGGGGGACGGTTCTGGTGGGGCAGGAGAGGGCTCCATTTCCTCCAGCGTGAGTTCCGGGGTCGGCTTGTATGGACCGAGTTCTTCGTCGAGGATGGCAAGCAGCAGGAGCAGTTCTTCGACCACCGTAAGCGGGAAGCCCTGGCGTGTGCCATTTCGGTTGTCCCGCAGGATCTGGTGGATGTAAATCTGCGCTTCCGGGGTGCCCCACAGGTCCTGCAGGCGCTGGCAGACGTGGGCTATCTGCTCGACGGTATCGAGTGTGGAGCGGATATTCTGGAAGTCGTTCCAGCTGATCATCTTGACGTTGAAGGTTTTGTTGAGCTGGCGCGTCAGTACTTCGAATTCGGCGCGCATGCCGGCCACGTGGTAGACCTCAAGCAGCTTCAGCCAAGGCTTCACCGCTTGCCGAGGATTGTTGCGAATGTAATCGGCCAGGGTTTCGGCTGCCCCCTGAGTGCGGCCGAAGGACATCATTATTTCCGCGAGTTCGAGGGCAGAGTCCTGCTCGTCCACCGTCTCGTCAAAGGGGATGGGGTGCGCAGGCGCGAAGGTGGGCTCGGCCCACTCGCCGGAGTTGTCCGCTGGTGGCGGTGGAGCGGCCTGCTGGATTGGCGGCATCGCCCGCATTTCTTCCGGCGCCTTCGGGATGGCCGTGTGCTGGGTTGTGGATGGTGCGGCGCTGATCCGGAAGTCGGGCTGGGTGGTTGGCTCAATATCCTCGACCGGCTCAGTGGGGCGACGACGGCGCAGCCACATGAGGGCCCCTCCACCCAGCAGGACGGCGAGCAGGCCGCCGATGGGCGGACCCCACTGCCGGAGCTGCTCGGAAATGCTCGAAGGTGTGGCCGCAGTCTCTGGTGCTGAAGCCGGCGGAGTGGGTTGTGCAGGCCTGGCCGCCGTCTGTGCGCCTGGAGAAGGCGGTGCTTGGTCGTCGAGCTGGGCTACCCGCTCCTTCAGCAACGCCTGGTATTCCTCCAGGCGCTTGATTTTCTCGTTGACCTCAAGCTGGGACGCGATGCGGTCGTCGATTTCGGCGAGGGTGCGCTGTTCCTGTCGTAGCTGCTGGCGAGAGCCGTCTGCCTCGTCGCCGCGCGGCGGGTTGGCGAGCAGGAGGCTCATGCGAAGCGGTACTCGGCCGGCTTCGTCGCCGCTGCCAAGTGTCAGACGGTCGTGGCGCGGCGGTTCAGCCAGACCCGTCTGATGGATATTTTGCTTTGGTGGGCGCGTCGGGCGGGCTGCTGGCTGGTGCACTGCCTCTGCTGTGTAGATGCTGCTGGCAGGGCGCTGCTGGCGTGCGGTGGGGCGTGCTGGTGGCGCAGAGGGCTGTTCTGTGTAGGCTGCAGTCGCAGCGCTTGCTACGATCGGGGGGCTGATGCGCCTGCCAGGCGGTTGGAGCAGGATTGTATAGTCGCGGCGAAACTCGTTGTCACAGGCAATATGCAGACCGAGCATCGCGAACGGATGGTTTACCGGTTCGCGCGTAGTGACGATCAGACGATCGCCGGCGAGTCGCAAGCGGGCGTTGTTGATCCAGGGTGTGTCGTCGTTACTAACGTAATTTACGCGCTTGAAGCAGCTTGCATCGAGCTTTTCGCCTGGCCCAAGAACCAGTCTGACCTCGGCCCGGAAAGGCTCGCCAAGCTCCGACAATGTGACCAGTTCGCCAAGCCCGGCCGCTCCGGCGGTCGGGCTGCCCAGTGGGGCGAGCGTGGCAACGAGCAGGAAAAGTGTCTTTCGCACGCGGTTCATCAATGGGGCGGTCGTGAATTCGGCTAGATGACGCAAAGTTGATCTTGTGGCCAGTCGGTAGGTCAGGCGCGAGCAGCGAAGCTACAGTATTCTAAAGAACTTTGCTGCCCGCCGCGGTGTCTTGTCCTGTCGTGGACTGCCGCGAATGTTAAGACTCAAGCCTGAAACGGCATTTTTTACGAGTTTTTAAGCCTAAATTGATTTTTTGTTCATCATGCCGCTCTCCGACCCGCAAGTTTCGCGCTCCCATATCCATTCCCGTCGTATCGAAATCCAGGGGTTTATACGTGACGACGGTCTCCTCGACCTTGATGCACGCCTGACCGACCAGAAGGATCTTGATTACCCTCTCGCGTCCGGCGTGCGAAAGGCCGGTGATCCGGTTCATGACCTTTTCGTACGTGTGACTGTCGATCGGGATTTTTTCGTCCTCGACGCGGAGGCTTCTTCCGAATGGGTGCCTTACCCGGATGCCTGTGGAGAAATCGCTCCGGCCTATCGTCGCCTGATAGGGCTTAATCTTGTGCGTGGCTTTCGCCGCACGGTGGGCGAAATGTTTGCCGATGTGCGAGGCTGTGCCCACCTTACCGAGTTGCTGGCTTCCCTGCCGACTGCGGCCATTCAGTCATGGGCGACCTTCGTGCGCGACAACGCGGATGAAGAGGACAAGCCCTTCCAGCTGGATCGATGTCATGCCCTCGAGACCACCACTCCGACAGTAATGCGCTACTACCCCCGCTGGTATCGCGGCGGCGATCAGCAGTAAGCTTGCCGCGGTGCAGCGCCGAATCGGTCGGGCGCATGCTTTCGTATATAATTGTACGGTCTGTAATCCGGTGTTTCTATGGCGAGAGTCTGGAGTCGCGTCGGAGCAGGATCGCCCTTCGGGCAGCGCGGCCGTGTGCCGTGGTGTGCGGGGGGCAAAACCGGTGTCTGCGCTGGACGAGGGAGAACGGCGCAGGTATCGGGGGGCGAATTGCCGCCCCGAAGAGTCCCATCAACCAAGCGTAAGCGGCCTAACAGGCTAAGACTTCGATCGAAGGGCAACCATGAAAATTCATGAGTATCAGGCAAAAGAACTACTGAGGAAGTATGGCGTCGTGACGCCGCGGGGCTTCCACTGCATTTCCGTCGACGCGGCGGTTAAGGCAGCCGAGGAACTTGGCGGCAAGGTCTGGGTTGTCAAGGCCCAGATTCACGCCGGTGGCCGCGGCAAGGGCGGTGGCGTCAAGCTGGCCCGCTCGCTCGATGAAGTGCGCGCCAACGCTGAGCAGATCCTCGGTATGCAGCTCGTCACCCACCAGACCGGCCCCGAAGGCCAGAAGGTGCGCAACCTGTTGATCGAGGAAGGCGCTGACATCCAGAAGGAATATTACGTCGCCGTCCTGACCGATCGTGCTACCCAGAAGATCGCCGTGATGGCGTCTTCCGAAGGCGGTATGGATATCGAGGAAGTTGCGCACAGCACGCCTGAGAAGATCCTCAAGGAATTCGTGGATCCGCTGGTTGGTCTTACCGACGCCCAGGCTGAAACCCTGGCGCGTGGCATCGGCGTGCCCGAGGCTTCCGTCGCCATGGCGGTGGATACCCTCAAGAAGCTCTACACGACCTACATGGAAACCGATGCTTCCCTGGCGGAAATCAACCCGCTGATTCTGGAAGGCAACGGCAACATCAAGGCTCTGGACGCCAAGTTCAACTTCGACTCCAACGCGCTCTACCGTCATCCGGAAATCGTCGAAATGCGCGATCTGGATGAAGAGGATGCAGACGAAATCGAAGCTTCCAAGTTCGACCTGGCCTACATTTCGCTGGATGGCAACATCGGTTGTCTGGTGAATGGTGCCGGTCTGGCGATGGCTACCATGGACACCATCAAGTTGTTCGGTGCCGAGCCCGCCAACTTCCTCGACGTGGGCGGCGGTGCCACCACCGAGAAAGTGACCGAAGCCTTCAAGATCATGCTCAAGAACCCCAAGGTCAAGGGCATTCTCGTCAACATCTTCGGCGGCATCATGCGCTGCGACACCATCGCCA
>NZ_JAOAUU010000010.1 GCF_030157465.1 Zoogloea sp.
AGGTCGCCCGCCGGGGCGAGACCCGGCCAATGTGACGCCAAACACCGGAAAGCCCACCCTTGAAAGCTCAATCCAGGAAGAGCCCATTTTCGCGCCGGCATGCCATTACCCTCCCTGGCAGGCCTGCCAGACTCGGAAAGCCTTACCTGTCGCGGGGAAAACGCTTTCCACACTTAACGCGAACATAGCCAATTCAAAAGCAAGCCGCGGAGTGCATCGCCACACGGCAAGGGCTAAATTACAGGCATGTCCCCGCAAGCAGCCGTGCCATGAACCCCAGCCTCGAGACCCGCGCCGCCAAAACCACCGCCGACCCGCGCTGGGCGCTGGTCCTCGCTCGCGCCCCGGCCGCCGACGGGCACTTCGTCTACTCGGTGCGCAGCACCGGCGTGTTCTGCCGCCCGTCCTGCGGCGCCCGCAGCCCACGCCCGGAAAACGTGGCCTTTCACGCCAGCGCCGCCGACGCCCTTGCCGCCGGCTTTCGCCCGTGCCGGCGCTGCCGGCCAGACCAGCCGCCCCTCGCCGAACAGCACGCCGCCCGCATCGCCGAACTGTGCCGCTTCATCGAAAGCGCCGAGGCGCCGCCCAGCCTGGCCGAACTGGCAGCGCGCGCCGGCCTGAGCCGCCATCACCTGCACCGCGTCTTCAAGGCCATCACCGGCCTCACACCCCGCGACTACGCCGCAGCCCACCGGGCCCGCCGCCTGCGCGACGAACTCGGCCACAGCGCCAGCATCACCCACGCCATCCTCGACGCCGGCTACCCTTCCACCGGCCGTTTCTACGCCAACGCCACCGAGGTACTCGGCATGACGCCCACCACCTGGCGCGCCGGCGGCGCCGATACCGACATCCGCTTCGCCATCGGCCAGTGCAGCCTCGGCGCCATTCTCGTCGCCGCCAGCCCCCGCGGCGTGTGCGCCATTGCACTGGGCGACGACCCCGGACAGCTCGCCCGCGACCTGCAGAATCGCTTTCCCCATGCCCGGCTCATCGGTGCCGAGCGTGACTTCGAGGACTGGGTGGCCCGGGTTGTCGGCTTCGTCGAAACGCCGGGCAGCGGCCTCGAGCTGCCCCTCGACATTCGCGGCACCGCCTTCCAGCAACGCGTGTGGCTGGCTCTCCGCGCCATTCCGCCCGGCACGACGCTGAGCTACACCGAACTGGCCCGACGCATCGGCGCGCCCCAAAGCTGTCGCGCCGTGGCCGCAGCCTGCGCCGCCAACCCGCTGGCCCTGGCCATCCCCTGCCACCGGGTCGTGCGCAGCGACGGCGGCCTCGCGGGCTACCGCTGGGGCGTCGAACGCAAGGACGCGCTGATCAAGCGGGAAGCCGGACAATGAGCACCGCCGACCTGTTTGGCGGGCTCCTCGCCCCACCGCCCGAAACGCCCGTCGCCCCCGGCGCGGTGCTGCTCCACGGCTTTGCGCTGGCCGATGCCCCGGCCATTCTCGCCGCCATCGGGGCCGTCACCGCCCAGGCCCCTTTTCGCCAGATGACCACGCCCGGCGGTTTTCGCATGTCGGTGGCCATGAGCAACTGCGGCCCGCTGGGCTGGATCACCGACCGGCGCGGCTACCGCTACGCCCCCCTCGACCCGGACAGCGGCCAGCCCTGGCCCGCCATCCCGCCCGTGCTGCTGCGCCTGGCCCTGGCAGCCGCCGCCCGCGCCGACTTCGAGCATTTCATCCCCGACGCCTGCCTCATCAACCGCTACGCCCCCGGCAGCAAAATGGCCCTGCACCAGGATCGCGACGAACACGATTTCACCCAGCCCATCGTGTCCGTCTCCCTCGGCCTGCCGGCAACATTCCTGTTCGGCGGCCTGGAACGCAGCGACAAGGCGGCCCGCGTACCGCTGGTGCACGGCGATGTGTTCGTCTGGGGCGGCCCCGCCCGCCTGCGCTTTCATGGCATCGCCCCGCTAAAAGACGGCAGCCACCCGGCCACCGGCGCCTGCCGGATCAACCTGACCCTGCGCAAGGCCGGCTGAAACCATGCACCTGCCCCAAAACTTCCGCGCCGCAGAAGTCCTCGCCTTTCACGCCCGCGACCCGCAACAACGGGCCGAACGCGTCACCGGCCACTGCATCGACAAGGGCCTGATGTGGCACGGCCACCCCGCCCAGCTCCACATCGGCATCCACCCCGACCACGCCGAAGTCACCCTCACCGTCGACGGCCCACCCGCCGACCCGGCACACGTCACCCGGCTCGCCGGCCACATGCTCGGGCTGAGCCAGCCTGTCGAAGCCTTCGAAGCGGCCCACGGCCATCACCCCCGGCTCGGCGCCCTCATCGCCCAGCGCCCCGGCCTTCGCGTGCCGCAAACCGCAAGCCCCTTCGAAGCGCTCAGCTGGGCCATCACCGGCCAGCAGATCAGCGTCGCCGCGGCGGGCTCGGTGCGCAGCCGCCTCATCGAAACCGCCGGCCTGCGCCACAGCGGCGGCCTCGCCTGCTACCCCGACGCCGCCACCCTCGCCCGTCTCGACGAAGCCACCCTGCGCAGCGCCGGCCTCTCCGCCACCAAGGCCCGCAGCCTGCTCACCGTCGCCCGCCTCGCCGCCGAAGGCCAGCTGCCGCTGGACGACTGGCTTCACACGGCCAGTGCCGACACGATCCGCGCCCGCCTCGCCAGCATCCGCGGCATCGGCCCGTGGACCATCAACTACACGCTCCTGCGCGGTTTCGCCTCCGTCGACGGCTCCCTGCACGGTGACGTGGCAGTAAGGCGCGGCCTGCAAAAACTGCTCGGGCGAGCAGAAAAAATCGACGCCGACGAAGCCGAAGCCTGGCTCGCCCGCTTCGCCCCCTGGCGGGCACTGGTCGCCGCACATTTGTGGGCGGGGTGAGAAGGCCCGAAAAAATGCAGCACCTCAGCGCTTCAGCTGTCTTCCGCAGAGGTTCAGGGAAACCGGGCTGCCTTCCTTGCTGACCGGCATGTCCTCGTAAAAAACAAAGTGCGTGTTCCAGAATCGCCTTCATCAACTTATGGTGTATCAAGCAGCCCGTCGTGTGGTCGCTCATTGACTCCACTCATTAGACAAACTCTCTGCCTGCTGCAGAACCAACTCCACAGCATCCGCTTGCTGATCCGGAGGATATTTCCATTTTTGCAGAGTACGGCGCACCAAAATCCGCAGCCGTGCCCTAACGCTTTCCCTTACTTGCCAATCGACCGTCGTGCTGGACCTGAGTTTTTCGGTGATCTCGACGGCGATCTTCTTCAAAGTGTCATCACCCAGCTCACGCACTGCGCTTTCGTTGTTGGCCAGCGCGTCGTAGAAGGCGATTTCGTCCTGCCCCAAGCCGAGCGCGGCTTCCCGCTCCAGCACGGCCTGGAACTCCTTGGCCATCTGGATCAGCTCCTCGATGACCTGGGCCGTCTCGATGGCGCGGTTGTGATACTTGCGCAAGGTTTCCAGCAAGCGGTCGCCGTACTTTTTCTCTTGCACCACGTTGTTGCGCGCACGTGCCTTGATCTCGTCGCGTAGCAGCTTTTCTAGCAATTCCACGGCCAGGTTGCGGCTCTCCATCTGGCGCACGTCTTCGAGAAACTCATCTGAAAGCAGGCCGATGTTGGGCTTGTCCAAACCAGCCAGCGCAAAGATGTCAGCCACGCCGTCGGCGACAATGGCGTTATCCAGAATCTGCTTCAACGCACTGTTCTTCTCTTCGCTAGAACGCTTCTTGTCCACCGTGGTGAACTTGGTGATAGCCGCCTTGATGGCCGAGAAAAACGCAATTTCCTTGCGTAGCGCAGCCGCCTCGTCCAGCGTGCCGCACAACGAATACGCCTTGGCCACCGCTACCATAGCGTCGAGGAAACGCCGCTTTCCATCCTTCAGGCCAAGCAGATGGTTGGCGCAAGGCACCATCAGTGCCGCCGCCCTGGTCTCGAAGCCGCTGTAGTCGCAGCCGTGCATCATGCCGCGCACGATGTCCATCTTCTCCAGCAACACGGCCAATGCCTCTGCGGCGCTGTGCGTGGGATCGCCTTTGCCTTTGGCCTCGGTGTAGGTCTTGAGCGCCGCCTTCAGTTCATTGGCAATCCCGATGTAATCCACCACCAGACCACCCGGCTTGTTCTTGAAAACCCGGTTCACCCGTGCAATGGCCTGCATCAGGTTGTGACCCTTCATGGGCTTGTCCACGTACATCGTGTGGCAGGGCGGTGCATCAAAGCCGGTCAGCCACATGTCGCGCACGATCACCAGCTTCAGCGGGTCTTTGGCATCCTTGAAGCGTTTTTCCAGTCGCTTCTTGACCTGCTTGCTGTAAAGGTGCGGCTGCAGCAGTTCTTTGTCGGCCGCTGAACCGGTCATCACCACCTTGATGACGCCCTTTTCCGGATCATCGTCGTGCCAGTCAGGCCGCAGGGTGACGATGGCTTTGTAGAGCTGGGCACAGATGTCGCGGCTCATGCAGACGATCATGGCCTTGCCATCCAGAGTCGCACTGCGGGTTTCAAAGTGCTCGACCAAGTCCTTCGCCACTTGCGCCAGGCGTGGCTCGGCACCCACCAGCTTTTCCAGTGCGGCCCATTCGCTCTTGGTCTTCTCGCGGCTGGCGATGTCCTCTTCGTCTTCCACCACCTCATCGACTTGCTCGTTGAGCGCGTCGATCTCGGCCTGCTTTACATCCAGCTTGGCCAGGCGGCTCTCGTAGTAGATGGGCACCGTTGCGCCATCGTCCACCGCATCCTGAATGTCGTAGATGCTGACGTAGTCGCCAAACACCGCGCGGGTATCTTTGTCTTCGAGGGCAATCGGCGTGCCAGTGAAACCGATGAAGGTGGCGTTCTTCAACGCATCGCGCAGGTGCTTGGCATAGCCGAACATATACTTGCCCGCCTTCTCGTCGAAGCGTCCCTTCATACCGTACTGGCTGCGGTGCGCTTCGTCCGAAATCACCACGATATTGGACCGCCCAGACAGCAGCGGGTGTTCGTCCTCCTCGTCCAGCAGTGCGAACTTTTGCACCGTGGTGAAGATGATGCCGCCCGCCTGACGCGAGGCCAGCATCTCGCGCAATTCATCGCGGCTGCCCGCCTGCAACGGCGTGGTTTTAAGCAAGTCACTGCCTGCGCAGAAAGTGGCAAACAACTGCCCGTCTAGATCGTTACGGTCTGTCACCACCACCAGCGTCGGATTTTTCATCTCCGGCTGTTGCAGCAGTTTGCCTGCGTAGCAGGCCATGGTGATGCTCTTGCCCGAGCCCTGCGTGTGCCACACCACGCCGGCCTTGCGCGAGCCCGGCTTCACCTCTTTGCCGTAGGTGGCGCGTTCTTCTCGCACCTCCAACAAGCCCTTGTCGGGCGAGCTGGCCGCGATCACCGTGGCGCGCACCGCCTCACGCACAGCGTGGAACTGGTGGTAGCCCGCGATCTTCTTGATCACCGCATCGCCATCCTGCTCGAACAGCACAAAGTGGCGGATGTAATCGAGGAAAAGCTCCGGAGCAAAAAAGCCGCGCACCACGGTTTCCAGCTCCAGTTGCAGGCGGGGCCGGTCATCCTCATTGGCAAGGGTGCGCCAAGGCAGCATGCGCTCGGCGTTGGCCGTAAGCGAGCCCACGCGCGCTGTCCAGCCATCACTGACTACCAGCGCCTCGTTGCTGTTGAACAGATCGCTAATCTCGTCCTTGTAAGTCTGCAACTGATTGAAGGCATCCCAGACATCGGTCTGCTCGTTGGCCGGATTCTTCAGCTCAATCACTGCCAGCGGCAAGCCGTTGATGAAGGCCACGAGATCAGGCCGCCGCGGCTGCTTGGTGCCGGTGACCGTGAACTGGTTGATGACCAGAAATTCGTTGTGCTGCGGGTTGGCAAAGTCGATCAGGTGAACCAGATCGGCTTTCTTTTCATCCCCTACCGAGAACTCCACCGCGACACCCGAGAGCAGCAGCCGGTGAAAACTGCAGTTGCGCACTACGGCCTGCGGCTCGCTGATGGTTTGCACGGTGTGTGCTGCCTGCTCCAGCGCAGCGGCGGGAATGTGCGGGTTGATGCGCGCCAAGGCCGCCAGCAGCCGGTCGCGCAGGATCACCTGCCGGTAATCGGCCCGTTCCGGATTCGCGCCATCAGGGGCGATGTCCGGCCCATGCACAAACTGCCAGCCGGTTTCCTGAAACCAGCCGATGCACAGGTCTTCGAGTTCTTGTTCGTTCAGCATGCTGAAAACCCTGTGTCTCCCTGGGGGTGATAAGCGACCAACCCGGTTTGTGATGAAATAAGAAAACACCTATAAATCAAACACATAAAAAACAACAAACCAGCACACGCTAGCTGCAATGAAATGGCGGCTACGCCCATACCGGGATGTACCGGGCATACCGCCGCGAATCGGGCGCGTTAGGATCGCTCTTCACCAAACCCTGTTCCATCGTCGCAGTGATGATCTGCGAAACCGTGTTGCTGCTGCCCTCTGGCAGGCCGAACCGCTCGCGCAACGACTGGTTGGTCATCTGCTTGCGCAGTACGTACTGCAAGACACAGTGCTGATAGCAAGCCCGCACCCGGTCGCTGCCGTTCATGTCGCGAAAGGCACGCGGGCCGTGGATCACCACAATCGTTCGACGGTAGCTGGTCAGAAACTCCGGCGCCGGCAACTGCATGATCTCGGCGGTCTCGATGACCCGGTCGATGCCACTGCTTTTCTCCTCGCAAATCCCGAAGCGGCGCATCAGGTCGGCCAAGCGCTCATTGCGCGACTGATAGCCATCGATGAACCGCTCCACCGGTACGATCGGTTCCCCAGGATTGGAGATTTCCACACGGTTGTTGAACACCTCCACCACGGGCGATGCACCACTTGCGTCAAAGTCCTGATGGATCAGCGCGTTAGCCAGCAGCTCTCGCACCACTACCTCGGGCAGCAGCTTGACCTCCCTGCGAATGGCCCCTTCGATCACCTCGTTCTGCGGCAGCTTGCCCATCACGTACTGCACCAACCCAGCAAAGCCGACGGCATATCCTTTTTCACCCGTGATGTCAGATACGGTCTGCATCTTGGACTCACCCGCATACACGATCACCCGCGCCGCCTTGCGGCTGATGTCGGGGAACTGCCGCATATTCTTGGCCAGCAACACCGCGCCAATGTGCAGGATGTGAAAGCCTGCTGCGCTGCGCTCGATCAGCCGTTCATCCAGCAGGCGGGCCAGCACGCCAGCCTGATCAGTGGGATAAGGCAGACGCAGCAAGTCAAAGAAAGTTTGGGTATCCAGCAACTGCACCACGTCTTGCGCGGAGATATCCTTCAGCGCTGGATTCTCCAGCCAGCTGGGCTGCCCTTCCGCGAAGATCTTGCGCAACTGATCCTCGCTCATCGGCACCAGCTCTTCGCCCGAACGCATCAGGTAAGCCCCCTCGTAGTGGTAGGCCGTGCCCTTGGGCCGACCAGGAATACTGAAAACCACCACCCGCCCTTGGAGATGCCCGACCGCCTCCACATCGACGCGAAACCCCACCCAGTGAAACAGCTTCTCGGCAATGTCTTGGGTGTTGGAGAACGCCTGGCTGCCCACCACCGCGCGCGGAGGCTTATCCGCAATACCCAACACCAGATGCCCGCCACCTTCGTTAGCAATGGCCACGCAATACCGACAGAGTTTTCGGGTGTCGTACTGGTTGCCGGCCTCCTTGAATTCCAGGTTCTGGGTTTCCGAGGCGCTGCCGCGCCACAAATCGATCTGCTCTGCCGAAATGGTCATGACTGCTCCCCGGTGGCGTCCAACTTGGCGATCTCAATAACGCGTTCTGCCACCTCATCCCGCAAGACCTGCGGGTAGCCGTATTTGCGAAGCACCACGCGCACCACGTTGCGCAGGCGAGCCTGCACGGCGTCGCGGGTCTCCCAGTCCACCACCTTGTTCTTGGCGATGGACGCGGCCAACTCTTCGGCCATCAGGGCGATACGGCCCGGCTCAACTTGCTCAGCGCCGGCAGGCTGGCGCAGCACGTCTTCAATACTGGTGAGCGTGGCGGCGGTTGCAGCCGACGGTGTTACCTGCGCGTCCACTTGATTCGTTGCTGTCACGCTCTCAGTGATCGTGACTTCGTGGTGCTTGCCGCGCTGCTGCACTGCCGCCGCCATCTCGACTTCTGTGGTGATCACATTGCAATATTCCGAGGCTCCCAGCAAATCAGGGAACAGGCTGGCGTGGTGCACATTCATGCGCCGCAGGTGGCGCAGGCAGGCATCGCGCTCTTCATTGCGGATGTAGATCTTGCAGATGTAGCGGGCCAGGATGTCCGGCTGCTCATCTTCGGATGCAGAGCGCAGTTCCTCGTCTTCAAACAGCTCGTCATCAGCCGGCACAGTGGCCAGCTTGTTCTCGATGGTGGCGTCTGTGGGTGAGAAGGTGAACAACCCTGCCTGGTTTACCAAGCGGCCGTGGTCATCGCGGCGCGGCTCCCATAATCGGATGCCGGTTTCGTGCTCATGCTCGGTCAGAAAGCTCTTGTTGAGCACATACACCGCGCGATAGGGGTTGGCGGCCTCTTCCTTGCTGTCGTCCTTGTGGAAGGCAAAGAACAACGCCACATAAGGCGAGTAAGTCCAGTCCAGCAGCGGCGTCATCAGGCCATGGTGCTGGCCCACCGACCACAGCTCGTCATCCTCATCCACCATGGCCGCATCGTTCAGACGCCCGCGCACTGCGCGCTTGAAGCGCTCCAGTTGCGCCTGTGCCAGCTGCTCGGTGACGATGCCATTGGTGGTCAAGCGCCCCAGCGTGGGCATCAAACTCCAGTCAAAGCGGCGATGCCCGCGAAACACCAATTGCACACCTTGCCGGTTGAAGAAGTCGCTCTCCAGCAACTCAGTGAAGTCGCGCCAGGATTCCAATCGCGTGACTGGAATGCGACCGCTTAACTCATCGGCCATGATCTCAAAGCGCTTGGTGCTGCCCTCGGCGCGCCACTGCGGAATCTGCTCGAAGTAGTCGCTTGGTTGCTGTGTGACCACAGCAACGGATGACATGATCGGCTCGCTCATGCCTCGGCCTCCGCAATAGCCTCGGTGACTGACAACTCGCCGGAGAGGAGCTTGGGAAGCAGCGAGTCGCGAAGCGCCGTCAACCGCCGGCTTTGCGGATCGTGTCGGCGTTCCAACAGCGGATTTACCAAACCGTAGAACTTCTCCGCGACCATCGTAGGCGGTTTGGCAACAAACTCCGCATCAAGGAAGTGGGCAGTTTGAAAGTTCGCAATACCGGTGCTTTGGTTCTGGTATTCCCATGTCTTTCCTTGCGCGTAGATATACACCAAGTGTAAACCCAGTATGACGCCTATCTCCGGACTGATGGGGCGCAGCAATCGGCAAAAGCTCGCAGGCTCAATGGGGCAATCAAACTCGCGCATTGTGTTCACAGCTATTCGAATAGATCGACCTGTCGGCTGATCCTTACTGCCTCCAGAAACCTCCAACACAATATCGCCAACTTGAAGATGCCGTGAAGCCAACTTCTTCTGCGTGGTATATCGAAAAGGTACTCGATGGGCTTGAGCCAGGTCCAAGTCTGGAATATCAGTGCCCCGAATGATGGCAACACGAGTGTCATTGCTCGAATCAGGCGAATCTGAGCCCCAGTCACCACCGATAGTATGCGAGAGCAGTGAGCCGAACGGTGAAGCGCTCCACCCCCTCGGAATCTCCCCCAACTTTGATTGTTCCATCTCATCTGGAAACAGCGCAGCGGTGGTCGCGAGTTGCTCGAATTGTTCGGGCGGCAGGGTGTCGATTTCAGACTCAGACTTGCCGCTGATGGCGCTCATGGCGGCACGCAGCGGGTCGCGGCCTTCGACAATGGCGGCAAGCTTGGCTTTGACCGGGTCGAAATCGACAAACCACGATTTGAAGATGGCTTGCGCCATGGCTTCGAGGGTTTGGTTGATGCCGATGTTCAAACGGATCTTGGCATCGAGCGCCTTTATGTTCCAAACGGCAACTTGCTGCTCCTCAATTGAGGGCACAGGGACCTCAATTGTCTTGAGGTAGGAAGATGGTCGTGCAATAGATGGCACGCCAACCTGGTTGGCATTAGCAAGTAGCCTGTGCTGCCCTTCTGGAGTCTTGAAGTAGTAGGTGATGAATTCTGGAAGCATAAGGTCCGTATTGCAGCGAAGATAAAACTGTCGCTGAGAAATGACGTACCTTTGATATGCGGAATCATCAGGAATAAATGCCACCTGTCCAATGTTGCCCGCGTGGGTGAAGATCACGTCCCCCCGCTGGACATTGGCATTTTTCAGAGAATCAGCGTGTGCCTCTGTGATGAATTTGAACTCGCCATCAGTCACCTGAGCTTCACGGAGATGCTGGCCACTGATAATTGGAATTCCTGAATCAGTGAAGGTTTCCACTTTGATCGACGAGCCAAATGGCCCCATCGCGATCTTCAGTGCGATTTCTTCAACGCGCTTGTAAGGCCATTTACCAGCCATAGCCGAGCCCTGCCAAGTTTTTCTTGATTTCGCCTTCCAGCTTGGCGCTTTCGGCAAACTGCTCTGCAAGTTGCGCTGTCAGCCGCGCCATCTTGTCGGCGAAGACTTCGCCGTCGTCCTCCTGCTCCTCGGCGCCCACATAACGCCCCGGTGTCAGCACATGCTCGTGCTTGCGGATGTCGGCCAGCGAAGCGGAATAACAGAAGCCCGCCACATCCTCATAACCTTCACCCATCTGCCAGGAGTGGAAGGTATCGGCCACCTTTTTGATGTCATCGACCGTGAAATCACGCAGCACGCGGTCTTTCATGTAGCCGAGTTGGCGGGCGTCGATGAACAGGAATTCACCGCGCCGGTCGCGTTTGGTTTTGTTCAGCGCCAGGCCATTGCGTTTGTCGCGGGTCAGGAACCAGATGCAGGCCGGGATTTGGGTGTTGGTGAAAAGCTGGCCGGGCAGCGCGACCATGCACTCCACGTAATCGTCCTCGATCAGCTTCTTGCGGATTTCACCTTCGTTGTTGGTGCTGCTGCTCATCGAGCCATTGGCCAGCAGCAGGGCCATGCTGCCGGCGGGGGCCAGATGGGCGAGCATGTGCTGTAACCAGGCAAAGTTGGCATTGCCCTGAGGGGGCGTGCCAGCGATCCAACGCCAGTCGTTTTCCAGCTTGGCGTTCCACCACTCCTTCATGTTGAAGGGCGGGTTGGCCATGACGAAGTCGGCGCGCAGATCGGGGTGCTGATCGTTCAATAGCGTGTCACCCGGTGCACCGCCGAAGTTGAAGTCGATGCCGCGTATGGCCATGTTCATGGCGGCCAGGCGCCAGGTGGTGGGGTTGCTCTCCTGGCCGTAGACGCTGATTTGCCCAGCTTTGCCGTTGGCCACCTTGCCGCCGTGCAGTTCGATGAATTCTTCGCTCTGCACAAAGAAGCCGCCCGAGCCCATGGCCGGGTCGTACACCCGGCCCTTGAAGGGCTGCAGCATTTCGACGATCAGCGTGACGATGCTTTTTGGCGTGTAGTACTGGCCGCCCTTCTTGCCTTCGGCCAGGGCAAACTGGCCGAGAAAGTATTCGTAGACGTGGCCGAGGATGTCCTTGCTCTTCAGGCCCAGCGGCTGGCCGTTGTAGTCCTTGCGGTTGAAGTCGGTGTCCGAGAAGTGGGCGATCAGGTCGGCCAGTTTGTGGCTGTCAATCTGCGTGCGGGCGAAATCCTTGTTGAGCACGTTCTTGAGCTTTTTCTCGTTCTCGCGCTCGATGGCTTCCATGGCGTTGTCGATCAGCCAGCCGACGCTGCGCATCTCTTCGGGCTCGTCCTTACCGGGCTTGTTCCACAGCAGTGGCGCCTTGGGCGGCAATTGGGCGCAGTCGCGCAGGGTCTGCCAGCGTGCTTCCAGCGGCACCCAGAAGACGTTTTTCTCGGTGTAGTAGTCGCGCACCTCCAATTCGGCGGCGAGGTTTTCTTCGTATTCCTGGGTGCCCGCACCGCCGTATTCCTCGGGGGCCATGTAGTAATCGTGGTCCGGGTTCTGGAACTGCTCGCGCAGCTCTTTCTGCCGCTCCTCGAAGGCGTCGGAGACGTACTTCAGAAAGATCAGTCCAAGCACCACATGCTTGTAAACAGCAGCATCGAGGTTGGAGCGCAGCTTGTCCGCAGCAGTCCAGAGCTTTTTTTCGAGGTCGCTGAAGAATTGTTGTTCGATGTTGTTCATGGCGCCGCCTAATGATCTGCAGACAAGTCAAAGCCCAAGATTCTATCAACCCGGTAGTCAGAAGCTGCACATATATTCCGTTCAACTACCCAGTAAAAGCTCCCTACAATAAGAAATGTGCAGTCTAAAAACAAAAACCCGCATCAGTAACGATGCGGGTTTTCAAGAGGCTGATGAGGCTTGTTTTTGGCTCTGTCCCGTCAAGCGTGGAGGGCTTCGAAGCGGCCTGCTACTTCAGCCCCACCGCCACCATCTTGCGCCTCAGAAACGCGATCTGGGTCTGCAGCGGCAGCCCCTTCGGGCACACGTCGTGGCAACCCAGCAGCGACATGCAGCCAAACACGCCGGTGTCGTCGCCGATCAGATCGTAGAAATCCTCATCGCTCCGCTCATCCCGCGGGTCCAGCCGGAAGCGGGCGATCTTGTTGAGGCCGATGGCGCCGACGAATTCCTCGCGCATCCGCAGGGTGCCGCAGCCGGCAACGCAGCAGCCGCATTCGATGCAGCGGTCGAGTTCGTAAATGGCTTCGGCGAGTTCGGGCTCCATGCGCGGCTCGACGGCCGTGAGATCGGGCTGCGCTTCGCTGTGGATCCAGGTTTCGAGGCGCTCGGCGGTGCCGCGCATCCACTTGCCGGTATTGACCGAAAGATCGCCGATCAGCTCGAAGACCGGCAGCGGGGCCAGGGTGATGGTGCTGCCGTGATCCCGCGTGAGCGCGCAGCAGGCAAGGCCCGGCTTGCCGTCGATGAGCATGCCGCAGCTGCCGCAGATGCCGGCGCGGCACACAAAATCGAACTGCAGAGAGGGCGCCAGACGCTCGCGGACTTCGGTCAGCGCGAGAAAGAGGGTCATGCCCTCGGCCTCTTCGACGCGAAAATCTTCCCAGTGGGGCGCCTCGCCCTCGGCCGGGCTGCTGCGCAGAACGCGCAGGGTAAGAATGCGGGGGCTCGTGCTCATCAGCCGTGCACCTTGCGGGCGTCGTCGCGCAGGGCGTCCCAGCCCCGGGAATGCTTGCCGGGGGCAAGGCTGATGTCCTCGCCGAGATCACGGACAAGGGCATTGCAGGGCACGCCGGGCGTGCTCCCGATAAGAATGCTGCAGGTGTTGCAGGCCCCGGCGTGACAGGGAAAGCTGTCCAGCCAGGTGGGCGGCAGGGTGCCGCGCACCTGCCGCATGGCGCCCAGCAGGGTCATGCCCTCGGTTTCGATGACTTCGAGTTTCTGCGTACGGCCACCGCCTAGCGGCAGGTGCAGCCGAACGATGCGGACTTGGGACAGGGGGGCGTTCATGATGTTTCATCTCCGGGCCGTGCATTCCTGCCGCGGAAGGCTTCCGGGACAAGGTGGTCGAACGGCATCAGGGCCTGTTGCACGGTGTAACGGTCGGCGTGCCCGAAAGCCGACCTGATGGTGGCGACTTCGGCCACGCGGGCTTCGGTCGCGGGGTGCTCGATGGCGTTTTTGGCACCGTAGCCGCGCCAGCCCGGCGGCAGCTCCATGCGCGTCACGTCGAGGGATTCGTAAGCGAGGGTCGGCAGGGTCTGGAAGTCGTCGTGCCAGGTGGCCAGGGTGCGCTTGAGCCAGCCGGCATCGTCACGCCGGGGGTGGTCTTCACGGAAGTGGGCGCCGCGGCTCTCGGTGCGCTGCAGCGCGCCGTAGGCCACACACAGGGCCAGCTTGAGCATCTTTTGCAGGCGATAGGCGGTAACGAGTTCCGGGTTGGCGCCGGCCCGCTTGGTGCCGATGCCGATCTTGCGGCTTCGCAGCAGCAGTGCCTGCAACTCATCCACGGCTTCCTGGAGCAGATCGCCCCGGCGGAAGATGCCTACTTTCTCGGTCATGATGTCCTGCATGCGGCGCATCAGTTCGGATGCGTTTTCCGTTCCGTTGCCATGCAGCAAAGTGTCGATCTTTGCCTGCTCCCGTTCGAGGAATTCCCGCACGAGTGCCGTCGACACCTGCAGTTCTCCCGCCGACGATTCCACGAAATCGGCCATCGTCTCGCCGACGATCATGCCCGCCACCACCGTTTCGGCCACCGAGTTGCCGCCCAGGCGATTGAAGCCGTGCAGATCCCAGCAGGCCGCCTCGCCGCAGGCGAACAGCCCCGCCAGCCCGCGGGCCTGGCCGGCGGCGTCGGTGCGGATGCCGCCCATCGAATAGTGCTGGGCCGGGCGCACCGGAATCATGTCCTTCACCGGGTCGATGCCCAGGAAGTGCTGGCAGATTTCCTTCACCTCGCGCAGCTTGCCGTTGATGTGCTGGGCGCCCAGCAGCGTGATGTCCAGCCACAGGTGATCGCCGAAGCGGGTCTTCACGCCGTGGCCCGCGCGGATGTGTTCTTCCATGCGGCGCGAGACCACATCGCGGGAGGCAAGCTCCTTTTTCTCGGGCTCGTAGTCGGGCATGAAGCGGTGGCCGCTGGCGTCCTTCAGCAAACCGCCGTCGCCGCGACAGCCTTCGGTTACCAGAATGCCGGCGGGGAAGATGGTGGTCGGGTGAAACTGCACCGCCTCCATGTTGGCCAGCGTCGCGACGCCGGTTTCCAGCGCAATGGCGGCGCCGATGCCTTCGTTGATCAGCGCGTTGGAGGTGACCCGGTAAATGCGCCCGAAACCGCCGGTGGCGATGCAGGTGGCCTTGGCCACGTAGGCCGAAAGCTCGCCGGTGACCAGATCGCGCACGATGGCGCCGTGGCAGCGCGTGCCGTCATGAATCAGCGCGACGGCCTCGGTGCGCTCATGCACCGGAATGCGCTCGGCTACCGCCTGATCGCTCACCGCGTAGAGCATGGCGTGGCCGGTGCCGTCCGACACGTAACAGGTGCGCCACTTCTTGGTGCCGCCAAAATCGCGGGCGGCAATCAGGCCGTGGGAGGCGTCGGGTTCGGTGAGGGTGACGTGCTGGCCGTCCATCACCACCTGGCGCGGGCCGGCCTTGACCCGGTTCCAGGGCACGCCCCAGGCGGCCAGCTCGCGCACGGCCTGCGGCGCGGCATGCACGAAAAGACGCGCCACTTCCTGGTCACAGCCCCAGTCGGAGCCGCGCACGGTGTCTTCAAAGTGCACGTCCTCGTTGTCGCCGGCGCCTTTGAATGTGTTGCCGAGGCTGGCCTGCATACCGCCCTGGGCGGCCGCCGAGTGAGAACGCTTGGGCGGCACGAGGCTGAGGATGATCACGTCCTGCCCGCGGCGCCGGGCGCCAACCGCGGCACGCAGCCCGGCCAGGCCGCCACCCACCACGAGAACGTCGGTGTAAACGATGCGCATGATCAGTTCCTCACCGCCACGTTGCCCACCACCGACGGCGCATAACGCTGACCCGCCTGGTCGGCGTGGGCGATGCCCAGCTGCACGTAGGCCAGCAGCGTAACGAGGCCGAGGCCCAGGAAGAACACGCTGAAACAGGTCTTGGCCACGCGCAGGCGGCGGCGGGTGTGCACCGGATCGCGCCCTTCAAAGGCGCCCCACTTGAGCGCCAGGCGATAAAGGCCAAGGCTGCCGTGGATTTCCACCGCGAAGAGCAGCAGCAGGTAGAGCGGCCACATGGTGCCCGTCCAGATGCGGTCGGCGGATTCATACGGCCCGATCAGCTCGGGCTGGGTGAGCATGCCGTAGAGATGCACGGAGCCGAGAAAGAACAGCGCAAAGCCCGTCCACAGCTGAATCCACCACAAGCCGGTGTCGCTGTGACGCAGCTGCGCCTTGTGCTCGGAAAAAACCCGGTACTGGCGGAAGCTGGCCGGAAACTTGCGCATCGCCAGCCAGGCATGCAGCACGAACACCGTGAACACCACCCCGACCACCACCGACACCACCCAGGGCTGCGGCTTGCCGAACAGCCAGGCGGCCTCGAAGAAGCGGGCAACGGTATGGAAGGCATCCTTGCTGATCAGGATCGACGACACGAAAAACATGTGCGCCACCAGAAACAGCGCCAGGAACAGGCCCGAAACGCTTTGCAGCAGGTCGAGCCGCGCCGGCCAGCGGCTCTTGCGCAGGCGGGCACCGGCACGGGTGGCGGAAACGGGGATGGCAGCCGCCCGGCCAGGCGCCGGAAGGTCCGGAATGTCGGCGGGCAGGCCGGTTTGTTCTATTGAGCCAGTCATGGGGAAACAGAGACCGCGGTTAGCTTCTCCCCGCAAGGGGAGCATGAGCCGGCAGTGCCACCAGGCCGGGTTGAAAACCCCGCGGCCCTGGTCGGCAGGCGCGCCGGCACCTTTTGTCTCCTGATCGTACGGATAGCGGTTTACGCTTTTTATTGGATCAATTTAGCACAGGTTGCTGCACTGCAACATAGGCCAGTTTCCTACCCCTTGCCATCCCGAAGCGACATGGAAACAAGACGGCCCCAAAATCTGTTGCTTTTCGGCAACAAGCGGCCCCAGGCGGCCCCAGGCGGCCCGGAGTAAACTGGCCACCTCCCCAAATGTCCGCCCCCTGTTCATGCAAATCTGGATCGATGCCGACGCCTGCCCGGTGGTCGTCAAGGAAATCGTCTTCCGCGCTGCCGAACGCCTGCAGCTCGAGACCATCCTGGTGGCCAACCGCATGCTGCGCACCCCGCCCTCGCGCTTCATCCGGGCCATTCAGGTGCCGTCCGGCTTCGATGTGGCCGACGCCCACATCGTCGACCAGCTCAAGGCCGGAGATCTGGTGATCACCGCCGACATTCCGCTCGCCTCGAACGTGCTGGCGCGCCAGGCCCACGCGCTCAACCCCCGCGGCGAGATGTACACCGCGGCCAACATCGCCGAAGCCTTGTCGATGCGAAATTTTCTGGAGGAACTGCGCGGCAGCGGCGTGCAGACCGGCGGCCCCGCCGCCTTCAGTCAGGCCGACCGGCAGGCCTTTGGCGCCGCGCTGGACCGCTTTCTGGCGAAAGCGGTAAAAAAGCCGCAGGACAGAGCCCCTGGCTCACGCCCTGCCTGAGCTTCAGCCCCGGGCGGTTTTCCAGCCCGGATGCTGGAAATACCTGCCGTAAGCATCAAGGGCCTTCAAGACCGTCACCGCGCCGTCGTGGCGCGCTTCGCCCTCTTTGCCTTCCATGCTTGCTGCGCCCGCCAGCAGCTCGGCAATCACCCCGTGCAGCATGGCGTCGGCCCTGGGTGCCAGCTTGCAGTGCGCGACCGCGTAGGCCACCTGATCGTTCACCGTTTTGGCCAGGGCCTGGTAGTCAGCGTCCTTGAACTGGTCTTTGTGGATGCGTGGCAGCGCCTTGGCCATGGCCTGGTTGATGTGGCCCATGGCCTGACGCAGCGGGGCGTCGCTGGCCCATTTTTTACCGGCGTTGAGCTGCAGCGTCGGCGCACCGTGATCGTGATGTTCATGGTGCTCATGCCCCGCGGCCTGGCCGGCGAGCGGCAAGGCGAGGGCAAGAAACGCGAGCGCGGCAGAGATTCGGGTTTTCATCAGCAGATCCTTTGCAAAGCCATGAGAAGGTTTCAACAGGCCTTGCATGATATACCCGACAAAAATACTCAACTTAATCCAGCTCAAGTTTCAGGGTGCAAGACCCGCGGCCAGCATGCCGGCCAGCCCCTTTTGCCCTGTCGGCGCCTCGGCCAGCCACGGGATCAGCGCGACCCGGCTGGACAGCTCGCCAACCCGCCGGATGAACGGCGCTTCGAAGCGGCCACGGGCGGCCAGCACCGGGTCGAGGCTGCCGCTGGCCAGCAGGCTCTGGTTGATCACCCACGCGAAGGGCTTGATCTGCGCCCGGCCCAGGTCGGCCTGCAGGCGCTCGGCTTCGTGCACCGGCGTGGCTTCGGCGAGGGTCAGGATCAGCACGCGGGTGAAGTCGGGGTCGCGCAGGCGCGGCAAAAGCTGGCGCACGGCATCCGGCAGATCGCCACGACTGCGCAGCACTTCCCGGTGGTAGGCCTCGGCGGAGTCCATCAGCAAAATGGTGTGGCCGGTGGGCGCGGTGTCGAGCACCACGAAGCCATCGGCGCCCTCCTCCACGGTGCGGGCAAAGGCATGAAAAACCGCGATCTCCTCGGTGCACGGTGAGCGCAGGTCTTCTTCCAGCACGGCCCGGGCGCCGGGGTCCAGCTGATCGCCGGCCCGGGCGATCACTTCGGCACGGTGACGGGCCACTTCCAGGGCCGGATCGATGCGGCCGATGCGCAGATTGGCAACGCCCGCATCCAGCAGATCGGCCACGTGGGCGGCCGGGTCGGTGGTGGTGAGCAGCACCCGGTGGCCGCGCCGGGCAAGGCTCAGCGCCACGGCAGCGGCGACGGAGGTCTTGCCGACGCCGCCCTTGCCCATCGTCATCACCACGCCATGGCCAGTGGCGGCCAGCTCGTCGACGAGCCCGGCCAGACCGGGCGGCAGCGCGATGTCAGGCGCAGGAACCGGCGCCGGCGCGGCATCGGCTTGCGGTGCCGACGGCAACAGGGCCGCACGCAGCGCATCGAGGCCGACCATGCCGCGGGCGACGAAGGGTGTCTCGCTCTGCGGCAGGCCCGCCAGCCCGGCCGGAATGTCAGCCAGCGCGGCGGCGTGGCGGGCCGCCATCGCCTGGGCGACAGGGTCGTCGCTGTGCGCCACGAACACGCCATTCACGGCGAGGCGCGGGGTGCTCACGCCGAGTTCGGCCAGCTCGCGCCGGGTGCGTTCGGCTTCGCGCAGGGCGGCCGCTTCGGGGCGGGAAACCAGGATGATCGCGGTGCGCGCCGGGTCGGCCAGTTCGGCCACCGTGGCGGCGTAGAGCTTCTTTTGTTTTTCGAGGCCCGCCAGCGGCCCGAGACACGAGGCGCCGCCCGCGCCGGTGTCGAGAAACTCCGACCACGCCGAGGGCAGCGTGAGCAGCCTGAGCGTGTGGCCGGTGGGTGCGGTGTCGAAGATGACGTGGTCGAAATCCTGGGTGCGCGCCGGCAGGCCGATAAGCTCGGCAAAGGCATCGAAGGCCGCGATCTCGACGGTGCAGCCGCCGGAAAACTGCTCTTCGATGCTGCGGATGGCGGCCTCGGGCAGAACGCCCCGGTACGGCCCGACCATGCGCTCCCGGTAAGCGGCCGCGGCGGCTTCCGGGTCGATGTTGAGGGCGAAAAGGCCCGGCAGCACCGGCGTCGGCGTGGCGCCGAGGGGAACTTCGAGCACTTCGTCGAGATTGGAGGCGGGGTCGGTGCTGACGATCAGCACCCGCTTGCCCGCCGCGGCCAGCGCCAGGCCGGTGGCGCAGGAAAGGCTGGTCTTGCCGACGCCGCCCTTGCCGGTGAAAAAAAGGTAACGCGTATCGACAGCGGGCAAGGGCATGGCGGCGGCCCTCAGCAGCAGCCGGAACCGGGGGCGCAGCCGCCGCTCACCGGAATGCGGATGCGTGGCTTGTCGGCGGTGGCCACCAGCCCGAGCTTCGCAGCCAGCTGGGCGCGGCTCGGGTAGAGGCCGGTGGAAACGATCTGGCCATCGACGGCAAGAATCGGCAGGCGCTCCATGCCGGCTTCCATCTCCTTGATCACCGCCGGGTTTGCCGCGAAGGCCTGGGGTTCCTGGCCCAGGTTGTAGCGGGCCACGGCCACGCCCTGGGATTCGGCCCATTTCAGGTCGGCGGCAAACTGCGCCAGCACCGGGTCCACGTCCACTCCGCACACGCCGGTCGGGCAGCACATGGCGGGATCGAACACTTCAAGCTTTTTCATTTTCAGTCTCCGGAAAAAATGGCGGGTGAATCCACTCAGGCCGCGCTGCGCTCATACCAGCCCTTGCTGGAATTGACCACCTTGACCACCAGCAGCATCACCGGCACCTCGATCAGCACGCCGACCACCGTGGCCAGCGCTGCGCCGGATTCGAAACCGAACAGGCCGATGGCCGCGGCCACCGCCAGCTCGAAAAAGTTGGACGCGCCGATCAGCGCCGACGGGCAGGCCACGCTGTGCTTCTCGCCCACCGCCCGGTTGAGCCAGTAGGCCAGCGCCGAGTTGAAGAAAACCTGGATCAGGATAGGCACCGCCAGCAGCGCAATGACCATCGGCTGCTTGAGGATGGCCTCGCCCTGGAAGGCGAACAGCAGCACCAGCGTGACCAGCAGCGCGGCGACCGACCACGGCCCGATCGTCTCCATCGCCGCATCGAAGGCCGGCTTGCCCCTGGCGAGCAGCAGCTTGCGCCACACCTGCGAGAGGATCACCGGAATGACGATGTAGAGCACCACCGAGATCAGCAGGGTGTCCCAGGGCACGGTGATGGCCGAGATGCCGAGCAGGAAGCCGACCAGCGGCGCAAAGGCCACCACCATGATCGTGTCGTTGAGCGCCACCTGCGACAGCGTGAACAGCGGATCGCCGTTGGAGAGCCGGCTCCACACGAACACCATCGCCGTGCACGGCGCCGCCGCCAGCAGGATGAGGCCGGCGATGTAGCTGTCGAGCTGATCGGCCGGGAGCATCGGCGCAAACACGTTGCGCACGAAGAGCCAGCCGAGAAAGGCCATCGAGAAGGGCTTGACCAGCCAATTGACGAACAGCGTGACGCCGATGCCACGGATGTGGCCCTTCACTTCATGCAGCGCGCCGAAATCCACCTTCACCAGCATCGGGATGACCATCACCCAGATCAGGAGGCCGACCGGCAGGTTCACCTGCGCCACCTCCATGCGTCCGATGGCCTGGAAGACGCCCGGCGCCAGCTGGCCAAGGCCCACGCCGGCGAGAATGCACAGGAACACCCAGACCGTGAGGTAGCGCTCGAAAACGCTCATCGGCACGCCCGCAGCGGCCTTCAGCGTGGCTTCGCACTGGGCGCTCATGGCTTGGCCTCCAGCCCCAGGGCCTCGACCAAGGCCGGCACCAGCACGCGGCGGATTTCGTCGCGCACGGCGATGAAGCTGTCCAGCGGCTCGCCGTGGGGGTCGTGAAAAGGCACGTGGATGCGTTTCACCGGACGCGGGAAGATCGGGCAGCTCTCCTTGGCGTTGTCACACACGCTGACGACGAGGTCGATGGATTCATCGAGCAGCGTGTCGATCAGCTTGGGGTGCAGGCCGTCGGTGGGCAGGCCGGCAAGCTGCAGGGCCACGATGGCGCCGTCGGCAACCTTGGGCTGCGGCACGGTGCCGGCCGACAGGGCGCGAACCCGGCCGGCAAGATCGTGGTTGAGGATGGCTTCGCCCATCTGGGAGCGGCACGAGTTGCCCGTGCACAGTACGAGTACGGTGGGAGTCATTGCGGGGTTCCAAAAATACGGCTTATTGCCCCTGCTCGCGCAGGCGACCGATGCTGTCCACTTCCTGCTTGAGGGCCATCTTGTCGAGCTTGGCAAAGGGCAGGTTGATGAATACGGAAATCCTGCGGTTCAGAAGTTGCAGCGCGGTGTGCACCGCGTGACGCCTGGCCGCGTCGTCGCCCTGGACGGCCGCAGGATCCTCGATACCCCAATGCGCCGAGACCGGCTGACCCGGCCATACCGGGCAAACCTCGCCTGCGGCGTTGTCGCAAACGGTGAACACGAAATCCAGCGCCGGGGCGCCGGGCGCCGCGAACTCGTCCCAGCTCTTGCTGCGCAGCTCGGCCACCGGCAGGTTCTGGGCTGCCAGCATTTCCAGAACGTAAGGATTGACCTTGCCGGCCGGGTGACTGCCGGCACTGTAGGCGCGGAAGCGGCCCTTGCCGATCTGGTTGAGGATGGCCTCGGCGAGAATGCTGCGCGCCGAGTTTCCGGTGCAGAGAAAGAGCACGTTGTAGATACGGTCAGTCACGGGAATTCCCTTCACAGGCAGGTTCAGGATTGCAGCGCGGGTCCGGATTTTCTGCGCAGACGGCGTTGGGCAGGCAGGCCTTGCCCTGGCAGCAGTTGTCGGTGAGAAAGGCGATGAGTTCGCCCATCGCCGAGTAGTCGGCCGAGTAAAAGATGAAGCGGCTTTCCTGGCGCCCGCGAATCAGGCCGACCCGGCTGAGGTGAGCCAGGTGGAAAGACAGCGTGGCAGGCGCAAGGCCCAGCGCTTCGCCAACGGCACCGGCCTTGAGGCCTTCCGGCCCGGCCTGCACGAGGGCGCGAAAGATGGCCAGACGCGTCTCATGACCGAGGGCGGCAAGGGATTCGGCAGCAGATAACGTTTCCATGTTTCAAGTATTATCGAAATATAAAAGCGGGTCAAATGACAGTTTTGTTGCAGCGGAGCTGCGGGGTAAGGCAGAAAGTGAAGAGCGGCGACCGCTAAACGCCCACGCCACTTCAGCTCCTGAACCCAGGCCGATTCCTCAGAAAAATCGTGACGGGTCGCGATTGAGTGGCCAGACTAGCTATTCATTAATGTATTCATTTATCCATTCATAGCCATGGCTCGTAATGCAGACTCCATCCGCCTGCTGCTCAGTCAAGGACCGATGGCTTCTCGCCAAGTCGTTGAAAAAACTGGAATCAGCCAGCCGACGGTTTCGCGTGCGCTGGCTGCGCTTGGCGACGAGGTGGTCCGGATAGGGTCCGGTCCATCTATTCGTTACGCCCTGCGGGACAGCTCTCGCGGCTTCGCGTCGACTCCGATTTTCCGCATTGGCGATGACGGGCTGATTCGGCAAATTGGCACGCTCGTTCCTGTTCGCCCGGATGGCTTTGCCATGGTGCAGACCGACGGCGTGGCGATTCATAGCGACGGGCTGCCGTGGTGGCTGTTCGACATGCGGCCACAGGGGTATCTCGGCCGGGCCTACGCATCGAGGCATGCAGCCGGTCTCGGCTTGCCGGCAAACCCGGAGCTCTGGGGCGGCGCTGAAGTCATCAGAGCGCTGCTTGCGCATGGCCATGACGCAATCGGCAACCTGCTGATTGGGGAGCGGGCGCGGGACCGGTTCATTGGAATGCCGGCCCCGCTCCCGGTTGATCGGGCCGCAGACTATCCCGCTCTGGCACGTGCCGCCGGCGCCGGGGAGCTTCCCGGCTCGTCGGCGGGTGGCGAGCAGCCGAAGTTTTGCGCCTACACAGAGCGCGGTCATGTGCTGGTGAAGTTCTCCGCACCGGACGACAACCCTGTCAGCGAGCGCTGGCGCGACCTCCTGCTGGCCGAGCACCTGGCTCTTTCGGTGCTAGGTGTCGAAACGGAGGTTTTCGATTTCGGCGGTCAGCGATTCCTCGAAGTACCGCGATTCGACCGCATCGGTCAGCTAGGCCGCGTTGGTGTGCTCTCTCTGCGCGCGCTCGATGCGGAATTCGTCGGAGAGGTTTCGGCGCCTTGGCCCTCGCTGGTCAGTCGCCTTGTCGCCGATGGCCACGTCCATGCCGACGCCGCCGCGGGCTCTGCGAGGCTCTGGGCATTCGGAACGCTGATCGGCAACACCGACATGCACGCGGGAAATTTGTCGTTTCTAAGCAGTCACGGCCGCCCGTATTCGCTCGCGCCGGCTTACGACGTGCTGCCCATGGGGTTTGCCCCCAGAAGTGGCGGCGCAATCGTGAATACGCTTCCGCCGGCGTCACTGTCGGTTTCGGTCAATGGTGAAACCTGGCGCGAGGCACTGCATCTGGCTGAAATGTTCTTTGCCAGGGTCGGCGATTGCGCGGGCCTCTCCGGCAGCTTCTCTCCCTGCATTGAGGCGATGCGCAGGCACATTGACGAAGCCGCATCCCGCATCGCCCGCTTGGGATAAAACTCCAGGCCAAGCCGTAACAATCCACGACGGAGTGACAGTCGCCTTGTTGGCCAGAGCGGTAATTGGGTACCTCGAAAAACCCCTGATTTTCACCTCGAGCGCTTCGTAACTCCTTGATTTATCGATGCGTGATTTTTGGAAAATGAGGTTTTTCGAGGTGCCCAATTGAAGGTTTGCCGCTCTAACGGCGGCAGCACTTTGCTTTCCAGTCATTCGACAGTGTCCAAAAAGACGCGGATGCAGCCGAACCGAGTAGGCATTTTCGCGACGCGACACTCACTTTACCTACAAAAAACCATAAGCATACTCAGCATGCTTCGCACGAACACTAACACGGAGTGATGACCGGTTCAGGAGGCACAATAGGGCTGATAAGGATGTTATGGCCGAAAAGACGAAAGGGCTTGCGTGAAGAGTATGCATCGAGCGCGGACGCCTTCATTTTTTTTGCAAAGAGCTCATCGGCATTTTCCTTGCCGGAGTGCTTCCACGGGTCAGCGACAAGGTAAGCCTTTATCTCTTTAATAAAGTCACCTGAAAAGACATTCGCGTAGCGCTTTTCTATAAAATCGTGAATCGCTGTACTGAACTTATCCTCAATCTCGCCTGGGTGAAGACGCCTAGTAGGTCTCCTACCATTTGAAAGACGTAGCTCGATTAGATAAACCGAGATACGGCCGTCGCAACATTTAACGATGACGAGATTGTCAATAACCTTTGGAGGGTTGTGAGCAGTCCGAGTGTTGTATGCGTGGTATTCATCAAGCTTGAGAATACAAACCAGATCTTCCCTGAGATCTCCTTGTTCATTCAGAAGTTCGGGGTGGAAAGTAATGCCAACCCCATTTTCTGAAACATCTAACCGCCTTATGGCAAAAAGCTCTGGTATCTGGATTACCTCGTTCAGAATCATTGCTGATCCTGCTCAGGCTCGTTGGCGCTCAGCAGATCTAGCTTTTCTGAGAAAAGATCTTCTGCTACGTCACCAAAGTTCTCGTCAGTTATTCCGAATTCGTCGACTTCCAAGCTGTGGCTGGCTGTGCCGTGCTCAGATCTCACGAACCTAAAAGCCTCGATCCTCGACTCTCCAAATGCCTTAGAGATCACCAGATTACTTAACTTGTTGAATACGAAATTGCTATGAGTCGTCACAATCATCTTCACCTCGCCGCCAGAAACGAGTTTGGCAAATGCGTTCATCAAAATAACTTGCGTGTGTGGATGTAAATGAGCCTCTGGCTCTTCAATGAAGATTATTTGCTTTCGACGTTGGTCTTCGGCAATTCGCCGCCTGCGTGAACTTCGCCTTTGATCGCTATCTGGAAGAACATGCTTTAGGTATGTGATGATCGGCGCAACTTCGGAAACCATTGAGGACGTTGAGGAGAGATCTAGCTTGAGGTCGACATCGAATGGTTTGTAGAAAAGGCGCTTGCTCTTGTGATCGAATTCAACCGCGCCGCCAAGGGCGAGGCGTTCCAACTCATCAGCGACGCGGGCGAAGCTACTCTCCGTTCCTTTCTTCGATGGACGGATCTCGTTGAGCTTGAGGAAGTAGTCAATAAGTGGTTCCGGAATTGCGGGCAGTTCAATTCGCTGCGAGAGAAAGGTCCTTCGCTTTGAAAGTTCGGCGATTATTTGGCCGAAGGCACTAAGAGCCTGGTAAAGACCAGATCGGGAAGCCGGTAAGTAATGGACATCACTAACAGTCGAACCCGCTTCTAACACGAAGTCCTGAAACGCCCTAAAGGCAAAGAGCTGTACCCGGATTTGCGCCTGCTCAAGGACATCAGGGCCATAGATAATTGTCTCGTTCCCCGCGGCGCGAGGAGTTCTGTGCTGCTTACTCTTGCGGTAGATGACCTTTGCAGCGGTAGAGATTGAAAAAACTGACAATCGCCCATTTGCGATCCTTAGTTCAGCTGACAGTTCCGACGTGGAAATAACTATCGAGGTCGGGTCATTGCTGCGCCGGTTTTCAAGGTTTGAGATTTCCCCAAAGGTGCCTTGGATTGTCTTTTCAAGTTGATCGGCGAAGAACACTCCTAAAGCTCGTTCTGTCACGGATTTAATCAAATCAGTGACGTCGATATCTTTGGACGCAGATTTTAGGCTTTTCAGAAAGGCCTGAGTCTTTGTGTCGTCCGCTTTGTCGGAGAGTTTGTCGAGGAAGAGTTCGCTGTAGAACGGACGGTCGATCTGCTCCGCTGACAGGAGTGTCTTTAAGATCGCATACAAGAGAGAAATTGCGTAGGACTTGCCGATGTTGTTCTCACCGACGATCAAGACGAAGTCGGCCTCAAGGTCAATGCTGAACTCTCGTAGCGGTCCAAAATTTTTGCAGGTAATTTTCATCGACTGGATTTCCTAGATTTCCTGGCTGGCATTGTTACTTCACTTCTGCGACGCCCTTAAAAAACGAATTGTAATTGCAGAGTGATTTGTGCGCTTGCTTGATTTTTGCTTAGGATAACAAAGGATTCGTTGCCCTCGCGCTTCAATGACATTTCAGCACTAGGGATCGAAGCTTCTCAGGAAATGACCGCTTCAATGAGGTCGCTTCGTCGAAGACGCCATTCTGATTTCTTGACCAGCGACCGTTGATCTATCACTTGCAGACACTGGGGGTCCGATTACCAACGACCGCTCAGGCCGAAACCCGGTCTCATGCCAGCGACAACAAGCAACTCCCTGGATCTGAATCTCGTGGCTGACTCGATCCAGGTTTCGTCTCTTTCACCACCTTGACACCGATGCCCCATCGGCGAACAGCGCCTGAACCAAGGACTGCGCTTTCACGTTCTTTATCGCCCGACAAAGACCTCAATCGAGGTGCAGGGGCGCCGCGCAGCCGTCGGCGATGCCGTCGAGTTCGATCTGGATGGTGGGGTGGCGGATCTGGAAACGGTGTTCCAGCTGCTCGGCGAGGGCGACGAAGAAGCTGTCGCCAGGATGGCCGTCAGGCATCACGAGGTGGGCGCTGAGGGCCACCTCGGAAGTACCCAGCGCCCACACATGGAGATCATGCACGCTGACGACGCCCGGCTGCGCGGCCAGGCAGGCATGCACGTCGGCCAGGTCGATGCCGTCTGGCACCCCGTCGAAGGCCAGGTGCAGCGACTCGCGCAGCAGGCCCCAGGCGCCGACGACGATCACCACCGCAATCACCAGGCTGACCACCGGATCGAGCCAGACCCACCCGTAGTGGAGATAGAGCGCCCCGGCAGCCACCACGCCGAGGGACACCAGCGCGTCACCGGCCATGTGCAGAAAGGCGCCGCGAATGTTGACGTCGGACTTGCTGCCGGACATGAACAGCGCCGCGGTGACACCATTCACGACGACGCCGATGGCCGCCACGACGATCACCGTGAGCCCGCCCACGGGCTCGGACGACTGCAGGCGCTGGATGGCCTCGAGCGCCAGCGCCCCCATTGCGAACAGCAGCAGCATGGCATTGGCCAGCGCGGCCAGGATGGAAGCCCGCGCCCAGCCGTAGGTGCGTCGGTGGGTGGGGCGCAGGCGGCCGGCTGCGGCCGCCGCCCAGGCGAGGATCAGCCCGGCAACGTCGGAAAGGTTGTGGCCGGCATCGGCCAGCAGCGCGAGGGAATCCGAGGCCCAGCCATAAAAGGCCTCGACGACGACGAAAACGACATTCAGCGCAATGCCGATGGCGAAGGCCCGGTCATGGGACACCGGGCCATGGTGGGAGTGCGAATGAGCGTGGCCATGACCACCGGCGTGGTCATGCTCATGGGCATGGCTCATCGGCCTGTCAGCATCAGCTCGTCGACGCTCTTGCGCAGCGAACGGGAGCGCGGCGCATCGGATACGCCGACACGGCAGAAGAAGGTGAGGCCCTGGTCGGGCCCGAAACCGCCGATGCGCTCGAACTCGTCGGCCAGCGCCAGCGCGCCCGCGTTGATCTTGGGGACGCTGGAAAACGTCAGCCCGGCCCGGGCGTACCAGCGGAAAATCAGCGGCGTCATCTCGGGCTGCAAATGCAGGCCCACCGAGGCGGCGGTCAGCCACACCCGCTGCAGCGCGATGCCGCCGCGGACGTGGTCTTCCAGACTGCGGGCCGGAACGTCGGCCTTGACCAGCACGTGGGCGGCACAGGCCCGCGCCGGAATGTAGTCGAGCTGGATGCGCGGCGCGATGGTGCCGAACAGGTATTTGTTGAAGAACTGGACCCGTCCCCAGCTCGCCATCACCCACTCCATCAGCCGTGCGGTGGCACCATCCACGCCCACCGCCTGCTCGGGGATGCGGTCCTTGCTGAAGCGGGTGCGCCACTCGATGATTTCTTTGTGCACCGGATAGGCCTCCGGGCAGGTCAGGCGCACGTAGGCGCTGCGCCACAGAAAACCGGCCACCTGGCGGCGCTCGGCGCTGGATTCGAAGAGGCTGATGCTGTAGCCGGGCCCCGGCGCGGCGCTGAGGGCCTGGCGCTGGGCGGCTGTCAGCGGCGTGGTGCGCATCGGGCGACGCTGCACGACGCGGCTTTCGATGAAGGGCAGGAGCGGATCGGGCGCCATGCCGGGGCGGGCCTCGAGGCGCACGTCAAACACCGGCGCCTTGTCGGATGAACCGGGCCGCAGGCTCCAGCTGGCCGCCAGGCCCTCGCCGGTGGCGGCGATGCGCAGGGTTTCCAGCAAGGCACCGTGGGCCATGTGGCTGGCGTGGCCGTTGAAATCGTAAAGACACCATTCACGGGTGTCGTTGCCGTGGATGACGATGTGCTCGTCGGCGGCGATCTCGAAACGCCAGGGCTGGGTGTTGTCGCCGCTGGGCGCCCAGCGGGCCAGGTCGAGGATTTTCAACAGGGTTTCACGACGGGCCATGAGGCGCTCCTCGACAAGGCGGATTCGGGACTTGGAAAATCAGGATTTGCCGGCCTGTTCCAGGCGGCGCATGGCACGCAACTGGCGACGGGCGATGAACAGGCCGATCTGCTGGATGGGATTGCGGTTGCCGCCCGGCCGCCAGGTTTTGACGTAGCGGTTGCGGTAGGCGTCGAAGTGGAGGCCCCAGGGCGCGCACATCACTTTGCCGCGCCCGAGGAGGATCTTGAGGGATTCGGTGGCCGTCACGCCGGCGCACAGCTGGCAGGCGGCGATGGTGCTCGGCCCGCGCTTCTCGGTGAAGTTGACCCGCGACGGATCGGCCAGGTAGCCGCGCTGCAACATGGCCGGCGACAGGCCGAGCAGAAAGCGCACCGCCATTTCGTCCTCGTCGCAGCCGTCAAGACGGAAATATTCCTCGAAGGACATTTTGCCCGGCAGGAAGCTCAGCACCGCCGTGCCCATGCCCAGCGGCGCCGCGGTAACGGCCGGCACGCCCAGCCGGTGGCAGGCGTTGAAGGTGTCGCGGCGGGCGGCAAAGGCAAAGAAGTCGAGGCCATCGACGTAAAGATCGACGCCGCTCAGAAAATCATCGAGGTTGCCGGCATTGACGCCCTTGTCGAAGATCCGGATGTCGAGTTCGGGGTTGATGTCCCGCGCCATTTCGGCCATCACCTCGGCCTTCGGGCGTCCCAGCGACGCCATCGACGCTCCGGCCTGCCGGTTGAAGTTCACGACATCGAAGGTATCCATGTCGGCGATATTGAAAGCCCCGATCCCCAGACGCGCCAGGGTGAGCAGGTGCACCCCGCCGACGCCCCCCATGCCGGCGATGGCAATACGCTTGCCACGCAGGGCGGCTTGCTCTGCCCGGGTAACCCATCCGATGTTGCGGGAAAAGGCTTCGTCATAATTGAAAGGGGTGCCGGCGTTAGACATGCTCGTTATATCCGTCAGGCGGGGAAACAGTATGATACGACAGTTGGACGGGCTTCCCGCGCAGCCATGTCGCCGCTGCAAGCCGTTACCGGCCGGGATTTCCGACCCCCGGCCACTCTCCAGTGCCTAACCGGCTTTCAAGGTATGCGGCCTCCGGTCGTTGACATCGTTCATGATCATGTTTCATTTGAAGAGGCCGAATTGCCATGTCGCTACTTGATAGATTCAGTCTGGGCGAAGGCTTCAGGAAATACTTCGAAGTCCTCGCGGCTTTCGATGACGGCACCCAGAATGATGTCTTCGGGATTCGCCACGAGGTGTACTGCGAAGAGTTGGGCTTCGAGCCGGTTCGACCGGATCGTCGTGAAACCGACGATTACGATCGTCACAGCCTGCACTGCCTGATGCGCAGCTCGAGCGAGCCCCATACCCTGGTCGGCTGCAACCGGCTGGTGCTGGCCCGCCCGGAAGACCCCGACTTTCCGCTGCCTTTCGAACACACCTGCCGCGCCACCCTCGACCGGTCCATCATCGATCCCGCGCGCCTGCCCCGCGGCACCATCGCCGAGGTCTCCCGGCTGGCGGTTCGCGCCCATTACCGGCGCCGCAAAGGCGAAACCAAAACCGCCCTCGCCCTCAGCGACGACGACTTCGGCACCAAAGAGCAGCCCCGCTTCCCGTACATCCCCATCGGCCTTTACCTGGCCGTGATCGCCATGGCCCGGCACGAGGGCATCGAAACCCTGTTCATGCTCACCGAACCGCGGCTGGCCGACCACTTCTCCAAGCTCGGCGTGAAGATCACCCAGATCGGCGGCCCGGTGGAACACCGCGGCATCCGCGTGCCCTCGATGATGGACGTGAACAGCGTCATCAAGGGGCTGCGCTTCTTCGTCAAACCGATCTGGAAAATCGTGATCCAGGAAATCGAAGCCGGCTACACCACCGGCCGGCCGGCCTTTCTCAGCAAGCCCTGAAACACGGGTCGCTCCGCCACGGGCAGTCTCACTCTGCCGGTGTATCCCGGTCGCTCAGCGGATAGGCATCGGCCACGTAGGCATGCCCCTTCATCACGATGACGATGCTGCAGCCGATCGCCACCGTAAAAACCACCGTCCAGTGCAGCACCACGGCCGCAACGGCCACGATGTCTGCCGACTGGACCACCTTCAGCAACTCGGCCGGTGGCAGGCCGTTGTCGAAAAAGCGGGCGCTGACGGCATAAAGCGCTGACAACAACGTGCCAATCAGCGCAGCCTGCGGCAATTTGCGCAGGATCCGCCACTCCAGGCCCGGATTTTCCTTGCGGCTTCCGGGCAAGCGCTTCAGCCAGTCCATGCGATTCTCCTCTGCGTTCATCACAGCTATAAGGCAGGGCTCCGGCGCAGGGGTTCCCACCAACGGAATCAAAAAGCGGCGCGCCCGGCCTTCGAATCAAGACGCCTTCCGCCGGCGGCGCCCCGCGTCCCTGTCATTCGGCTGCAATCACGGGCACTTAGCCTGAGGGGCCCGCTTCCCCCATTCAGGAGACCGTCATGTACCTGTCCTCCACCGATATCCAGCAAACCCGTCTGCACACCATCGACAACCTGCACCTCGCCTCCCGCGCATGGGTCGATGCCACCGAGAAGCTTGCCGATCTGGCCATGCGCGCCGGGCGCCAGGCCCTCGAGCGCGGCGTGAGCCGCATGGAGGCGCTCGCCGACACCCGCGAGTTCAGCTTCGACAGCATTGCGCTCCGGCACGACAACGACTGGCACGTCGAATCCGCCGGCCTCGTCAGCGAATACTTCGGCATCATCGGCGACGCCCACCAGGCGGTTCTGCACCTGGCCAAGAAGCAGGTTGCGGTGCTCGACACGGTGCTGTTGCGGCAGATGGACCGCGCCGCCCTCAGCGCCGACGCCAACGGCGAAGTGGCCATCGACCACATGAAAACGGCCATCCGCCAGGCGGAGAGCGGCTTCAACGAACTGGCTGACGCGGCCGCCCGGGGCACCGGCATGCTCGAGGAGCAGGTTCGCCAGGCCTCCGGGGCCCTCGTCGCGGAGCCGGTGGACAGCGATGCAGCCGGCACCGACACCCCGGCACCGCGCAGCCGCAGGACCCGCGCCGGCTGAAACCGGCGTCTCCTGGCGCTAAAATTAGTGTTTTGGCCGGCGGCGGAATCCCTCCGCCCCGGCTTGAACCCTCGTCAGGAACCCCATGACCACCCGCGCCTCCCTCTACCAGGCCCGCTACGGCTCGCCCGACGTGGCCGTACCCGCCGCCGGCTCAACGCTCATCGACCACCTTCTGGCCCACCGCTCGGTGCGCGCCTACCTGCCCGATCCCGTAAATGACGACCAGTTGGCGGCCATCGTGGCCGCCGCCCAGTCGGCCGCCAGTTCGTCCAACCTGCACGCCTGGAGCGTGGTGGCCGTGCGCGACCCGGCACGCAAATCCCGCCTGGCCGTGCTGGCCGGCGACCAGCCGCACATCCGCCAGGCGCCGCTGCTGCTCGTCTGGCTGGCCGACCTGGCCCGGCTGGAACAGGTGGCGCAAAAAGTCGGCGAGGAGCACGTGGCGCTGGACTACCTGGAAATGTTCGAAGTGGGCGTGATCGATGCCGCCCTCGCCGCCCAGAACGCGGTTTCGGCCGCCGAATCCCTGGGCCTGGGCACGGTGTACATCGGCGCGATGCGCAACCGCCCCGAAGAAGTGGCGACCGAGCTGCAACTGCCGCCGCGGGTGGTGGCGGTGTTCGGCCTGTGCGTCGGCACGCCCGACCCGGACCAGCCGGCCGCCGTCAAGCCGCGCCCGCCGCAATCCGTGGTGCTGCACAACGAAACCTATTCCCTGCCCGCCCAGGCTGCGGGGCTGGAAACCTACGACACGGTCATGAGCGACTTCTATGCCAGCCAGGGCATGAAGGTGCGTGGCACGTGGTCCAACCATTCTGCCAAGCGCGTCCGCGACACCGCCGCGCTGTCGGGTCGCGACCGGCTGGTGGAGGCCCTGCACCAGCGCGGCTTCGAGCTGAAGTAAAGCAGAGCGCCCCGCCTCAAGGCCGCATCAGGCGGCCTTTTTCATTTGCTTCTGGTACAAAAACTCGAGGATCGCCGCACGGCACTCGGCAAAGTGCGGGTCATGGGCCAGTTGCAGGCGGTCGCGGGGCTTGGCTAGCTTCACGTCGAGGATTTCGCCGATCGTGGCCGCCGGGCCGTTGGTCATCATCACCACCCGATCGGACAGCAGCACGGCTTCATCGACATCGTGGGTCACCATCACCACCGTGGCACCGGTCTTGGCCATCACCCCGATCAGCTCGTCCTGCAGCGCGGCGCGGGTGAGCGCATCCAGCGCGCCGAAGGGCTCGTCCATCAGCAGGATCTTCGGCTCCATCGCGAAGGCGCGGGCGATGCCGATGCGCTGCTTCATGCCGCCGGAAATCTCGTGGGGCAGCTTCTGGGCGGCGTGGCCCATGTGCACCATTTCGAGCGCCGCATGGGTGCGCGCCCGCAGCGCCTCCTTGCCTTCCTTGGCGCTGAAGACCCGCTCGACGGCCAGATAGACATTTTCGAAGCAGTTGAGCCAGGGCAGCAGCGAATGGTTCTGGAACACCACCGCCCGCTCCGGGCCGGGGCCGGCAATCTCGCGGCCATTGCACAGCATCACGCCCGAGGTGGGCAGCGTGAGGCCGGCGATGAGGTTGAGCAGCGTCGATTTGCCGCAGCCCGAGTGGCCGATCAGCGACACGACTTCGCCGGTGCGGATCTGCAGATTGACGTCTTTCAGGGCCACGAAGCTGCCCTTCTTAGTCTCGAAGGCCATGCCGACGTTTTCGACTTTGACGATTGCGTTCATTTTGGGGCTCCCGAATCAGTTGGTGCCGTAGCTGAAGCGGCGGGCGATCAGCAGCAGCAGGTATTCGAGCAGCAGGCCGACAATGCCGATCACGAAGATGGCAATGAGGATGTGCTCGACCTTCAGGTTGTTCCACTCGTCCCACACCCAGAAACCGATGCCGACGCCGCCGGTCAGCATTTCCGCCGCCACGATCACCAGCCAGGCGGTGCCGATCGACAGCCGGATGCCGGTGAGCATGTAGGGCAGTACCGAGGGAAAGAGGATCTTGGTGATGATCCTGAACTCGGACAGGTTGAGCACCCGCGCCACGTTGAGGTAATCCTGCGGCACGCGCTGCACGCCCTGGGCGGTGTTGAGGATCATCGGCCAGATCGAGCAGATGAAGATCGTCCAGGTGGACGCCGGATCGGCGGCCTTGAAGACCATCAGGCCGATGGGCAACCAGGCCAGCGGCGACACCGGGCGCAGGATGCTGATGATCGGTTCGAGCATGCTGTTCATGAAGGCGAAGCGACCGATGATGAAGCCCATCGGGATGCCCACCAGCGCCGCGAAGCCGAAGCCGATGGCGACGCGCTTGAGGGACGACAGGATGTTCCAGCCGATGCCCTGGTCGTTCGGCCCGTTCTGGTAGAAGGGATCGGAGAAGAGCACGACGGCGGCATCGAGCGTCTTTGCCGGGCTGGGGAAGTCGGCGGACTTCATCGCGACCAGGGCCCACAGGCCAATCACCAGCGCAAAGCCGATGAGCGGCGGCAGCACGGCGCGGATGAAGTTGCTGAAATGCTCGCCGAAAGAAACGGAGTTGTCGGGCGTGCTTACCAGCGCGGGGGTTGCGGCAGAAGTTGCAGCCATATCGGTTTCCTTGACTGGGGTGGCGTCGGCTTCGGGCCGGACGGCCATGAGGCCGGAGGTAAGGGTCGCAGTGGTCATCAGGATCTCCAGGATTCTGTAGGGGCGAATAAATTCGCCCGCGGGTGTGGATTGGCAGTGATGGGCGAAGGAATTCGCCCCTACAGGTCAGCCGTGAATCTTGAAACCGGCGGCGTACTTCTTCGGGTCCTTGCCGTCCCACACCACGCCGTCGATCAGCTTGGACGTGCGGAAGTCGGACTTGGGAACCGGCACACCGACGATGCCGGCGGCCTGCTTGTAAAGCTCGGTCTGGTTGATCGCCTTTGCCACGGCCAGGTAATCCACGTCCTGCTTCAAGAGGCCCCAGCGCCGGTGCTGGGTCAGGAACCACATGCCGTCGGAGAGATAGGGGTAGTTCACCGCGCCGTCGTTGTAGAACTTCATGAGGTTCTTGTCGGACCAGCTCTTGCCGAGGCCGTTTTCGTACTGGCCGATCATCCGGCTGCGGATCACATCCACGTCGGTATTCACATAGCTCTTGGCGGCCACCGTTTCGGCGGTCTTGCTGCGGTTGGCGGCGCTGGCATCGATCCAGCGCGAGGCGTCGAGGATTGCGCAGATCACCGCCCGGGCCGTGTTGGGGTATTTGGCAGCGAACTCGGCGGTGGAGCCCAGCACCTTTTCCGGGTGGTCCGTCCAGATGTCCTGGGTGGTCACCGCGGTAAAGCCGATCTTGTCGACAATGGCGCGCTGGTTCCAGGGTTCGCCCACGCAGTAGCCGTCCATGTTGCCCACGCGCATGTTGGCCACCATCTGCGGAGGCGGCACGACGATGTTCTTCACGTCCTTGAACGGGTCGATGCCGTGGGCCGCCAGCCAGTAGTAAAGCCACATGGCGTGGGTGCCGGTGGGAAAGGTCTGGGCGAAGGTGTATTCCTTGTCCTTCTTGGCGATGACCTTGGCCAGCGAGGCGCCATCCACTGCGCCCTTATCCTTCAAGCCGTTGGAAAGGGTGATGGCCTGGCCGTTGTTGTTGAGGGTCATGAGCACCGCCATGTCCTTCTTCGGGCCGCCGATCCCCAGGTGCAGGCCATAGATCAGGCCGTAAAGCACATGCGCCGCATGGAGTTCGCCGTTGGCCAGCTTGTCGCGCACGCCGGCCCAGGAGGCTTCCTTGCTCGGAACGATCTTGATGCCGTACTTCTTGTCGAAGCCCATCACGGAAGCCATCACCACCGACGAACAGTCGGTCAGCGGGATGAAACCGATCTTCACTTCTTCCAGTTCCGGCTTGTCCGAGCCTGCCGCCCAGACGCCGCCCGCGGGGAGCATCGTGCCCATTGCCGCCATACCTCCCAAAGTGGCCCCGGCCTTCAGAAAGCCGCGGCGGGAAAGAATCGTGTCATCGAATTGCTTGCTCATAGCTCGCCCCTGATCCGGTCATTCAAAAAAAAACGGGCGTCGCATCGCCCCGCAAAAACCTGCGAGGGATGGACGCCCTTGTCCAAGTGTGATCGCCTGATCAAGCTGGCCCGCCGTTGGGCCAACTTCATTTCACTCTTAGCGAGGAGCGTGCCAAGAAAAACAACTCATTGATTCATATCAATAAAGTAATTTTCTCCAAAAAAATACCCACTAAGAGGTAGGCAAACAAACCCCGAAAGACGCACTGATGCAGTGCAGCACGCACCGCTTTGGCACGGTTACGGACACCCCCGGCGCAAACCCCGCGTGAACAACGGTATCGGGGCGAAAACGTCGCTGCGTTTTCGCCCCGATTCCATGCACGCCCGGCCGGGCAGCTACCTCTTTTTGATTATTTCAGAGCAACAGACTGGCCATGTCGATCACGTCCTGGGCCACGTCGGCCAGCTTGCGGCCGCGCTCCATCGCCAGTTTGCGCAGGGCGTGATAGGCCTCGCCCTCATCGAGCCCACGGGCTTTCATCAGCAGGCCCTTGGCCCGGTCGATGGTGATGCGCTCGGAGAGCCGGCGCGTGGCGTCGTCGCGTTCGGCGCGCAGATGCTGAAAGGCCTCGAACTGGGCAATCGCCACCTCGACCAGCGCATCGAGGCGCTCCGGGGCAACGGAATCAACGATATACGACGACACGCCGGCATTCACGGCGCGGCGGATGAGTTGCGAATCGGCTTCCAGTGCACACAGCAGCACCGGCCGCGGACAGTCGCGATTCATGATCGCCAGGTGTTCAAGGGTGTCGCGACTGGGGGAATCGGCCTGGATGAAGATCACGTCAGGCTTGGTGGCGAGCACCTGTGCGGACAGTTCGAAGGCGCTCGACAGCACCGCCGTGACCTGATGACCGGCCAGCGCCAGCGCCGCACAGACGTCTGCAGCGCGCTCGCGGGAAGAATCTACAACCAACACTCGGAGCATGGCGAACCACAAAGAAAACGGATACTCCAGACAAAGCAGGAAGCGCGCCAGCACGCCTCCTGTTTTGTCCGCCAATGGCCGCCCGCCTTGAGCCGGTCAGAGCTTGCCGCCCTCACCCGGCTTGGCCACGTTCCCTCCATCGTCCATCGCACAATCGATGATCAGCACCGACACATCATCGCCGGCCGGCTGCCGCCCCAGGTGCGCGGTGAGCGCCTGGCGCAGACCGGCGACCCGGGAGGCCCGCGGCGTGCTCTGCAGGGTGCGCTCCAGCCCACTCGCGCTGAAGGCCTCGCCGGCACTGTTCTCGGCCTCGGTCAGTCCGTCGGAGCACAGCACGAGCTGGCTCGGCTCATTCCAGCTGAACGCCTCGGGAACGATCCCGGCTTCGGACGAAGGCAGGATGCCCAGCGGCAGCTGGCGCGAGACAAAGCGCTGGAGCACACGCCCGTCGTCGCCGATACGCAGCACATCCGGCACCCCGCCCACCCAGATCTTTCCGTTGCGGCTGCCGGCCTCGAGCCGCACCACGGCCGCGGCCACGAAGCGCCCGCGCGGCAGAAGTCCGCACAGCAGGCTGTTGAGTTCGGTCACCAGAGCCGGTAGCGGCGCATTGCCTGCGGCCCCGCGGTAAAAGGCGCCGAGCGCCGGCAGCACGCTGACCGCGGCAGCCAGCCCATGCCCGGTGGCGTCGGCCAGCATGGCGTAAAGCGCGCCCTGCGGCGAGCGGGCCACCAGCACCACGTCACCCGAAAAATTGCGCGCCGGCATGACCGCATATTGCACGGCACCGTCGCGCAGCCAGTCGCTGCGGATCTGGCGTTCCATGATGGCCATGGCGAGTTCCTGCTCGCGCTCGGATTCGTCGTGATAGCGCTGCAGGCGTGCCGCGTCTTCGGCCAGTTGCTGCTGGATGCGGCGCTTCTCCGAAGTGTCGCGCACGACCCCGATGAACATCCGCCGGTTGGGCAGGTGAATGTCCGACACGCCGAGCTCCAGCGGAAACGTGGAGCCATCCTTTCGAATGCCGGTCAATTCACGGATCTGGCCGATGATGCGTTTCTCGCCCGACTCCCGGTAGCGCTGCAGGTAGGCGTCGTGCGCCTCGCGGTTGGGCGAGGGCATCAGGATGCGCAGGTTCTGGCCGACCATCTCGTTGGCCGTGTAGCCGAAAATCTGGGTTGCCGAGCGATTGACGGACAGGATCGTGCCGCTTTCGTCGGCGGAGATGATGCCGTCGATGACGCCATTGGCCACCGCCCGCACCTGTTCCAGCGAACCCGACAGGCGCCGCTGCATGTCGAGCAGCCGGCGCAGCGCCTTGAAACGCGCGGCAAAAACCGGGAAGGACAAGGGCTTGGTCAGGTAGTCATCGGCGCCGACCTCGAGCCCATGCACCACGTCACCTTCGCCACTGAGGGCCGACAGGATGATGATCGGCACCCAGTGATCGCCCCCCATGGCACGAATCTGCTTGATGGCCTCGAAGCCGTCCAGGCGCGGCATCATGAGGTCCATCAGCACGATATCCGGGGCCTCCTGGCGAAACAGATCCACCGCCTCGATACCGTCCGAAGCAAAGATGGGCGTGCAGTTCAGGTGGGCAAGAAAGGCGCCGACGATGGTCCGGTTGGACGCAATGTCGTCGGCGACAAGTACCCTAAGCTGTTTTTCAGACATCAGCAGTTCTCTACCCGTGGCAGGCGGCGGCTCAAGCCGAAGCCCGCAGATTCGATCGGCAGGAGATCCTGCCGGCCTGCCGGAAATCGCCGGCACGTCCCGTTCATTGCGGCCCCTGGCCTTCAAGTTCGCTGCCGCGTGGCACCGTGACCACCACCTTGTTGCCCGGCGGGATGTAGGTCAGGGTCGAAAACGACAACTGGCGCGACAGTGCAATGCCGCGTCCGTTGGGCGCGAAGGCCCGCTCGGGATCGAAATCGAGGAAGCGACGCCAGTCGAAACCCTCCCCGTCGTCGGTGATCTCGAACACCCAGCGCTGGATTTCTCCGCGCACCCGCAAATGCACTTTCTTGTCCCGGTTTTCCGGCAGCCCGATACGGCGCTGGATTTCGCTTTCCCAGCAATCCGCCTCGCGCAGGCGGCTTTTCTCGGCAAAATCAATGCCGAGATTGCCGTGCTCCACGCCGTTGACGAGCAGCTCTGAAAGCCCCATCGCCAGGGTTTCCGGCTGCGGGCCGAGCAGCGCGATGAAGGACGCCAGCTTGCGCGCCTCGTCCAGCGTGCGGACGAAAAACTCCCCCTCCTTGATGCAGGCCAGCGCCACCGCATGGTCGGCCAGGTTGGCGTTGAGTTCGCGCCGCGTGCGCATGTCGTCGAGGGCGGAGCGGATGATGGTCTGCAGCGCCTCGCCCTCGAAGGGCTTGGTGAGGTAATAAAACGCCCCGGCAGCGAGCCCCTCCCGAACCTGCTCGGGCGAGGTGGCGGCGGTTTGCATGATCACCGGAATGCCGTGCAGCCGTTCATCGCCCTTGATCTTCTTGAGCACCTGGATACCGTCCATGCCAGGCATCATGCGATCGAGGAGCACCAGGTCGAAGCAGGAATCGGGACGGCTCAATTCGTCCCACGCGGCTTCGCCCGATTCGACCATCACAAGGTCGAAATCCATCTCGTCGAGGTATTCGGCCACGATGTCGAGATTGAAGGGCTCGTCATCCACAACCAGTATTTTTGCCGTGCTCATCCAGTTTCTCCAGTCGCCACGGGGGCCGGCAGCGCTCGCACCGGCTCAAGCCCTGATGGCAGTTCAACGATGAATTCCGCTCCGCCCGCGGCATTGTTGCGGGCCACGATGCGTCCGTGGTGGGCCTCGACGATTTCGCGGCAGATCGCCAGCCCCAGGCCCGTGCCACCGGCGCCGGTCCGGGTGCGGGAACTCTGCACAAACTTGTCGAACACCGCATGCAGCTCGTCCGGCGGAATGCCGATGCCTTCGTCCGAAACCCCGATCACCACGGCCGGCCTGCCGTCCGGCAGCGTGCCGGCATCGACCCGCACATGGATGATCCGGCCATCCTGCGTAAATTTGACCGCGTTGGACAACAGGTTGCGCACCACCTGGCCGATCCGCGCGGCGTCGGCCAGGCAGGGCGGCAGCTCATGCACGTTCTGCCCCAGCACAATCTGCAGGCCCCGGGCCTGCGTCAGAAGATCGAATTCCCCGATGACGTCCCGCACCAGCCCATTGAGGTGCACCGGCCCCAGGTTGAGGATCATCTGGCCCGCCTCGAGCTTCGAGAGATCGAGCAGATCATTGACGAGCAGCATCAGACGATCACCGCTCGAGCGGATACGGTCGAAGTAGCTCCGCAGTTTTTCGTGGCCGGCCGTTGCCACCCGGGTTTCACCGAGCCGTGCATAACTGAGAATGCCATGCATCGGGGTGCGCAGTTCGTGAGACATGTTTGCAAGAAACACCGACTTGGCCTCGTTGGCCGCCTCGGCGGCCTCCTTGGCGGCCTGCAGATCCTTGGTGCGCGCCGCCACCAGGCTGGCAAGGTTGAGGTTGTGATCGAGAATCTGCGCCTCGCGGGCCTTGGCCTCGTCGATATCGGAATGGGTGCCGATCATGCGCAGCGCCCGCCCGTCCCCGGCCCGCTCCACCACCAGCCCGCGAACCCGCACCCACTTGTAGCTTCCGTCCTTGCAGAGCAGCCGGGCTTCGCGGGTGAGTGACGGCGATTCGCCGCGCAGATGGGCGGCGCGGGCCTCGCGCAGCGCCTGCAGATCGTCCGGATGCACATGGGAGCCCCAGTCATGCTGCCCGATCAGGGCTTCACCCGGCGCATAGCCCAGCATGGTCAGGCAGCGGGCCGAACGGAAGACGTGGCCTGTCGCGATGTTCCAGTCCCACACGCCGTCGCCGGCACCGTCAAGGGCAAACTGCCAGCGCGCCTCGCTCTCCCTGAGGGCCAGCTCGGCTTCCTTCAGATCGGTTACGTCGCGCACCACCACCAAAGTGCCGCCGGTACGCACGGTGCGCAGGCGGGCCTCGAAATGCCGCATGCGGCCGCCGCGGCGGGAGGAATATTCAAGGCGCTGCAAACGGCCGCTGCGGGCCGCCGCCAGCGCGGCATTGCCAAAGCTGCGGGTGAGGCGGGGCGACAGCACATCCTCGATGCGCTTGCCGAGGAAAGTCTCGGGCGCCATCGACAGGCCCGCCTTGTCCTCCGCGTGGTAGCGCACCACCCGCAACTCGCCGTCGAGCTGAAACAGCATGTCGGGCATCGCCGCAATCAGCGACTCATTGGTGGCGTGGGCCTCCTGGATGGCGCGCTGCTCCGCCTTGCGGACGGTGACGTCTTCGACGAGGATCCAGCGGTGGGCGCCGTCGCTGCCCCCCACGGCAGTGGTCGCCACCATCACCGGTATCCGCCGCCCGTCCTTGTTCAGAAATTCCTTCTCATAGGTCTGGGCACGGACACCCAGACAGGCATCGACGACAGCCCGGGTATCCCGCGCCGCGTATTCGGGAGGCGTCAGGGCCGGAAGGCCCGGGCTGCACAGCTCGGCCTCCGTGTAGCCGGTGATCCGGCAAAACTCGGCGTTGGCCTGCAGGTAGCGGCCCTTTCCATCCACCAGCGCCATGCCCAGCGAGGCATACCGGTACAGGGCGTCGAGCTGGGCATGGGCGTCGATCACCTCCTGCTGCGCAAGGCGCAATCCGGTCACGTCGGACACCGCGCCGGCAGTGCGAACGGGCCGCCCGGAAGCATCGAACTCGGTGCGCCCCGCCAGATGAAACCAGCCCGTGCTGCCGTCCAGCCGCTGGATCGGGAGGATGCACTCGAGGACACCCTGCCCGCGGAGGTGACTGCGAAAAGCCTGCAGAAACTCACGCCGAGCCGCCACGGGCAGCACCCGCAAAATGCCACGCCCGCTGCGCGGCAGGCCGCCATCGGGGTAAGCCATCAAACGGTCGCAGCGGGGCGACAGGAACATCCACGGCTGTCCGGCCTGCCACTCCCAGATGCCGTCGTCGGTTGCCGAGACGGCCAGCTCGAAACGCTTTTCACTGATCCGGTAATCCTCGGCCAGGATATCGGCGAGCCGCCTGGCCCGCCGCTGCTGGCCCGACAGGCTGGAGAGCAGGAAGGCGAGCATGCCGCTCGCCACCAGCCCGCCGATGCCCGCGAGCGTGGAGACGGCCAGGGGCTTGGCCAGCGGCGGGGCAATCAGCGACAGCCGCCACAGCCGGCCACCGATTGGCACCTGGCGCACGGCAACAAAGGCGGGCTGCAGCGGCGCATCCGCACTGCGGTAAAGAAGCTGCGGCGCGCTTTCGCCAACGTCCTCCACCAGCAGCCCGTAACCGGGTGCGGCGATGTCGCGCAGGCCGCCGAACATTACGTCGACGCTGATGCCTGTTCCGATCAGGCCATCTGCCACGTCCCCCACGCTCGTCTGGTCGATGGAGTGGACAACCCGGTAGAACAGTATGCCGGGAATCTCTTTCACTGATCCGGCAGCACGCAGGGCCAGCGGCGCGGTCATGGCCAGGGTACCGGAACGCAGGGCCATGTCGATGGCACGACGGCGCACGGGATCGGCGTAACCATCGTAGCCGATGGAAAAACTCGTTCGCTCGTCCAGCGGCCAGATGTAGGTAACAGGAAAAGCCACCCCGGAACGCAGCGGATCTGGCGGTGGAAGAATGCGGACCTTGCGGTCGTAGCTGGCAGAAAGCAGGGCCTCGATGGCCTCGGCGCGGGCCGTCTCGACCCGCCTCAGGTAGCCGATGCCGACCATTTCCGGCAGGGCTTCGGTCGGCTTCACACCGGCAACATAGGTTTCGTACTCGTGTCGCTCGACCAGATTCTGGGCACCAAACAATCCGGCAACACCACGCAGGATGAAATCGACCTTGCCGAGCCGTTCGCTGATCTGCTGCGTCAGGCGGTCTGCGGCCGCGTCGTGATAGGCCTGTTCAAGATCGCGTTCGTGATCCCGCAGCTGCGCCCAGCCCAGGGCGGTGACGAGAATGCCCAGCATCAGCGCCACAAAGAACCACAGCCTTTCGATGCCCGGCCGGCGGCCGGACTCTCGAAGGGCCCGGTTGATCTTTGAAAGGGGCGCAACGCTCGGGTTCATCAGACGCGTGAACGGCCCCGGCCCCCAAAGCTTGAGGACTCGCCCCAAGCCGTGTCATGGCGCTGAAATCAGGCGCAGCCTGCGCTGTCCTTGACGCCGCATTTGCGCAGAATATTCTCCAGCGGGCAAAACCGGGTGAAGCCGCTCTGGAACAGGTTAAGCCCCACGAAGGCGGTAAACCACAGAAACTTGCCGCTCACGAAAAGCGGGCTGCCCTCCACCCCGAGGGCCAGCGAAATCAGCACGAAAGCGCCGGCAAAAATACGAACGAACTGGTTGACGGTGAGCGTCATGATGCGTCTCCTTCGGCAGCGGCGCGGCGCTTGTGCATGACCGCGTAGTAAAGAACGGGAATGACCACGAGGGTCAGCAGTGTGGACACCAGCACGCCAAACACGAGGCTGATCGCCAGCCCGTTGAAGATCGGGTCGTCGAGGATGAACAAGGCCCCGATCATCGCCGCCAGCCCTGTGAGGCCGATGGGCTTGGCGCGCACCGCGGCGGCGTGGATGGTGGCCTCGGCAAAACTCGTACCGGCCGCCACCTGCTGGTCGATGAAATCCACCAGCAAAATGGAGTTGCGCACGATGATGCCGGCCAGCGCGATCATGCCGATCATGCTGGTGGCGGTGTATTGGCTGTGCAACAGCGCGTGGCCCGGCATCACGCCGATGATGGTGAGCGGAATCGGCGCCATGATGATCAGCGGTACCAGGTAGCTCCTGAACTGGGCCACCACCAGCACGTAGATCAGCACCAGCCCCACCGCGTAGGCGGCGCCCATGTCGCGGAAGGTTTCGTAGGTGATCTGCCATTCGCCGTCCCACTTCACCGCGTAGGCGGCGTAGGGGTCGTCCGGCTGGTGGATGAACCACTCGTCGAGCGTGCCGGCCAGGCGCTCGCCCACCAGCGGCAGATCCTTGACCTTGGCCCGGATGTCGAACATGCCGTAAAGCGGCGAATCGAGCTTGCCGCTCATGTCGCCGGTGACATACACAACCGGCAGCAGATCCTTGTGGTAGATCACCTGCTCGCGCTGGGTCGGCAGCACCTGAACCAGTTCGGACACCGGCACCAGCGCTCCGCCGGCCTCGGCGTGGCGGGCCCGCACCTTCATCTGCAAAAGCTGATCGACCGACGACAGGCTCTCGGGCGGCAGCGTGAGGCGCACCGGGATTTCGTACTTGTTGTCGCCGCCATGCACCGGCGTGACGTTCTCGCCGCCAAGGCCGAGGCGCACCACCTCGACGATATCCGCCTGGGCCACCCCGAGCTGCGCCGCGCGGGCCTGGTTGACGCGCAGCACCAGCTTGGGCGCCGCCTCATCCACCGTGTCGTCCACATCCACGATGTCCGCCGTGTCCTCGAAAACCTTGCGCAGCTTGCCGGCCACGGCAAGCTGGCCGGCGTAATCCGGGCCATATACCTCGGCAACGATGGGCGAGAGCACCGGCGGGCCGGGCGGCACTTCGACCACCCTGGCAGAGCCGCCATGCTTCTTGGCAATCGCCGCCACCGCCGGGCGCACCGCCACGGCAATCTCGTGGCTCTTGCGGCTGCGGTGATGCTTGTCCACCAGGTTCACCTGGATGTCGCCCATTTCGGGCAACGTACGCAGGTAGTACTGACGCACCAGGCCATTGAAGTTGATCGGCGAAGCGGTGCCGGCGTAGGCCTGGAAGTCGGTCACTTCATCTACACCGGCCAGCTCGTCGCCGATCTCGCGCAGCACTTCGGCGGTGGTTTCGAGCGGCGTACCCACCGGCATGTCGAGCACCACCTGAAATTCGCTCTTGTTGTCCAGCGGCAGCATCTTGAGCACCACCAGCTGAACCACCGCCAGCGACACCGACAGCGCAATCGCCACCAGCACGCCCAGCCACAAACCGGCCCGCGCCCGGCCACCGGTGCGCGGGTCGAGCAGCGGCGTCATGATGCGGCGGAACAGGGCTTCGAGCCTGCGGGTGAGCTTGTCGGGGCCGTGCCCGCCCGGCGCAGCGCCGTGGGCCGCGCCCTTCATCAGCTTGCCCGCCAGCCAGGGCGTGACCACAAAGGCCACCACCAGCGAAATGAACATGCCCATCGACGAGTTGATCGGGATCGGGCTCATGTACGGCCCCATCAGGCCGCTCACGAAGGCCATCGGCAAGAGCGCGGCGATCACCGTAAATGTGGCCAGGATGGTCGGCCCGCCCACCTCGTCGACCGCCTTGGGAATCAGCTGCCACAAGGGCTTGTCCGGTTCGAGCGTCTGCCAGCGGTGGATGTTCTCGACCACCACGATGGCGTCGTCCACGAGAATGCCGATCGAGAAGATCAGCGCGAAGAGGCTCACCCGGTTGAGCGTGAAGCCCCAGGCCCACGATGCAAACAAGGTTGCCGCCAGCGTCAGCGTGACCGCCGCACCAACGATCACCGCCTCGCGCCAGCCCAGCGCAAAGAACACCAGCAGCACGACGGCCGAGGTCGCGAAGACCAGCTTGCCGATCAGCTTGTCGGCTTTTTCGGTGGCGGTGGCGCCGTAGTTGCGAGTCACCGCCACCTCGACGCCGGCCGGCACGATGCTGCCTTTAAGCAGCTCGATGCGGCGAATCACGCCCTCGGCCACATCGGCGGCGTTCTCGCCGGGCTTCTTGGAAATGGACAGGGTGACCGCCGGAAAACGCTCGCGGCCCAGCGCCTCCGCCTGCGGTGAGCCCTTGCCGACGCCATGCCATACATAGCGCGACGGCTGGTCGGGGCCATCGACAATCGTGGCCACGTCGGCCATGGTCACCGGACGCCCGCCGGACACGCCAACTACCAGCCGGCGCACGTCCTCGGCGCTTTCGATGTAAGTGCCGGTCTGCACCAGCACCTCGCGGTTGTTGCCGGTGAGCGTGCCGCTCGGCTGGGACGCGTTGGCGAGCAGCAGCGCACCTTTCAGATCCTGCGGGGTGAGCCCGAATCCGTTCATCCGCCCGGCGTCCATCAGCACCCGCAGCACATGGCCGGGGCCGCCGATGGTGACCACGTCCCGCGTGCCCTTTACGCGCTTGAGCTCCACCTCCACCGCCCGCCCAACCTGCTGCAGCTCGAAGGCCGAACGGGCCGGATCGCGGGTCCACAGCGTGAGCGCGGCAATCGGCACGTCGTCGATGCCCTTGGGCTTAATCACCGGCTCGGCCACGCCCAGCTCGGGAGAAATCCAGTCCCGGTGGCTATGGATGGTGTCGTACAGACGCACGATCGCGTCCTGGTTCTTGACCCCCACCTTGAACTGCACGGTGATCACCGCCATGCCGGGGCGCGATACCGAATACACGTGATCCATGCCGGCGATGCGCGACAGCACCTGCTCGGCCGGCCGGGCCACCAGCGATTCCACGTCCTTGGCCGAGGCGCCCGGAAAAGCCACCATCACATCGGCCATGGTCACGTCGATCTGGGGCTCTTCCTCCTTGGGCGTGACGATCGTGGCAAACACGCCCAGGAGCAGCAGCACCAGGGCCAGGAGAGGGGTGAGCGCGTTACGCTGAAACAGCGCCGCGATGCGTCCGGAAATTCCCATGGCTCAGCGCGCCTGGCGGCCCGGGCGGCCGGCCTGACTGACACTCAGGCCGGCACGCACCGGGTCGAGGGCGATGGTCTCGCCGCCCGCCAGCCCGGCCAGCACCTCGACGGCACCATCCGGCAAGGGGCTGCCCACGCGCAGCTGGCGCAGGCTGAAACCGCCCACGCCGTCTGCCACATAAACACCGGTAAGCTCGCCGCGACGCAGCACGGCCGCAGCCGGAATGGCCAGTCGCGGCGCATCGCCAAGTACAAAATGCACCCGCACCGCCATCCCCGGCACCACGCCGGACGCGTCCGCCGGCAGGCTCACGCGGACCCGCGCCGTGTGGGTGCGGGGGTCGGCCGAGGGCAGCACGGTCACCGCCACGGCATCCAGCCAGCGACCGCTTTCCGGAAATTCGAGCCTGGCCTTGAGCCCGGCCCGGCCGAGTTCGGCAAGGCGGGATTGGGGCACGTCCGCCACCGCGCGCAGACTGCCCGGTTCGTAGAGGACAAACAGCGGCCGGCCCGGCTGGGCCATCTCCCCGACTTCGGTGAGGCGCTGGGCGACGATGCCACCGAGCGGCGCCGTGACCGTTGCAAAACCGCGCGACGCATCCACCTGGGCACGCCCGGCCTCGGCCGCCTTGTGCTGCGCCGCGGCAGCATCGAAAGCAGCCTGGGCCTGGTCGAGGCCGGCCGCGCTGATGAAATTGCGCGCCCGGAGGCTGCGCGAGCGCTCGAGGTTGGCGCGGGCATCCACGAGCCGGGCCTGGGCGGCGGCCACGTTGGCGGCGGCACCGGCCACGGCCTGGTCGGCCTCGCGGGTATCGATGCGCATCAGCACATCCCCCTGGCGCACGCGGGCGCCGGCATCCACCCGCACCTCCAGCACCCGCCCCTGCACCTGGGCCGCAACGGTGGCCTGGCGCACGGCCTCTATCGTGGCCTCGCTGGCATAGGTTTGCGCACGCGGCTGCAGGCCAACACGAAGGGTTGGAATGGTGCCGCGCTCATCCGCGCCAAAGGCCTGGACCGACGACAGCACAAGGGCCGCCGAGAGCAGGCAGGAAGAAACACTGAAACGAAAGGAGAAATGGCATCGAGGCATAATATAAGAATACTCTAATATTATGCCTCGTCAAGATTGGCTGACGAACGAGACCGCCCGTCAGCACAACGGGCGGGGAAAAATCAGCGCAAAAGCATCAGGCCGCCATGTCCAGCCAGGCCTGGCGACGCACTACGCCTTCAACACAGCGCCCACCGTCGAGGAAGACCAGATCGGGAAAAGCCAGCATGCGTGCAATGGCGATGCCGCGCCCGTGGGGCTCGACGGAGCGGGCCGGATTGAGGTTCAGATAGGGCGCGGGATCGAAGCCGTCGCCTTGGTCGCGAATCAGGAAGCGCACTTCCCGCGGGCGACATTCAATTCGCAGGTAGGCAAAGCGCGCGAGGTTTTCAGGCGCGTCGAGCAAACGCTCGACCTCGTTACGCCAGCTGCCTGTCGTCATCAGCCGGCCCTTGCGCTCGAAGCCCAGGCCCAGGTTGCCATGCTCGACCGCGTTGAGCATCAGCTCGGACAGGGCGATCTGCACCATCTCGGCTTCGGGACACAATCCGGCCACCAGTTGCGACAGTCCGGTGACGTCTTCCAGCGTACGAAACGGAAAACAGCCTCCCGACGGTGCATCCACGCCGCCCGACGGCAAGGCCAGCGCGGCCCCCAGGGCTTTTTCATCGAAGGGTTTGACGAGAAATCCGGAGACCCCCGCATGCAGGCCGGTTTCGACCGCCAGCAGATCCTCGGCCTCTACCAGCAGCGTGACCGGCAACCCGGCCTCCTTGAACGGCGTCAGGAGATCAAGACTGCCCGTGCGGGAACAGGCATCCACGATAACCCGCTCGACCGGCAGGCGACCGGTCGCAAGATATCCGCCCGCCTCGGCCGTGCCGAGACGCTCGCAGGCATAGCCGGCAGGCACCAGCAAACTTTCGAGTAATTCTCCCAACCGGGGATCATCTCCCACCAGCCAGATGCGACACGCCATCGAACCCCAGCCTTCCACTATCTACAAGTCAGGCGCGGCGCCATCAGGCGCCCGCCGCATAAACCGCCATGGCATGCACAACGCCGGCATCCTCGCCCACCACCGCAGCCAGCTCGATCCGGCAGTCGGGGTGCTTGGCCTGCGCGGCCTCGATCAGCACCGGCACGTCTTTTTTGAGGTGACCACCCCGGGCCACGAAGAGCGGCACGACCCGCAACACCCGGGCCCCCGCCGCCGCCGCCGCATCGACCGCATCGGCCAGCGTCGGCTCCATGAACTCCAGAAAGGCGACGCTCACCGACACGTCCGGCCGCAGCCGCTGCACCTCTGCGGCAACCTGCCGGGCCGGCACAGCCCATTCCGGATCACGCGCTCCGTGGGCAAACAGCACAATGGCTTCCTGGGACATCGCTAAACTCCTGGTACATCCCGCGAGCCGGCCACGCACGCAAATACACGCCCGAACCCTGCCAGCCCACAAGGGCAAGGCCACCGCGGGTGAAACAAAATTAATCTTTACAAGATGTTAAACCGTGCGATGAGCCTTCCATGCTCAAATTCGCCTCCACGTTCAACTTCCTGCCGCCATGTGTGACATAGTCCCGCTCAATCGACATTTCGTTCCTCAAGTTCTGCTGACGGCCATTTTTCTGGGCCTTGGCCCGACCCTTGCCCAAGCCCAGCTGCGTCCGGAAGCCGTTCCCGGCGGCGTTGCGGAAATCGCCGTCGCCGCCGCCGGAGCCCCCCGTCCGGAGGTGCGCTTCGGCGGGCGTCCGGTGCTGCTGCAGCAGCGCAAAACGGGCTGGTACGCCCTGGTCGGCCTGCCTCTCGACACGCCGGTGGGCGAGCAAAAACTGGATCTCGGGCCAAACGACAGCAGCCGCCCGCTGCCCTTCCAGGTGGCCGCCAAAGACTACCCGGTACAAAAACTCAAGATCGCCAACCAGAAAATGGTGACGCCGGACCCGGAGCAACTCGCCCGCATCAACGCCGAGCGCGACCGCCAGATCAGCATCCGCAGCCAGTTTCGCGAAGTGCCGGTGACCCGCACCGACCTCGCCCTGCCGGCCGAGGGCCGCCTGTCGAGCCGCTTCGGGCTGCGCCGGGTCTTCAACGGCGAACCACGCGCGCCCCACACCGGGCTCGACGTCGCGGTGCCCACCGGCACGCCGATCCGCGCCCCCGCCGACGGCGTGGTCACCCTCGTCGACGATTTCTACTTCAACGGAAAAACAGTGTTCGTGGATCACGGCCAGAGCTTCGTCAGCATGGTCTGCCACCTGGACAAAGCGGGCGTGGAAGCCGGCCAGACGGTGCGCCGCGGCGAAGTCATCGGCCAGTCGGGCAGCAGCGGACGCGCCACCGGACCGCACCTGCACTGGAGCGTCTATCTCAACGGCGCGGCCGTCGATCCAGCGCTCTTCATTGGGCCTGTGCCAGCACGTTGAGCACCCGCGCCGCCGCAAACAGCCCGATGGTGGCGGTCACCGTCACCACCGAGCCGAAGCCGGCGCAATTGAGCCCCGCCGGCCCGCCCACCGACACCTCGCAGGCCACGTCGGTGGGCGGATAGCGCAGCGGCTCGGCGGAATAAACAGCCTCCACGCCAAACTTTCTCCGCACATCGCGGGGAAAACCGCAGTTCTGGCGCAACTGCCGGCGCACCTTGGCCAACAGCGGATCCTGCTCGGTGCGCGACAGGTCATCGACGCGGATCTGCGTCGGATCGATCTGCCCGCCGGCGGCGCCGCAGGTGACCAGCGGCACGCCGGCCTCGCGGCAAAAAACCACCATCGCCACCTTCACCCGCACCGCGTCGATGGCGTCGATCACGCAATCGAAGCCCGCACCGAGGAGTTCGGCAACGTTGTCGGCGCTCACGAAATCATCCACCACCGTCACCCGGCACTCCGGGTTGTAGGACGCGATGCGCTCGCGCATGGCCTCCACCTTGGCCTGGCCGAGGGTCGCGTCGGAAGCGTGGATCTGCCGGTTGATGTTGGACTCGGCCACATGGTCGAGGTCGATCAGGGTCAGCTTGCCGATGCCGCTGCGCGCCAGCCCCTCGACCGCCCACGAGCCCACGCCGCCGATGCCCACCACGCAAACCCGCGCATCGGCCAGCCGCGCCCGTCCGGCCTCCCCGTAAAGGCGGGCAATGCCGCCAAAGCGGCGGGTATCGTCGGGGGCGGAGGTGTCGGAGGTTTCCATGGCGGCGCAGATTCAGTCGAGGCGCGCAAATATAACCGAGAGGGCGATAATCACGGCCATTCATCCTCCCGCCGAAACCGCCATGCCCCGCTACACCCACATCCTTTTCGACCTCGACGGCACCCTCATCGACTCGGCCCCCGCCATTCTCGCCAGCTTTCGCAATGCCTTTGCCAAAACCGGCATCACGCCCGTCGTCGCCATCGACGAAAGCATCATCGGCCCGCCACTCCTCGAAACCCTGCAAATACTCAGCGGCAGCCACGACAAGGCCCTGATCGACACCCTAGCCAACGGCTTCAAGGCCGGCTATGACAGCGAAGGCTACAGGCAGACCGCCGCCTACGCCGGCGTGGGCGACATGCTCGAGCGCCTGAAAAACGCCGGCCTGTCCCTGTCCATCGCCACCAACAAGCGCATCCTCCCCACCCGCCTGATCCTCGATCACCTGGGCTGGAGCGCGTATTTCGACCACCTCTACGCCCTCGACCTCTTCGAGCCCCGCCTGCCGAACAAGGCCGCGATGATCGCGCGCCTCATGACCGACCACGCACTGCCCGCCGACCGCTCGATCTACATCGGCGACCGCAGCGAAGACGGAGAATCGGCCGACGCCAACACGCTGCCCTTCATCGCGGCAACCTGGGGCTACGGCAGCCTCGAGCCCACCGAAATGGCCGCGCACTGGCGCGTGGCCACCAGCCCCGGCGAGCTGGCCGACACCCTTCTGGCCGGCTGATGCGCGACTCCGATGCGGACCTGCCGCAGCCCGCCAGCCCTGACGATCACGACAGCCCCTGAAAGGAAGCCGTCGAGCGCGACCTCCCGGATTTCATGGCCTTCCATTTTCCTGGCGCCCACGCTCTCCTTCTCGCAAAAGCCTGCCTCGCGATTCCGCCCGGTGGGCTTTTTTTACGCCCCTCGCTTTCGTGCTGCAGCGACCAACGCCTCGCCAAGCACCGGTCGTCGCTGACGCGTCGCGGAACCTGCCGCTTCCAATCAGGAAGTAAGCGCGAGAACAGGAGGCGACCGAGCGAGCGATGGCTCGACCGCAGGGACCACGGACCGATCTGGGCCCCTTTTAGCATCCTGTTCACGTCTTTGCGCACGCCACCCGACTGCTAATCTAAGCAAGCCTCATCAACCAAGACTGCCCACTGCCCCATGCCGCCCGCCCCGACCGTCGCCGCCGAGCAGACCATTGCCGACACACTGACCCTCGCCCGGGCCTGTCTTGACGCAGGGCGCAGTGCGGACGCCCTGGCCCTCTTCGATGCCATCCTGCAATTTGACCCGGCTCATGCCGACGCCCTCCACGGGCTCGGCATGGCTCACCTCTACGCCGGGGCGCCGGGCAGCGCGCTGCCCTTTCTGACTCGCGCCTGCGAAGCGGTTTCCACCCGCGGTGAAACCTGGCTGGCCATCGCCGAGTGCCTGCTGGCTCTCAACCGTGCCGAAGAAGCCCAGCATGTGCTCGCAACCGCCATTGCCGCCGGACTGGACGACCCACGCGCGACGGCCCTTCTCGACGAGGCCCGCAGCAATCAGCGCCAAGACAATACGCCGGACGCCGCCCTCGTCGCGACGTTGACCGAACTGGCCCGCCTGAGCGTCCGCAAGGCAGTTGTACGACGCAAGGCCTTCCCCATCGCCAGTCCGCGGCTCGCCCCGCTGCTGGCCACCTACGACTGGCAGGGACTGGCCGCCGCGGCACTGGAATGCGTCACCCGCAATCCACTCCAGGGCAAGGACTGGAACCTCCTGGGCATCGCCCACGTACAGCTCGGCAATAACGGTGCCGGGCGCGTCGCACTCAAGCGCGCCAGCGAACTGCTGCCCGACGACGCGGAAGTGTGGGACCACCTGGGCATCGCCGAACGGGTAGCTCACAACTACGACGCCTCGCGCAAGTGTTTCGAGCGCAGCCTGAAACTCGCACCCCGACGCCCGCTCACCTGGGTCAACCTTTCCAACCTGCAAAAAGACCTCAACGATCTGCGCGGCGCTCAGGACAGCCTCCAACGCGCTCTCAACCTCGACCCTGACTGCCTGGAAGCCATCGGCAACCTCGGTCACGTGATGCGCGAACTGGGTGATCTGGCGGAATCCGCTGCGCTGTGCCGGCGCTTCCTCGCCGGTCACCCCGACATGGCCGAAGCCCATTGCAACCTTGGCAATACCCTCGTCGACCTGGACGAAGACGACGAAGCCGCCCACTGCTACACCCGGGCGCTGGAGATACAGCCCAACCTCGCGCAGGCGCTAGGCGGCCTGGGGCGGCTCTACCTCAAGCTCGGCCGAATCGACGAATCGCTGGCCTTCTTCGACGCAGCGCTGAACCTGCGCAGCGACTTGCCCCAAATACACAGCATGCGCCTGATGGCCCTGAGCCATCTCGGTCACCAGTCGCCGGAGTATTACCTCGCGGCGGCGCGCAGCTTCGGCCGCTGCGCCGCCGCGCTGGCCAAGGCCCCTCACACCGCCTGGCCCCCACCCCACCCGGATGGCGTGCTGAAGATCGGATTCGTATCGGGCGACCTGCGACATCACCCGGTCGGACACTTCCTCGAAGCCGTCCTTCCCCATCTGGCCGGCGAGGGCCTGCAGCTCCACGCCTATCACACCATCGATGAGCTCGATGCGCTGAGCGCCCGGATTCGCCCTCACTTTGCCGGATGGACCTCGATCCGCAGCCTCGACGACGCAACCGCCGCACAGCGCATCCACGCCGACGGCATCGACATCCTCATCGACCTGTCCGGTCATACCGCCCTCAACCGCCTGCCGCTTTTCGCCTGGCGCCCCGCGGCCATCCAGCTCAGCTGGCTCGGCTATTTCGCGAGCACAGGCATGGCCGAGATCGACTACGTCCTCGCCGACCCGTGGGTGGTGCCCCCCGGCGACGAGCCCCATTTCGCCGAGCGCATCTGGCGGCTGCCCGAAAGCTATCTGTGCTTCACGCCACCGGCCGAAGCCGGCGAGGTGTGCCCCCTCCCCGCGCTGGCCGACGGCCGGCTCACCTTCGGCAGCTTCAACAACCTCATCAAGCTCACCGACGAAGTCGTTACAGTCTGGGCCCGCATTCTGCAGGCCCAGCCCGACTCCCGGCTTTTCCTCAAGACCGGCCTGCTCGACAAGGCAGACCAGCAGCAGACGACCCGCGAACGCTTCGCCCGGCTGGGCATTACGCCCGACCGGCTGATCCTCGAAGGCAAGTCTCCGCGCGCCCAGCTGCTCGCCAGCTACCACCGGGTGGACATCGCCCTCGATCCCTTCCCCTACCCTGGCGGCACCACCAGCGCCGAGGCTCTGTGGATGGGCGTGCCCGTCATCACCCGGCAGGGCGACCGTTTCCTGTCCCGCGTCGGCGAGACGGTCGCCCACAACGCCGGCATGGCCGACTGGATCGCCCGCGACGACGACGACTACGTCCGCCTGGCGACACACTTCAGCCAAAACCTCCCCACACTGGCGGCCCTCCGCGCCGGTATGCGCGCACGCCTGCGCGCCACCCCGTTGTTCGACGCTCCCCGCTTCGCCCAACACTTCGCCGCCGCCCTTCACGACATCGCCAAGCTGGGCCCCACCCCGGAGGAACACCCTGCATGATTCCCACCACCCTGATCACCGGCGGCGCCGGCTTCATCGGCTCCCACCTGAGCGAACGGCTGGTTGCGGCAGGGGAAGAAGTCCTGTGCCTCGACAATTTCTACACCGGCACCAAGGACAACATCCGGCACCTCCTCAACTGCCCCAACTTCGAGCTCATCCGGCACGACATCTGGCTGCCCGTCTACATCGAGGTCAACCGCATCTTCAACCTGGCCTGCCCGGCGAGCCCGGTGCATTATCAGAACGACCCGGTCTCCACCACCAAAACCTCCGTCCTGGGCGCGATCAACATGCTTGGGCTGGCAAAGCGGCGCCGGGGGCGGATTCTCCAGGCGTCCACATCCGAGGTGTATGGCGACCCGCAACGTCACCCTCAGCGCGAGGACTACTGGGGCCACGTCAACCCGATAGGCAAACGCGCCTGCTACGACGAAGGCAAGCGTTGTGCCGAAACGCTGTTCTTCGACTACCACCGCCAGTTCGGGGTGGACATCCGGGTCGTGCGCATCTTCAACACCTATGGCCCGCGGATGCACCCGCGCGACGGCAGGGTAGTCAGCAATTTCATCGTCCAGGCTCTTCGCGGGGAACCCATCATGCTCTATGGCGACGGCACCCAGACCCGCTCGTTCTGCTATGTGGATGATCTGGTGGACGGACTGATCGCGATGATGAACCAGGGCGAACTGATCGGCCCGGTCAATCTCGGCAACCCCGCCGAATTCAGCGTCCGTGAGCTGGCCGAGATGGTGCTGCGACTCACCGGCTCCAAGAGCCAACTGGTTTTCGGCCCGCTTCCCCCCGACGATCCCGTGCGCCGCCAGCCGGACATCTCGCAGGCCCAGGAGAAACTGGCGTGGACGCCGAAGGTGTCCCTGGAAGACGGCTTAAAGGAAACCATCAACTATTTCAGGAAGCTGCTGAATCCATGAACTCCGCGACCGCTCCCCGCCCCCTCGTGCACACCTGCCCCGTCTGTGCCGGCACCCTGGCACTGCCCTTCTTCGACGGCGGAGAACACCCCCTGGCCACCCTCGGCTGGCCCACCAGCGCGGACGAGGCCGTTCATATGCCGCGCCTGCCGCTCCGGTTCGTCCAGTGCCCGGCCTGCACCCACGTCTGGAATGCCGCGTTCTCCTATGACGCCGTTCCCTACAAAAGCAACCCCAACCGCATGTTCAACAGCGGGCAGATCTGGCGCGGCCACCTGGCAGATACCCGCGACAGACTCCTAGCACGCATCCCCGACTCGCCTACCGTGGTGGAGATCGGCTGTGGCGAGGGGCATTTTCTCCGCGGAGTGTCCGAAACCCTTGGTGGTCGGGGCCGCTTCATCGGCTTCGACCCCAACGCCAGCCCGGAAACCGGCCACGGCGTGGAGTTTTTCGCCAGTCTTTTCGACCCGCTTGCCCACATGCCGGTCTACCGCCCCGACGCGGTGGTCATCAGGCATGTACTGGAACACCTCACCGAGCCGGCGCAACTCATCGAGCAACTGGCCTGGGCTGCGACCCAGACCGGAAAAACGTGCCACCTTTTCGCCGAAGTCCCCTGCATAGACCGCGTCTTCGCCACCGACCGGCTCGCCGACTTCTTCTATGAACACGTGTCGCACTTCACCACCGAATCGTTCCGTGCGCTGCTTGGCCGTGGCGGAGAGCAGATCGAACTGGCCCATGGCTACGATGGGGAAGTGGTGTTCGCCTGCCTCGAACTGGGCTTGCCGGCAGCCCGCCGGGAACGGGCGGCGAACGCCACGGCCTTTGCGGCACGCAGCGCACAGAATCGTGCCCAAATCGCTGCACGCCTCGACGCCCTGGCCCGCAGCGGGCTGCGCATCGCCATCTGGGGCGGCACCGGAAAGTCGGCCGCCTTCATGCATCACTATGGCGCTGACGCCCGGCGCTTTCCGCTGGTTGTCGACTCCGACCCATCCAAGGCCGGAAGCTTCGTACCCGGCACAGGTCAGGAGATCCAGTTCCGTGACGTCCTCAAAAAAAACGTCATCGATGTGGTGATCATTCCGACCCAATGGCGCGCCCGTGACATCCTGGCCGAAATGCAGCGCGAACACATCGCGGCCAGGCAAATACTCATCGAACACGGGGGCGACCTCGTGGACTTCGCGCTTGGACAGCACCCTTACTGAGCCCGACCTCCCACCGACGACAACTGCAGTGCCACAACACCCCTTCAGGCGCCCGCCCCGTACTCGCCATCCAGCCCTAAAGCTTTGATTTTTCGCGCCGCTATCTTAAGCCAAGCGGTAATCCGGCCCGATTCTTGTAGGCCACAAACCTACAAAGAAATAAACATTTTTTCTAAAGTCCCCACAGGCAGTTCCGTTAATGATTTCAACGGCGGTTGCCTTACACACACAGGGCAAGGCGAACCAAAGTTAAGCCTAAACGCTTATCTTGAACGGAATTAAGGAGACTCAAAATGGCTGCAGTTATCAACACCAATACCGCGTCGCTCAATGCCCAACGCAACCTCGGCACGTCGCAATCGTCCCTGACGACTTCGCTGCAACGCCTGTCGTCCGGCCTGCGTATCAACAGCGCCAAGGACGACGCTGCCGGCCTTGCCATCAGCGACCGCATGACCTCCCAGATCAAGGGCCTCAACCAGGCCGCCCGCAATGCCAACGACGGCATTTCCCTGGCGCAAACGGCTGAAGGCGCTCTGCAGAGCGTTGGTGACTCCCTGCAGCGCATGCGCGAACTGGCCGTCCAGGCTTCCAACGCCACCAACAGCGCTTCCGACCGCGCCTCGCTGCAAAAGGAAGTCGATCAGCTCGTATCGCAGATCAACACCGTATCCAGCCAGACCTCGTTCAACGGCGTCAAGCTTCTCGACGGCACCTTCAGCTCGCAAACCTTCCAGGTGGGCGCCAACAAGGGCGAGACGATCAACATCTCCTCCATCGCCAGCGCCAAGGCCGACTCCCTCGGCGTCGGCACCACGTCGTCCTACTCGACCTCGGTGACCGGCAGCGTAACCAGCGGCGCCATCAGCGCAGCGGGCATCACCGTCAATGGCTACGGCGTCGGCCCGACCAAATCCGACGGTGTTTCCGTCGGCGGCGGCGACGACAGCGCGATCGCCAAAGCCGCCGCGTTCAACTCAGTGTCCGGCCAGACCGGCGTCACCGCCAAGGCCTCGGCAACCACAGTGAGCGGCGCAGCCCCGAGCGCTACCGTAGCCATCGCCGGTAACAACACCGACTACATTTATGTGAATAACGTCAAGCTGGGCGCGATCGCGGCGGGCGGCAACGTAACCAGCCAAGGCTCCAACGTCGCGGCCGCTTTCAACGCCGTATCCAACCAGACCGGCGTCACAGCGTCCTTCGACTCCACCACTGGTGCTGTGTCGCTGAGCGCCGCCGACGGCCGCAACATCAGCCTGATCGGCGCAGGCACCGGTGCCGCTGTCGCCAACACCGGCCTGACGGTCACCGACGCCGCAACCGGCTTCGCCACTGCGGCCGTCGCTGGCGCAGCTGGCGCCTTGAAGGCCGGTGATCTCACGATCAACGGTGTCGATATCGGCGCAGTCACCGCCGGCACGAATGCCACGACGCAGGGCGCCAACGTCGCCGCGGCAATCAACGCAGTGTCGTCCAAGACCGGTGTCACCGCGAGCAACGCCGCCGGCGTCCTCACCCTGACCGGTGCCCAGGGGCAGGACATCGCCATCGGCGGCAACAACACAAACAAGACTGCAACCCAAACCGCGACCGGCCTGACGTTCCAGAACCTCGCCACGACAACCCGAGGCGGCGTCAGCCTGAGCTCGACGAGCGCCAACGGCATCACCGTGGGTGGCTCTGACTTTGCCCTGGCAGGTCTGACGGCGGTCAATACCGCAGCAACGGCCACCTTCGGCGCTGGCGTGTCTTCGATCGACCTCTCCACCGCCTCCGGTGCCCAGAACGCCTTGGCGACCATCGACTCCGCACTGGCCACGATCAACTCCAGTCGGGCCGACTTGGGTGCGATCCAGAACCGTTTCACCAGCGTCGTATCAAACCTGAACACCAGTTCGGAAAACCTGTCAGCCGCCCGCAGCCGCATTCAGGACACCGACTTCGCGGCAGAAACGGCCAACATGACTCGCGGCCAGATTCTGCAGCAAGCCGGCACCGCGATGCTGGCCCAGGCCAACCAGCTGCCGCAGTCCGTACTCAGCCTGTTGAAGTAAGGGTACAGCCCGCAAGGGCGTGAGCCAGCGGCGCCAGACACCTTTACGGTCTGGCGCCGTTTGCACGAGAGGAGATCATCATGGAAATCAACACAGTCTCAAGCAACGCGGCTGCGCTCGCCCAGCAACTGGCAACAACCCAGGGCAGTGCGCCACGCGCGGCGAACACCACGCCGGTGGCGGCCGCCGGCAACACGCCGGGCGTAACCACCGCTCCCCAGGCCCAGCCCACTCTTGATCAGGTGCAGCAAGCGCTGGAGCAGGTGCAGCAGGTTGTCCGACCCCTGGCCCAGAGCCTGCAGTTTTCAATCGACAAGGACACCCACGGCACCGTCGTGAAGATCGTGGACACCGACACCAACAAGGTCATCCGCCAGATCCCGTCCGAAGAGATGCTGCAGATGGCCAAGGCCCTCGACAAATTCACCGGCCTGTTGACGAAGCAGCAGGCCTGAAGCTCACCGGCGAGTGGAACGCAACCGGATAGCCCTCATCCGCACCCGGCCGTGGCGCAACCGGGTACGGCGCTAGGCACGTTATATGCTTTTATTCATGAAAATTCCGCCGTGGGGCTTAAGTTTAGGTGCCAGGCTCCGTAAGCATTTTCATGTTTGGTTGTTCTGTGGTTGAAAGAGGTTCGTCATGGCGAGCATTGCATCCTTAGGTACCGGTTCCGGTCTTGATCTGGAAGGCATCGTCACCAAGTTCATGTCGGTCGAAAAGCTGCCGCTGACCGCCCTCAACAAGCGTGAAGCGAGCTACCAGGCGAGGATTTCGTCACTGGGTTCACTGAAAGGCGCCCTGGCCTCGCTGCAAACCGCCGCCTCCGCGCTAACCCCGGCAATCGGCCAAACGGCCACGGCAAAATTTTCCACTTACCAGGCAAGTATTGCCGACAGCACAATCGCATCAGTCAGCGCCAGCAGTTCAGCCGTTGCCGGCAGCTACACCCTCGAAGTCACCGCGCTAGCCACCACCCAGACCCAGTCTCTCAAGAACATCTACGGCGCCAGCGAGCAGGTTATCGACCCCAGCGGCGGAAGCACGCTCACGCTCACCAAGGGCAGCGGGGCCTCGGCAACGTCGGTGGACATTACCCTCGACAGCACCAAGACCACGCTCGCAGACCTGCGCGACGCGATCAACAATGCCGCCGCCGGTGTTTCCGCCGTCATCGTCACCGACACCGACAGCAAGCAGCACCTTCAGCTCACCGCCACCGACACCGGAATCGCCAATGCGGTGACGCTTTCCGGGGTCAAGTTTGCAGCCCCGGCCGATCCCGCGGGCGGCTCCGCGCTCGACGCCTCTGCGGCCTTCGACATCAAGGACGCGACAGACGCTGCCGCCAAAGTAAATGGCATTTCCGTCAGCGGATCGGGCAACACGCTGAGCGGTGCAGTAGATGGCTTGACGATCAATCTGCTGAAAACCAATGCTGGCAGCCCGACCACGATCACCCTGACCCGTGATACCAACACCCTCAAAAGCAGCCTGAACGCTCTGGTGAAGGCCTATAACGACCTCAACAGCACGATGTCCTCGCTGGGTAGCTACGACGCCACCACCAAGGCTGCCGGCGCCCTCAATGGCGATGCGACCCTGCGCAGCGCCCAGTCACAGGTTCGCGCGGTGTTTGGCAGCGTGCCAAGTCCGCTGAGCGGATCGGCCTACCAGCGGCTCAGCGACATCGGCATATCGGTGGGCAAAACCGGCGCGCTGTCGATCGACAGCGCCAAGCTGCAAAAAGCCCTCGACACCAACTTTACGGCGGTTGCCAATGCGGTCGGCGCCTATGGCTCCAGCTTCAAGACAACAACCGACAACCTGCTATCGACCAGCGGCACGATTGCCTCGCGCAGCGACGGCCTCAGTCGATCGGTCACGGACATCGGCAAGCAACGCGAAGCCCTGAACCTGCGCCTCACCAGTATCGAAAAACAATATCGCGCCCAATTCACGGCACTCGACTCGGCCTTGGCCAGCATGCAATCCACCAGCGGCTATCTGACCCAGCAGCTGGCCGGCATCGCCAACTTCACCAACTTCAACAGCAACAACTAACCCCCCGCCGGAGAGAAACATGTCTTTTGGCTTTGCTCCACGCGCCGCCTCTGCCTACGCCAAAGTGAGCCTGGAGACCGGCGTGTCCGACGCCGACCCGCACAGGCTGATCCTGATGCTGTTCGACGGTGCGCTGTTCAGTATCGCCACCGCGTCGGCCGCCATTGAGCGTAACGATATTCCTGGTAAAGGTCAGGCGATCTCCAAGGCCATCGAAATCATCAACGACGGCTTGAAGATCAGCCTCGATTACGAAGCGGGCGGAGAACTCGCCGAAAGGCTGGGTGCGCTGTACGACTACATGACAAGCCGATTGCTTTACGCCAACATACACAGCAGCCGCCCAACCCTCGACGAGGTCGGCGGGCTGCTTCGCGAAATCAAGGGTGCCTGGGAATCCATCGGCTCCGAAGTCTGAACAACGCATATTCAAGCGCTCTGCCGGAGACATTTCATGAGTTCCCTCGCCCTCCTGGAACAGATGAGCAACTACTCCACCGAAATGGTGGATGCCGCCCGCGCCAACGACTGGGATCGCCTGACCCACCTCGAGAAACAGGTCGCCTCCCTGCGCGACCGCATGGGCACGGAAGAAGCCCTGGGTTTCCAGGGGCGCGCCACAAAGCGCATGTCCGACGACGAACGGGCCAAGAAAGTCGCCCTGATCCGGCGCATCCTCAACGACGACAAGGAAGTCCGTGTCCATACCGAACCGTGGATGGACAGCGTCCGACAGATGCTGTCCGGCGGCGCACGCGAACGCAAGCTGCGCAGCGCCTACGACGACAGCGACACCAGCTCCCGCACCTGACCCGCACAGCGGGCGGGCTGACCAGGCCGCGTCATGATTCCCGGCGACCTCGCCTCCCGCCTGCGGATGCTCACCGAAGCAAGCTTTTTCTCCGGTGAGCCCAACGTCGCACCCCTCGCCCGTGTAAAGGGCATCTCAGGGCAGCTCCCCGATTTCTCGGTGGGCCAGCGCATTGTCGCCAGCCTGCAAACCGCCCGCCCGGACAAGACCTTCCTGGCACAGGTGGAAGGCCGCGAAGTCACCCTCGCACTCCCCCAGTCCGTCAAGGCCGGCGACACGCTCGAACTGGTCGTCAGCCACGTCACGCCGAAGGCCGTTTTTGCGACCCTCGCGCCACCTGCGAATGAAGCCGCCAGCCAGCCAGCCCTGAGCCAGGCCGGCAAGCTGATCAGTTTTCTGCTCACCGGCCAGCCGGCGCCCGAAACGCCGCGCCTCAACGGCGGTGCGGCGCTGCTCCCTGCTGCACCGCAAGGCGCCGGCGCGGCGTCAACCCTGGCCGCGAACCTCGCCGGCGCCGTGCAGCAAAGCGGCCTGTTCTATGAATCCCACCAGGCCCGCTGGCTCGCCGGACAGATCGACACCGCCACCCTGCAGCTGGAACCCCAGGGCAAGCCCGCAAGCTCCGTCGCCGCCCGTGCCGCCGTAACGGAAACCACACCCTACCTTGCGCCCGGCAGCACCGAAACCGCACAAAGCCCGTCCGGCGCCCCCACTCGCCCCCAGGCCGAGCAGGCAGCACCGATGCCCGAGCGCCTGCTGCCCCTGGTCCATCAGCAACTCGACGCCATCGCCACCCAGCACATCGTCTGGCAGGGGCAGGTGTGGCCCGGGCAAAACATGGAATGGGAGATCGATGAGCCGGATCAAGAGCGGCGAAATGACGACGGCGAGCCCGACCCCCGCTGGAGCACAACCCTGCGCCTGACCCTGCCCAGCCTCGGCGGGGTCGAGGCGCAACTTCACCTCACCCCGGCCGGCGTGGCAGTGCGGCTGATCGCCGACAGCGAAGCCACACGCGACGCCCTCGATGCCGCCCAGGGCCGCCTGGCCGACGCCCTCGATGCGGCCAATGTTCCACTGACCGGCCTCGTCGCCGAACGCCGGAGCGCACCATGAACCGCCCCGAGCACCCCGCCGGCGAGCAGCGCGCCGAAGCCGTCGCACTGGCCTACAACGCCGGCCAGTCGGCACCAACCGTCGTCGCCAAGGGGCGCGGCCTGATCGCCACCGAAATCATCTCCCGCGCCAAGGAGGCCGGCGTCTACGTCCACGAATCGCCCGAGCTGGTCGCACTCCTGATGCAGGTCGACCTGGACGCACGCATTCCACCGGAACTCTACGTGGTCGTCGCCGAACTCCTGGCCTGGCTCTACAGCATCGAAGCCGGCAGCCAAAAGGAAACGGCCCCGAAATCCGGGGCCGTTTCCAGGTGAATGCTGCGGGGGCGAAACACTTCGCCCCTGCCGATCAGTTGCTCGGCGGAACGTAGCCGTTGACCTGATCCGCGCCACCACCAAAGAAGTAGCGCTCCATCTGCTCCGCCAGGTACTTGCGGGCGCGGATGTCCATCAGGTTGAGACGGTTTTCGTTGATCAGCATGGTCTGGTGCTTGACCCACTGCTGCCAGCCTTCCTTGGAAACATTTTCGAAGACCCTCTTGCCAAGCTCGCCGGGAATCGGCGGCAGATCGAGACCTTCGGCCTCGCGACCGAGCTTCACACAATTAACCATCCGTGCCATGTATCACCTCATGAGTTGGGGTTGCCGGGGCAATCGGACAGCCGCCGGCAAGGTGGCAAGATTATAGGGGCTATTGCCCATCATTTCAGGGGTCGCGCGCGAACTCCGGCCTGCTGAACACCCCGCGACAAGGCCGCCCGGGCGCTCGGCTCAATCAATCGGCGCGCACACCACATCCCGCGCGAACTCCCAGCAATTGCCGCCCAGCGCCTTGGCCCGGTACATTCCGCGGTCGGCCGCACCGATCAGGCACTCGCCGTCCTCCCCGTGGCGGGTGCTCAGGGCGATGCCGATGCTCGCCGTGACCGTCGCCTTCCCCTGCCCGCGGCCGAAGGAAAAGTCCAAGCCTGCAATACAGGCGCACACCCGCCGGGCCAGCTCGGCCAGCCCCTGGGGTTCAGCCGCCGGCACGAGGATCGCGAACTCGTCGCCCCCCATGCGAAAGAACATTTCGTTTCGCCGCACCACCGAAGCCACCGCACCGGCCAGGCCAATCAGAACTTCATCGCCGGCCTGGTGACCATGGCTGTCGTTGACCGGCTTGAAACCATCCAGATCGATGGCGAGCAGGCCCACACCCTCTCGGTGGCGCCGCCCGTCGGCCAGCATGCGTTCGAGTTCCTCATGGAAGCGGCGGCGGTTGAACAGGTTGGTGAGCGGATCGCGTTCGGCCAGGTGCAGCAGCTGATTGGCCACCCGGCGCTGCTCGGTAATGTCCTCGAAGACCCAGATCCGGCCTATCGCCCGGGTTCCGTCCGGCCCGGGCACGATGCGCGAAAAATCGGTGACGACCCGCCCGTCACTGAAATGGATTTCAAAGGGCTCGCTCGGCTCCCGGCATAGCAAGACCCGGGAAACATGCTGCTGATAACCCGCGCCGTCCTCGATCAGCGCAAGGGCATGCTTCTGGAGGGCCACGTCGCGCACACCGACAAAACGCTCGCCATCCGGCAGGCCCCAGATTTCACAGAAAGTCCGGTTGCAATAGACCACGCGGCGGTCGGTATCCATGAACAGGATGCCCATCCGCACCACGTCAAGCAGCGCCGACAGACGCGAGCGCTCCTCGTTGCTGCGCCGCAGGTAATGCTCGGAGAGCGCCTGGGCACGGCGCAGGGCGGCGACGGATTCGAGCAGCTTGAACTCGGCCTCCTTGCGCGCCTGGATGTCGCTCATCGTCGCCCGCAACCCGAGCAGGGCGCCGTCGTCGCTGCGGACAGGCTGCCAGTAGCAGGCCATCCACTGCACGCTGCCGCGCCCATTGACCAGCCGCAATTCGAATTCGGCGGCCACCCCGCTCGAAAGCGCCTGGCGAATCTGGTCGCGACAATAGGCGCGATCGCGCTCGTAGACGACGAGATCGACGAAATCGCCTGCCAGCACCACGTCGACGGGCTGCCCGGTGTAGCGCTCGATCGCCTGATTGACCCAGTACAGCCGCCCTTCCAGGTCAACCCAGCCTTCCAGGCTATGGCCCGCCTCGGCCGCCACCCGGAAATGCCAGTCTCGCGCCCTTTCGGAAGGCATCCGCCCCCCGACCCGCGCCCCTGCTTTTCCGGCGATGCCCAGGCGGACCTGCAGGGCCGTCAGGCGCTGGCGAAGCCGGAGCACGTAGCTGCCACCGGCCAGCCCGATGATTGCCAGGGCGCTGGCACCCAGCGTCACAACGGGCGTGTCGAGGCTTTCAGGCCAGGCGGCCAGCGCCGGCCCGGCCGACAGCAAAAGCGCAGGCAGCGCCAAGGCACACCACGGCGCGCGCGGCGGAAAGACGTGTCCAACGAATCGGGCGATCAAACGGTCACTTTCACAGGGCTTTCATGAATACCTTGGAACGCCGGCTGACGTCGTACATCTCCCGCTTCTGGCGCGGCAGATCTTCGGGCGGCGCCTGACGGAAGCCACGCTCGCGAAACCAGTCGGACGTACGCGTGGTGAGCACAAACAGACGCTCGACGCCGATCGCCCGGGCGCGCTCTTCCATGCGCCGCAAAAGCATTTCACCCAGACCGGCCCGGCGGTGCTCCGGCACCACGGCCACGCAGGCCATCTCGGCGGCGCGTTCGTCGATGAACGGGTAAAGCGCCGCGCAGCCCACCAGCACGCCGTCGTACTCGACGACGGTGAAGCGCTCGACCTCCTCCTCGAGGCGCTCGCGACTGCGCCTTACCAGCGTGCCATCGGCCTCCATCGGCGCGATCACGCTCGACAAGGCCCCCACATCCTCGACGGTCGCCTCGCGGAGGCGGAACAGCGGATCACGGGTGATCACCGTACCGACGCCCTGCGGCGTAAAGAATTCAAGCAGCAGGCCGCCGTCCTTGTCCCGGTCGATCAGGTGGGTGCGGCCAACGCCCTTGCGCACCGCGCGGATCGCGCAGGGCAGGTAAAGGTCGAGGTCTTCGGTCATGCCTTCGCCAGCCTTGAGCATGGCCTCGGCGTCGTCGGCGGTGATCGCCTCGATCAGCCCGCCTTTGGTGTCGAGCAGGCCAGGCGCGTCGCACAGGTAGATGAGCTTCTCGGCCTTCAGCCCGATCGCCACCGCCTCGGCCACCGCCTCCATGCTCATGTTGAAGATCTCGCCCGCCGGAGAAACTCCCAGCGGCGACATCAGCACCACGTTCTGCTGGTCGAGATCGGCCGCGATTTCCTCGGCAATCACCTTGCGCACCGCGCCGGTGAAGCCATAGTCGACGCCTTCATCCACCCCCACCGGCTTGGCGGTAATGAAGTTGCCACCGGTCACGCGCATGAAACTGCCCGCCATCGGCGTGTTCGGCAGCCCCTGGGAGAGCTGGGCTTCGATCTCGATGCGGGTCACCGCCATCGCCGCCTTGACGCATTCGAGGGCGTCCGCATCGGTCACGCGCAGGCCCTTGTGAAAGCGCGGCACGAGGCCCCGCCGGGCCATTTCGGCATCGATCTGGGGCCGCGCGCCATGCACCAGCACCAGGCGCACGCCGAGCGCGGCCAGCAGGTTGCAGTCGTAGGCCAGTTTCTGGCCCAGCTGGCCAATGGCAACCTCGCCGCCGAAACCGAGCACGAAAGTCTTGCCGCGAAAGGCGTGGATGTAGGGCGCGGCAGCCCGCACCCAGGCAACGAAACGCTGGGAAAGCTCGTTTGCCGACAGGGGCACGGGCGTGTTTTCAGATGAATTCAATGGAGTTTCCGCTATAACGAGGGGAAGTCATCAGGCCTGCGGCCTGTCCGCTTCATGTCTTCAGGGCAGATTCGAGCTTATCGGCCAGGATGCGCAGAATCTTTACCCGGGCATAATATTTATTGTCGGCCTCGACCAGCGTCCAGGACGCGTTTTCAGTGCTTGTCCGATCAATCATGTCGCATACCGCCGGCTCGTAGAGCGGCCATTTTTCGCGGTTGCGCCAGTCGTCGGGGGTGATCTTGTAGCGCTTGAAGGATTCCGCCTCCCGCGCCTTGAAGCGCAGCAGCTGCTCCTCGTCGCTGATCGACAGCCACAACTTCACGACAATCGCCCCGGCCGACACCAGCTGATCCTCGAAATCGTTGATCTCGGTGTAGGCGCGCATCCAGTCGGCCTCGGAACAAAAGCCCTCGACCCGCTCGACCAGCACCCGGCCGTACCACGAGCGATCAAAGATCGTCACCTTGCCGCGCCGCGGCAGGCGACGCCAGAAACGCCACAGGTAGGGCCTGGCCTGCTCCTCGTCGCTGGGCGCCGCAATCGGCACGACGCGATACTTGCGCGTATCGAGGGCTTCGGTGATGCGGCGGATCGCCCCGCCCTTGCCGGCCGCGTCCATGCCCTCGAAAACAATCACCAGGCTGCGCCTGGCAAAGGCATCGCTGCGCAGCGCCAGCGCCAGCCGGCCCTGGAGCTTTTCAAGCTGCTTGTCGTATTCCTTCTTGTCCATCGGCTGGTTGAGCACCAGCGCGTTGAGCAGGTTGCGCTCGTCCGGCGCCACCACCAGCGGCGCCGCGGTCTGGCGCGGCCGAAAACCCTTGCGCACAAACTCAAGGCGCCGCTTCAGGCGCTCCAGTAGCGTGCGCCCTACATGCACGGCACGGTATTGGGGGTCGGTGCCGTCGACGATCACCCACGGCGCGATGCCGGTACTGGTGCGGCGCAGCACATGCTCGGCCACCTCCCGGTAGCGGTCGTATTCCTCGTAGAACAACCAGTCGGCCTCGCCCACCCGCCAGCGGGTGTCCGGGTTGGCTTCGAGGGCCTTGAGACGTTTTTTCTGGGCCGGACGCGACAAATGGAACCAGAACTTCACCAGCATCACGCCCTCGGCACTCAGCATCGCCTCGAAGCGGTTGAGTTCGGACAGGCGCTGGTCGAGATGCGCCTTCTTGATGCGCCCGAAGGCGCGGTCGCCGATGGGGTCGGAATACCAGTTGCCAAAGAGAATGCCGATCTTGCCCCGGGGCGGCAGCACGCGCCAAAAACGCCACAGGAAGGGCTGCTCCCGCTCCTCGTCGGCGGGTTGGTCGAAGGCATGCACCTCGATGTGGCGCGGGTCCATCCACTCGTTGAGCAGATTCACCGTTTCGCCCCGGCCTGCGCCGTCGATCCCGTTGATGAGGATCACCACCGAGAAATCCTTGTTTTCCAGCAGATCGAACTGCGCTTCGAGCAGCTCGGTGCGCAGCGTGGGCTCGATCGCTGCGTAGTCTTCCTTCGACAAGCGATGGCCCAGCTCCGCCGATTCAAACATCTGCCTCTCCCGGAAAATCACCCCACACGGTTTGCATCGCCGCCAGTGCCGCGAGGCCGGCGGTTTCGGTGCGCAGCACCCGCGGCCCGAGGGCCAGCGGCTCACAGCCGGCGCGGGCCGCCAGATCGAGCTCGGCCGGCGACCAGCCACCTTCGGGCCCGATCAGGATGGCCAGCGGCCGGGTTGGCCGGGCCTTGCGGGCCAGCGCCCCGTCGGCACCCGGCGCAAGGATCAGGCGCGTGCCATCAAACGGCCGGGCCAGGTATTTGGCCAAGGGCAGGATCTCGCCCACCACCGGCACCCGATTGCGGCCAGACTGCTCGCAAGCCGCCACGGCAACCTGCTGCCAGTGGGCAACGCGCTTGTCGGCCCGTTCGCCCGCAAGCTTGAGCACCGACCGCTCGGCCGCCACCGGCTGCACCTCGGCAACGCCGAGTTCGACCGCCTTTTGCACGACCCAGTCCATCTTGTCGCCACTGGCCAGCGCCTGTACCAGCGTGATCTGCAGCGGCGATTCGCGCTCGATGGCCAGCCGCGGACCCAGCCGGGCGAGAGGCTGCTTGCCAAACGCCAGGATGCTTGCTGCACACTCGCCGCCCTGACCGTCGAAGAGCGTCACCGGGTCGCCCACGGCCAGGCGCAGCACGCGTTCGGCATGGTGGGCGACGGCGGCAGGCAGGGGCATGTCGGATGCGGGAAGGAGGCCGTCAGGGCAGAAGAAGCGCGGATTCATCGTGCTATTATCCGCGTGCCTCAACGGGATTGAAACAAACGAAGATCATGGTCAGTCTCACCACGCCCCTGTGCGACTTTGGCTGGTCCGCGCCGGACTTCGTGCTTCCCGGCGTCGACGGCAACACGCACTCGCTCGCCAGCTGCCGCGGCCCGAAAGGCTTGCTGGTAATGTTCATCTGCAATCATTGCCCTTATGTTAAGGCCGTGCTGCCCCGCATTTTGCGCGACTGCCGCGAACTTGCCGGGCTGGGCATCGGCAGCGTGGCGATCATGTCCAATGATCCGGCCGGCTACCCCGAAGACTCCTGGGACAACATGCGGCACATCGCCGCCGAAATGAATTTTCCCTTCCCTTATCTTCTCGACGAAAGCCAGTCCGTCGCCAGGGCATACGGCGCAGTATGCACCCCCGACTTCTTCGGCTTCGACGCCGGGCTCGGTCTCCAGTACCGCGGCCGCCTCGACGCATCGGGCAAGCAGCCCGCCCCCGACAACGCCCGCCGCGAGCTTTTCGAAGCCATGCGGCTCGTTGCCCAGACCGGCCACGGCCCCCGTGAGCAAACGGCCGGTATCGGCTGCTCGATCAAATGGCAGACCACCCCATGACTAGTGCCCAACGCCTCGACCAGGCCCGTGAATTGGTCGCCATCGTCCGCGAGATGGCCCGCACCACCATCCTGCCCCGCTATCTGCGCGCCGTGCGCGAGCACAAGGCCGACGGCAGCGTGCTCACCGAAGCCGACCTCGCCGCCCAGGCCGCGCTGGTCGAAAGCCTGCCCACCCTGATCCACGCCCCGGTGCTTGGCGAAGAAATGAGCGCCGAGGAACAGGGCCGCGTGTGGCATGCCGGCGTGCATGGACTGTGGGTCATCGACCCCATCGACGGCACCACCAATTTCGCCAACGGCATCCCGTTCTTCGGCGTCGCCGTGGCCTACCTGGTCGGCCACAAAACCCAGATCGGCGTGGTGTACAACCCGGTTACCGACGAAGCCTTCTACGCCGCCCGCGGTGCCGGCGCCTGGCTCAACGATGTGTCCCTGCCCCTGCGCAGCCCCGCCGGCCATCTCCGCGAAGCGGTCGCCGGCGTGGATTTCAAGCGCATCAGCCACCACCTGGGCGACGAACTGGCGGTGCGCCCGCCTTACTATTCCCAGCGCAACTTCGGCTCCAGCGCCCTCGAATGGTGCTACGTCGCAGCCGGCCGGCTCGATGTTTACATCCACGGCGGCCAGATGCTGTGGGACTACGCAGCCGGCCGCCTGATCCTCGAAGAGGCCGGCGGCAGCTACAGCAGCATCGGCGGCACACCCCTCACGGCCGGCCCGGCCATCAAGCGCTCGGTCATCGCCGCCGCCAGCCCGGCCCTGTTCGAGCAATGGCGCACCTGGCTGCACGCCCACTCCTGACGACGCCTGCAAAAGGACCGGCCCGCAAAGGGGCAGACCACCAAGAGATCGCATCGACAGCTGACCCATCCATCCAGACCCGCTGCGGAGCGCTTTTGGAACAGCTCATATCCGCGTGAGCTGTTCCAAAACCACTCATTCGCGGGAGCAGTTCATGTCAATGAAGCACCCCATCATCGTGGTGACCGGTTCATCCGGCGCGGGCACCACCACGGTGAAGCACACCTTTGAAGGTATTTTCTGGCGCGAAAAGGTCAACGCCGCGATCATCGAGGGCGACAGTTTTCACCGCTACACCCGCGATGAAATACGCGAGCGGATCGTCAAGGCAGAAAGCCAGGGCCAGCGCGGCATCAGCCACTTCGGCCCCGAAGCCAACCTGCTCGAAGAACTCGAGCAGCTCTTCCGCACCTACGGCGAATCCGGTGGCGGCAAGCGCCGTTACTACCTGCACCATGCCGAAGAAGCGTCGCGCCGCGGCCTCAAGGTGGGCAGCTTCACCCCCTGGGAAGAAATCCCCCCCGATACCGACTGCCTGTTCTACGAAGGCCTGCACGGCGCCGTCACCACCGACAAGGTCAACACCGGCCGCCACGCCGACCTGCTGATCGGGGTCGTGCCGATCACCAACCTGGAGTGGATCCAGAAAATCCACCGGGACACGAAAACCCGCGGCTATTCGCTCGAGGCGGTGCAGGAAACCATCCTGCGGCGCATGCACGATTACGTGCATTACATCGTGCCCCAGTTCACCCACACCCACATCAACTTCCAGCGGGTGCCGATGGTGGACACCTCAAACCCCTTCATCGCCCGGGACATCCCGACGGCCGACGAATCGATGGTGATCATCCGTTTCCGCGACCCGCGCGGCGTGGATTTCCCCTACCTGCTGCGCATGATCCACGACAGCTTCATGTCCCGCGCCAACACCATCGTGGTGCCTGGCGGCAAGCTCGACCTGGCCATGCAGCTGATCCTCACGCCGCTGATCTGGAAACTGATGGAACGCCGCCGGCAGTGGGTGTGAGCGTCACCGCGACGCGGCCGTGATGTTCTTTCCCGTGTCGGTCTGCTGGTCGTCCCGAAACTCGCCTTCCCAACCTTCGCCACTCGCCCACACCAGGCGGCCCTGGCCGTGTTTTCTGCCCATGTTCCAGGCGCCGTCGTAGCGGTTGCCGCTCTTCCAGGCATAGCTGCCACGGCCATGGAATACTCCACGGACGAAGTCGCCGGTATAGCGGTCGCCGGACGGAAAAACCTGGGTGCCCCGGCCGTTCGGCTCGCCATCCAGCACTGCGCCTTCGTAGCGGTTGCCGCCGGCAAAGCGGATCACTCCGTAGCCCACCGCCTGGTCATTGACCCAGTCGCCCTCGTACCACTGCCCGCCAACCCAGTTGAAGCGCCCCTTGCCGTGCTTGCGGCCGTCCACCAGCGAACCGGCATAGCTCTCGCCATTGGTCCATTCCACGCTACCGCTGCCGCTCACCAGGCCGGACTTGCGATCCAGCACGAAGGCGCCGCGATAGGTGGTGTCGCCGGCCACCAGCACCACATCGCCGGCCGGGGGCTGCGCGGCCGGCGCTTCAGCCGTTGCGCGCGGCGCCGGGACAGGCGCGCTTACAGCGGGCACAGGCTCCCGACGGGCCACCGGGGTATCGGCGGCGGAAGCCGCGAGCAGCCCGGCAGCGGCGGCCGGAGCCACCGCAACCAAGGCCGGAGGCGGCGCCTTGCGGCTGCCATACAAGGCCATCGCCTGGGGCGGCAGCGGCGTACCGCGTTCGCGGGCAATCGCATCGGCGTTGGTCCGGGCCAGGCTCTGGGGAGTGCCGCGGCACTGCACCACCGCATCCCGCCAGGCCACTTCGGCCTTCGCCGACAACACATCCTTCTCGGTGGCCGAAACCGCCGCGCCCGTCGTCTTCAAACGCTGGGTCTGCTCGGTGGCCTGATCCCACAAGGGGCCGCAGTGCTCGGCATTGTGGGCGTCGGTCTGGGTCTGCTCGACCTTGCGCAGAGCCTGGTCATGGCGGGTGCCCGAACACTTTTCGGCGGCGCCTTCCCAGGCCATCACGGCCTTGCCATAGAGCATCGAGGCGTCGTCCCAGCGCTTTTCCTTCCACGCGCCCCTGGCGTAATCCACAAGGGAACCGGCACTCTTCCAGGCCGCATCGCAGGCCGGGCCGGAACTGAGCAGCTCGGCGTTGGCGGCACGCGCGCGCATCGTGGCGGCAAGGCTTTTCTCAGCCTTCTCGCGCTGCGGCGACTGGCACAACTCGACCGCCTCGCGCCACGCGCCCTCGGCGTCCGCCAGCAGGCGCTCGATCTGCGCCGGATCGCTCTTCTCGCCGCGGGCCGCCGTGGCGCGAAGATCGAGGTCGAGGGCCTTGTCGAGGCGCGGCAGGCACTCGCTTTGGTGGGTTGCGGCCCCTTCGGCAGATTTAAGCGCCGCCGCCGCCCGGTCGCCCTGGCGATTGGCCTGGGCCGCCACCGCAGGGCAGCTTGCCGCAACGCTCAGAAAAGCGCTGCTGGCATCCCGCAAGGCGGGCACGGCCTCCTTGAAGCGCTTGGCCGCCGCAGCCTGCTGGCCGTGCTCGAAGCGCATTTCCGCTTCCTGCATCAAAAGCGGGCAATCCGGCGCCGACGCACCGGAGTCGTCGGGCATGCCGCCGGATGACGCCTGCTGGGCGTGGGCCTGGCCGGAAAGGGCCAGCAGGGTGAAGACCAGAGCGCGGGTCAGCCCGCGCACAGATGAAGTTTTCATGCGCTCAATCTGCCCCGGATTCAAGGGGCATCCTCAACATTGCATCGATCAAACCGCTCTGGCCAAGGCCGGCCGGCACATGTATTTCTTCACTGTCGGAATGCGCAAGCATTTCTCCGGCCACGCCCCCCATGTCGTCACCGGCACTGGGCAGATCGGTCAGTCGCAGCGTAAAGGCCTCGAGCGACGCACCCTTGAGCACCGCCGCCAGCATGTCCTCGCGCTGGGTCTGGCGCGCCAGCATGCCCAGACGGGCCAGGCGATCCTCGTCGAAGACGAAGACGTTGCTGACCCGCCGCTGGTCGAGCAGTTTCTGGTGCAGGGTCGCCCCGGCCAGCGGGTCGCCGCCGAGCTTGCCGATGCGGTCATACACCCAGCGGTCGGCATCGTCGAAGGCCGTGGTAGCCACCCACGAAAGGCTCGACACCGCCATGCCGACCCGCGCCATGAAGGTGTCGCGCAGCACGTTGCCCGCCTGGCGGCCCACCGACTTGACGACTTCCTCGCCCACTTTCTGCGCGTAATCCTGGGCCGCCTGTTCGGCAATCTTGCGGGCCGCCTCCTGCAGCGCCTGCTTGGCCACCGCCTCGCTCGCCGACTTGGCCGCTGCCGCCGCCGCGGTCTGTGCCGCCTGGTTCACCGCCACCTTGGCCGCCTGGGCCGCGGCGTTGAGGCCGGTGGCCAGCGAGGCGATCTCGAACAGGGTCGACACCACCTCTTTACTGTAGTGATAGGTTTTCATGCGGGCGCCGCCTTCTTCGGACAGGCCCTGGGTCCACAGCACCATCCACAAGGCCTCGTCCGGCGTGATCTGCGGCCCGAAGATCTCAAGCGGGTGAACACTCATCAGCCAGTGGAAATCCTGGTAGCCCGGCGTGACCGGCGGCGCCAGGCGGGCATAGCCGCGGCACACCTGCAGCGGCTTGACGGTCACGGTGCGGCCGGCGGCCGTCTTCACCGGAAACGGCTCCCCGTCATCCCGCAACTCGGCCAGTTCGTGCAGCATCTTGTTGGCGTCGTTCTTCTTGTAGCCCTTGATGTCGACGATCTTGTCGCCGGGCGCCAGACCAATGTCGGGCGCCGCCGCCACCACGGTCAGGCGCTCGTCCACCTGCAGCGCACGCACCCACGCCACCCGGTCGTCCTCGTCCCACTCGTAGCTGGTCGCCACGCTGAAAGGCAGTTCCCACTGGTGGCTGCAGTCCGGATCCTTCAACCCCGCCGAGCGCACGATAGCCGGCCGCAGCGAGCGTTCGCCGTGCCCCAGCAGGCGCAGGTTGGTCAGCAGGGTTTCGTTCACCTTGCGACCGTCATCGACGGTGTACTTCATGCTGCTGCAGGCACCGAGGAGCAACGCGGCACAGACCAGGACAAAAGCGGCAGAACGGGAGATGGGCAACATCAGGGAGCGCGATGTAAGAAAATGTAAGGCCACGGCAGCGATGCGGATTATGCCGGAGTTTCCAGGCCCCCGCCGTGACGCCTCCGACACCCACAATCAAGCCACCAAGGCTACCCAAGCCCCCGGAAATCAAAGATAATTACGGTCTTTGCGCGCCGCTCCCCCGGCCGAAAGTTCTTCGATGTCCACTTCGCGTAACGTCAAGCCGCCCGTCTTCAACTCCCTGACCGGCGCGATCCGCGCGCTGGCCATGGACGCCGTCCAGAAAGCCAACTCGGGCCACCCCGGTGCCCCGATGGGCATGGCCGAAATCGCCGAAGTGCTGTGGCGCCATCACCTGCGCCACAACCCGGCCAACCCCAAATGGGCCGACCGCGACCGCTTCGTCCAGTCCAACGGCCACGGCTCGATGCTGATCTACAGCCTGCTGCACCTCACCGGCTACGATCTGTCCATCGACGACCTGAAGAACTTCCGCCAGTTGCACAGCCGCACCCCGGGCCACCCCGAAGTCGGCTACACCCCCGGCGTCGAAACCACCACCGGCCCGCTGGGCCAGGGCATCACCAACGCCGTGGGCATGGCGCTGGCCGAAAAAATCCTCGCCGACAGCTTCAATCGCCCCGGCCACGCCATCGTCGATCACCACACCTACGTGTTCCTGGGTGACGGCTGCCTGATGGAAGGCATCTCCCACGAAGCCTGTTCGCTGGCCGGCACCTGGGGCCTCGGCAAGCTGATCGCCTTCTACGACGACAACAACATCTCCATCGACGGCCATGTCGAAGGCTGGTTCACCGACGACACCCCGAAGCGCTTCGAAGCCTACGGCTGGCATGTGCTGCGCGATGTCCAAGGCCACGACCCGGTCGAAATCGAAGCCGCAATCCAGGCCGCCAAGGCCGAAACCGGTCGCCCGACCCTGATCTGCTGCAAGACCATCATCGGCGCCGGCGCCCCCAACAAGCAAGACAGCCACGACGTGCACGGCGCCCCGCTCGGTGCCGCCGAAATCGAGGCCGCCCGCGCCTACATCGGCTGGAACCACCCCGCCTTCGAAATCCCCGCCGACGTCTACGCCGCCTGGGACGCCAAGGCCAAGGGCGCCGAGCTGGAGGCCGGGTGGAACACCCGCTTCGCCGCCTACGCCGCAGAGTTCCCCGAACTCGCCGCCGAGTTCACCCGCCGCATGGCCGGCGAACTGCCCGCCGACTGGGCCGCCCACGTCGAATCCGTGCTCGCCAAGGTTGCCGAGAAAGGCGAAACCATCGCCACCCGCAAGGCCAGCCAGAACAGCATCGAAGCCTTCGCACCCAAGCTGCCCGAACTCCTCGGCGGCTCCGCCGACCTGGCCGGCTCCAACCTCACGCTGTGGTCTGGCGCCAAGGGCGTCAGCAAGACCACCGGCGGCAATTACGTCTACTACGGCGTGCGCGAATTCGGCATGGCCGCCATCGCCAATGGCGTGGCCCTGCACGGCGGCCTGATTCCCTACACCGCCACCTTCCTGATGTTCAGCGAGTACGCCCGCAATGCCCTGCGCATGGCGGCGCTCATGAAGCTGCGCCAGATCTTCGTGTTCACCCACGACTCCATCGGCCTCGGCGAAGACGGCCCGACCCACCAGCCGGTCGAGCAAACCGCCACCCTGCGCCTCATCCCCAACATGGACGTGTGGCGTCCCTGCGACACCACCGAATCCGCAGTCGCCTGGGCCTCGGCGATCGAGCGGGCCACCGGCCCCTCGTCCCTCGCCTTCTCGCGCCAGAACCTGCCCTTCCAGCCGCGCACCGCCGCGCAAACGGCCGACATCCGCCGTGGCGGCTACGTGCTGTCCGAAGCGGGAACTCCGTCACAGCCGGTTTCGCCGCAAGCCATTATCATAGCCACCGGCTCCGAAGTGGCCCTGGCCATGGCCGCCCGCAAGCAGCTCGCCGATGAAGGCATTGCCGTGCGCGTGGTGTCCATGCCCAGCACCAACGTCTTCGACCGCCAGGATGCCGCCTACCGCGCCTCCGTGCTGCCCAAAGGCCTCCCCCGCGTCGCCGTCGAAGCCGGTGTAACCGACGGCTGGCGCAAGTACGTGGGCCTCGAAGGCGAAGTGATCGGTCTAGACCGCTTCGGCGAATCGGCCCCGGCCGGCGAGCTGTTCGCGTATTTCGGCATCACCACCGAAGCGGTGGTTGCCGCAGTGAAAAAAGTCATTGCCTGACGCGGCTTCGTTCGCGTCACCGTCAGCGCGGCCCCCGGGCCGCGCACGCAGAATTTGTTTTTGTGTGATTAAGACTAGGGAGAAGAATCGATGAGCATCAAGGTCGCCATCAATGGTTTCGGTCGTATCGGCCGCTGCACGCTGCGTGCCATCTACGAGCAGGGTCTGCAAAACGAGTTTGAAGTGGTTGCCATCAACGCCTCCGGCGACCTGGCCACCAACGCTCACCTGCTCAAGTACGACACCACTCACGGCCGCTTCGGCACCCCGGTGGAAACCGAAGGTGAGAACATCATCATCATCGACGGCAAGAAGATCCCCTTCTACTCCACCAAGGATCCCAAGGGCGTGAACTGGGGCAGCCACGGCGTGGATGTCCTGCTGGAATGCACCGGCGCCTACACCACCAAGGCCAAGGCCCAGGCCCTGCTGGATCAGGGCGCCAAGCGCGTGCTGATCTCCGCGCCCGGCGGCGACGACGTGGACACCACCATCGTCATGGGTGTGAACGAAGGCGCACTGAAGGCCGACATGACCGTCGTCTCCAACGCCTCCTGCACCACCAACTGCTTGGCGCCGGTGGCCAAGATCCTGGCCGACAACGTCGGCATCAAGCAGGGCCTGATGACCACCATCCACGCCTACACCAACGACCAGGTCACCGTTGACGTCCGTCACAAGGATCTGCGCCGCGCCCGTGCTGCCGCCGCCAACATCATCCCGACCAAGACCGGCGCCGCCAAGGCCGTGGGCCTGGTGCTGCCGCAACTGGTCGGCAAGGTTGATGGTTTCGCGCTGCGCGTGCCCACCATCAACGTCTCGCTGGTCGACCTGACCTTCACCGCCGACCGCGCCACCACCAAGGAAGAAATCAACGCCTTGATGACGGCTGCCGCCAACGGCCCGCTGAAGGGCATCCTGGCCGTGAACAACGAGCCGCTGGTCTCCTCCGACTTCAACCACACCACCGTCTCCTCCACCTTCGATGCCACGCAAACCCGCGTCATCAAGGCCGAAGACGGCTCCGTGCTGGTCAAGGTGCTGGCCTGGTACGACAACGAGTGGGGCTACTCCTGCCGCATGCTCGACGCCGCCCGCGCCTTCGTCAACGCCAAGTAATCCAGCTGTTTCAACGCCCCGCCCCGTGCGGGGCGTTTTTCATTCCGACGCCACGAAGAACATCATCATGCAAGTCAAAAAGCTCACCGATCTCGACGTCTCCGGCAAGCGCGTCTTCATTCGCGCCGACCTCAACGTGCCCCAGGACGACGCCGGCAACATCACCGAAGACACCCGCATCCGCGCCTCGATTCCGTCGATCAAGTACGCCCTCGAAGGCGGCGCCGCGGTGATGGTCACCTCCCACCTGGGCCGCCCGACCGAAGGTTCCGTTACCGCCGACGACACCCTCGCGCCGGTGGCCGTGCGCCTCGGCCAGTTGCTGCACAAGCCGGTCCGCCTGATCCAGAACTGGGTCGACGGTGGTTTCAGCGTCGCCCCGGGCGAAGTCGTGCT
>NZ_JAOAUU010000011.1 GCF_030157465.1 Zoogloea sp.
TCAGCACGCCGGTGCCGGCGTTCCAGCTGCCGGTGATGCCGTTCTGGTTGGTGAATGACAGGGTGTCCTGGCCAGTGACAAAGCCGCTGGTGATGCTGACCGTGGCGCTGGCGAGGGTGGCGGTATCCGCGTCGGAGACGATCAGGCCGCTGTCCACCACGGTGGCGGCAGCGTTCTCGGTGTAGGCCAGCGAGCTGCCGGTAGTGGTCACGACGGGGGCGTCATTCACCGCGGTGACGGCGATGTCGCGCGTGACGGCGGCGCTGCTGGCGCTGCCGTCACTGGTGACGAAGGCAACCGTGCGGGTGGCCGTGCTGGGGGCGTCCGAGCTGTTCAGGTAGGTGACGCTCCGCAGCGCGCTCTGATAGTTCGCCAGCGTGGCGCTGCCGCTGAGTGTCAGCACACCGGTGCCGGCGTTCCAGCTGCCGGTGATGCCGTTCTGGTTGGTGAAGGCCAATACGTCCTGGCCAGTGACAAAGCCGGCGGTGATGCTGACGGTGGCACTGGTGAGGGTGGCGGTGTCCACGTCGGAGACGGTCAGGCCGCTGTCCACCGCGGTGGCGGCGGCGTTCTCGGTGTAGGCCAGTGCCGTGCCCGTAGTGGTGATAACCGGAGCATCGTTCACCGCAGTAACGGCGATGTCGCGCGTGGCGGCGGCGCTGTTGGTGCTGCCGTCGTTGGTGACGAAGGAAACCGTGCGCGTGGCCGCGCTCGGGGCCTCCGAGCTGTTGATATAAGTGACGCTGCGCAGCGCCGTCTGGTAGTTCGCCAGCGTGGCGCTGCCGCTGAGCGTCAGCACGCCGGTGCCAGCGTTCCAGCTGCCGGTGATGCCGTTCTGGTCGGTGAAGGCCAGCACGTCCTGGCCAGTGACGAAGCCGCTGGTGATGCTGACCGTGGCACTGGCGAGGGTGGCGGTGTCCACGTCGGAGACGGTCAGGCCGCTGTCCACTGCGGTGGCGCTGTCGTTCTCGGTGTAAACCAGCACGCTGCCGCTGGTGGTGACAACCGGAGCGTCGTTCACCGCGGCGATGGTGATGTCGCGCGTGGTGGTGGCGCTGCTGGTGCTGCCGTCGTTGACGGCGAAAGCGACGGTGCGCGGGGCGGTGCTCGGATTGTCCGAGCTGTTGATGTAGGTGACGCTGCGCAGCGCCGTCTGATAGTTCGCCAGCGTGGCGCTGCCGCTGAGCGTCAGCACGCCGGTGCCGGCGTTCCAGCTACCGGTGATTCCGTTCTGGTTGGTGAAAGCCAGCACGTCCTGGCCGCTGACGAAGCCGGCGGTAATGCTGACCGTGGCGCTGGCCAGGGTGGCGGTGTCCACGTCGGAGACGGTCAGGCCGCTGTCCACTGCGGTGGCGGTGGCGTTCTCGGTGTAGGCCAGCGTGCTGCCGGTAGTGGTCACGACGGGGACGTCGTTCACCGCGGTGATGGTGATGTCGCGCATGGCGGCAGTGCTACTGGCGCTGCCGTCGCTCACTACAAAAGTGACGGTGCGAGGCGTGGTATCCGGATTATCCGAGCTGTTGATGTACGTGACGCTGCGCAGCGCCGTCTGGTAGTTCGCCAGCGTCGCACTGCCAGTGAGCGTCAGCACGCCAGTGCCGGCGTTCCAGCTGCCGGTGATGCCGTTCTGGTCGGTGAAGGCCAGCACGTCCTGGC
>NZ_JAOAUU010000012.1 GCF_030157465.1 Zoogloea sp.
TTGCTTCGCCAAGAAAGTAGGCAAAGAAGGCGACCCGGCTTCACCGGTCGGCCTGGCGGCCGACTCCCCTGCGCTGCTCGGCGGTTCAGACGGGCTATCTGGAAGCACCGAGCCTGTTCGGAAGCGACAGCGGCAATTCAACCCGCCGGCAGCTTGGCTTTGAGTGCATGGATAACACCAGTCGGTTCCGCAGGGGCTCGGTAGCCGTGCAAAGCCCGTTCCATACCGCCGAGCAGCACAGCAGCAGGCGGAGAAGTCCGGCGCGGCTGTTTGAGCCGGCGCAGCCGGCGAGTTCCGCGACGGCCGCCTGCTGCGAGCAGCGCAGGGGAGTCGGCCGCGATAGCGGACGACCGGTATGGCCGGGTCGCCTTTCTTGCCTTCTTCTTTGGCGACGCAAAGAAGAAGGTCGCCCGCCGGGGCGAGACCCGGCCAACGACACGCCAACAACGGGAACGCCTGCATATAACCAACGATCCGAAAAACCGGAGCTTCAACCCGCCGGAGAAACAACCGCGACCACAGCAAAGGCTCGGTGGCCCCCTGAAGCCCGTCTGAGCCGCCGAGCAGCGCAGTATCCGGGGCTGCTGTTTGAGCCGGCTGAGCCGGCGAGTTCAGCCCCGGAAGGCCCCGCCTGTTGCGAGCAGCGCAGGGCAGTCGGCCGCAGGCCGACCGGTGAAGCCGGGTCGCCTTCTTTGCCTACTTTCTTGGCGAAGCAAGAAAGTAGGTCGCCCGCCGGGGCGAGACCCGGCCAACGACACGTCATTAAACAGCACGCCCGAATACTCCCCGGCAAAACTCCTCCCTCAACCGCGCCAGATCCATCTCCCCGCCCACCAGCCGGGCAATCGACGCCCGCGACGATACCAGCAGCGCAATCGCGCCGATCATCGCCGCATGGGCCACCACCGGATCTGATTCGCCAAAAACCCCCTCGCGCATCGCCTCCTCCCACAGCGGCCGGTAAAACGCCAGGTTGGGCCGAATCAGACGTTCCTCGACGCAGACCGCCCGCTCGCCCTCCCCGCTCGCCTCGCGCAAGACCAGGCTGGCCAGCCGGGGGTCAGAGGCAATCTGGTCGAACAGGAATTCAACGCCCTGCCGGAGCCGCTGCGCGGCGCTTACGCCGGGGGCGTAGAGTTTTGCAGCGATTTCCGCATGAGCGGCCCGCATGCGCTCAGCGGCCTCGTCGACCACCGCCAGCCACAGCTCGGCCTTGGAGCCGAAGTAATGGGCCACCATCGACACATCGAAGCCCACGGCAAGGGCGATCGCGCGCAGGCTGGCGCCCTCGTAGCCGCTGCCTGCAAAAGCCGACATCGCCGCGGCCAGCAGCCGGTCACGGCAATCGGAATCACCGCCACGGGGGCGGCCGGGGCTGCGGAGGGGTTCCGGAATGGTCATGGGACGGAATCTTTCAAGGGCAGGAATGCGGGGCGAACGCGACAAACCACGATAACGCCAGGCTCGTCGGCAACGCAATCCAACAATCGTTGAAAATTATTGACCTCGATCAAACCTGATTCACGTCAAACACTTAACGCCGGCTTTCACGCTTGCCGATTTTTCCAACAGGTGTTGAAATACCCAAAACACCAGGACGCCAGACGCCATCGCCTGGCAATGGGTGAATTGGCAAGGAGTCATCGTGAAGCTCACCCGGATCACTCGCAGTGTCCTGTGGTGCCTGATTGGCGGGCTCGCCGCGTGCGCAACGCCGCCGGCCGACACCGCGCCGGAGGCGGTCATTCCGGCCCATTACCCCGGCCTTGAGCACAACGCGGCCGAGCGCACCGACACCGACTGGCGCAGCTTATTCACCGACCCCCACCTGCTGGCGCTGATCGACAGCGCCCTCACCCACAACCGCGACCTCAAGCTTGCCGTCGCCCGCGTCGCCGAGGTTCGCGCCCTCTACGACATCCAGCAGGCCGGCAGCCGGCCCGGCATCGATGTCATCGCCAGCGGCTCGCGCGCCCGCACCCCGGCCGATCTCTCGGTGACCGGGGCTGCCACCGTATCGGGGCAATACCGGGCCGGGGCCAATCTCAGCGCCTACGAAATCGATTTCTGGGGCCGCGTGCGCAGCCTCAACGAAGCCGCGCTGGCGCAGTTTCTGGCCAGTGACGAAGCCCGCCGGGCCTTCGAGCTGGGGCTGATCGCGCAAGTGGCCAACATTCACCTGCTGGCCCGCGAGCTGGACGAGCGCATCGTGCTGGCCCGCAAAGCCCTCGTGACCCGCGAAGAATCCTTCCGCATCATGGGGCGCCGCGCCGAGGTGGGCAGCAGTTCCAACCTCGAACTGCGCCAGGTGGAAAGCCTGCTGATCAACACCCGCGGCGAGCTGGCCGCCCTCGAACGCCAGCGCGCCCAGAACGACGCATTGCTGGCGCAACTCGTCGGCCACGCCCCGCCGCCCGGCCCCGCGCCCGCAGCGCTTGCCGCGCAGGGCCTCGAGGCACCGCTGGCGCCCGGCCTGCCGTCCGGCCTGCTCACCCGCCGCCCCGACATTCGCGCCGCCGAGCAGCGGCTCGCAGCAAGCCAAGCCAGCGTTCGCGCCGCCCGCGCCGCCTTTTTGCCCAACATCACGCTCACCGCCTTTGGCGGATCCGCCAGCGCCGAACTCGAAGGCCTGTTCCGCGGCGGCAACAGCAGCTGGAACTTCACCCCGGTGCTGCGGATGCCGCTCTTCGACGGCGGCCGCACCCGCGCCGGGCTCGAACTGGCCGAAGCGCGACAGCGCGTGGCCGTGGCCGATTACGAGGCCACCATCCAGACCGCCTTTCGCGAAGTGGCCGACGCCCTCGCCGCCCGGCAGTGGCTGACCGTGCAGGTCAGGGAGCAGCAGGCGCTGGTTGCCGCCGAAGCCGATCGCGCCCGTCTGGCCTCCCTGCGCTTCGAACGCGGGGTGAGCAATTACCTCGATGTGCTCGACGCCCAGCGCGCCCTGTTTGCCGCCGAGCAGGCGCTGGTGCAACTGCGCCGGGCGCACATGAGCAGCACCGTCAATCTCTTAAAGGCGCTCGGTGGCAACACGCCCGCCTGAGCGCAAAGGACGCACGATGAAACCCGAACACAAGACCTGGCTCACCCGCGGCGCGCTCGCCGTGGCGCTGCTTGCGGTGCTGGCCCTGGCCTGGAAGTTTGCCCGCCCGCCCGCCGACGATGGCGCCTTCGTGCGGGGTAACGGCCGCATCGAAGCCACCGAAGTGGACGTCGCCGCGAAGGCCGCCGGCCGCGTCGCCGAAATCCTCGTCAACGAGGGCGACTTCGTGAAGGCCGGTGATGTCATCGCAAAAATGGACACCCGCGCCATCGACGCCCAGCTCGCCCAGGCCCGCGCCCAGGTAGCCAACGCGCGCAGCGCCCGGCAGACCGCGCTGGCCTTGGTGGCCCAGCGCAAGGCCGACGCGGCGATGGCCGTCGCCGTGCTCACCCAGCGCCATACCGAACTCGAAGTGGCCAAAAAGACGAGCGCCCGCTCGAAAGCCCTCCTCGCCGATCGTGCCACCTCGGCCCAGCAGGCCGACGAGGATGCCGCACGGGCCAGCAATGCCGCGGCCAACGTGGCGGTGGCAGAGGCCCAGATCACCGCCAGCAAGGCGGCCATCGGCGCCGCGGAATCCCAGGTGGCGCAAACCGAAGCCGGCATCGACGCGGCCAACGCGGCGGCCGACCGCCTCAAGACCGAACTCGAGGACGGCGTGCTCAAGGCCCCGCGGGGCGGCCGCGTGCAATACCGCGTCGTGCAACCCGGCGAGGTGGTGGGCGGCGGCGGCAAGGTGGTCAGCCTGCTGGATATCGGCGACGTGTACATGACCTTCTTCCTGCCCGAAATGGCGGCTGGCCGCGTGGCGCTGGGCAGCGAGGTGCGCATCGCGCTCGACGCGGCGCGGCAGTTCGTGATTCCGGCGCAGGTTTCCTACGTGGCCAGCGTGGCCCAATTCACGCCCAAAACCGTCGAAACCCAGAGCGAACGCCAGAAAATGGTGTTTCGCGTCAAGGCGCGCATCGACCCCGAGCTGCTTAAAAAATACCCCGAACAGGTCAAAACCGGCCTGCCCGGCATGGCGCACCTGCGCCTCGATGCCCAGCGCGACTGGCCCGCCGAACTGCAGGTGAAGCTGCCGTGACACCCGCCCCGGTCATCCGCCTGGCCGGGTTGACCCACCGCTACGGCAAGGTGCTCGCGGCGGACGGGGTCGACCTCGAGCTGCCCGCCGGCTGCATGGTCGGCTTCATCGGCCCCGACGGCGTCGGCAAATCGACCTGGCTGGGCCTGATCGCCGGGGCGCGCAAGATCCAGCAGGGCACGGTAGAGGTGCTCGGCGGCGACATGGCCAGCCAGCGCCACCGCGAGGCGGTGTGCCCGCGCATTGCCTACATGCCCCAGGGCCTCGGCAAAAATCTTTACCCCACGCTGTCGGTTTTTGAAAACATCGACTTCTTCGGCCGCCTGTTCGGCCAGCCCAAAGCCGAGCGCGAGCGGCGCATCGCCGAGCTGCTCGAGGCCACCGGCCTGGCCGGGTTTGCCGATCGACCGGCGCAAAAACTCTCCGGCGGCATGAAACAGAAGCTCGGCCTGTGCTGTGCGCTGATCCACGACCCCGACCTGCTGATCCTCGACGAGCCCACCACCGGCGTCGATCCGCTGTCCCGGCGGCAGTTCTGGGATCTCATCGGGAGCATCCGCACCGACCACCCCGGTATGAGCGTGCTGGTCGCCACCGCCTACATGGAAGAGGCCGAGCAGTACGACTGGCTGGTGGCCGTGGACAGTGGCCGCGTGCTGGCCACCGGCGCACCGGCCGAACTGCGCACCCGCACCGGCGCCGCCACGCTGGAGGAAGCCTTTCTGGCGCTGCTGCCCGAAGACCGGCGCGGCGGCCACACCGGGCTGACGATCCCGCCCCTTGCCGCCGGCGAAGTGGTGATTGAGGCCAGGGGCCTGCAGATGCGCTTTGGCGACTTCATCGCCGTGGACGACGTGAACCTGCAGGTGCGGCGGGGCGAGATTTTCGGTTTTCTCGGCTCGAACGGCTGCGGCAAATCGACCACCATGAAAATGCTCACCGGCCTGTTGCCGCCCACCCAAGGCGAGGCCCGGCTGCTGGGCGAAGTGCTCGACGCCGACAACATCGAAACCCGTCGCCGCGTGGGCTACATGTCGCAGGCCTTTTCGCTGTATGGCGAGCTGTCGGTGCGGCGCAACCTCCAGCTGCACGCGCGCCTGTTCAGGCTGTCCCGGGCCGAGGGCGACGCCCGCATCCTTGAACTGGCCAAGCGCTTCGACCTGACCCCGGTGATGGACGCGCTGCCCGACGCGCTGCCGCTGGGCATCCGCCAGCGCCTGCAACTGGCGGTGGCGGTGCTGCACCAGCCCGACGTGCTGATCCTCGACGAACCCACCTCGGGCGTCGACCCCGTGGCCCGGGATCACTTCTGGGCGCTGATCATCGACCTGTCGCGCAAGGATGGCGTGACGATCTTCATCACCACCCACTTTATGAACGAGGCCCAGCGCTGCGACCGCATCTCGCTGATGCACGCCGGCCACATCCTCGCCAGCGACACCCCCGCCGCACTGGTTGCCGCACGCGGCGCGGCCAGCCTCGAAGACGCCTTCGTCGGCTACCTTGCCGAGGCCAGCGGCATCACGCTGGCCCCAAAGAGCGCCCCCACGCCCGCCGTGCCGCAGGCACCCGCAACGCCGGCCAACCCGCCATCCGGCCACATTCCCCGCTTCAGCCTCGCCCGCCTCTTCAGCTTCAGCCGGCGCGAAGCCGTAGAGCTGCGCCGCGACCCCTTTCGCCTCACCCTCGCCCTGCTCGGCACCGTTCTGCTGATGCTGGTCATGGGCTACGGCATCAGCATGGACGTGGAAAACCTCAACTACGCCGTGCTGGACCTCGACCGCAGCGCGGCCAGCGAGTCGTACACGCTGCGCATCAGCGGCTCGCGCTATTTTTCCGAGAAAGCCCCGCTGCAAAGCCACGCCGACATCGACCAGCGCATGCGCGCCGGCGAACTGGCGATGGCCCTGGAAATCCCCCACGGCTTCGGTCGCGACCTGGCCCGCGGCGCGGTGCCCGAAATCGGCGTGTGGCTGGACGGTGCCATGCCCATGCGCGCCGAAGTGGCCCGCGGCTACGTGATGGGCCTGCACGCGCAAACCCTGGCCGAAGGCGTCGCCGCGGCCACCGGCAGCCGCAGCGCCGGCCTCGGCGACGTCGCCGTGCGCTACCGCTACAACCCCGAAATGCGCAGCCTCGTGGCGATGGTGCCGGCGGTCATCCCCATGCTGCTGGTGTTCATCCCGGCCATGCTCACCGCCCTGGGGGTGGTCCGCGAAAAGGAGATGGGCTCCATCCTCAATGTTTACACCACGCCGGTCACCAAGCTTGAATTCCTGCTCGGCAAGCAGTTGCCCTACATCGGCTTGTCGCTGCTCAACTTCGTGCTGCTCTTCGTGCTTGCGATCACGCTGTTCAACGTGCCTTTCAAGGGCAGCCTCGCGGCCCTGTGCCTTGGCGCGCTGCTGTACGTCACCGCCACCACCGGGCTCGGGCTGCTGATGTCGACGGTGACCGAAAGCCAGGTCGCCGCGATGGTCGGCACCTCGATCGGCACGCTGCTGCCGGCGATCCAGTTTTCCGGCATGCTCGACCCGGTGTCGTCGCTGGAAGGCGTCGGCGCCTGGGTCGGCATGGCCTACCCGACCACCCATTTCCTCACGATTTGCCGCGGCACCTTCTCCAAGGCGCTGGGCTTTGCCGATCTGGGCAGCGCGTTCATTCCGCTCCTGATCGCCATTCCGGTACTCACCCTGGCTTCGGCGCTGCTGCTCAACAAGCAGGCACGCTGAAAAAGGATCGATCATGGGCCGGCACAGCAGCCACCTCCACAACACCTGGCACCTGGGCATCAAGGAGTTTCACAGCCTGCTGGGCGACCCGACGATGCTGTTCCTGATCCTCTTCATGTTCAGCGTGGCCATTTATTCCGACGCCCACTCCAAGCCCGAAAGCCTGCACCGGGCCTCGATTGCGGTGGTGGACGAAGACCGCTCGCAGTTGTCCGGCCGCATCCTCGACGCACTCCAGCCGCCCCAGTTCATCCCGCCGGTGCACGTAGGCCTGGCCGACATGGACAAGGGCATGGACGCCGGTCTCCACACTTTCGTGCTCGACATTCCGCCCAACTTCCAGCGCGACGTGCTGGCCGGCCGCGCGCCCTCCATCCAGCTCAACGTGGACGCCACCCGCCAGAGCCAGGCGCAAACCGGCACCGGCTACATCCAGAGCATCATCAACGACGAGATCCGCGCCTTTGCCGCCCGCTACCGGGCGGCCGCGCCGGCGCCGGTCAAGCTGGTGCCGCGCAGCCTGTTCAACCCCAACCTCAACGCTTCGTGGTTTGCCGCCATCACCGCCCTCATCAACAACGTCACCCAGCTGGGCATCCTGCTCACCGGCGCAGCCCTGATTCGCGAGCGCGAGCACGGCACCATCGAACACCTGCTGGTGATGCCGGTCACGCCGCTGGAAATCATGCTCTCCAAGGTGTGGTCGATGGGCGTGGTGGTGCTGATTGCCTCGTCCCTGTCGCTGCAGTTCATGGTCAAGGGCGCGCTCGGCGTCACGGTGGACGGCTCGGCCGTGCTGTTCGGGCTGGGCACCCTGCTCTACCTCTTCGCGGCCGCCTCGATCGGCATCTACATGGGCACCCTGGCGCGCAACATGCCGCAGTTCGGGCTGATGTCCATCCTCGTGCTCCTGCCGCTGCAGATTCTCTCGGGCGCCCTCACCCCCCGCGAGAGCATGCCCGACATGGTGCGCTGGCTGATGTCCTTCGCCCCCACCACCCATTACGTCAGCCTGGCCCAGGCGGTGCTGTTCCGCAACGCCGGCCTCGACGTGGTGTGGCCCCAGTTCCTGATGGTGGCAGCGATCGGCGCGGTCTTCTTCGCCCTCGCCCACCAACGCCTGCGTCGCACCATCAGCACGATGCAGGGCTGACCCGCCACGCGACATCCCGATTGAGGAGAAACTGCACATGAGCACGCGCAAACCCGGGGCAAAAACGCCTTCCACCACTGCCCTCACCCCCGCCAGCAAGATCGCTCCCGCGCGCGCATCAGCGCCGCCGGCCCCTGCCGCAACCACCGAAATTCCGCGGCCCCGCAACCCCCTCGACGTGCGCTTCCAGGCCGCTGTCGCGCGCGCCACGATGTCGGTGTCGCCGGTCTCGCTGCTGCTCGCCACGGTGGACTGGGCCGGCCATCTCGCCGGCTCGCCGGGCAAGCAGCTCGAACTGGCCAGGCTCGCCCAGGATCAGGCACGCCGCCTCGCCGAATACGCCGGCGCACTCGCCCTTTCCAGGCCGGATTGCCCCGCCCAGCAGTGCGTCGAGCCGCCCGCCCAGGACAAACGCTTTGCCGCCGACGAGTGGAAGCGCTGGCCCTTCAACCTGATGCACCAGTCCTTCCTGCTTGCCGAGGAATGGTGGCAGGCCGCCACCACCGGCATCTCCGGCGTATCCGCCCACCACGAGCAGGTGGTTTCGTTCGCCGCCCGGCAACTGCTCGACGTGCTCTCGCCCGGCAACTACCTGCCGACCAACCCGGTCGTGCTGCAACGCACGTTGGCCGCCGGCGGACTCAACCTGCTGAAGGGCATGAGCAACGCGGCCCACGACATCGCCGGTCTCGCCAGCGGCAACCCGCCGGCCGGTGCGGAAGAATTCGTGGTCGGCCGCGACGTAGCGGTCACGCCGGGCAAGGTGGTGCTCAAAACCCGCCTGATGGAACTGATCCAGTACTCGCCGAGCACCGCAAAAGTGCGCTCCGAGCCGGTTCTGATCGTGCCGGCGTGGATCATGAAGTACTACATCCTCGATCTGTCGCCCCACAACTCGCTGATCAGATACCTGGTCGGCCAGGGCTACACGGTGTTCTGCATCTCGTGGAAGAACCCCGGCCGCGACGAAGCCACCCTCGGCATGGACGACTACCTCCAGCTCGGCTTTTTTGCCGCGCTCGACGCGATCGACGCCATCGTGCCCGGCCGCAAGGTGCACGCCACCGGCTACTGCCTCGGCGGCACCCTGCTCGCCATCGCCAATGCCGCCATGGCCCGCGACGGCGACCCGCGGCTGGCCTCCATGAGCCTGTTCTGCGCGCAAACCGACTTCACCGAACCGGGCGAACTGGCACTGTTCATCGACGAAGGCGAAGTCAGCCTGCTGGAAGCGCAAATGGAGGAAACCGGCTATCTCACCGCCGGGCAGATGGCCGGCGCCTTCCAGCTGCTGCGCTCCTACGACCTGATGTGGTCGCGCATGGTGGGCGAATACCTGATGGGCGAGCGCGCCCCGATGAACGATCTGATGGCCTGGAACGCCGACACCACCCGCATGCCGGCCCGCATGCACAGCCAGTACCTGCGCCAGCTCTTTCTCAACGACGCGCTCAGCGAAGGGCGTTACCGCGTTGGCGGCAAACCGGTATCGCTCACCGACATCCACACCCCGAGCTTCTGCGTGGCCACGCTCACCGACCACGTGGCACCGTGGCGCTCGGTGCACAAGCTGCACTACCTCGTTACCGGCGAGGTGCACTTCGTTCTCACCAGCGGCGGCCACAACGCCGGCATCGTCAGCGAACCCGGCCGGCCGCACCGCCACTACCAGGCTCTGCAACGACCGGCCGGCGGCAATTACGTGCCCCCCGAAGAATGGCTGGCCATCGCTCCCCGCAGCGAAGGTTCGTGGTGGCCGGAATGGACGGCCTGGCTGGCCGCGCACTCCGGCAGGCCCGTCGCACCCCCGCCCCTGGGCACCCCTCGCTACCCGGCCCACGCCGACGCGCCGGGCAGCTACGTGCTCGAAAAGTAATCCGCCAACGCCGTTTCAGCGCGCCCCGCAGGCCGCCGCGGGGCGCAGCGGCGCTTCGCGGATCGGCAGGTTCACCAGCGCCGCCGCAGCCGCCAGCGCAATGTCGGCGTACCACATCCAGTCGTAGTTGCCGAACTCCACCAGCGCCAGCCCGCCCAGCCAGGCACCAAAAAATGCGCCGGTCTGGTGCGACAGCAGCGTGAGGCCGAACAGGGTGCCCAGGTAGCGCAAGCCGAAAAGCTTGCCGACCAGCCCGGCCGTGGGCGGCACGGTGGCCAGCCAGGTAAGGCCGAGCCCGATGGAAAAGGCATAAAAAGTAAGATCGGTTTTCGGCGCCACGAGGTAGAGGCCCACCAGCACCGCCCGCGAGCCGTACATCCAGAACAGCAGCCATTTCATGCGGTAGCGCTGGCCCAGAATCCCGGCGCTGATGCTGCCGACGATGTTGGCAAGGCCGATCAGCGCCAGCGAGGTGGCCGACACGCTGGCCGGCAGACCGCACAAATCCACCGCCCCCGGCAGGTGGGTGACCAGAAAGGCGATGTGAAAGCCGCAGGTGAAAAAGCCGGCGTGCAGACACCAGTAGCTGCGATCCTTGAAGGCGATACGCAGTTGCTCGCCCATTCCAACGCTGACCGCCGCGCCGCCCGCCGGGTGCTCGGCCTTGTGGCGCAGCGGCCACGAAAGCGGAAGCGTCAGCAGCGTCATTGCCGCCAGGCCGAACAATGCCGTCATCCAGCCATAGGCGCCGATCATGAACTGGGACAGCGGCGCAAACACGAATTGCCCGAAAGAGCCGCCGGCATTGATGAAGCCCGACGCGAAGGCCCGCTTGTCGGCCGGCAGGCGTTGCGACACGGCACCCAGCAAGATCGAGAAGCTGCCCGCGCCCGCGCCGGCGGCAACCATGATGCCAAGGCATAGCGTGAGCGTGAATTCGCTGGTGGCAAAAGGCGTGAGCGCCAGCCCGAGCGCCATCAGCAGCGCACCGCCGAAGAGCGAACCGGCCGGCCCGTAGCGGTCGGCCACGGCCCCGAAGATCGGCTGGGAGGCGCCCCATACAAACTGCGACACCGCCAGCGCGAAGCTGATGCCGGCAATGCCGATGCCGGTGGCGGTGTTCATCGGCGAAACATACAGGCCCAGCGACAGTCGCACGCCGACGGTGACCATCAGTACTGCGGAGGCGGCGAGGATCAGCGGCCAGTACGAAGAGGCCGGAGGCCGGGAGGGCGCCGGGATGCCGGCTGAAACGGGAGGCGTGGGGTGCGACATGGCTCTGTGCTGCGGATGCGGGCGAAATCGGCCGGCCAGCATCCGCCAGAAGCCCTGCCGGGTCAATCAGGGCTTGTGGGTACGCAGCAGCGCCAGGGCGTTGGAAAAGTCATAGTCATCGAGAGCCTGCTCGAAGCGCACGGCATTGGCACCCAGGCCTGCCCTGAGCAGCCCGCCCGACTCGCGGGCCACGCGCATCACGGCCACGTCGCCCTCGGCCAGCATGGTCTCGAGCCGGCCAAGCAGTTCGGCCACACGCTGCATGTCAGGGGCCGGGTCTTCCACCGGCAGGGCCTCTTCGGGTAACTGCAGGATGGCCGTCACGGTAGCGGCCAGGGCCCCGGCCACGGCCTCGAGGCGCGTGTCGATGGTGGCCGCATCGAGTTCCTCGCGGATCGCGGCCTCGAGCTCGGCCGCCGCCTCCTGAACCCCGACCGCGCCGATCATGCCCGACACGCCCTTGAGGGAATGGGCCAGGCGGCGCAGCTCCGGCATGTTGCCGGCGGCCAGTTCGGCGCGGATGCGATCGGCGTCGCCGGCGTGGCCTTCGGCGTACTTGCGCAACAGACGCAGGTAATTGGGAATTCGCCCGCGCAGGTTCTTGAGCCCGTAAGCCACGTCCAGCCCCGGTATCTGGTCGAGCTGCGTGCGGATGTCAGGCGCGGCGACCTGCACCGCTTCGGCGGGAGGCGCCGGCTCGGCGCCAGCCGGGGCATCGGCCTGCGGCAGCCATTGCAGCATCTTGGAGTAGAGCATCGCCGGATCGACCGGCTTGGGCAGATGATCGTTCATTCCGGCTTCCAGGCAGCGTTGTCGGTCTTCGCCAAAGGCATTGGCAGTCATGGCAATAATGGATACCCGGGCATGCCCCCGGCGGCGAATCTCGCGCGTGGCCTCGAGGCCGTCCATCACGGGCATCTGCATGTCCATCAGGATCAGGCCGTAGGGACTTTCGCCACCCGGGCCAGGCGCGCCGAGCGCCTCGACAGCCTGTGCCCCGTTCTCGGCGAGATCCACCCTCAAGCCTACGCCCTCCAGCAAGGAGAGGGCGACCTCCTGATTGACCGGGCTGTCTTCAACGAGAAGTATGCGGGCGCCCCGGTGCTCCCGGGCCAGCACGGCTTCGCCGGGCAGTTCAAGGATGGCGGACGGTGCCGGCACCTCCGCGCGGTTCAGGCAGGCCCGGATCGCAGCGCCCAGGCTCGACAGGATCACCGGCTTGGCCAGCACCCCGGCTGCGCCGCTTTGCTGCGCGCGCTCCTGCTGGCGCAGATCGTCGCCGGAGGTCAGGAGAATCCAGCGGGGCGGGGTCATCAAGTCGAGCTGGCCGAGACGCTGTGCCGTCTGCACGCTATCCATCACCGCCATGCCGGCATCCAGCAGCACAAAGTCGAAGGGGTCGCCGTTCTGCTCGGCGTTCTTCACTTCGACGAGCGCGGCAGGGCCCGATTCGCAGCTCACGACACGCACGCCGAGGGTGGTGAGCATGGCCCCCACGGCCTGGCGGGCGGCCGAGACATCGTCCACCAGCAGCACATGCAGGGCCGGCAGGGGCTGGGTGCGCCACGCGCCCCGCGCGCCCCTGGCCAGGCGCACGGTCAGCCAGAAGTTGCTGCCCCGGCCCAATTCGCTTTCGACGCCGGCCTGCCCCCCCATCAGGCGGGCCAGGTGGCTGGTGATCGCAAGACCAAGGCCGGTGCCGCCAAAGCGGCGGGTGGTCGAGCTGTCGGCCTGCTCGAAGGGCACGAAGAGCCGGGCCCGGGTGTCCTCGTCGATGCCGATGCCGGTGTCGATCACCTCGAAGCGCAGCATGACGGAATCGGCATTTTCGTCTTCGGTGCGGGCGCGCAGCAGAATCACGCCGGCATCGGTGAACTTCACCGCGTTGCCCAGGTAATTGACGAGCATCTGGCCAAGGCGGGTCGCATCGCCACACAGCCGGTCGGGCACTTCATCCACATCGACAACCACCTCCAGGCCTTTCTGGCAGGCCCGGTCGGCGACCAGCGCGCAGGCTTTGCGGACTACGTCCTCGAGCCGGAAATTCACCTCGTCGAGGGTCAGCTTGCCGGCCTCGATCTTCGAGAGATCGAGGATGTCGTTGATGATCGTCAGCAGGTGCCCGGCCGCGTCGCTCGCCTTCTGGAGGCGACCCTGGGCTTCCTCGTCCGCCACGCTGCGGCGCAGCAGGTGGATCATGCCGATGATGGCATTCATCGGCGTGCGGATCTCATGGCTCATGTTGGCGAGGAAGGCACTCTTCGCCCGGTTGGCCGCGTCGGATTGCTCCTTGGCGATTTCCAGCTCGGCCGAACGCTGGGACAACACCAGGTTGGCCTGCTCGAGCTGGCCGGTCCGCTCGGCCACGCGCAGCTCCAGCTGATCCCGGTAGCGGGCCAGCTCGGCGTCCACCTGTTTGCGCTCGGTGATGTCCTCCTGCACGCTCAGGTAGTGGGAAACACGCCCGTCGGGCTGAACGATGGGGCAAATGCGGGAGAACTCCACCATCAGCCTGCCGTCCCGCCGCCGGTTGATGAATTCGCCCTCCCAGGCCTCGCCGGCCTTGAGGGCCGCCCACAGCGCCTGGTAGGTGGCCGCTGGCGTCTGGCCCGATTTGAGGAAGCCCGCCCGCTTGCCGACCACCTCTTCGACGGGGTAGCCGCTGCGCTCGACGAAGGCGCGGTTGACGTATTCAATCGTCCCTTCGGTATTCGTGATGATGACGCTCACCGGGCTCTGCTCCACTGCCAGCGACAGCTTGAGCAACTGCTCGGCAGCACGGCGCTTTTCGTCGATGTCACGCCATATACCCGCCAGATAGCTGCGCCCCCGGATCTCGATGGCCCGGTAACTCAGCTCCACCTGGCGCAGGGAGCCGTCCGCACGCCGGTGGATGCTGTCGAAGTTGCGTGTCTCGCCACGGGTTTCGATGCTGCGCAGCAGCGCTTCCAGTTCTTCAGGCGAGAGCCCGCCCTGGATGTCCTGCACGGTCAGGCGGGCGAACTCCTCGCGGGAGTAACCCAGGCTGTGGCAGGCCGCATCGTTGAACTCGGTGAAACGCCGGCTTTGCATGTCGAGCAGGACAATCCCGTCCGTCGCCTGATTGACGATGGCGCTGTAGATTTCTTCGCGCTCGCGCAGCGCCTCCTCGTCGCGGCGCAAGGCCGTCACGTCGCGGGCGATACCGAAGACGCCCGCCACCTTTCCGTCGGGCCCGTGCAGCGGCCCCTTGGTGACACTGAAGGTGCGGCGCCCGGCAGGGGTGCTCAGCACCTCCTCGTAGGTCATGACGGCATTGGCGGCCATCACGGCCAGGTCGGTCTGGCGGGCATAGGCCGCCTCGTCCGGCGCGAGCAAGTGCGCGTCGTCGCGGCCGATCAGATCCTCGACGCCGATCCCGCTCAGGCGCGAGACTTCACGGCTCACGAAAAGGTAACGCCCGTCCACATCCTTCACGAAGATCGAATCGGTCGAACCCTCCGCAATCGCATCGAGCAGCTGCAACTCACGCAGCTGCCTGCCCTGGGCCTCCTCGCGCCGGTGAGCCTGCGCCAGTTCGCGGCGCATCATGATCAGCACCCCCGCAACGCAAAACGCGAACAGCGCAAAAACCGACGCCAGGATGATCCACAAAATCAAGCCGCGGGACGCCTCGCGGATTTCGTCCTGGTCGATCTTGACCACCATCAGCCAGTCGGTGCCGGGAATCTGCCGCCCCACACCGACGATGGGCATCCCCCGGTAATCCAGGGCCTCAAAGGCGCGGCCAGCCCGCTCCGGGTGCTCGGCGAGCATCACGCTGAACGCGTCGCGACGACTGAGCGGAATGCGCTCGCTGAGCGGCGGGCCGGGCCGGTGGCGCAGGGGCGAGATGAACAGCAGATCGCCGCCATCGCGCCGGAACAGCAGGGTTTCGGCGGTGCGGCTGGGCACCGGCCAGGTATTGAGGTAATCGAACAGAAACAGGGCCGGATTGGCCTGCAGCACCAGGGCCAGTGGCGGAACCCCGGGCCGGGTGGCCATCGGCACCACGAAATCGAGGTGCACCGGGTCGTTCAGGCGCCCCGCGACATCCCGGTAAAAACTCGTTTCCACCACCTGCCCCTCCCTGATGGCGCGGCGAACCGCGTCCATCAGGATGAGGCCCGGCACGAAACGCTCGCCCGTTGTCAGCAGTTGCTGGCCCTCGCCGTCCACCAGCGCCACACGACCGTAGTGGTAGGCGCTGCGCACGGAATCAAGGGCCGCAAGCACGCCGGCCCGCGCCTCCTCGTCGTGGTCCCGCCGCCACTTTTCGTGCAGGGCGGAGAGGCCGGAATTGCCGGCCACCGCGCGGGCATCGGCCCGCCTTTCATCGAGCCACTGGGAGAGCTGCCCGGATTTCAGGTCGGCAATCGCCTCCAGGCGTCGAAACTCCTGGGTATTGCGTTCACGCAGCGTGAACACCGCGCTGTCGTAAGCCAGCGCAACAACACCCAGAGCGAACAATACAAAGGGCAGCACGAGGGCACGTACCCCCGCCCCCCGACGCGCGGAGGGTGCAGACATGCCGCCGGGCATCTGGCGGTGCAGCAGGGCCCACAGCAGCAAGGACGTGACTGCAACAAAAACCCAGCCCTTCAAGGTGCTGGCAGCCGCAATGGAATCCGGATCGGACAGCCACACACTTACCAGGCTGTCCGAAAACAGGATCCAGCCCGAGGCAAACACGGCATACACGAGAACAACACGCGCAATCCGGAGGTTCATGCACGCCCCCCTGCCTTCCGCAGCACGACCGCCGCCGCACACCAGCCGGTCGGCAAGCCTTCGCAAGCGAAAATGAAGAATTCGAAAGTCACCTGTAAGGAGTTCGGTAGGTAAAACTGCAGAAAAAACAGACTATTTGCGCGAGGACACAGCTTGGCAACTTATCGACGCCGCAGGCGGCTTCTTTAGTGCAGACACCTGCAGGGTGTGAAATAGTTGGGCCACTGCGGCACCTTTCAAACCCCGCCCCGCCCGCCATGAGCAGACCCAGCCGGGCTAAACTTCCCGCCACGCGCCAGTCACCCGCCCCAACCCGACGCCCCCAGATGCTGCCTGCACTCACGCCCACTTTGCGCCAGCTGCTCCCCCGCCTGCTGCCCTTCCTTGCCTGGCGCCGCCAGCTCGACGCAGCCACCTTGCGCACCGATCTGCTGGCCGGCTTCACGGTGGCGCTGGTGGCCGTTCCGCAGGCCCTCGCCTACGCCCAGCTCGCCGGCCTGCCGGCCTACGTGGGGCTTTACGCGTCGCTCTTGCCCAGCATCGTCGGCGCCCTGTGGGGCTCGTCGGCGCAGCTCAATACCGGCCCGGTGGCCCTCACCAGCCTGCTCACGGCCAGCGCCCTGTCACCCCTGGCCCTGCCCGGCTCCGAAACCTGGCTGATGCTGGCCGTGCAGCTCGCGCTGCTGGCCGGCATCCTGCAAGTGGCCTTTGGCGCGTTGCGTCTGGCCCACTTTGCCGACCTCCTTTCGCACCCGGTGCTGCACGGCTTCATCAACGCCTGCTCGCTGCTGATCTGCGCCGCCCAGTTGCCCACCCTGCTCGGAGTGGGCGCGGCGGGCCAGCGGCCGTTCATCGAGGCGATCGTCGACCTGGCCCTCGCGCTGCCCGACATCCACCTGCCCTCTGCCGCGCTGGGCGGCGCCGCCATCGTGCTGCTCGCCGCCCAGCGCCGCTACCTGCCGCGCTGGCCGGGCGTGCTGATCGTCGTCGCGGCGCTCAGCAGCGTGGCCTGGCTTACCGGCTTCGAGGCCGACGGCGGGCGGGTGGTCGGCACGCTGCCGGAGCAGGTCTTCGCGTTTGCCCTGCCCCGCGCCGACTGGGCCCAGACCACCGATCTGCTGCCCGCCGCCTTCGTGCTCGCGCTGGTCAGCTTCATCGAAGCCATGTCGAGCTGCAAACTCGCCTCGGCGCGCACCGGCCAGCGCTGGAACGGTAACCAGGAACTCATCGGCCAGGGCCTCGCCAAGCTCACCGCCGCCGCCTGCCAGGCCTACCCCGTGAGCGGCTCCTTCGGGCGCTCGGCCTTTCTGCTCAATGCTGGCGCCCGCACCGGGCTGGCCTCGGTGGTGGGCGCGCTGGTGGTGCTGGCCGCGCTGCTTGCCGTGCCGGGCCCGATCGCCCACATCCCGCGCCCGGTGCTGGCCGCGGTCATCCTGGTCACGGTTGCCGGCCTGCTGTCGGTGCATCCGCTGCGCGACGCCTGGCGCAGCGGCCGCGACGACGGTCTCGCCGGCAGCGTGTGCTTCGTGGCCACGCTGGCCTTCGCGCCACGGGTCGAGATCGGCATCCTCGCCGGCCTGCTGCTGTCGCTGGCGCTGCTGATCTATCGCAGCATGAAACCCCGCGTCGCCCTGCTCGGCCGCCACCCGGACGGCACCTGGCGTGACGCCGAACGCTTCGGGCTGGCCCCGGCCCACCCGCAACTGTCCATCCTGCGCTTCGACGGCCCGCTGCATTTCGTCAACGCGGCCACCTTCGAAGACGCCGTGCTGGCCACCTGCCGGGACCACCCGCAAACCCGCACCCTGCTGCTCTCCTGCGCCGGCATCAACGCCATCGACGCCAGCGGCATCGACGCCCTGCGCCGCATCAACCGCCAGCTTGAAGCCGACGGCCGGCTGCTCGCCTGCTGCGGCCTCAAGAAGCAGGTCATCGACGTGATGGAGCGCACCGGCCTGTGGCCCCACCTCGTCCCCCACGCCGGCTACCGCACCGAAGACGATGCCCTGCAGCAGCTCCTGCCCCCTCTCGGTGGCATCGGCGCAGCCCCGCCGGTGCGCCGCGGGCTGGAGTGGTAGCGGGCGGCGCGCCTTTGTTGACCTGGATCGTTGTTCTCGCAGAATCACAGGCAGATACTTTGTTTCATCCCGCTTTTCGGCTTTGACAATAAAACAGCACAGGGAGCAAGCATGACACCCACCTCGGTCAGCGACATCCGCAACCTCAGCCTGCTGGGCCAGTCCGGCAGCGGCAAAACCACCCTGCTGGAAAAACTCCTCGCCACCGCCGGCGCCATCGGTGCAGCCGGTTCGGTTGAAAAAGGCGACACCGTCAGCGACTACGACCCACAAGAAAAAGCCTTCGGTCACTCCCTCAACAGCGCCCTCGCCCACCTCGAATGGGCCGAACACTGGGTCAATGTTCTCGACACCCCGGGCCTGCCCGACTTTCTCGGCCGTGCGCTGGCCACGCTGCCCGCGGTCGAAACCGCCGTCGTCGTCATCAACGCCGCGGCCGGCGTCGAAACCGTCACCCGCAAGGCCATGGACGCCGCGGCCGGCAAGTGCCGCATGCTCGTCGTCAATCGCATCGACGCACCGGGCGTGGATTTTGCCGCCCTGATGGAACGCATCACCGCCAGCTTCGGCAAGGAATGCCTGCCGATCAACCTGCCCACCGCCGGCGGCGCCGGCGTCATCGACTGCTTCTTCAAGCCCGACTACGCCGCCGCAGCGGCCTTCTCCAGCGTGCGCGACGCCCACGACCGCATCGTCGATCAGGTCGTAGAGGTGGACGAAGAACTCATGGCGCTCTACCTCGAACAGGGCGAATCCCTCCAGCCCGAACAGCTCCACGACCCTTTTGAGCAAGCCCTGCGCGAAGGCCACCTGATCCCCGTGTGCTTCACCTCGGCCCGCAGCGGCGCCGGCATCACCGAGCTGCTCGACATCATGGGCCGCCTGCTGCCCGACCCGACCGAAGGCAACCCGCCGCAATTCCTCAAGGGCGAAGGCCCCGCCGCCGAATCGGTCAGCGCCACCACCGACGCCGACAAGCACGTCATCGCCCACGTCTTCCAGGTCAGCAACGACCCCTTCCGCGGCAAGCTCGGCCTGTTCCGCATCCACCAGGGCAGCGTCACGCCCAACAGCCAGCTGTTCATCGGCGACGCCCGCAAGCCCTTCAAGGTCGGCCACCTGCTGCGCGTGCAGGGCAAGAACCAGACCGAGATCGACATCGGCATTCCCGGCGACATCTGCGCCGTGGCGCGGGTCGATGACATCCACCGCGACGCCGTGCTCCACGACTCCCACGACGAAGACCACTTCCACCTGGTGCCCCCCGGCTACCCGCAGGCCGTCTTCGGTCTGGCACTGCTGCCCGAAAAGCACGGTGACGAGCAAAAGCTCTCCGAAGCCCTCCACCGCCTCCTCGACGAAGACCCCTGCCTCAGCGTCGAGCACGACGCCCAGGCCAAGGAAACCGTGCTCCGCGGCCTTGGCGAAGTGCATCTCAAGGTCGCCCTCGACGCCCTCAAAACCCGCTGGAACCTCAGCCTCGGCACCCGCCCGCCGGCAATCCCCTACCGCGAAACCATCGCCGGCAGCGCCGAAGCCCGCTACCGCCACAAAAAGCAGAGCGGTGGCGCCGGCCAGTTTGGCGAAGTCGCGCTGCGCGTCGAAACCCTGGAACGGGGCGCCGGCCTCGCCCTGGCCGACGAGGTGAAGGGCGGCACGATTCCCTTCAACTTCATGCCGGCCGTCGAAAAGGGCGTGCGCCAAGCCATCGCCGAAGGCGTCATGGCCGGCTTTCCGCTGCAGGATCTGAAGGTGACGGTTTTCGACGGCAAGCATCACGCCGTCGACTCCAACGAAATCTCCTTCGTCACCGCCGCCCGCCACGCCGTTCAGGAAGCCGTTCAGGGCGCCCGGCCGATCGTGCTGGAGCCGCTGGTCACGCTCACCGTGCGCATCGCCGACGAGCACTTTGGCGGCATCAGCGCCGAACTCTCGGGCCGCCGCGGCCGCGTGACCGGCACCGACAGCCCGCAACCCGGCTGGACCGAAATCACCAGCCAGATCCCGATGGCCGAGATGGACGGCTTCGAGTCCCGCCTCAAGTCCATCAGCGGTGGCGACGGCAGTTGCAGCATCGCCTTCAGCCACTACGAACCGGCCCCGATGGATGTGCAGCAGCGCCTCGCCCGGGAGCACGCGGGCAAGCGCAGCGGCGACCAGCAGTAGGCTTGAACCGGGGAGAGATGGGGGTTGCCCCCCCGGTGCCCCCGGAATGCACGTCTGGCAAACAAAAGCCGTTTCCCTGGATGAACTCCGGGGAAGCGGCTTTGTGCCGTAAAAGCCGCCCGGCTCTAATTCAGATACATCGACAACTGCCGCCGCGCGTTCATCACCGCGCGCATATCCGGGCACAGCGAAAACCACTCCACCAGGCGCGCCCGCGCCGTGGCACGCGCCTCCGCCTTGTCGCGCAACACCACCTCGAGCAGCGCATCGAAAGCCTCGGGCCACGCATTTTTCTGGGCCAGCGCCCCGGCCAGCGCCAGACGCGCTTCGAAATCCTGCGGATCCGCCGCGATGCGCTCGCAAAGGGCCGCCTCGTCCACCTCACCCGCGCCTTGGGCCAGATCCAGCCGGGCCTTCAGCTTGAGCCAGTTCTCGTCCCGCTGCCGCAGCTCAACCGAATCCAGCCCTGCCGCGGCGTAATCGACGAGATTGGCATCGAGCAATGCAGCGCAAAGATCGAGCACGATCTCCAGCCGGCCACCGGACAACTGCTCGGCCTGGCGCAACATCTCGGCCCGCTGCAACGGATCGGCGATGTCGGCCGCCGTGCGGCGCAGCTCTTCGGCCTCGTCCGGCAAGTGGGCTTCGAGAAAAGCGCGCACCTGGCCTTCGGGCAGCGCGCCGGTGAATTCATCCACCACCTGGCCGCCGACAAACAGCTTTACCGCGGGAATGCTGCGCACCGCGTAGCGGGCCGACACATCCTGCGCCTCGTCGGAGTTGAGTTTGGCCAGCTCGAAGCGCCCGCCGTATTCATCGGCCAGTTTTTCGAGCATCGGCTTGAGCGTGCGGCACGGCCCGCACCAGGGCGCCCAGAAATCCACCAGCACCGGCACCTCGTGGGAGCGGGCGACGACGGCGGCGTCGAAATCGGGTTCCGTGACATCAAAGGAATAGCTCATGGGCGCACCCGTGAAAAAGAGGAAAGGGCAGGATTATTACCGATATAACACGCCAATCCGGCGCAACCCGGAGCCACTGCCCAAAAATGAGGCGGCGCACAAAAACCCTTACGGATCAGGCGCCTCGGCCCTCACCCCACAGCTTACCCACAGGCTTGACCACGGCCAGCGGGGATAAGCCGAAGGCGCGTCAGGCGCCCACCGGCCGGCTGCCCTGCAGCGCCAGCCAGCCGCGCACCACCCGGTAGCCAACCCACAGGCCGAGTCCGGGGATCATCAGCCACGCGGCGATGGGGATGCCGATGATGGTGAGCATCACCAGCCCGGCGATCAGCAGCCACAGCCAGGTGAACCAGAAGGTGCGGATCTGCCAGCGAAAATGGCTTTCCAGCCAGGTGCCGGCCACTTCGCGGCGCTTGATGTAATTGAGCACCACCGCAACCAGCGACGGAAAGCCAAAAACGAAACCGCCCACCACCGTGGCCGCCGACGACGTGACGCCGATCACCACCGCGATGGCGTGCAGGCCGTAGATGACGTGGGTCCAGCGCACCAGCGACGGATCGACCTCATGCCCGCCGGAAAGGGTTGGAATGCTGCTCATGCGAATCGCTCCTTGAATGGCGGGCAACGCAGGCTGCGCTACCTCGGCCGGCTGTCCCAGATTTTTTGCAGGCGTTTCACCGAGACCGGCATCGGCGTTCTCAGCTCCTGCGCAAACAAGCCTACGCGCAGTTCTTCGAGAAGCCAGCGGAATTCCTCCAGTTGCGGGTCGGTGACGCCGGCCTTGGCCTTGGCGAGCCATTCGCGCTCGAAGGGCTGGGCGAGGCTCTTCCAGTCTGCCATGAGCTGGGCATCGCGAGCGGGGTTGGTGCGCAGCTTGTCGATGCGCACCGTCACGCCCTTGAGATAACGCGGAATCTGCGCAATGCGCTCGTAGGGCAGCGCCACCAGGAAGTTCTTCGGCATCAGCCTGGCCGCCTGGGCGTTGATGTCGGCCACCACGTCGGGGAAGGTCTTGAGGCCGGCGACGCGCTTGACCATCAGCGCGTGCTCGGTGATCAACTGGCCGGTGAGGCGCATCAGCTCCTGGGCCACCAGCGTGATGCGCGGCTTGGCCTCCTGGCAACGTCTGGCAAAGGCATCGGCGTCGGTGGGCAGGGGTTCGAGCAGGCAGCAGCGCTCCAGCGTGGCGGTCACCAGCTGGGCCTTGAGTTCGGCCTCGGTGCCGTAGTTGATGAAAGCGAGCGCCAGATCGCGGATGCCCGGCAGCTTCTCGATGGACTTGACCTGGGCCGACAGCTCCAGCGCAAACAAGCGCGCGAGGCCGCCCCGATGCACCCTGGCCGCCTCTTCCGGCGTGTCGTAGGGGCGCAGCGAAACGCTGGCGCCGTCGTCGTGCAGCGCGGGAAAACCCACGATCTCGCGGCCGGCGACCTTCACCTCCAGCAGCTCCGGCAGGGCCCCGAAAGTCCAGCCCGTAAAGCCGCCCAGCTGGGCGGCCGGCGCTTCGGGCGCCCTGGCAGCGGCCTTGCCCTCCGGCGCGCCTTTTTTGGGCGCAGGCGCTTCGGCCGGAACGATCTTGGCGGCCTGAAAGCGCGCCGCCACCTGGTCGCGGAAGCGCGCCCGCAGCTCGGCCAGATTGCGCGACTGGCCCAGCACGCGGCCATGCTCGTCCTGCACGCGGAAGTTCATGAAGCAGTGCGGGTTGAGATTTTCGGCCCGGAAGCTCTCCATCGGCAGCTTGAGCGACACCCGCACTTCCACAAAGCGCTGCAGCGCCTTGATCAGCGGATCGTCCGGATCGAACTCGCCCGCTTCGAATTTCGTCATGAAATCGGCGGCGCTCTCGCTCATTGGCTGCAGGCGGTGGCGGTGCCTGGGCGGCACGGTCTTGAGCAGCGCGACAACCTTCTCTTCCAGCAGGCCGGGCACCAGCCATTCACAGCGGTTGGCCGGAATCTGGTTGAGCATGGCCAGCGGAACGGTCAGCGTCACGCCGTCGTCGGATTCGCCCGGCGCGTGCAGGTAGGCCAGCTTGAGCTTCTGGCCCAGCACTTCGAAGCTGGACGGAAAACGATCGGTGGTGATGCCTTCCGCGTCGTGGCGCATCAGCTGGTCGCGGGTCAGCTGCAGGGTTTTGGGCGCGGCCTTTTCGGCGTCCTTGCGCCACGCCTCGAAGCTGGCCACATCGAGCACTTCGGGCGGCAGCTTGGCATCGTAAAAAGCGTAGATCAGCTCTTCATCCACCAGCACGTCGGGCCGGCGGGATTTGTGCTCCAGCCGCTCGATTTCGGCCACCAGCCGCCGGTTATGGGCCAGAAAGGCCATGCCGCGGGCCGGGCCTTCGGCAATCTCGCCCTGCACCAGGCCTTCACGGATGAACAGTTCGCGGCACAAATCGGGGTCGATCTCACGGTAGCTCACGCCGCGGCGCGGATACACCGTGAGCCCGTACAGCGTGCCCCGCTCCCAGGCCCGCACGGCGCCGCTGGCCTTGGACCAGTGCGGCTCGGAGACCTGCCGCTTGAGCAGGTGCCCGCCCACATCCTCCAGCCATTCCGGCTCGATGCGGGCAAGGCAGCGGCCGAACAGCCGGGACGTATCCACCAGTTCGGCGCACATGATCCACTTGCCGGCCTTTTTGGCGATGCTGGAGCCCGGATGCGGCCAGAACTTGATGCCGCGGGCGCCCAGGTAACTGCCGGCGGCCGGGCCGGTGGCGTCTTCGATCTTGCAGCCCACGTGGCCCATCAGGCCGGTGAGCAGCGCCTTGTGGATGGCCTCGAAAGCGGCCGGTTTGTCGTTTTCCTTCCAGCCGTGCTCGGCGCACAGCACGTGCAGCTGGGCATACACGTCGCGCCATTCGCGCAGGCGCAGCCACGACAGGAAGTGCGTCTTGCACCAGGCCTTCTGTTTGCTCGATGTTTCGTGGCGCTGGACTTCCTCCCAGGCCCGCCAGAGATTCCAGAACCACAGAAACTCGGATTTCTGCTCTTCTTCCGGGCCGCGAAAGCGGGCGTGAGCCTGGTCGGCGGCGGCCTGGCGTTCGGGCGGGCGCTCCCGCGGGTCCTGCGTCGACAGCGCGGCGGCAATCACCAGCACTTCGGACAGGCTGCCCCGGTCACGCGCGGCAAGAATCATGCGGCCGATCTTCGGGTCGAGGGGCAGGCGGGCGAGTTCGCGGCCAATCGGCGTGAGGCTCATCGCCGTGGCGCCTTCCACCTCATCGACCGCGCCGAGCTCGGCCAGCAGCTGGTAGCCGTCGGCCACCATGCGCGGCAGCGGCGCGTCGATGAAGGGGAAGTCGGCCACTTCGCCGAGCTTGAGCGACTTCATGCGCAGGATCACGCCGGCCAGCGACGAGCGCAGGATTTCCGGGTCGGTGTGCTCCGGGCGCTTGTTGAAGTCGTCCTCGTCGTAGAGCCGGAAGCACACGCCATCGCTCACCCGGCCGCAACGGCCGGCGCGCTGGCGGGCCGCCGACTGGGCGATCTTCTCGATCTGCAACTGCTCCACCTTGTTGCGGTGGGAATAACGCTTGAGCCGCGCCAGGCCCGTATCGACCACGTAGCGAATGCCGGGCACGGTGAGCGAGGTTTCGGCCACGTTGGTGGCCAGCACCACGCGGCGGCCCTTCGACGGGGCGAAAACCCGCGCCTGATCGGCGGCCGACTGGCGGGCGAACAGCGCCAGCACCTCGGTTCCGGCGGCGTGATGGGCCTTGCGCAGGGCTTCGGCGGCTTCGCGGATTTCGCGCTCGCCGGGCAAGAACACCAGCACGTCGCCGGGGCCGCTGCGGTGGGCTTCATCGACCGCATCCACCAGCGCGTCGTAAAGATCGCGGTCGGGGCCCCGACTGTCCTGGCGCGGCGTGGGCGCGCCCGCGGGCGGCTCGGCGCGCTCCACCGGGCGGTAGCGCATCTCGATGGGGTAGAGCCGGCCCGAGACTTCGATCACCGGCGCGGGCTTTTCGGCGGTGCCGAAATGGCGCGCAAAGCGCTCGGCGTCCAGCGTGGCGGAAGTGACGATCACCTTCAGATCCGGCCGCTTGGCGAGCAGCTGGCGCAGGTAGCCCAGCAAGAAGTCGATGTTGAGGCTGCGCTCGTGGGCTTCGTCGATGATCAGCGTGTCGTAGGCCGACAGCAGCGGGTCGCCCTGGGTTTCGGCCAGCAGGATGCCGTCGGTCATCAGCTTGACGTAGGTTTGCGGGCCGGCGCGATCGGTAAAGCGGATCTTGAAGCCCACCGCCGTGCCGAGTTCGGTTTTCAGCTCCTGGGCGATGCGGGTGGCGGTGGCACGGGCGGCGATCCGCCGCGGCTGGGTGTGGCCGATCAGGCCGGCGACGCCACGGCCCAGATCAAGGCAGATCTTGGGCAGCTGGGTGGTTTTGCCCGAGCCGGTTTCACCGCAAACGATGACCACCTGGTTGTCGCGGATGGCCGCCGCGATTTCGTCCCGGCGCTGGTTGACCGGCAGATCGGGCGGAAAATCCGGCCGCGGCCGAGCTTCGGCACGGGCGATGAGCTTCGCCGCGGAATCGGCAATGCGCAGGCGCAGGGCTTCCGGCAGCTCCGCCAGCGCACGCGGGCGCTTGGGCAACCGGCGCAAATCGCGGTAGAGGCCGGCACGATCGGCCGACAGGCACTGTTCGAGCAGGAGGTAAGGGTCTTGGGGATCGTTGCGATCACGCCGGTCGTGCGGAGAAGCCATCGGGATTACTGCGAAGAAAACGGGAGAAAAATCAGGCGCGCAGGCTGTGGACAGTCCACATGCCCAGCGCGGTCATGCCCAGCGAACCGCCGAGGTGCACTGCGGCCGCCCCGGCTGCCCAGGCGTAGCGGGCGGTGTTGATCAGATGCACGACCTCGGCCGAGAAGGACGAAAAGGTGGTCAGGCCGCCCAGAAAGCCGGTCACGACAAACAGCCGGACTTCCGGCGGAATCTCGGGACGCGTCGCAAAAAAGGCCACCGCCACGCCGATCAGGTAGCCGCCCAGCAGGTTCGCCCCAAGGGTACCAAGGGGCAGATGAGCCAGCAGCGGGTTGAGCCGCAGCCCCAGCCACCAGCGCAGCCAGGCGCCCAGCGCGGCACCGATACCGATGGCGACGAAGGCGAGGACGGGAAAGTGGTGGGCGTTATCGGACATGGGGCCGCATTTTACTCTGCCCGCCCCGCCGCTGCCCGACCGCAACAATCCCTAAAGGACAAGCCTCTCCCGCCGATAGGCTTCGAGCAGGGCCAAAGTGGCAACGGACGGTGCGCACAGGCCCCGCCAGCCGCACCGGCCACCGGAATTGGAGAGTAGATGCACAGCCAGGCCAACGCGCCCGTACCGACGGGCCCGCTTCTTTACCAGCCGCGCTTCGACTGCCGCAACGGCGAACTGGCTGGCGCGAAGCTGTACATCGGCCGCCCCGACGGGCCTGAAAAGTTCGTACTGGATTCGCCTACCGGGGCGGCCCTGGCGCCGCTGCGCGCAGCCTGCGCACAGCTTGCGGCGTGGTCACGGACGCACAGCCAGCCGCTCGTGCTGGTATTCGGCGCCCGGATCGGCACCCTCTGCGAGCCCGCCTTCGCAGTGGCGCTGAACGCCATATTGCTCGAAACGCAATTCGAGCCCCAATGCCTTGAAATCTGCATCAGCACCGACGAACGGGTTTCCGACGCCAGCACCGCCGCCCTCCGGCACCTGAAGAATTGCGGCATACGCTTCACCCTCAGCGCCGCCAGCCCGGCCCTCGCCCGCCTGGCCTGGATCAGGCGCCTGCCGCTGGACAGCCTGGAGGTGCCCGCGCACCTCGTGCAGGACGTGGTGGCCGACCCGGAAGGCATCGCCATCGTGCGGGCACTGGTCACCCGCGCCCACACGCTCAGGCTGGTGGTCAGCGCCAAGGGCGTCGACTCCGCCCACAGCGCCTCGACGATGGTGGCCCTCGGCTGCGACCTGATCCTCGGCCCGCTCTTCGGAAACCCCGAGCCGGCCGGCCACTTCGAAGCCCTCCTCGCCACCGACCGGCGCCTCGACCCGGCCCTGCTGCGCGGCCCGCGGCCCGAACGGACGCTGCTGCTGGTGGATGACGAGGAAAACATCCTGTCGTCCCTGCGCCGCCTGCTGCGCCGCGACGGCTACACCATCCTCACGGCCACCGGCGGCAAGGCCGGGCTCGAGCTGATGGCCACCCAGCCGGTGGACGTCATCGTCTCCGACCAGCGCATGCCCGGCATGACCGGCGTCGAGTTTCTGCAGAAGGCCAAGCAGATGGACCCGGATTCGGTGCGCATGGTGCTCTCCGGCTACACCGACCTGCAGTCGGTCACCGACGCGATCAACGAAGGCGACATCTACAAGTTCCTCACCAAGCCGTGGGACGACGCGATGCTGCGCGCCAACATCAACGAAGCCTTCCAGCGCAAGCTGCTCAGCGATGAAAACCGGCGCCTGAGCGCCGAGCTGGCCGGTGCCAACGACGCGCTGGAACGCATCAACGCACAACTCAAGACCGTGCTGGCCGACCGGGAGCGCAAGCTCGGCATGGAAGAGGCCGCCCTCAGCATGACCCACGAAGCCCTTGCCGTGCTGCCCGTGCCGCTGCTCGGCATCGATTCGGGCGGCATGATCGCGCTGGCCAACGCCGCCGCCGAAAGGCTGTTTGCCCAGCAGGCGCCGCTGCTCGGCCTGGGCGCCGAAGAAGTGCTGCCGGCCTCCTGCACCCTGCTCCTCAACGCCGGCGAACAACACGCCGACCTTGACCTGCACGGCCGCAGCGTGCGCGTTGAGGCCCACCCGCTTGGCAGCCACGGAGACGTTCGCGGTACCCTGCTGAGCTTCACCAGCCGGACGATCACGCCATGAGCGAAACCCGCACGCTGCCACTGGCCGAAACCCTTCCCGGCATGCTTCTCGCTGCCCCGGTGCTGGATGCCGGCGGCAACGTGCTCCTGCCCGCCGCACTCGCCCTCACCGAAAGCCATCTCGAGAGCCTGCGCCGGCGCGGCATTGCCACGCTGACCATCAGCGCGCCGGCCGAGCCGGTCGACATCGCCAGAAAGCGCGAAGAAGTGCGGGCGCGGGTCATGCATATATTCCGCCACACCGTGGACGACCCCGGCTCCCAGGCCCTGCTCCACGCCGTGCTCGCCTTTCGCCAGGAGCAACTCAAGTGAGCGAGCAGCCCACACTCCGAGACATGCTCGCCCGCATCCAGCGGTTGCCGGCCCTGCCGGCCGTGGCGCTGGAGCTTCTGAACACCCTCTCCGGCGGCGACCCCGACGTGGCCGCCCTGGCCCGGCGCATCGCCCAGGACCAAGCCATTGCGGCGCGTGTGCTGCGGGTCGCCAACTCACCCTTCTACGGCCTGCAAAGCCGCGTCGGCTCGATCCACGATGCCGTCGTGGTGCTGGGCTTTTCGGCCGTGCGCTCGCTGGTGCTGGCCGCGGCGGTGGTCACCGGGCTGCCCGGCGGCCATTGCGCGGGCTTCGACCCCAATCGTTTCTGGCGCCACGTGATGGGCACGGCGGTCGCCGCCCAGTCCCTCGCCCAGCGCCTCGGCCGCCCGTCCGAAAGTCTGTTTGTCGCCGGCCTGCTCCATGACATCGGCCGCCTGGCGATGGTCAGCGTTTATCCCGCGCAGTTTGCCCGCGCCCTCGCGATTGCACGCGAGCGGGACTGCAGCCTGCGCGAACTCGAACTCGAAATCTTCGGCTTCGATCACACCGCGGTCGGCGCGGCCCTCACCCTCCGCTGGCATCTCCCCGAAGAAATCATCGATGCCCTGGCCTACCACCACCGGCCCGAACTCGGCGCGCCCGGCGGGCTCGCGCCGATCATCCATTACGCCGATGCCATTTCCAAGGCCCTCGATTTCGAAGAGGCCGAGGACACCCTGATGCCCAGCCTGCACCCCGCAACGATCGACGCCCTCGGCCTCGACTGGCAGGGCCTCACCGAGGTGCTGGCGGACACCCAGACCCGCTTCGAAAGCTATCGCCTGCTGCTGGGCTGACCCCATGAACGACGACGTCTTTGCGCTTCCCTCGCAACTTTTCCCCCTCGTCAATGCCCTCACCTCCGCCGTGATGCTGCACCGGGGCGACAAGATCCTGTTCGCCAACGACGCCCTGTCACGCCTGAGCGGCTACGCGCCGGAAGAACTGGCGGACATGGACTTCTGGACCCTCTTTCCGCCGCCGGACTGCGACCGCCTTCGCGAGCGCGACTCTGGCCGTCTGGACAGCCCGCTACCCACCACCCTGGACGAAACCGTCATCCTTACCCGCAGCGGAGACACCCGCTGGGTGGAGATGTCCGTTTCCGACCAGATCATCGCCGACGCACCCACCATTTTTTGCAGCATCCTCGACATCACCGACAGGATGCGTGCCGAAGCCGACCAGTTGCACGCCCGGCAACTGCTCGCCCAGATCATCGAAAGCGGCCCGGTGCCCACCCTCGTCATCGACGCCCGCCACGTGGTCACCCACTGGAGCCGGGCCTGCGCGCAGGTGGTCGGCATCAGCGCCGACAGCATGGTCGGCACCCGCGAGCAGTGGCGCGCCTTTTACGAAAGCGAGCGCCCCATCCTCGCCGACCTGATCGTCTCGGGCACCATCGACGAGATGATCGAACTCTACGGCACGCAAAACCTGCGCCGCTCGACGGTGATCGACAACGCCTACGAGGCCGAAAGCCACTTCCCGCACCTGGGCACCCACGGCCGCTGGCTCTACGCCACCGCCGCGCCGCTGCGCAACGACACCGGCGAGGTGATCGGCGCCATCGAAACCCTGCAGGACATCACCGAACGCAAGCACGCCGAAAACGCGCTACGCAAGATGCAGGCCGAACTCGAAGCCACGGTGGCCCAGCGCACCAGCGAACTCAGCCACGCCAAGGCCACGCTGGAAGAGGACATCGACCGCCGGGAAACCGCCGAGGCCGAACTGCTCAAGCGCTACGCCGAACTCACCGAACTCAACTGCCGCCTGCAGGAAACCCACCAGCAACTCATTCAGTCCGAAAAGCTCGCCTCGATCGGCCAGCTCGCCGCCGGCGTCGCCCACGAAATCAACAACCCGATCGGCTACGTCAATTCCAACATCCGCAGCCTCAAGGGCTACATGGCCCAGCTGCTCGACGTATTCGACACCTACGAAAAGTGCGAGGCCGATCTCCCGCCCGCCGCCCGCGAGGCCATCGCCGCCGCCAAGGAGCGCGCCGATTTTGCCTACCTGCGCGACGACATCGGCCAGCTCATCAGTGAATCCGAGGAAGGCACCGGCCGCGTGCGCAAGATCGTGCAGGATCTGCGCGACTTCTCCCGCACCGATTCCAGCCGGGAGGACTGGCAGCCCGCCGATCTCCACGCCGGCCTCGACAGCACCCTCAACATCGCCAGCAACGAAATCAAGTACAAGGCCGATGTGGTGCGCGAATACGGCGAACTGCCCCTCGTCGAATGCCTGCCCTCGCAACTCAACCAGGTGTTCATGAACCTCTTCGTGAACGCCGCCCAGGCCATGCCGGACGAGCGCCGCGGCACCATCCGGGTGCGCACCGGCAGCGCCGGCGACACGGTGTGGATCGAGATCGACGACAACGGCCAGGGCATTCCCGCCGACCTCATCGACCGCATCTTCGACCCGTTTTTCACCACCAAGCCGATCGGCAAGGGCACCGGCCTCGGCCTCGCCCTTTCATACGGTATCGTGCAAAAGCACCACGGCAACATCACGGCAAGCAGCACGCCGGGCGCCGGCACCACCTTCCGAATCACCCTGCCCGTGCAGCACCCGGCCGACCCCGGAGAAGCCCCATGACCCCCTCCCCGCCCACCGCCAGCACCCAGGCCTTCACCATTCTCTGCGTCGACGACGAAGCCAACATCCTGTCGTCCCTGCGGCGCCTTTTCCGCCCCCACGGCTACAAGGTACTGGTGGCCGGCGGCGGCGTCGAAGGCCTCGAAGCGCTCGCCGGCGAACACGTGGACCTGATCATTTCCGACATGCGCATGCCCGGCATGGACGGCGCCACATTCCTCGCCGAAGCCCGCAAGCGCTATCCCGACACCGTGCGCCTGCTGCTCACCGGCTACGCCGACATGGACTCCACCATCGCCGCGATCAACTCGGGGCAGATCGCCCGCTACATCGCCAAACCCTGGAACGACCAGGACGTGCTGCTCACCGTGCGCGAAGCGCTCGAACGCCAGGCCCTGCTGCGCGAGAAGGCCCGCCTGGAAGCCCTGACGCTGCGCCAGAACGAAGAACTGAAGAGCCTCAACGCCAGCCTCGAACACAAGGTCGAGGCGCGCACCAGCGAACTCAAGGCGGCCCACGAGAAACTCAAGCAGCACTTCCTGACCTCGATCCGCGTCTTCGCCAACCTCATCGAACTGCGCGAAGGCGCCAGCGCCGGCCATTCGAGGCGCGTTGCCGACCTGGCCCGCAAGATCGCCGTCAAACTGGGCTTCACCCCCGGCGACGTGCAGGACGTGATGCTCGCCGGCCTGCTCCACGACGTCGGCAAGATCGGCCTGCCCGACGAACTGCTCGGCAAGCCGGTGTCCCACATGAGCGGCGACGAACTGGGCCTGCTGCGCAAACACCCGATCACCGGACAGGCCGCCCTGATGGGCCTCGAAAACCTGCGCCAGGCCGGCACCTTCGTGCGCAGCCACCACGAGCGCTGGGACGGCCAGGGCTACCCCGACCGCCTCTCGGGCCTCGCGATTCCTTACGGCGCCCGGATCATCGCCGTCGCCAACGATTTCGACGGGCTGCAGATCGGCTCGCTCTCGCCGCGCCGGTTCAAGCCCGAGGAGGCCGTCACCTTCATGCAGCAGAACCGCGGCAAGCGCTACTGCCCGAATGTGGTGGACGCTTTCATGGAGGTGATGGGGGGGCCTGACACGACTCCGGGTGCCACCAATGAACACAATCCCTCGTCCCTCAAGCCGGGCATGGTCCTGGCGCGCGATCTCCTGACCCGCGACGGCGTCATGCTGCTGGCGGCGGACTTCGTGCTCGACGAAAACCTGATCCGCCAGCTGCGCGAACTGGAGGCCTCGGAAGGCATCCGCCTCAGCATCGCCATTCGTCCGCAGGAGGTAAAAACGTAGAGGGTGTGGAGCGGGGCCGGCAAGCCCCGCCGCCTCAGACCGGCCGGCCCATCGGCAAGATGCTGGCGCTGACCAGCGACTGGGCAAGCGCCCGGCTCGACATGGGGCGGGCAAACAGATAGCCCTGGATCAGGTGACAGCCCTGATCGCGCAGGGTTTCCAGCTGGGCAACGGTCTCGACGCCTTCGGCGACCACCTCCAGCCCCAGGCTGTGGGCTAGCCCGATGACCGCCCTGACGATGGCCACGCCCTGCCCGTCGACCAGTTCGCCGACAAACGACCGGTCGATCTTCAGCGTATCCACCGCCAGCCGGCGCAGATAGGCCAGCGACGAATAACCGGTGCCGAAATCATCCACCGCCACCCGGATGCCCATCTCGCGCAACTGGGCCAGGATGGTCGTGGCGTAATCGAGATCGCGCATGAGCACCGTTTCGGTCAGCTCGAACTCGATGCGCGAGGCCGGCAAGCCCGCCCCTTCCAGCACCGCGCGCACGGTGGGAATGAGCTGCGGATCCATGAAGTTCACGCCCGACAGGTTGATGCTGACCCGGAAATCCGCCGGCAAGGCATCGCCCAGCTCGACGATGTCGTTGCACACGCGCTCCATCACGGCCCGCGTGAGCGGCACGATCATGCCGGTTTCCTCGGCCAGCGAAATGAACTCCGGCGGCGGCACCGGCCCGCGCGACATGTGCGGCCAGCGCACCAGCGCCTCGGCCTTGACGATCTCGCGGCGGTTCACATCGACGATGGGCTGATAGAGCACCTTCAGCTCGTCCTCGCCGATGGCCCGGCGCAGATCGCCTTCCAGCGTAAAGCGCAGGAAGGCGGCCACCTTCATCTCTTCGGAAAACAGCGCCACCTGGTCGCGGGTAATCCGCTTGGCCCGGTTGAGGGCGGTTTCGGCGGCCTTCAGCAGCGCATCCGCGTCGGTTCCGTGATCGGGCATCAGCGCCACGCCCACCCGGGCCGACAGGGTGATCTCCTGGCCCGGCACGCGGATCGGTGCGCACACCACCTGCACCAGCTTGTGGGCGATGGCCAGCACCTCCTCCACCGGCCCCACGTCAGTCACCAGAATGCCGAACTCGTCGGCCGCCATGCGTGCCACCTTGAGGCGCGGCAACCCGCCGCCGCCTGCCGGCTCGGCCGGGGTGCGATCGCCCATGCTGTCGCGCAGACGATGACCGATGACCTGCAGCACCTGGTCTCCGCGCTCGGGGCCGAGGCTGTCGTTGATGCGCGCAAAGCGGTCGATATCCACCACCATCACGGCGCAGCGGCTGTCGTTGCGCAGGCAGCGGGCCGTGGCGGCCAGCAGCCCCTCGCGGAAGAACTCGCGGTTGGGCAGCCCGGTAAGCGGATCGAAATAGGCCAGCTGGCGAATCCGCCGCTGGGTTTCCACCTGCTCGGTGATGTCCTGGGCGCTGCCCTCCATGACCAGCCCATCCAGCGATTCCGCCGCCAGGTCGTCGGCTCGCTCGGCGGTTTCCAGCAGCGTTCTCACGCTGCCGTCGGGCCACACCACCCGGTAGGTGAGCTGGTAGCCAATGCCCTGGCGGGCGCCCTCCAGGGCGGCCTGAACCATGGCCCGGTCGGGCTCGTAGACGTGGGCGACCAGAGCCTCCATGCCCTCGCCGAAGGTGTCGGCATGCTGGCCGAACAAACGGTAATACTGGGACGAACGCTGGGCGTCGTCGGCCGGCACGAACCATTCCCAGCTGCCCAGGCGGGCAATGCGCTGGGCGCTGGAGAGGTTGTCCTTGCTGCGCACCAGCTCCTTCATGACCTGGGCCGAGCGCAGCACGTAACGGATGCGAAAGCGCAGCAGGGTCCAGTTGATCGGCTTGGAGATGAAATCGGTGGCGCCGACGTGAAAAGCCTCCTCGACCGATTCGCTGTCTTCCAGGCCCGTGAGCATGATCACCGGCACCAGCTCGCCGGCCGGCGTGGCGCGCAAGCGGCGGCAGACCTCGAAACCACTGAGCCCCGGCATCATCACGTCGAGCAACACCAGATCGGGATGCTCGGCCTTGAAAGCGGCCAGGGCCTGCACGCCGTTTTCGGCTTCGATGGTGCTGTAGCCGCCTTCGCGCAGGGCCTCGACGGCCATCATGCGGGTCAGCGGATCATCATCAACGATGAGGACGCGAGTGTTGTTGTGGCTTCCGGTCATTGTTCCATAGGGCCTTCCACCCGGCTCAAAGCTTCCATGCTGATCAATCCTTCGTCGAGGAGCGCCTGCCGGCAGCCCTCCCAGGCATCGGCAAACCCGGCCGCCTCGGCGGGAGTCGGCGCGGCACCGCTCTTCATCCGTTCGTCCAGGGCCCGCGCCAGGGCAGCCAGCCGCAGCGCGCCGATCGCAAAGCAACCGGATTTCATCTTGTGGGCCAGGGCCTTCACCCCGTCCTTGTCGCCCGTCGCAATCAGTCTTTGCAGGCTGCGGACATTGCGCACCGTCTCGGTGACGAAGAGTGCCACCAAACGCTGCAACATCGGCGACTCACGCTGCCCGTTCACGCCCGGCAAGCCCAGTAGCACGGCTACGTCGAGTGCGGCCTCGACCGGGCTGCCGACACTCGCGGCGGGTGCCGGCAGCGGCCCGGGCGGCGGCAAAGCACCTGGCGGATCGGCGGGCTGCACGTCGGGCAGCCAGCGGCTCAGGACGGCCCACAGCTGCTCGCCGGACACCGGCTTGACCAGGTAATCATCCATGCCGGCAGCCAGGCAGGCCTCGCGGTCTTCGGAGAGGGCGTTGGCGGTCAGGGCAATGATCGGCATGCGCGGCAAGCCGCGCGCGGCCTCGTCGGCCCGGATCACGCGGGTCGCCTCGCGCCCGTCCATGTTTGGCATCTGGATATCCATCAGGATCAGGTCGAAGCGCCCGTCACGACAGGCCTCCACGGCCTGACTCCCGTCGTCGGCCAGCGACACGCGGCAACCGATGGATTCGAGCACCGCGCCCGCCACCTCGCGGTTCACCGGGTGATCCTCGACAACCAGCACATGGGCAGCCAGGCTATGCACCGCCGGATCGGGCGCGGCGGCCGGCACTTCCCGGACCAGGAAACGACGGATCTCGGTGCCGCTCAGCGGGCGCGGCAGGATCAGCTCGGCGCCCGCGGCCCGCATCGCGTCGGCTTCGTCGTGGCCGGCACCGACAATCGCCGCCAGCAGCGGCCGGGCCGGCCGGGCCCGCAGATCCGTGAGCAGGCGGCAGCCGCCGAGTGCATCGAAAGCGGCATCGACGACCACCCAGTCGAAGCGGGCGCCGGAGGCCAGCATTTCGTCGACCGCCGGAGAATCGTAGGCCAGCTCGGTTCGGCAGCCCAGAAACTCCAGTTGAGCAACCAGCGCATCGCGTGCGCGGGAGTCACCCACGGCAATCAGGGCCGCACAGCCGGCGAGCGGCGGGAGAGGCGCGGCTGCGGAGGTGTACTGGCCCAGTTCGAACTCGACCCAGAAACAGGAGCCGAGACCGGGCTCGGAGAGATAGTCGATCTCGCCGTTCATCTGCTCGACCAACTGGCGGGCAATGGCCAGCCCCAGCCCGGTGCCGCCAAAGCGCCGCGCCATCGAGTTGTCGGCCTGCGAGAAGGACTGGAACAAGCGGGCGCCGGCTTCCCGCGGCACCCCGATGCCGGTATCCCGAACCTCGACCCGTATCCGCAGGCGTCCCTCAGCGGAACAGGGCGCCCGCGTCACAACAATGGCGATCTCGCCGTGCTCGGTGAATTTCTGGGCGTTGGAGACGAGGTTGTTGAACACCTGCCGAACGCGCAGCGCGTCACCTGTCGCACGGGCCGGCACCAGCGGGTCGACGTACAGGTAGAGCTGCAGGCCGCGCTCGTGGGCCGAGGTGGCAAACAGGGTGGCCACCAGGTCGATGGTATCCCGCAAGGAAAACGGCAGAAGCTCGAGCTCCAGCCGCCCGGCTTCGATTTTTGAAACGTCGAGCACGTCGTTGATGATCTCCAGAAGCGCGCGCGCCGAATCATCGAGCATATCAACAAAGAAAGCCTGGCGCTCGCCGAGCGCAGTCTGCCTCAGCAACCCGATCATGCCCATGACGCCGTTCATCGGCGTGCGGATTTCATGGCTCATGTTGGCCAGAAACTGGGACTTGGCGCGGTTGGCCGCTTCGGCCTGCTCCATCGCCGCACGCAGTTCGGCGGTGCGGGCGGCCACCTCGGATGCGAGGTGTTCACGGTGCTGCGTCAGCTCCCGGTCGCGGGTGCCGATTTCGGCCAGCATGCCGTTGAATCCGGTGATCAGCTCGCCCACCTCGTCGGCGTAACCGGCCGGGGCACGCAGGTCATAGCGCTTGCGAGTGCCCACCTCGCGCACCACGTCGGCCAGCTTTTGCAGCGGCCCGACGATCATCCCCTGCATGCGCCGGGTGAACAGGCCCGCCACGACCAGCGCCGCGACCAACCCGAGCAGCGCAAAGCCGAGCCACAGGATCAGGCGCCCGACGATCGGCCGGAGCTCGAACTCGATAATCAGGCTTCCCAGCTCCTCGCCATCGCTGACCAGACGCTTGCTGACGAGCAGGGTCAGCCCGCTCCACCGGGCCCCGCTGCCCTCGGCCTGGGTCTTCAGCCAGGCGACGTAGGGCACGTCGTCTCCGGCCTGTGGCGGATAGGCGGCGAACACCGACCCGTCCTGGCGGAACAGCAGCGCCTTGGCCACCCTTTCGTGGTGACGCAAGGCCGCCAGCAGCGACGCAGCCACCCGGGCGTCATCAAAGCGCAGCGGTGGAATGGCGCTGTCGGCGACAATTTCCGAGAGCACCCGGCCGTCCTCGTCGGCCCGCCGGATCTCGTTTATCACCTCGGTCATGAAGATGGTCAGCACCGCCACGCCCAGCGCGATCAGCACGCTCAGGCGGGCCACGATGCCAAGCTTCCGGCCGATGGGCAGATTCTGTATCGATCGCACTCAGAACCCCCTCACGCCCAGCACGTTGCGCCCCAGGCGCAGCAACTGGGAACTGGCCCTCAGGCCGTCCCGCTGGAGGGCCGCCTGATTGATGTCGAAGCGCACCCGCCCGTCCTCGACGACCAGCCCGATGCTGCCGCCGGCCTCCGCAAAACCGTCGGTGTCGCTCACCGACAGCACACCCTTGCCGGCCAGCCCGCGCAGCAGCAGGCCGAGGCGGCGCTCCTCCGAATCGGCGATGAAAACCAGGTGGCAGTCGCCGGCCTGGTCGACGCCTTCGATCTGGCGCAGGCGCATTTCGTGGCCATTGACCTGGCGCCCTTCAAGGCCGATCAGCGCTCCACCGAAGGGATCCCGACCGAGCACGCACAGGCGCAGCGGAGCCCCGGTCGGCAGACGCACAGCGGGCCATTCCACGTAGCGGGCAAAGTTGAGCAGGTAGGCAGCCTTGATCTGGTATTCCCCCGGCGGCTCGGCAGTCCATGCCGGGCCCGCGCCCAGGTTGAGCGCGATGAGAAATGCCAGTCTGCCGAATAGGCGGCGGATCACGGGATAGCCCTCAGAAACGCCACATGCCCTGGACAAATCCTTGCCGGGGCTGATAAGCGGGTTGCGAGGGGACGAAGTCCGGCGCGTATTCCTGGTGGAGCGGGTCGAAAAGGTTCACCCCGACCACCGCAAACTCGAAAGACCGGCTGACTCGCCAGCCGTAGCGCAGATCCACGCTGGTGTAGGCCGGCACATGCCCCAGACCGATAGCGCCCACCCTGCGCACCATCAGATCCACCTCGCGACCGCGCCCCAAGCTGAGCAGTCCGTGCAGGTTTGCCCAGTAGTGAGGTGACGCCTCCTCCAGGGCCTCTCCCGAGGCCTGGGTAACCGGGTCGGAGCTGCGGCCAGCCCGGATGTCCATCAGCGTGTAGCTGGCCTGCAGGCGCAGGTTCTCCGTCACCGGCAGGTCGAGCCCCAGCTCCAGGCCGGTGCTGCGTGCACTCCCCACGTTGCCGCGGTTGAGATACTGGAGAGGAACCACGCCGGCCGGCACCAGACCGGCCACACCGGGCAGCACGACACCCCCCGGATCAAGGGAGATGCTGGTCAGGTGGGTATAGTCGTGGTGAAACAGCACGGCCTCGAAGCTGCCATTGCCGAAACCGCGACGATAGCCGAGCTCCAGCGCGTCGAGCCGCTCGGCCCGCGGCGCCCAGTTCGGCCCCGGTCGCGACACCATGGCCACGACGGGCATTCGCGGATTACCGGTTTGGTGCAGGCCGGCGAACATCTGGGTGTCGATCTCGCCGACCGACGGCGTGCGTGCCGCCCGCGACCAGTTGGCCCACACGCTGTCCGCATCGGTGGGCGTCCACATCAGCCGCGCATTCGGCTGCGGCTCGAGGCGGGACATGGTCGAATGCTCGAAACGCCCGCCGAGGGTCAACTTCCAGAGCCGCGGCTGCAGGGTGATCTCGTCCTGCACGAAAGCGCTGGCGACGTTGAATTTCCGGCCACTCGGAGACACCACCAGCGCCGGCGTCGACAGATGGATCTCCGTCTGGACGAAGCGGCTGCCGAGCCCCCACATCAATTCATGCGCCCCCATCGGCGCCAGACGATGCTGAAAATCCAGGTCGGCCGTGCGAACCTCGCCGGTTCCGTAATTTTTCGCTTCGATCCGCTGGGTATCCACGTAGCCCTGCAGCGACGCCTCGCCGCCGGCCAAGCCCCAGGTGTAGCGCCCCACCAGGCTGGAGCCTTCCAGGTCGGCGCCGAGGGGCAACAGGAGCGGCAGGCCGGCCTGGGCACTGGTCTGAAGGTTTTCGCGGCTGCTGCGCCGATAGGTATTGCCCTGCACCATCCAGGCATTCGTTCCCGATCCCGCACTGTCCATCCGGAAACCGGCCAGCCAGCCCCGATTGCCATCGACACCGGACTCACCGCTGGCCGAGCGAGATTCGGCCAGCTCGTTGCCTTTGGCAAAAACCCGTAGCGCACCCGCTCCGCCAAGCTCGACGCCCTGGCGCACCGCCACCGCCGGGTGGCCCTGGTTGTCCAGCCTCATCGACAGCAATCCGCCGCGGCTCGCCGTTGCCTTGCGGGTCACGATGTTGATCACGCCATTGACGGCATTCGCGCCCCACAGCGAAGCGCCCGGCCCGCGCACCACCTCGATGCGCTCCACGTCTTCGAGCATCACGTCGAGCGCTTCCCAGAACACACCCGAGAACAGCGGGCTGTAAACACTGCGGCCATCGATCAGGACCAGCAGCTTGTTGGAAAAACGCCCCGCGTAGCCCCGTACGCCTACCGCCCAGCGGCCGGCGCCGATCTGCGTCACGCTCACTCCGGGCACCTCGCGCAGGGCCTCCGGCACACTGCGGGCCCCGCTGCGGCGGATATCCTCGGCCGTCAACACGGTGACTGCAGCCGACGTCTCCGACAATTTCTGCGCCTTGCGCGAAACCGTGGCCACCTCCAGACGAGCCAGATCCTCGAGGGCCAGGTCGACCAGCGGCGCTTCGTCAGCCCACACAGTGGTCGCCCACATCAAGGCAGGAAAAACAATTCGGGCACGGCAGGGATGCATCGGCTGGAATCTCGAAAAATGATAACGTCATGGCCTGGGCCGGCACACACCAACACTTCTACCAAAGCCCGCAGCCCCGCCGCGCCTAACAGTTCGCGGCACAGGCGTTTTTGCCAAACCCTTGCATCCCGGCGTGGACAAAGTCACACCCCAAAACGCCGCGACGCGCATCGTGTTCGCACACCACGGCCCAGCGCCGGGCCGTCGCCCGCGCCGCCATCGGCTACAATTGAATGATTTTTCAGACTCGGGCGGCTTTCCGCCCTGCGCCCGTCAAGGTATGACCCAGATGACTGCTCCGACCACCCCGGCCACCGATGCCGCGCCCAGCCACTTCATCCGCAACATCATCGACGAAGACCGCCGCCTCGGCAAATGGAGCGGCCGCGTCGAAACGCGCTTCCCGCCCGAGCCTAACGGCTACCTGCATTACGGCCACGCCAAGAGCATCTGCCTGAACTTCGGCCTTGCCCAGATCTACGGCGGCGCCTGCCACCTGCGCTTCGACGACACCAATCCCGCCAAGGAAGACCAGGAATATGTCGACGCCATCATCGAGGCCGTCCAGTGGCTGGGCTTCGACTGGCAGGATCACCTGTACTTCGCGTCGGACTACTTCGACAAGATGTACGCCATGGCCGAACACCTCATCACCGTCGGCAAGGCCTATGTCGAATCCCTGCCGGCCGACGAAATGCGCGCCTACCGCGGCACCCTGTCCTCGCCCGGCAGGAACAGCCCCTTCCGCGACCGCAGCGTCAGCGAGAACCTCGAACTCTTCCAGCGCATGAAGGCCGGTGAATTCCCCGACGGCACCCACATCCTGCGCGCCAGGATCGACATGGGCTCGCCCAACATGAACCTGCGCGACCCGGCCATCTACCGCATCCGCCACGCCGCGCACCACCGCACCGGCGAGCGCTGGTGCATCTACCCGATGTACACCTTCGCGCACCCCATCGAGGACGCGCTTGAAGACATCACCCACTCGATCTGCACCCTCGAATTCGCCGACCAGCGCCCCTTCTACGAATGGCTGCTGGAGACCCTGGCCGACGGTGGTTTCTTTAGCCGCCCGGTTCCGCAGCAGATCGAGTTCGCCCGCCTCAACCTCACCTACGTGGTGCTCTCCAAGCGCAAGCTGGTCGAGCTGGTCGACGAAAAACACGTCGCCGGCTGGGACGACCCGCGCCTGCCCACCCTGGTCGGAGCCCGTCGCCGCGGCTTCACGCCGGAAGGCTTCCGCCGCTTCGCAGAGCGCATCGGCGTCTCCAAGGGCGATTCGTGGATCGACATGAGCGTGCTCGAAGACTGCATGCGCGAGGATCTCAACAACTCCGCCGAGCGCCGCGTCGCCGTGCTCGACCCGGTCAAGCTCGTCATCACCAACTATCCGGTCGGCCACACCGAGCGCTGCCACGCGCCCAACCACCCGCTCCACCCGGATCTCGGCAAGCGCGAAATCCCCTTCAGCCGCGAACTGTGGATCGAGCGCGAAGACTTCATGGAAACCCCCTCCAAGGGCTACCACCGCCTCTATCCTGGCAACATGGCGCGCCTCCGCTACGGCTACGTCGTCAAGTGCACCGGCTGCGAGAAGGATGCCGACGGCAAGATCACCGCCGTGCTGTGCGAATACCTGCCCGACTCCAAGTCCGGCACCCCCGGCGCCGACACCTACAAGGTCAAGGGCAATCTGCACTGGGTCTCGGTCGAGCACGCCTACACCGCCGAAGTGCGGCTGTATGGCCGCCTGTTCGCCCACGCCACCCCCGGCAGCCGCCGCGAGGGCGACCCGGAAGGTCTCGAACGCAACTTCATCGACGACATCAACCCGGACAGCCTGCGCACGATCACCGCCCAGCTCGAACCGGCCCTGCGTGCAGCCCGGCCCGAAGCCCGCTTCCAGTTCGAACGCCACGGCTACTTCGTTGCCGATCGCATCGATTCCGCCGACGGCGCACCGGTGTTCAACCGCACCGTCACCCTGCGCGACACCTGGAAGAAATAAGCACCATGACCCGGACGGGACGGCCTCCATCCGGGGCTGTCCCGGGTGTTTTCCTGTCCATCACTCCCCGCTCGACTCATGATCAAGCCATAATTGCATGCCGGGCAGCTCTGGCATCACAGCAAACATGGCATGCCCGACCGAGCAGACATTTAAGCTTCGGTCGTAAATGCCGATTACAAGCGGACGCCCATCGAGGCATCCGCTGATTCGCGCCAACCACCGCGAATAATCCGACGAAACCCCCTTCGCCTCGCCCGACAAGCGTTACAGATGCTGAGCCACCTCTCGATACGCGTTCGCCTACTGCTCGCCAGCACCGTGGTCCAGGTCGTGATGCTCACCCTGCTGCTCACCAACAGCGGACGGCTCATGAACGAAGCCACCAGCGCCAGTCTCAACACGCTCATCGCCCAGAACGCCGCCATCCTCAACGTCGTCACCGCCACCTTCGTCCCGCAGGGCCGCTACACCGACCTCCAGGACACCCTCGGCGAACTCCTCAACGAAACCAACGAAGGCCTCATCTACGTCCGCATCGTCGACGCCGCCGGCAAAACGCGAGTCCGCGCCGGCCTGCCCGAGATGCACCTCCTGCCGCCCCCCGACGACGCCAGCGTCCTCAACCTGGGCGCCGGCATGGCCCACAACCTCATCCACGTCCGCCGCCCGGTTCTGCTCGAGCGCAACCAGGTCGGCTTTGTCCAGTTCGGCGTTTCGGTTTCGGCGCTCACGCTCGCCAAGCAGCAAATCCTCAGCCAGGGCATCGCCATCGCCAGCGCAGAAGTGCTGCTCACCCTGCTGCTGCTGGGCGCCGTCGGCTACCTCATGACGCGCAACCTCGGGCGACTCCTGCGCGGCAGCCAGGCCATCGCCGCCGGCCAGCTCTCCCACCGCCTGCCTGAACGGGGCAAGGACGAACTGGCCCAGCTCTGCCAGCACTTCAACCGCATGGCCAGCGCCCTCCAGTCGCGCATCCAGGAACTCGAAGCCACCGCCCGCCAACTGGCCAACAGCGAAGAGCGCTACGCGCTGGCCACCCGCGCCGCCAACGACGGCCTTTGGGACTGGGATATCCCCAACGACAAGACCTACTTCGCCCCCCGCTTCTTCGAAATCCTCGGCCTGCCGCCAAACAAGTCCGCCGGAAACAGCGACACACTGCTGAACCACCTCCACCCCGACGACCGCGAACCCTTTCGCCTGCGCCTGATCGCCCACCTCAAGCGCGAATCCACCCAGCTCATGGTCGAGCACCGCATCCTGCACGCCGACGGAAGCTACCGCTGGATCCTCACCTGCGGCATGGCCGTTTATGACACCAAAACCGGCCGCGCCATCCGCATGGCCGGCTCCATCAGCGACATCCACCTGCGCAAGCGCGCAGAAGACCAGCTCCTTCACGACGCGCTCCACGACGGCCTGACCGGCCTCGCCAACCGCGCCCTGTTCGCCGAACACCTGCAGAACACCCTGCGCCACGCCGATCGCGCCACCGACAGCCTGTTCGCCGTACTGCACATCAACATCGAGCGCTTCCACGTCGTTAACGACAGCCTCGGCTACTCCGCCGGCGACGACCTGCTGCGCCTCGTGGCCGCCCGCATCCGCACCCTCGCCCGCCCCGGCGACGTGGTCGGACGCATCGGCGGCGACCAGTTCGCCGTGCTGCTCAACGACATCACCGACGCCAGCGAAGCCATCCGCTTTTCCGAAAACCTGCAGACCCGACTGGCCGAAACCGCCGACCTGAACGGCCACTCGCTCTACCCCAAGACGCGCATCGGGGTCGCCCTGGGCAGCGGCGGCTTCCAGAACGCCGAAGACCTCATGCGCGACGCCGACAACGCCATGCAGCGCTCGCGCCGCAGCGCCGAAAACACCATCACGGTCTTCCAGTCGGCCATGCACCAGCAGGTCATGCGCGACCTGCAGCTCGAAAGCCAGCTTCGCTGCGCCCTGCGGGACAAGCATCTGGTGGCCCACTTCCAGCCCATCGTCGACCTCGCAAACGGCCGGACCACCGGCTTCGAAGCCCTCGTTCGCTGGCCCCAGGCCAGCGCCCGACGGATCGGGCCGGACGTCTTCATTCCCCTCGCCGAATCCCTCGACCTCGTACACGAGCTCGGCATGCAGATGCTCGACCAGAGCTGCGCCCGCCTCAAATCCTGGCGCGAACTCGGGCTCGGCGGCGAAAACCTGTCGATCAGCGTCAACCTGTCGGCCCGCCAGCTCATGCTCCCCGACCTTGCCGACCAGGTCGTCGCCTGCATCGACGGCTACGGCCTGCCACCCAGCGCCCTGAAACTCGAGATCACCGAAGGCACCCTCGTCACGCGCAAGGAACTCGCCATCAGCCAGCTCGGCAAGCTGCGCGCCAAGGGCCTCAAGATTCTCATCGACGACTTCGGCACCGGCTACTCCTCGCTCAGCTACCTCCACTCAATCCCCTGCGACACCATCAAGCTCGACGGCTCGTTCATCCGCGAGATCGAGCGCGACACCCGCCTCAGGGCCATCGTCGGCGCCAGCATCCACCTGGCCCATGAACTCGGCATGAGCGTCGTCGCCGAATGCGTCGAAACCCAGGCCCAGGCCGACATCCTCCGCGAGCTCGCCTGCGACTTCGGGCAGGGTTTCCTGTTTGCCCCCGCCGAGCCCGAAAGCCGCGCACGGCAATGGCTCGAAAAGCCCCTCTCCGGGAGTCCGACATGAGGCAATTGCTCACAACGCTCCTGCTGGCCCTCGCCGCCGGCAGTGCTGCCGCCGACGCCCCCACCCGTTTCGCCCTGTCCGGCTTCGGAACCCTCGGCGTGGTGCGAAGCGACAAGGACGATTACCACTTCCGCAGCAGCGGCACCCAATCAGCCAACAGCCCGGGGCAAAACTTCGACCCCTCGGTCGACTCCGTCCTCGGCATACAAGGCACCGGACGCCTCCACGACCAGCTCGACCTCACCGTCCAGGCCATCTCCCGGCAAGCCACCGGCTACAACTACACCCCCCACATCACCTGGGCCTACCTGCGCTACCGGGCAACGCCGGCACTCACCGTCCGGGTCGGGCGGACAACGACACCGTTCTTCATGTTCTCCGACTCCCTCAACCTCAACTACGCCACCCCGTGGGTGCGCCCCCCCTCCGAGGTCTACAACCTCAACCCCTTCTCCGACCTCGACGGCATCGACCTGCTCTACCGCATTCCGCTCGGCGAAATGGATCTCGAAATCCAGGGCCTCTTCGGCAACAGCGCCGTCTCGGCACGCTCCGCCTCCACCCGCCTGAAAAACGCCAAGGGCATCAACTTTGGCCTCGTTGGCTCCGGATTCAGCGCTCATGCCGGCTACGCGCGCACCCGGCTCGAACTCCAGTGGGACGATGGTTTCTACCGGGCCCTGAGCAACCTGCTCACCGCCCTCGACGAAAAAGCCGCACTGGCCGAGCTATCCGGCACCAAGGGCACCACCGAATTCTTCTCGGCCGGCTTCCAGTGGGAAAAAAACAACTGGCTCACCATTGCCGAGTTCGCCAAGCGCAGGGCCGACCGGTACATCAACAGCGCCCACGCCTGGTACGTCACCGTCGGCTACCATTTCAACAGCCTGACCCCCTACGCCACCTACTCCCAGCAAACCCAGGACGCCCCCGCCAGCGATGCCAGACTCCCCCCGGTCTTCATGCCGCTCGTCAACCTCTACAACGCCCCCCGCAACAACGCCCAGCACGGCGTGGCTCTCGGCCTGCGCTGGGATCTCGCCCGCAACATCGCCCTCAAAAGCCAGATCGAACGCATCGACGCGGCCCCCGGCGGCCGCGGCATGTTCCCGTCCGACTCGGCCGCGGATTACCTGAAGCCCACCTCGCCGGTGCACCTCTTCAGCATGTCGGTCGATTTCGTCTTCTGACACCCCCGATGCGGCACATGCTCCTCCGGTTCCTCACCGCGTTCGCCCTGCTGAGCCCCCTCGCCAGCCCGGCCGAACTCGTGATCGTCGCGAGCCCGCGCAGCGGCGCCATCGAACTCAGCCGCGAGCAGGCCGAAAAACTTTATCTCGGGCGCACCACCACGCTCGCCGACGGCACACCCGTCAAACTCGTCGACCTCCCCTCCGGCGCAACACGGGACGAGTTCTACCTCAAGCTCACCAACAAGAACCCCTCCCAGATCCTCGCCTACCGCTCGCGCCTGGTCTTCACCGGCCGGGCCTACCCCCCGCTCGAAGCCGAATCCGTCACCGAAGCCCGCCAATGGCTAGCCGACACCCCCAACCTAATCGGCTACCTCGAACGGGGCGACGTCACCGGCAACCTGCGCATCCTTCTCCGGCTGCCCTGAACGCCCGCCCCGGCCGGCGCCGGTTTTGTTTTGTTAACTTGCGTCAGTTTCGCACCCAGGCGGGGGAAAGTCGCAAACAGCGCAAGGATGGGCCCCTACAATCGGCCGCAACTGTACTTATCCCGTTTCGGCCCAATGACATCCACCGCCAGCGCAAAACCCTATCGCCCCAAAAGCGCACTCTCCGCAAGCCACACCCTGCTGTGGTTCGTGGCCGGCATCGCCGGCATGTTCCTGATCGTGTCCGCCGTGTTTGCCGTCAAGCTCGGCCTCGAGGGGCAGCTTCCCTTCGGCAAACGAAGCACCCCCACGCCGGTCACCCAGCCCGTCGCTGCCGCCGCAGACAAACCCGAATCCAGCGCCAAGCCCCCCATCGCGAGCAATCCCTCCGGCACCAGCAACAACGGCGAATTCGTATCCGGCACCGAGAACATCCTCCCGCCGGAAGTCGCCCACCTCGCCAAAACCACCATAGCGCCCGGCGAGCCGGCCACACCCGACCCGGCACCGGCACCGCCCGTCAATGCGCCCGCACCGGCAACCCCGGTCACGGCATCCGAGCCGGCAAGCCCGGGCCCGGCAGCAAGCGAAGCCATCACCACCACGCTGCACGCCTGGGCGGCCGCCTGGGAAAGCAAGGATGTCACTGCCTACCTCAAGCACTACGCGCCGGACTTCCAGCCCGCCAGCGGCCTCGGCCGCATCGAATGGGCCGAGCAGCGCCGGCAGCGGCTGTCCCGCCCCGGCGAGATCACCATCGGAATCGCCGATCTCGACATCGCCGTAAAGGGCGACCGCGCCACCGTCCGCTTCTCCCAGTCCTATCGCTCGCCCACGCAGAAGCTCGGAGAAACCAAGACGATCGAACTGACCCTGCGTGATGGCGCCTGGCTGATCGTGCAGGAACGGATAGGCGGCTGACAGGAATACCGGCACCACGATTGACCGAAGCCTGAAGCACGCGTATACTTGCGCGTTTCCTGAAAACCCTTCAATCGGAGTACATCCATGTACGCGGTCATAAAAACCGGCGGCAAGCAGTATCGTGTCGTCGTCGGCGAAAAACTCAAAGTAGAACAGATACCGGCTGACGTGGACTCGCAAATCACCATCGACCAAGTTTTCATGGTCGGCGAAGGCGAGTCGGTCAAGATCGGCACCCCCGTGGTTGCTGGCGCCACTGTCACGGCCACCGTGGTTTCCCACGGCCGTCACGACAAAATCAAAATCTTCAAGATGCGTCGCCGCAAGCACTACCAGAAGCACCAGGGGCACCGTCAAAACTACACCGAGCTTCGTATCGAAGCGATCTCGGCCTAACAAGGAGAAACCGGCATGGCACACAAAAAAGCTGGCGGCAGTTCCCGTAACGGCCGCGACTCAGAAAGTAAACGCCTTGGCGTAAAGCGCTACGGCGGTCAGTTCGTTCTGGCTGGCAACATCATCGTTCGCCAGCGCGGCACCGAATACCACCCGGGCGACAACGTCGGCATCGGCAAGGATCACACCCTGTTCGCGCTGACCGAAGGCACCGTTCAGTTCACTGTCAAGGGCGCCAACAAGCGTCGCACCGTGAGCATCGTCGCCGCTGCTGAATAAGCGCCGACCGTAGCACTTCAAAGCCCTATCGCTGCGATAGGGCTTTTTTCATTCAGGGTGTAAATAAAACCCCAACCGGACAAACCCATGAAATTTTTCGACGAAGCCCGTATTGAAGTCATCGCCGGTGACGGCGGTAACGGCGCCGCCACTTTCCGCCGCGAAAAATACATCCCGATGGGTGGCCCGGACGGTGGCGACGGCGGCAAGGGCGGCGACATCTACGCCGTTGGCGACCGCAACCTCAACACCCTGATCGATTTCCGCTTCAAGCGCACCTTCCTCGCCGAACGCGGCGAGAACGGCCGCGGCGCCGACTGCTACGGCAAGGGTGGCAACGACGTCGAACTGCGCATGCCGGTCGGCACCATCATCACCCTCCAGGAAACCGGCGAACTCGTCGCCGACCTGGACGCTGACGGAAAGCGCGTCATGATCGCCAGGGGCGGTCGCGGCGGCCTCGGCAACCTGCACTTCAAAACCAGCACCAACCGCGCTCCGCGCAAAAAAACCATGGGCCAGGAGGGTGAGCGCCTCGCCCTCAACCTCGAGCTCAAGGTGCTGGCCGATGTCGGCCTGCTCGGCATGCCCAACGCCGGCAAATCCACCTTCATCCGCGCGGTATCGTCCGCCAAGCCGAAGGTTGCCGACTACCCCTTCACCACCCTCGCCCCCAACCTGGGCGTAGTGCGCACTTCTGAGAACCGCAGCTTCGTCATCGCCGACATTCCCGGCCTGATCGAAGGCGCCGCCGACGGCGCAGGGCTTGGCCACCAGTTCCTGCGTCACCTGCAGCGCACCCACATCCTGCTGCACATCGTCGACATCGCCCCCTTCGACCCCGAAGCCAGCCCGGTGCGCGACGCCCACGCCATCGTCGAAGAACTCCGCAAGTACGACGAAGAACTCGTCAACAAGCGTCGCTGGCTGGTCCTCAACAAGCTCGACCTGATTCCCGACGAAGAAGAACGCAAGGAACGCATCGCCGCCTTCCTCGACGCTTACGGCCCGGTCGAACGTCACTTCGAGGTGTCCGCCATCAGCCGCGCAGGCTGCCAGGATGTCGTCTTCGCCATCCAGGACATCCTCGACGAAGAAAAGGCCGCAGCCCAGGCCGCCGCCGACGCAGCCGCGCTTGAAGCCGCAGCCCGCGGCGAAACCACGCCCGAGGCAGAACCCGAAGACGACACCGACTACGACCAAAACGAAACCGAAGACGAAGACGAGAGCGACGACGATGAGAACCCCAATCCGTAAGGCACGGCGTCTCGTCGTCAAGGTCGGCAGCGCCCTCGTCACCAACAACGGCGAAGGCCTTGCTGTCGAAGCCCTCGCCGACTGGGCTCGTCAGATTGCAGCCCTGCGGGCTGAGGGGCGCGAGATCGTTCTCGTCTCGTCGGGCGCCATCGCAGCCGGCATGCAGCGCCTCGGCTGGACCCGCCGGCCGCAGGAAATGCACCAGCTCCAGGCCGCGGCAGCCGTCGGCCAGATGGGCCTCGCCCAGGCTTACGAAAGCGTCTTTGCCCAGAACGGCCTGCACACCGCGCAGATCCTGCTCACCCACGCCGACCTGGCCGACCGCACCCGCTATCTCAACGCCCGCTCGACCCTCGTCACCCTGCTCGAACTGGGCGTCGTGCCGATCATCAACGAGAACGACACCGTCGTCACCGACGAGATCAAGTTCGGCGACAACGACACCCTCGGCGCCCTGGTCGCCAACCTGATCGATGCTGATGCACTGATCATTCTCACCGACCAGCAAGGCCTGTACACGGCCGACCCGCGGAATGACCCGAGCGCCACCCTCATCACCGAGGAGCGCGCCGAGAATACCGCCCTGGAAGCGATGGCCGGCGGCGCCGGCAGCGGCATCAGCAAAGGCGGCATGATCACCAAGGTACGCGCAGCGCAGCGCGCAGCGCGCAGCGGCGCTCACACCTGCATCGCCAGCGGACGCGAAGCCGATGCCCTGCTACGCCTGGCTGGCGGAGAAAAGCTCGGCACCCTGCTCTACGCCAGCAGCACCCCGCTGGCCGCACGCAAGCAATGGCTGGCCGACCACCTGCAACTGGCCGGCAGCCTGATCCTGGACGACGGCGCCATCGAAGCCCTCAAGTCCGGCAAAAGCCTGCTCCCCATCGGCGTCATTACGGCAGAGGGCGATTTCGCCCGCGGCGCAGTCGTCGCCTGCCGCACTCGTGATGGCCAGGAAGTCGCCCGCGGCCTCGTCAACTACGCCGCCAACGACACGCGCCGGATCGTACGCCACGCATCCACCGATATAGAGGAACTGCTCGGTTACACCGAAGAGCCCGAATTGATACACCGGGACAACCTCGTACTGATCAGCTGAAATCCAGCTTGCTACAAAATAATAATGGCCACCCGATCGGTGGCCATTATTATTTTCCCCGCCGTTTTTTCACCCGCCAGTCTTGAAGACTGGCAAGCCGGCAAGAAAAACGGGCACCCGAAGGTGCCCGCTTGGTTCTAGCTCAGACGAAGTCTGAATTAGAAGGAGTGACGCAGGCCGATCTGGACGCCTTGCAGGGTGGCACCATCGGTGCTCATCACGCCGCCAGCACCGTTAGAAGCGCCATTGACAGAATTCAGACCGACAGCGTTAATGCCGTAGTCGTACGAAGCATTCTTGTCGTTGTTCAGGTGCGAGTAGACAGCCTTCAGGATGGTGCGCTTGGACAGGCTGTGCTCGTAGCCGATCACGAAGAGCTTGGCGCCGGTGTCATCAACGCTCTTGCCATCAGCCTTCACGTCACGAGCCAGGTACGCTTGACCAATGATCTTGCCAGCCGGGGTCACGTTGAAGGTGCCGCCCAGACCGAAGACGTTTTGGGTAGCACGGCCAAAGTTGTCATCGCCACGAACGCGGTCAAAGATCGCGCGAATGGAAGCAACGCCGAAGTCGTACACACCACCAACACGCAGGTCGCTGGCCTTGGTGCTATCGGTGTCACCAAAACGCACGGCGTTGTAGGTCACAGCAGCCATCAGCGGGCCATTGGCGTACTTCACGCCGACGTCGTAACCGCTGGTGTTAGCAGAGGTGGCGGCACCGTGGAAAGCCTTGTTTTCGTTGGCCACATAAGCGACGGTGGCGTTCAGGCCAGCAAAGCTCGGGGAAACGTAAGCAATCGCGTTGGTCCAGCGGTCATCGAACGGCGACACGCAGACGCTCGAGCGGCCGCACAGCGCTGCGTCTTGAACAGCGGTATTGAACGGGGTTGCGCCAGAAACCAGACCACCACCGAGCTTGCCGAGCAGAGCGCCGTTGGAGCCAATGCCGGTAGCGCCAGCGTTGACGTCAACTGCACCGCCCAGAGCACGGGTCGGGGCAGTCAGCTTACCCAGAACAACGGTACCGAAGCCGCCGGACAGACCAACAAAGCTGTCACGGGTGGCGCCCAGAGCGCCGTTGTTGTCGAAACCAACACCGCTTTCGAACTGGAACACTGCGGTCAGGCCATTGCCCAGGGCTTCAGCGCCCTTGAAGCCGATGTAGGACGAGTTGGTGGACACGCGGGTCGTGTTGCCCAGCTCGTTTTGAGCATCGCCAGATGCACGGACGACGTCGAAGGTTGCGTCAGCAACGCCGTAAACGGTCACGTTGGCTTGAGCGAAGGCACCGGTGGAAGCCAGGCCGGCGACGGCCAGAGCGATCAATTTCTTTTGCATATGTTTCTCCTCTTGATTGAAGACTGGCACGCGCCGATTTCACGGGGCCGACCAATTTCACCTCTCTAACGAGAAGTTGGAGTGCATTGTCAGTGCGAAGGGAAGCCAAGGGCAAGGACAGCGTTGTTTTTTGGATGCCACCAGGCCGTGGACTGTTGCATGTTCGCAACATTGGGACAAAAAGCAGAATCGGGAGACAGCGCACGCCTTACCCAAAACAAAAAAGCCAGCCCTCAGGCTGGCTTTGGCTCTGCAGGCGCAGATTACTTCTGGCTGAGCACCCAGGCCACAAGGGTCTTGGCCTCGGCGGCGCTGACCTGCGGGTTGGGGGGCATGGGGATCTGGCCCCAGGCGCCGACGCCACCCTTCTGGACCTTTTCGATCAGTTTGGCTTCGGCGGTCTTGTCGCCCTTGTACTTGGCTGCGACATCCTTATAGGCGGGGCCGACCAGCTTCTTGTCTACGGCGTGACAGGCCAGACAGTTCTTGCCCTTGGCCAGATCGGCGCCTGCATCGGCGAAAGCGGCGGTGGAGCCCATCAGGCCGGCAATGGCGGCAACAGCAACGAGTTTCTTCATTGTGATCCTCTCGGTTTGTGTGGCGGGAAATGTGGCAGATTTGCGGCAGATAGCGGCGCGTCGAAGTCTAGTCCGCCCACGCGGGTTTGCCAATTTTTATGAGCTCCGCTTCGAGACTCGACCAAGCGGAAGCCGGTGGCATGCATTCAACGCCCCGGCACAGCCACGCGTTGACAGCATCGCCGGCGGGTTTGTCGAGCACGGGCGGCAGGCCGCGCAGGCCGGTGGGCAGTGCCAGCACCAACAGGCCGGGGCGATAGTGGGCGGCAAGCTTGCGCTGCCAAGCGGGAAGATCTGCTGCAGGGCCGCGCAACACGGCGACCGGCGGCGGCGCAAGCTGTTCGGCCAGTGCGACGGCGATGCTGGCATAGCCGCCTGGGCTGGCGCGAAGGGCCGGGTAATAGGCTTGCAGGGTGCGCTCGGCGGCAGCCAGGTAGCGCGTCTCGCCGGTGAAGTGGGCGAGCCGGCCGAGCACCTGGGCGGCGATTCCGTTGCCGGACGGCATGGCGCTGTCGTGGGCGCCCTTTGGGCGATGAATCAGGGTTTCGTGGTCGTGGCGGGTGAAATAGAAGCCGCCGCCGGCCTGATCCTGGAAGTCGTCGAGCATGGCGTCGGCAAGGTCTTCGGCGAATTCGAGATCTTCTGCGCGATAGCCGGCCTGCAGGCTTTCGACGAGGGCGTTGATCAGGAAGGCGTGATCGTCGAGGTAAGCATCGAGGTGGGCGCGGCCGTCCTTGCAGGTTGCCAGCAGACGCCCGTTGCGCCAGAGGGTGCTGCGGACGAAGTCGATGGCACGGGTGGCCGCGGCAAGCCAGTCCGGACGGTCGAAGACGCGGGCGGCGCGGATCAGGCCATGGATCATCAAGGCATTCCAGCTGACCAGCAGTTTGTCGTCGCGGCCGGGCCGGATGCGGGTTTCGCGCCGGGCGAAGAGCCTGGCACGGGCGCTGGCGAGAAGCGCTGCGGCCTCGGCTTCATCCAGGCCGAGATTGGCCGCCACGTCGTCCAGCGGCTCGGCGATGTGGAAATGCCAGTGGCGGCCCTCGAAGTTGGGCGCCCGGGCAAGGCCGTAGTGGCGGGACAACACGTGAAACTCCCGCTCGTCGAGCAGGCTGCGAACCTCGGCCTTGTCCCAGACGTAGAACCGGCCCTCCTCGTGCTCGGTATCGGCGTCCAGCGAGGAGGCGAAGCCGCCCTCCGGGAGGCGCATTTCGCGCAGCGCCCACTCGGCCGTCTGCTCCGCGACGCGGGCAAACAAGGGCTCGCCGGTGAGGGCCCAGGCGTCGGCGTAGAGCGCGAGCAGCGGGCCGTTGTCGTAGAGCATCTTTTCGAAATGGGGAATAGCCCAGCGTTCGTCGACGCTGTAGCGGGCAAAGCCGCCGCCGAGCTGGTCGAAAATGCCACCCCCGGCCATTCCGCGCAGGGTTTTGAGGGCCATGTCACGGGCCGCTGCGTTGCCGCTGCCGAGCAGGAAATCGAGGTCGGCAGGTTGGGGAAACTTGGGCGCTTCGCCAAAGCCGCCGTGGCGGGTATCAAAAGTGGACGCCAGCGTGGCGATCAGCGACTTGAGCGGGGCGGGGCTGAAATCCGACGGATGGGCGCGGCCGGTGGCGTCGCTGCGGGCAAGTGCCGCACGCAGGCTGGCGTTCTGCTCGTCGATGGCGGAACGCTGGTTATGGAAGGCGGCGGAAATCTGTTCGAGCAGGTCGGGAAAGCCCGGCAGCTGGTAGCGGGGTGTTTTGGGAAAATAAGTGCCGCTGAAAAATGGCGTGCCGTCGGGCGTCAGAAAAACCGTAAGCGGCCAGCCGCCGCCGCGCCGGGCGAGCAGTTGGTGGGCTGACTGATAGATCTGGTCGAGGTCGGGGCGCTCTTCCCGATCCACCTTGATGTTGACGAACAGGCGGTTCATCAGCGCCGCCACTTCGGCATCCTCGAAGGATTCGTGGGCCATGACGTGGCACCAGTGACAGGCGGAGTAGCCGATGGAGAGGAGGATGGGCCGGTCTTCGCGGCGGGCGAGCTCGAGGGCTTCGTCGCACCAGGGCCACCAGTGAACCGGGTTGTCGGCGTGCTGCTGGAGGTAGGGGGAGGTTTCGTGCTGGAGGCGGTTGGGCATGGGGGCTCCCGGGGTTTTGTTGTTGTGTTTGTGGTGGCGTGCTTTTGCGTTGGAGCCCCCGGCCCCGGCAAAAGTTGTGGGCGCGTCAGAAAGCGATGGCGATGGAAAACTGGAGCCGGACGCGGTGGTCTGCCTGGCCGTAGGCGAGATCGACCGCAATCGGGCCGGCCGGGCTTTTCCAGCGGGGGCCCATGCCGTAACCGAGGTTCATCTTGAAGAGCTTGCGTTCGTCGTTGGCGTTGCCGGCATCGACAAAGGCGGCAACGCCCCAGTCGCCCTTGTACCAGTGAACGTACTCGGCGCTGGTCACCGCAAGGTAGCGCCCGCCAACGGTGGCGCTGCCGTCGGTGACGCCCAGGCTCTGGTAGGCGTAACCCCGCACGGTTTGCGCGCCGCCGGTACGGAACAGGAAATCCTGCGGCACACCGTCGCGGGACGCGGCAATGGTGATGCCGCCTTCGGCACGCAGGATGATCACGTCCCGGTCGAAGGCGGGCAGGAACTGCTGGTAGCGGCCATACACGCGGGCGAAGTTACGGTCGGACAACAGCACTTGCGACGCGCCGCCGAGTTGCAGGTTGAGCACGTGGCCGTGGTGCGGATCGAGGATGCTGTCGACGCTGCGGTGGGTCCAGGACCAGTTGGCCGTCAGCGCGCTGCGGCGGGTGCTCAGGCTGCCGTCGGGTGCAAGGGCCTCGTGCTGGTAATTGAGTGCAAATCGGTTTTCGATGTTGCCACTGGGCAGGGTACGAACCACACCGATGGACTGGCGCTGGGTTTGCAAGCCGGCGATGTTGGTGTGCTCGGCAAGCACGCCCACGCTGTCGAGCGCGCCGTCCAGCGAGGGCGGCAGAAAAACATCGGCATAGACGAGCTGGCGGCGCTGCTCGATTCGCAGGCCGCTGACGAGGTTGTAGGCCCGGTCGAAGAAATGGGCGTCGCGATAGCTGGTTTCGACGCGGTAGCCGGTGTTGCTGCTGACGCCGAATCCGAAACCGACGCGTCGCGGCTTGGCCTCGGTGACCTGCACGCGCACCGGCGCGGCTTCAGGCGTGGCGCTATGGCGGTCGATGTCGACAACGACCGAGGCAAAATAAGTGGTGTTCTGCAGGGCGCTCTGGAACAGCAGCAGGCGCTCCTGGCTGTAGGGCTCACCGGGCGTGGGCGGGCGGTAGCGCTCGATCAGCGAGCGGTCGTAATCGACGAGGCCGGTGATTTCAAGCGGGCCGAAGCGGAACACCGGGCCGGAATCCACCGTTACGCTCAGTGCGGCGCTGGCCGTGGCCGGGTCGATCAGCGCCTCGCTGTCGGTGATCGCAGCAGCGGCGTATTCGCGGGCACTCAGGGCGTCGAGCACGCGCTGCTTGGCAGCGTCCCAGTCAGCCTGCCGGAAAGGCTGGCCGACCGGCAGGCCCCAGGCTTCCCGCAGCGCGGCGAGGCGGGCCGGACGATCGCCTTCGTCGCGGCTCAGATCACCGGCAAAATCCAGCCGCACGCTTGAGATGGTGCTGCGCACGCCCGGCGTCACCACGATGCGGAAGTCGTCGTCGGCCTCATCACCTTCGATGGAGGCCGAGAAATAGCCTTCGGTGGCGAGGATTTCTTCGACTTCCTTGCGCGCCCGGCGCAGCAGTGCAACGCGCCCGGCCGCGTCGATCTCGTCGGTGCGACGATCAAGAAAATCCAGGTGTTTGACGAGCAGCGGACGCAGCTCGTCGGGCACGACCAGCTCAACGCTTCCGGCAGCGCGCACGGCGCCGGCAAACCCGAGGGCAAGCAGGATCAGCAGCAGACGAAGAACAAGGGCATGGCGCGGCACGGGACGGATTCTACCCGCCCGTCACCGCTCTATGCGTCGCCGAGCCGCATGAGGCGCGGATTGCCGCCGCAGGCGGTGATGTTGTCGGTGATGCAGCGCTCCACGATGAGGCGTTCGATGGCATAGGCCGGCTCTGGCACAAGGAAGGGGCGGATCGGCCCACCCTGCTCCGCACAGGCGCAGCGCCAGCGGGCCGTCTCGGGTGCCGGCAAATCGGCGAGCACTGCGACGCTGTCGGAAAAGGCATCCTCGCAGCGCTCAACCCGGGCCTGCAGGGCCGGCGGCAGCATCGACAACCAGGCTTCGGCCGACTGGCCGGCCAGAACCCGCAGACGGTTGCCGGTAGCCAGCACTGCGGCAAGCTGGTGCAGCCAGGCTTCGAGACCGTCGGCAAGGCCGAGGACTGCGCCGCGGGGATAAAAACCGAGGGTGTTGGTTTCGCCGGTCGGCCCCGGCAAGGCCAGCACAAGGCCGGCCAGCGATGCCCGGCGGTAGGCTGCAAGGTGGTCGCGCAGGCGACAGCGGGCAGCCTCGTCCAGCGGCACCGCGTCGCCGAATAGCCACGCTTCCATGTCATCAAGCGCGAAGCGCGCTGGACGCGGCAGATCCGCCAGCGGCAACGGGGCGCCACGCACGAGGCGCCGCAGGCTCAGCGGCCCGCCGGCCTTGGGACCGGTGCCGGAGAGGCCTTCGCCACCAAACGGCTGCACGCCGACAACCGCTCCAATCATGTTGCGGTTTACATACATGTTGCCCACCCGCGCACGGCCGGTGATGTGGGCAATGGTTTCATCCACCCGGGACTGGATGCCGAGGGTGAGGCCGTAGCCTGTGGCGGCAAGCGCGTCGAGCAGATCGTCAAGATCGCAGGCGGCGTAGCGGATGACATGGAGCACCGGCCCGAAAACTTCCCGGTCGAGCTGCAATGGCGAGGCCAGTTCGATGAGCGTTGGCGCCACGAAATGTCCTTGTGCGCAGGTGTCGGGCAGGCTGCGGGTGAGCACCCGATGGCGATTGGCGCGCATGGCGTCGATGTAGGCCTCGACCCGCAGGCGCGCGGCCTTGTCGATCAGGGGGCCGATATCGGCCGAAAAATTGTCGGTGGGGCCGAGTTCAAGTTCGGCGATTGCACCGTCGAGCAGCGCAAGCACCCTGTCGGCAATGTCCTCCTGGACGCACAGGAGCCGCAACGCCGAGCAGCGCTGCCCGGCGGAATCGAAGGCGGAGGCGATCACATCGGTCACCACCTGTTCGGGCAGCGCGGTGGAGTCGACAATCATCGCGTTGATGCCGCCGGTTTCAGCGATCAGCGGCACGTCGCCACGGACGGCGAGCTGGCGCTGGATGCCCCCCGCCACCGCCGTCGAGCCGGTAAACAGCACTCCGGCCACGCGCGAATCGGCCACCAGAGCAGCGCCAACGTCACCGCCGCGACCGGGCAGGCACTGCAGCACGGGGCGCGGGATGCCAGCTTCGTGCAGCAGCGCGACGACCCGGTCGGCAATCAGCGGAGTCTGCCCGGCGGGCTTGGCGATCACCGGGTTGCCGGCAGCGAGCGCGGCGGCAATCTGCCCGACGAAGATCGCCAACGGAAAATTCCACGGGCTGATCGCCACCACCACGCCAAGGGGCTGGCTGCCGGTCAGGTCGCCGGCGCGCAGGCGGGCGGCGTAGTAGCGGCAGAAATCGGCAGCCTCGCGCACTTCGCCCTGGCCGGCGGTGATCGTTTTTCCGGCTTCCCGCACCAGCAGGGCGACAAAGGCATGGCTGCGGGCTTCGAGGGCCTGGGCGGCGCGTTCGAGGGCGATGGCACGGACTTCGGCATCAACGCCAGCCCAGGTCGCCGCTGCGGCACTGGCCGCCTGCAGGGCCGCTTCGACATCGGCGGACGTGGCAAAGCGAACGCGGCCAACCACCTCGCCTTGACGCGCCGGATTGCAGATTTCGACCGAACAGCCCTCTTCGGCCACGGTTTCGGCAGCGATACGCGGGCCGACTGTCGGCACGTCGGCGCGGCTTTTTTCAAGGGCAGCAAGAAAGGCCCGGCGCACCGGCGCCGCGGCAAGGTCGAAACCCCGGCTGTTACGCCAGTCCGGATAGAGCCCGACCGGCAGCGGAACGCCCGGATGGCGGGCGCAGCCGCCAGCCAGGGCTGTATCGACCGGGTGCGTCAGCAATTCGCCGAGCGGCACCTTCTCGTCGACGATGCGATTGACGAAGCTGGTGTTGGCGCCGTTTTCAAGCAGGCGACGAACGAGGTAGGCGAGCAGCGTCCGATGGCTGCCAACGGGCGCATAGACGCGTACCGGCCGGCGCATGGCGGGCTCTTCGGAGGCGACAAGCTGGCGATAAAGCGCTTCGCCCATGCCGTGCAGGCACTGGAATTCGTAATCCCCCGGCCGGAAGCGACCGCCTGCTTTAAGCACCGCAGCAACCGTGTGCGCGTTGTGGGTGGCGAATTGCGGAAAGATCGCGTCGGGCGCCGCCAGCAAGCGCCGCACACACGCCAGATAGGCCAGGTCGGTGTGGGCCTTGCGGGTATAGACGGGGTAATCGACAAGGCCGTCCTGCTGGGCTCGCTTGATCTCGGTATCCCAGTAAGCGCCCTTGACGAGGCGCACCATCAGCCGACGGCGATGGCGGCGAGCCATGGCGATCAGCCAGTCGATGACGAAGGGCGCCCGCTTCTGGTAGGCCTGCACTGCAAAACCGAGGCCCGCCCAGTCGGTGAGTTCAGGATCGGCGACGAGGGCGGCAAGGACGTCGAGGGACAGCTCCAGCCGGTCGGCTTCCTCGGCGTCGATGGTGAGGCTGATGTCGTGCCCCTTGGCGAGCAGGCACAAGTGGCGCAGCCGCGGCAGCAACTCGTGCATCACGCGCCCGCGCTGGGACCAGTGGTAGCGCGGATTAAGCGCCGACAGCTTGATGGAGATGCTGTTGCCCTTGTGTACGCCGCGCCAGGCATCGCCGATGCCGATCGCGCGGATGGCGTGGGCGTAGGCGGCGGCATAGCGCTCGGCGTCATCGGCACACAGAGCGGCCTCGCCGAGCATGTCGAAAGAGTAACGGTAGTCGGCGGCAGGCTCGCCGGCCACACGTTCAAGGGCTTCCTCGATGGTTTCGCCGAGCACGAACTGCTGGCCGACCCGGCGCATCGCACACTCCATCGCCTCGCCGATCAGCCGCTCGCCGCCCCGCGCGGCAATGCGGGCCAGGGCCCCCGGCACACGGGCTGCGTCTTCGGGCGCCAGCAGGCGGCCTGTCAGGGCGAGGCTCCAGGCAGCCGCATTGACAAACAGCGAGGGGCTTTGCCCAACATGGCCCGACCAGTCCCGGTCGCGCAGCTTGTCCCGGATCAGGCGCATGCGTCCTGCGTCGTCCGGCACCCGCAGCAAGGCTTCGGCCAGGCACATGAGCGCGACGCCTTCGCTGCTGTCGAGGGAGAACTCGTTCATCAGCGCATCGACGCCGCCGGCCCGCATGCGACTCCGGCGCACCCCGGCGGCCAGGCTTTCAGCCCGCGCCGACAGCCTGGCCGCAAGCTCGGCAGGACAACGGGCTTCGTCGATCAGCGCGGCAACGCAGTCGGCCTCAGGTCGGAGACAGGCTGCTTCAACGGCCTCGCGCAAGGTGCCCAGATCTTCGTCGGAAGGCGGAAGGGGGGCAGGCTCGAAGGGAATTGACATGGCTTCACCAGACGTTAGCAGCACAAGCTGTCAGGTTCGACCATGCTGGATGAAAACGATTCAAACTTGAAGCGTCCGGGCAAGGGGCCGGCAGGAAGCACGGCCCGACCAGCCCGGACGAAGGCCGGAAATCAGCCCTCGTTGTGGTAGCGGGTCACCCGCTCGACTTCGTTCTTCGAACCCAGAACAACCGGCACGCGCTGGTGCAGTTTGGTCGGCTGGATGGAAAGAATGCGCTCGCGCCCTGTGGTGGCGGCGCCGCCGGCAGCCTCGACGATCATGGCCATCGGGTTGGCTTCATACATCAGGCGCAGCTTGCCGCCCTGGGCCTGCATCTTGCTGTCCATCGGGTACATGAAAACGCCACCGCGGGTCAGGATGCGATGCACGTCGGCAACCATCGAGGCGACCCAGCGCATGTTGAAATCACGCTCGCGGGGGCCTTCCTTGCCGGCCTGCAGCTCACTGATGTAGCGCTGCACCGGCGGCTCCCAGTAGCGCTGGTTGGAAGCATTGATGGCGTATTCCTTGGTGTCCTCGGGAATCGTCATGTTGGGATGGGTGTAGATGAAGCTGCCCATCTCGCGATCCAGCGTGAAGCCATGCACGCCGTCGCCAACGGTAAGGACCAGCTGGGTGGCCGGGCCGTACACTGAATAGCCTGCCGCCACCTGGGAAGTACCCGGCTGCATGAAATCGGCCTCGGTGGGCACCGCATTGCCCTCGGGGCACTTGAGCACCGAGAAAATGGTGCCAACGGAAATATTCACGTCGATGTTGGATGAACCGTCGAGGGGATCGAACAGCAGCAGGAAGCCGCCTCGCGGATAGTCGCTGGGGATCGGGCGGATTTCCTCGACCTCCTCGGAGGCCATCGCCGCCAGATGGCCGCCCCATTCGTTGGCCTGGATCAGGATGTCGTTGGCGATGACGTCGAGCTTCTTCTGGGCTTCACCCTGCACGTTGTCGCTGCCGGCCTCGCCGAGCACATCGGCCAGGGCGCCTTTAGACACGTTGACTGCAATGGCCTTGACGGCCCGGGCGACGACTTCCATCAACAGGCGCAAATCGGCGCCCATCAGGCCCTTGCGCTGTTGTTCGATAAGGAATTGGGTGAGCGTGACTCGACGCATGACTCGGATCTCCGGGATAACCTCTAAAAGTGAAGATTATCGCCCGGATCGCGAGCTTTCGTCGTTTATGATTGCGGGCTCGATTGAAAAGCGGCGGATCCGCCGCCCCATCCGGAGCACTTTTCCCAAGGCATCATGGAAGTTCTGGTCATCGGCGCCGGCCTCGCTGGCGTCACAAGCGCCTGGTATCTCGCCCAGGCCGGCTGCAGCGTAACGGTCGTAGACCGCCAGCCCGGTCCGGGCCTGGAAACCAGCTTTGCCAACGGCGGACAAATCTCCGTCAGCCATCCCGAACCCTGGGCCAACCCGTCGGCCCCCGCCACCGTGCTGCGCTGGCTGGGCCGCGAGGATGCACCGCTGCTGTTCCGGCTCCGTGCCGATGCCGCCCAGTGGCACTGGGCGGCATCCTTCCTGCGCGAATGCCTGCCCGGACGAACCGCCCGCAATACCGCTGCCATCGCCCACCTGGCCGCCTACAGCCGCCTCGAACTGCGAGCCTTGCGCGCCGCCACCGGCATCGAGTACGAATCCCGCGAAGGCGGCATCCTCCATCTTTTTGAAACCCCCCGCGAATTCGCCCACCTGCCCGCCAAGCTAAGGCTGCTACAGGATTTCGGCATCGCCGGCCGCATCCTCGATCCCGACCAGACCATCGCCGTCGAGCCCGCCCTCGCTACGCTGCGCCCGCGCCTGGCCGGCTCGCTCCACGGACTTGACGACGAAACCGGCAACGCCCACCTGTTCTGCACAGCACTGGCCCAGAAGGCACAGGAGGCCGGGGTTAACTTTTACCTGAACAACCGCGTTTATGATTTCGATGTCGTCCATGGAAAAATCATGGGCGTGCGCGTATTTGATGGAGAAAACCGCGCTGGCGTCATGCGTGCCGACGCCGTCGTGCTGGCAGCGGGAAGCTACAGCCCCCTCCTCGCCCGTCAGCTCGGAATAGAACTCCCGATCTACCCGGTCAAGGGCTATTCGATCACCGTACCGATTCTCGACGAGGCGCGGGCCCCGCACCTGAGCCTGACCGACGAATCACGTCGCGTGGTCTGCTCCCGGCTCGGCAGCCACTTGCGGGTGGCAGGCACTGCAGAACTCGTCGGCTACAACCTTTCACCCAATCCGGCCCGCGGCGCAGCAATCATGGACTGGCTTGAGGATCACCTGCCGGGCGTTGCCGATCTCTCCGGCGCCGAACACTGGTGCGGCCTGCGTCCAGCCACACCGAGCAATGTCCCCCTGATCGGGCGGACCCGCATTGCCAACCTGTTCCTCAATACCGGCCACGGCACCCTGGGATGGACCCTCGCCTGCGGCTCCGGCAAGGCGATTTCCGACATCATCACCGGACAACGCCCCAAACCGGACTTCCCCTTCCTTGGCCCGGGCCCACGCTGGTCGCCAGGCCGTGCTCAGCTTTCAGCTGTTTCCTCGAATAAAACGCGGTAAACAAAGGCAGACAAAACCACCTGCTCGGCATGGGACAGTTCGTCAAACTGAACTCCGTGGTTAACCAACGGTTCCTCGCCTTCCTGGCGCGCACCGGAATGTACCGAGCGCAGCAGCGCCGGAATCGTCAGGTATTGCTCGACATCGCTGACCACAACGCGGAACTTGATCGAGATTTTTTCATCCTTGACGCCGATCGGAGCCTTGGCAGTCAGCATCGCGCCGCCGGTACTCAGATCCACCAGCGAAGCAGCATGCGGACGGCCATCCGCACCGGTCACAGCGCAGATCAGATTGACCCGCGCCCGCGCCCCGCGACGCACGACCAGCCCGCGCACCTGGGCCGGGTAGCTCAGGTGCAGATGGGGAAACGGAACATTGGCCACCTTGTAGATTGTCGTCCCGAAGGCATAGACGCTTTTGCCCGAGAACATCCTCACGACAAACCCCTGCCCTTCACGCATAAGCAGAACCTTGCCATCCTGGGTCGGCGTCGAAACGATGACGCTCTTGCCTTTCAGATAGCCGATGAGCTTGACGTAGTAGCGCGCCTGCCCGGCATCCCCCTGAGCCTGTAGCTGCAGGGTGTCCCCGATATCGAGCCTGATCTCGTCGAAACCACACTGGTCATCGGCCGGCTTCTCGCCACTATCCGTGGTGTTGAGACGCGTATCGCTGATCGGAAGCTTGCGAAAAAGCCCCCTCTCCATCAGCGCCTTCTTCTGGCTTTCGGTTTCGACCACGACCCCACGCGCCAACAGGAGCTGCTTCCTGTCGTCATAGAGCGCCCATGGCACGGGCCTGCCGATTTCGACTTCGCCGCTATTGACTCGTACAAAAGACATCACCCGCCCGCCATGTGAACACAAGTGAGCGGGATATCGTCATTACTGAGCACGACTTGAGGTATTAATTTTTTACGGAGGGAGAGACGGCCAGGCAAGACCGCGCCTCAGCATGTCGGCAGCCGAAGATGAAACTCGACTGGAGTGACCGAGCCTCCGGACTGGCCGCGGCAGCGCAGCGCAGCGCAGCGCCGCCGACCTTGGGGCTCAGCCGAAATCAGGCGGTCTGGGCCGCAGCCGATTCAGTCTGGGACAACTCTGGAGTCGCCGGCGGAGTGCAACAGGCGGACGAAGCGTCCTCGCACCCGGCAGTCGGCGAACTGCGGATTTCGCCGGTTGCGGTGTCAAATCCGATTGATTCGATATAGGACGACAAAGCGGCGTCCATCGTCGCCACATGATTGTCGAACCATAGCGGCATCTCCTGGATCAGCTGCCGGCCAATCGCCGCATCCCCCCGCTCCATGCGCTTGCGTACGTCCCGGCACACGGCAAGCACACGGTCATGCTCCGCCTTATGGCACCCAGGGAAACCGATTTTCGCCATCCAGGCATTTTCCTGCTCGAAGTGCTCGACGGAGTGCTCGATGAAAGCATCCATCGCAACCAGCAACTCAGCCCCCGACACGTTCAACAGCCGATTGTAAGCATCGACAAATTCAACGTGGGTCTTGTCCATCGGCTCGAGACCGAGAGCGAGTTTGTCACTCCATTCCATGGCAGCCATACTGAAAAACCTCAAAGCTTGAATAACGAATGACTCTACGCCAGCAGCCACACCCTGCTCCCTGAGCAAGATCAAGCACCGGCAGCCCGAGTCGAAATTATTTGACGAGTTTCAAGTGGCTTCGGCCGCCCTTGGGTGGCTCCGGCGACTCATCAGGAAGGTCGGCAGGCTGCGGAGCAAAACCCACCGATGTCGCATCAGATTCGGAGTCCTCCCCTCCCTGCTCGACGGCGGGGATCTCAGAGACTTCAAATGCCATGCCATGACCGTTTTCCCGTGCATAGATGGCTGCAACATTCTCGATTGGCACGGATATATTCTGCGCGACACCACCGAAACGGGCCTGAAAGGCGATCAGTTCGTTACCCATGGCCAAGCTCTGGGTAGCATCCGGACTGATATTCAGGACGATCTGGCCGTCCTGGACAAACTGGCGCGGCACCATCGTGTGCCGATCCACGGCAACAGCGATATACGGAGTCAGCCCCTGATCGGTGCACCACTGAAAGATTGCACGAATCAAATAAGGCTTGGTGGAGATTTCACTCATGGAGGTGAACCTTCCGGCGAAAAGCAGAGACCACAGGCTGCAAAAAAGGCTGAAAACCAGGGCCGATGAACACAACCTGCAAAAGTACCGCCAAGAATCCGGGCCAGCCACGACAGGCTGCAACCCGGAATTCAATCAACGCCGCATGACTTTCTCGGAAGGTGTCATCGCATCGATGAAACCCTGACGGCTGAAGATGCGCTCAGCGTACTTCATGAGCGGAGCAGCCGAGCGCGGCAACTCGATTCCGTAGTGATCAAGACGCCACAACAGCGGCGCAATGGCCACATCAAGCATGGAAAACTCATCGCCCAGCAGGAATTTCTGCTTGGTAAACATCGGAGCGAGCTGGGTCAGCTGGTCACGCACATGGGCGCGCTCCTTTTCGGCACCCTTTGGATTTTTTTCAAGGGCTTCGATGTGGGAGAACAGTTCGAGCTCGAAAGTGTGCAGCAGCTGGCGGGCCCGAGCACGCATGATCGGATCGGGCGGCATCAACTGGGGGTGCGGGAAACGCTCGTCGATGTACTCGTTAATGATGTTCGACTCATAAAGAACGAGATCGCGATCAACCAGCACAGGCACCCGGTTGTACGGATTGATGACAGCGATGTCTTCCGGCTTGTTGAAGAGATCGACATCAATCACCTGGAAATCCATGCCCTTCTCGAAGAGCACGATACGGCACCGGTGACTAAAAGGATCTGTCGTTCCGGAATACAAATTCATCATCGTTGTGTTACCCCACGAATACTCTAAATCACGCACCACGCGCCGCGCGCGTGGTGCGTCTTGCTCACTGATAGCAAGAGATTGCATCGGCAAAACAAACGCCAATTAATGGATGTCTTTCCAGAAATTCTTCTTCAGAAGATAGGAAAGGACAAAGAGAAGGCCAAGGAAGGCGATAACGAAGGTACCGATGGTCTTGCGCGTTTCGGCCATCGGCTCACCCATCCAGACCAAGTAGGAGACGAGGTCGGCGGTCGCCTTGTCGTACTCATCCTTGGACATCTTGCCGGGCTTGCCCTGCTCGAGATGGATTTCCTTGATCTTGCCGCCGTGGCCGTCGTCCTTCTCGGACACTTTGGCAAGTTGCTCACCCTGCAACTCATAGAGGACGTGCGGCATGCCCACGTTCTCGAAGATCACATTGTTCCAGCCGGTCGGGCGTTCGCTGTCCCGGTAGAAACCACGCAAATAGGTGTAAAGCCAGTCGGCACCGCTGCCGAACTCGGAAGCCCGCGAACGGGCAACCACAGTAAGGTCGGGAGGAGCAGCACCAAACCACTGCTTGGCTTCGTCGCGCTGCATGGCAATACGCATCGGCTCACCGACCTTGTCGGCGGTGAACATCAGGTTGTCCTTGATCATCTGCTCGGACAAACCGATCTGCTGCAGCCGGTTGTAGCGCATGTAGCTGGCGCCGTGGCAATTCAGACAGTAATTGACAAAGAGCTTGGCACCATTCTGCAGGGCCGCCGGCTCGGTTGACACCGGGGCCTTGTCCAGATGCAGCTCGGCGCCACTAGCAAAAGCGAGCAACGGCGCGAACAGGAGAGCAGTCAAAAGTTTTTTCATGGCTTCTATTCTCATTAACCGGTCACGCGATCAGGCACAGGCTTGCACTTGTCGATCTTCGACCACACCGGCATCGTGAGGAAGAAGAGGAAGTAGTACAGGCTGAACAACTGAGCCACAGGAGCGCCCGGGATCACGCCGAAAAATGCGTAGGAAGGCGGCTTGGTACCCAGAAAACCGAGGATCGCAAAACCGATGATGAAGATCGTCAGCAGCGTCTTGAAAATCGGGCCGCGATAGCGGATCGACTTCGCCGGGCTGCGATCGAGCCAAGGCAGGAAGGCAATGATCACGACACCGCCACCCATAGCAACAACACCCCAGAACTTGGCATCAAGGCCAAACAACGGCCACACCATCGCACGCAGCAGCGAGTAGAACGGCGTGAAGTACCAGACCGGCGCAATGTGCGGCGGAGTCTTCAGCGGATCAGCCGGGATGAAATTGTTGTACTCGAGGAAGTAGCCGCCGCCTTCAGGCGCGAAGAACACGATGAAGGAGAACACGATCAGGAAGCCCACCACGCCGACGATATCCTTGACGGTGTAGTAGGGGTGGAAGGGGATGCCATCCAGCGGGTGGCCATCGGGACCCTTCTTCTTCTTGATTTCGACGCCATCCGGGTTGTTGGAGCCAACTTCGTGCAGGGCAACGATGTGGGCGGCAACCAGGCCGATCAGGACCAGCGGAACGGCAATGACGTGGAAGGAGAAGAAACGGTTCAGGGTCGCGTCCGAAACCACGAAATCCCCGCGGATCACGACGGAGAGGTCGGGACCGATGACAGGAATCGCGGAGAACAGGTTCACGATAACCTGGGCCCCCCAGAATGACATCTGCCCCCAGGGCAGCAGATAGCCCATGAAGGCTTCAGCCATCAGCGCCAGGAAGATCAGGGTGCCGAAGATCCAGATCAGCTCGCGTGGCTTGCGGTAGGAGCCATAGAGGATGCCACGGAACATGTGCAGGTAAACGACGACGAAGAACGCCGAGGCTCCCGTGGAGTGCAGATAGCGGATGATCCAGCCACCCGGCACGTCGCGCATGATGTACTCGACAGAGGCAAAAGCTACCGGCACACCCGACGCATTAAGGGATGCGTCCGGCTTGTAGTGCATCACCAGGAAAATGCCGGTGACGATCTGCAGCACCAGCACCAGAAGTGCCAGCGAGCCGAAGAAATACCAGAAGTTGAAGTTCTTGGGCGCGTAGTACTCGGAGAGGTGCGCCTTGTAGGTCGACGTCAGCGGAAAACGCGCGTCGATCCAGTCCATTACGGCTTGAGCTTTGGTGGTCATCGTTTATGCCTTTCCGTCTTCGCCGATCAGGATCTTGGTATCGGCCACGTACTTGTGCGGCGGAATTTCGAGATTGTCCGGAGCAGGCTTGTTCTTGTAGACGCGGCCGGCCATGTCGAAGGTGGAACCGTGACAGGGGCACAGGAAGCCGCCGGGCCAGTCGTTGCTTACACCGCTTTCGGCTCCGGTCTTGAACTTGTCAGACGGAGAGCAGCCCAAGTGGGTACAGATGCCGACAGCAACAAGGATTTCCGGCTTGATGGAGCGGCCTTCGTTCTTGGCATATTCCGGCTGCATCGGCTTTTCGGAATTCGGGTCACTGACTTCGCCCTCGGTCTTCTTGAGCGAATCCAGCATTTCTTTAGTGCGGTTGATGATCCACACCGGCTTGCCGCGCCATTCGACAGTCATCATCTGGCCCGGGGCCAGCTTGCTGATATCCACTTCCACCGGAGCACCGGCGGCTTTTGCCCGCTCGGACGGCGTCAGGCTTGCGACAAACGGAACAGCGGCAGCTGCAACAGCCACGCCCCCCGCCGCCGACGTCACCAGCAACAGCTGGCGCCGACTCCCATCCATTTTTTGATCCACGCTCATGGCCCACTAACCTCAATAAAAGAGACTTCGAAGATCGCAATACCGAAAACTCGCTGAGTATAGCGAAAATGCGCATCCAAAAAAAGGGCCGCGTCGCTAAACCCGCGCCAGCATTGGAAAATATCGAATTTCAGGGGGCACATCCGAATGCGCCGACATGGACTCTCGCCCATCTGGACGCTCGACATTGCTGCGCCACAGCACGCCAAGGCAAGAGCACCCGCGGCATAATCACCGGCCGCACAGACAATCCTGCCATGCGCCGAAACAGCCGCGCCCCGATGCCGCCCACTCTCTTCTTGTGCACGCTTTCGCTCATTCTGCCAATGCTGGCAGCCACTTCTGCGCATGCCGAAACCTGGCCGTCCGCCCTCGAGGCGAGCCTGGCACGGGCAGGAGTTCCCCGTAGCGCAACTACATTGCTTGTCCAGGACGTGGACGTCCCTGCCCCGCTCATTGCCCACCGCAGCGGGGAAGCCATGAATCCGGCGTCAGTCATGAAACTGGTCACATCCTACGCAGCCCTCGAGCGGCTTGGGCCGGCCTTTAGCTGGAACACCCGCGTGGCCGGCAGTGCCGACATCGGCAACGGAATACTGCGTGGCGATCTGTTCATCACTGGCGGCGGCGACCCCCGCCTCTCGCGAGAGCGTCTCTGGCTGCTGCTGCGGGAACTCCGCACCCAGGGCATCCGGCGCATTGGCGGTGACGTGATCACTGACCGGAGCCTCTTCCGCCTCCCGCGCCACGACCCGGCGGCTTTCGACCAGCGCCCGCTGCGCCCCTACAACGCAGGTGCCGACGCGCTGTCGGTTGACTACGGCGCCATGCGCATCCGGGTAGTACCGACGCCCAGCGGTGCCATTGCGACAAGCGACCCGCTCCCCGCCGGCATCACGCTCGACAGCCGCATACGGCGGACATCCAGCGTCAGCTGCGGCGACCCGACCGCGCAGCTGACAGCCATGAAAGCCGAAACGTCAGCCGGCCTTCAGCTCAATCTTGAAGGATCGCTTCCGCAGGGATGTATCGAGCCTTTCGACTGGAACATTGCGCCACTGCCACCGGATCGACTTTTCGAAGGGGTTTTCCGCACGCTGTGGCAGGAACTGGGCGGAGAGATCGACGGCCGTTTCCGCGACGGACCCACGCCGCCGCAAGCCCGCCCACTGGCCGGAACGGTTTCCCCAAACCTTCCGGAAGTGCTGCGCGACATGAACAAGTGGTCGAACAATGTCATCGCCCGTCAGGTACTCGCCACCCTTGGCGCACTTGCCGAGCCGGGCGAGGATTCAATCACGGCCGGAATCGCCGTAGTGAAAAACACATTGACGGCGAACGGGATCGGGACCGCCGGACTGGTGATCGAGAACGGTGCCGGACTGTCGCGGAGCGAACGCATCAGCGCCGACACTCTCGGGCAACTGCTGATCTCGGCTTGGCACAGCCGAACGATGCCGGAACTCGTTTCGTCGCTACCGGTGGCCGGTGTAGACGGCACCGCGCGCCGACGCGTCCCGAACAGCCCCGCGGCGGGCTACGCCCACGTCAAGACCGGCACCCTGGACGGCGTGCGCAGCCTTGCCGGCTACGTGCTGGCAAGAAACGGACACCGTTACGCGATTGTGCTGATGATCAACCACCCCAACGCCGGCGCCGCCCGGGACGTTCAGGATGCACTGATTGAATGGGTCGCCGGCCTTTGAGCGGCCCGCGCATCAGTCGTCGTGGGCGTGACGCTGGAGAGCGTCGAGGGGAATGACGTCCAGCGCGGCCATGTGAGTCGCGGCGAGCACCACCGGCGGCGCCACGCCCGCCTCCCAGGCCTCGCGCCAGCGAAAGGCGCAGAGGCACCAGCGATCACCGGGCTTGAGGCCGGCAAAACGGTATTCGGGGCGCGGAGTAGACAAATCATTACCGCGCATCGCACTGAAATTCAGAAAATCTGCCGTCACCTTGACGCAAACATGATGACGCCCCAGGTCGCCCGGATCGGCCTCGCAGCACCCCGTACGCATCCAGCCCGTCAGCGGATCGTAACTGCAGGCCTGCAACGCACCGCCGAGGACATTGAAGGCATCGCGGGATGGCATGTTGTCTTCGTTGCTCAATCCGGGTACCCCTGTGGGTTGGAAGATTGCCAGCGCCACGCGTCTGCACACATTTCGTCGATGCCGCGGTGCGCACGCCAGCCAAGCTCCTGCTCGGCGAGGGCGGTTTCTGCAAAGCACTGAGCCACGTCACCGGGACGCCGGGCAACGATCTCGTAGGCGACCTTCCGGCCACTGGCCTGCTCGTAGGCCTTGACCACCTCGATGACGCTGTAGCCACGCCCGGTGCCGAGATTGACCGTCAGGACGCCCGGCCGCTCGACCAGCCGACGCACTGCGGCCACGTGCCCTGCCGCAAGGTCCACCACATGGATGTAGTCCCGGACGCCCGTGCCATCGACGGTCGGATAATCACCGCCAAAAACCCGCAGTTGCGGCAAACGCCCGACCGCAACTTGGCTCACGTAGGGCATCAGATTATTGGGCAGGCCGTTGGGGTCTTCACCGATGCGCCCGCTAGCGTGGGCGCCAACCGGGTTGAAATAGCGCAGCAAGGCCACACGCCATTCCGGATCTGCCGCAGCCAGGTCGGAGAGCACGAACTCCATCATCCACTTGGTGCGGCCATAGGGATTGGTCGGGCCGGTGGGAAAATCCTCACGGATCGGCACACTGGCCGGATCGCCATAAACCGTGGCCGACGAACTGAAAACCAGCGACTTGACGCCAGCCTCGGCCATGACTTCGGCCAGTGCCACCGTGCCGGCGATATTGTTGTCGTAGTACATCAACGGCTTCGCGACCGACTCACCAACCGCCTTCAAGGCGGCGAAGTGAATGACCGAGTCGATGACATGAGAGCGAAACAACTCGCGCATGGCGGCCTTGTCGCGGATGTCGGCGCGGTAGAAAGCTGCGAGCTTGCGCCCGGCGAGTTCCTCAACGCGGCGCAGAGCCTCGGGCTTGCTGTTGCAGAAATTATCGACAACAACCACGTCGTATCCTGCAGCAAGCAGTTCGACGCAGGTATGGGAACCGATATAGCCGGCACCGCCGGTCACTAGAATTGTGGGCATGCTGTCAGTGGCACGGAAGAATAAAAGACGTGGGCATGATGATACATGCGCAGCGGAAACCGGCCGCCTTACTGACTGATTCTTTCCGCCGTCAGATAGCGCCTTTGTCACGCAGGGCTACGATTTCCTCGATGGAAAGGCCAAGCCCGGTGAGAATTTCGTCGGTGTGCTCGCCGAGCTTCGGCCCAAGCCACTCGGTGGAACCCGGCGTGGCACTGAGCTTGGGCACGATTCCGGGAACATGCATGGACTGCCCATCCGGCAAGGTCGCAGGCTCGAACATGCCACGCGCGGCAAACTGGACATCGCGGAACATGTCGGCCACCGAGTAAACCGCGCTGGCTGGCACCTCCGCCGCCTCCATCGCGGCGAGCACCTCGTCTCCGTCGCGGGCTTCCACCCAGGCACCGATGAGCGCATACAGTTCGTCAGCCCGCGCATCGCGGCCTGCGTTATCAGCGAGGCTGGCTTCGTCAGCCAGATCCGGCCGGCCGATAGCCCGCATCAGGCGCCGGAAGATCGCATCACCATTGCCGCCGATGATGATATGGCGGCCATCGCGGGCGGTGTGGGTATTGGAGGGCGTGATCCCTGGCATGACATTGCCGGTGCGTTCGCGAACAAAGCCTGCCACACCGAATTCCGGCACCATGCTTTCCATCATCGCAAAGACAGCCTCGTAAAGGGCAACGTCTACGATCTGGCCGGCTCCACCATTGACTTCCCGATGGCGCAGCGCCATCAGCGCGCCAATGGCAGCCCACAGGGCGGCGATGGAATCACCGATCGAAATACCGGTGCGCACCGGCGGACGGTCGGCAAAGCCGGTGATGTAACGCAACCCGCCCATCGACTCGCCGATCGCCCCAAAGCCCGGCCGATCCTTGTACGGCCCCGTCTGGCCAAAGCCCGACAGACGCACCATGACCAGCCCGGGATTGGCCCCCGACAGCACGTCCCAGCCGAGGCCAAGCTTTTCGAGCACGCCGGGACGGAAGTTTTCGACGACGATATCCGCCTCGGCGGCAAGCCGCCGCACAATGGCGAGACCTTCCGGATGTTTCAGATTTGCAGTGAGCGAACGCTTGTTGCGGGCCTGCACCGACCACCACAACGAAGTCCCTGCATGCAGCTTGCGCCACTGGCGTAGCGGATCGCCGCCGTCGGGCGATTCAACCTTGATAACCTCGGCGCCGAATTCGGCAAGAATGCGCGTGCAGAAAGGACCGGCGATCAGCGTGCCGAGCTCCAGCACCTTCACGCCGGCAAGCGGCTTGCTTTCATTACTCATCGGGTGCTCCGCAGCGGGTGAAGCTCAGAGAGAACGACGCTCGACCAAAGCCTGGGCGATGGTGCCCGTATCGGTGTGCTCCAGCTCGCCGCCAACAGGAATGCCGCGGGCGATACGGCTGACCTTCAAGCCGCGGCTGCGCAGCAGTTCGGAAATCATGTGGGCGGTGGCCTCGCCCTCATTGGTGAAATTGGTGGCAAGGATCACTTCCTGCACCTTGCCGTCGAAGGCGCGGGCGAGGAGCTTTTCCAGACCCAGCTCCCGCGGCCCGACTCCGTCGAGAGGCGACAGGCGCCCCATGAGAACGTAGTAAAGGCCATGGTAGCTGTGTGTCTGCTCCAGCATCGCCAGGTCAGCGGGCATCTCGACGACACACAACTGGCTGGCATCACGCTGCAGGTTGGCGCAGCGTGAACACACCTCATCCTCACAGAATGTGTTGCAGCGGGAACAGTGACGCAACACCTCCAGCGCGTGCCCGAGGGCTGTTGCCAGCCGCGCCGCACCACGCTGGTCGCGCTGCAGCAGATGATAGGCCATGCGCTGGGCCGATTTTGGCCCTACGCCCGGCAGACAGCGCAAGGCTTCGATAAGGGCATCGAGACTGGAAGGAGATGTCACGGGAGCTTGATCAGAACGGCAGCTTGAAGCCCGGCGGCAGGTTCAGCCCGGAAGTGAAGCCGGACATCTTTTCCTGGGTCGTGGATTCGACACGGCGCACGGCGTCATTGACGGCGGCGGCGACGAGATCTTCGAGCATTTCCTTGTCGTCCATCACCGAGGGGTCGATGGCGACACGGCGAACGTCGTACTTGCAGGTCATGGTGACCTTGACCATACCGGCGCCGGACTGGCCTTCGACTTCGATGTCGCCGAGGCTGTCCTGCATTTTCTTCATGTTGTCCTGCATTTGCTGGGCCTGTTTCATCAGGCCTGCGATGCCGCCTTTCATCATGGTGACTTTCTCCAGAGAGGGTTAGAGGGATTTGACAGACGCTTCTTCCAGTGTCGCATCGAAACGTTCGATCAGTTCGCGAACAAAGGGATCCTGCTCCAATGCGGCAACCGCTGCGGCATGACGACCGGCCTTTTCGGCCTGATTACGCTGGGCCGGTGTAAGCGTTTCGATCTCGCCGACTTCGACATTCACTCGCAAGGGACGACCGAAGTGCGCCGAGAGCGCTTCCTGCAACTTCTCGGGGCCGCCGCGGTTGATCTGCAGCAGATGCCGATGGGTGTGGGACAGACGCAAACTCAGCACATTATCGGCGACACCAACGAGTTCGCTATGCTGGGCAAGCTCGCGGTTAAATCCACCAAGACCGAGTTCTCCAAGCAGTGCATGCCAATCGAGGGCTGCCGACAGAGGCTCGACCGCCACCGTGCGCGCAGGCGCCGGGACTGCGGATTCGGGAAGGCGCGCCTCTGCGGGAACCGGCGCAGGGAGCTCGACAGGCGCGGGCGCAGCCGCAGGCCGCGGAGCGGAGCGGACAGGCGCAATTTCATCGGCTTCGGGAGGCAGATCCTCCCACGGCGGCACGCTGCTGCCGAAATCCGGCGCTGCCGCTGCAGGCACGGCAGCCTTGACCTGCACCTCGGCAGCCGCGGAGAAGACGGCTGGCGCCGCCGGCGGAGAAACATCGATCTTTGCAGGCACAGGCGCCGAAGCAACGGGACGTGGTGCGGCTGAGATGGGGTTGGGCGTGCTTGGTGTCGGTGTCGGCGGACGCGCAACAGTCTGGTTTGGCGCACGCATCACAGGCGCCGCAACGCGGGAAGCGACCGGCATGGCTCGCGCCTGCCCCTCGCCACCACCTCCAGCCAACACCCCGCCCAGCCCTGCAGGCTGCTCCGGACGGAAGGCAAACAGGCGCAGCAGTGTCATTGAAAAACCGGTGGTTTCATCTGGCGCCAGCGGCAGCTCATCACGCCCATGAATCACGATCTGATAGGCGAGCTGCAGGAACTCGGGGTCAAACGCCTCGGAATAGGGAGCAAGGCGGACCGCCTCGAACTCATCCGTCAAAGCCGCGGGAGCGAGCTGCGCCAGCGCGATGCGATGCAGCAGGGCAGCCAGGGACTGCAATGCCGACTCGAACGACAGGCTACGCGCCTCCATGCCTTCCACGGCAGCCATCAGCGTGGTCACATCGCCAGCGCGTAAAGCATCAAGCACAGCGTAAAGGTGATCGTCACCAACGGTGCCGAGCATGTCCTGCACCGCCTGCTCCTCCACCTTGCCGGCACCGTGAGCAATTGCCTGGTCAAGTAGCGACAGGGAATCGCGCATCGAGCCGCTGGCGGCCTTGGCAATATGCCGCAGTGCGCCCGGCTCGAAGGGAACAGCCTCGGCTTCGAGCAGGCGCGTGAGATGAGCGACGATGTGCCCGGGGGGCATCTGCTTGAGGTTGAACTGGAGGCAGCGGGACAGCACAGTCACCGGGATCTTCTGCGGATCGGTTGTCGCAATGATGAACTTGACATGCTCGGGCGGCTCTTCGAGGGTCTTCAGCATGGCGTTGAAGGCATGACCGGTGAGCATGTGCACTTCGTCGATCATGTAAACCTTGTAGCGCCCCTGAACCGGCGCATAGACCGCCTGATCCAGCAGCGCCGCCATGTCATCCACACCTCGATTCGAGGCTGCGTCCATTTCCACGTAATCAGGAAAGCGGTCGGCATCGATTGCCAGACAGGCAGAGCACTGGTTACATGGCGTTGGTGTGACGCCGGTTTCGCAGTTGAGCGCCTTGGCGAGAATGCGCGAAATGGTGGTCTTGCCGACTCCGCGGGTTCCGGTGAACAGATAGGCGTGATGCAGCCGGCCGGTGGAAAGCGCGTGGGTCAGCGCCCGAACCACGTGCTCCTGCCCGACGAGTGTCTCGAAACTGCGTGGGCGCCACTTGCGCGCAAGTACTTGATAAGCCATAGCCGAATTCTATCAGGCTCGGGCACCGTGCCGGCGGACTCGAGAACATGGGTTGGAAGTACGCCGTCCAGCCTGGCATGCAAATCCGCAGTCGCTCGACGATCTCCACCAGAATGCGTAATCAAGGAATTTCCGGTTCGAAGCCACGGCAACTGCCGATCTGACTTGATTGACCTATGGAGTCGGTCATAGAGCGTACGCAGCCATTCCAACACCCGTTCACCCGGCCTGCCCATCTGCTGACAATTTATGCGTAGCGTGCCTCTCCTGCGATCGGATCATCCTCACGAAGTGGCGCTGCACTTCGTTCGTTGCGCTCAACTGACCAAGGGACTTGCACCGGCAGGAGTGCGCTCTTGCTGGGAGCGCATGTAAAAAAGGGCGTCCTGATGGACGCCCCTTGAATTTGGGGTGGCGAGCCTGACCCCCGGCACTTGCAGGAAACGGCTGTGGCTGCTGCCTTCCGGCCCTGACCAGGTTCACCGCGCTACAATGCGGGGAGACCCGCCACGGCAAGAATTCTAACAGCTCGACAGCACCCCGCCTATCCCTTTCGCAGCTATTTTGCACCGCAACAGCGCCCCAAAGGCGTCCACCGAACCGGCCCTCTACAACCTTCCACTCGGCGCTCCCACTTGGCTCGCACATTCAACGTGCAAGAGCTTATCCAAAGGGCTGACATCGCCATCGTGCTGAACGCGGTGATGGCGGCCAGGCATTTGAGGACGACGCAGCTTCATCACCGCACCTCAAAGCAGCGCGACTTCGTGACCTCAACATCTTCTACAGAATTGATTGTCAGTGCTTTGTGGAATGGTGCTGAGTATTTACTTACGGGGTATTTGAGGCAGGATGGAATTACTTTTACAACAAGGCGATAGCTGATTTCTGGTGGGGATAGTCAGACTCGAACTGACACGAATTTCTTCGCTAGAACCTAAATCTAGTGCGTCTACCAATTTCGCCATATCCCCGAAATCAACACAGCCAGCTCGGTATTTTAACGTGCCTTCCTCACCTTTGCCAGAAACTGCTGTAAGTGTCGTCTCTACCCCGACTTGACGCCTCATACCTTCAGCCTCTCCAAGCTCTCGTTCACCGCAGACAAATCAAAGCGGCCGGGCTCGAAGTCCTCGCCGCAACACTCCCGCGTGGCGCGGTGCTCGAGGTGATCCTGGTCGAAGATGGCTTCCAGGAAGTCGGCGTAGCCCTACCCCCCCCACATCTTCGGGCGGCGCGGCGTTGCTCCACCTTGATCCGGTATTCTCAGTGATCGCCAAAGTCGTAGAGATAGGTGAACGACCTCACGCCACCCAGCGCCGTCTTGAGCTGGATGCGCTGCTCGAAACGGGGCGGATCGCCTCGGTCAAACTCCGGGTCGGGGTGCCGTAGCGCTCGCCGGCGATCTCGAATTCGTGCAGATGACCTCCGTTCCAGCCCATGATGCATTGAATCACGTGATGCAGCCTCGCAAGGAGGATCGACTCGAGCACGACTATCCGGTGCCAGATCGCGGGTTGGATTCAGGAGAGTTCCATCCGCAATTGCAGCAGATCCGCCGGTTTGCGGGTTCAGGGCTTGAGGGAAAGACGGTGCTTGTGTCAGGCGGCTTTGAGAGGGTTTTTGGTGGGATCGAAATTCCAGGGCGACAGCGCTGCGATCCGGTTGTACATCGCCGCCACCGGCCTCCGACCCGGCGAAGAGAAAGTTCTTCCTCACTACCACTACTACTCGCGGGGGCCGCTCGGTAGGAGGCTTGCTGCACACTTGGGCTCCGAGCTCACAGACCTGATGCCGCAGAGCGGCCACCTCGTCAAAGGGCTCGATGGAAGGAGGCGTCGTAGAGCCAGGCATGAGGGGGGGTACGCAAGACGCTCGTCGGTGAGCAGCCCCCAAATCCCTATCCCGCCACCTCCGGCTGCCAGGTGCGTGCGGGACGTCTCCCGCCACGAGCATTTCAGAGCGACAGAGTCGACTTCAACTGGAGGTCGCCGCCTCTCGAGACCAGCAAATCAGCCAGACAGTTAGCTTAAGCATGGCCGGTACATTGCGCCGACCTGCGGTAATGGCTCGCAGTGGAGAGTGTTTTGTTTTTTGGGGGTTGATTGGAGCGTGATGTTG
>NZ_JAOAUU010000013.1 GCF_030157465.1 Zoogloea sp.
TCGCCTTCTTTGCCTTCTTTCTTGGCGAAGCAAGAAAGAAGGTCGCCCGCCGGGGCGAGACCCGGCCAATGTGACGCTAAACTCAGGAAAGCCGTCCCGCAGAGGCTCACCGGTTCGCGGGGAAAACGCTTTCCACACTTAACGCGAACATAGCCATATTCAATGGCCGGTTTATTCACAGACAAGCTCTAAGGCCCCACCCCGCCCCCGGCGTTTTTCGCCAGCAACACCGCCGCCACCAGCCGGCGGGCGGCAAGGTCGTTGGCGGTGCGGCGAGCGGCAAGGTGCGTGGCCTGGGCGGTGACCACGTTGAGGTAGCTCACCGTGCCGGCGCGGTACTGGTTGGTGGCGATGGTTTCGGCTTCGGCGGCGGCGGCAACGGCGGCGGCCTGCTCGGTGGCGGCCTCTTCGAGCAGGCGCGCGGCGGCGAGGTTGTCCTCGACTTCCTGGAAGGCCACCAGCACGGTCTGGCGATAGGTGGCAACGCTCTCCTCCCAGCTTGCCGCAGCTTGGCCGACGACGGCCTTCTTCGCGCCGGCATCGAAGATCGCGGCGGCAAGGCTGGGGCCGAGGGACCAGTAGCGACTCGGCACGGTCAGGAGATCGGCCAGATCCGAGCGGCGAAAACCCGCCGACGCCGACAGCCCCAGCACCGGAAAGCGTGCCGCCTGGGCCGCGCCGATGGCGGAATTGGCCGCCGCCACGCGGCGCTCGGCGGCGGCGATGTCGGGCCGGCGCTCGAGCAGCGTGGACGGCAGCACGACCGGCACCTGCGCAACCGGCAGCGACGCATCCACGATTTCAATCGCAAACCCGGCCGGCGCCTGGCCGACCAGCACCGCAATCGCGTGCTCGTACTGGCTGCGCGACAAACTGGCGTCGAGGGCCGCGGCACGGGCACTGCGCAGCTGGCTTTCGGCCTGCGCCACATCAGCCTTGCCCGCCACGCCGGCGGCGTAGCGGTTCTGGGTGAGTTGCAGCGACCGCGCATAGGCGACGACGGCGGCATCGAGAAACTGCTTCTGGCGGTCGGCCGCACGCAGCTGGAAATAGCTCTGGGCCAGGGCGGCCTGGGCCGACAGCCGGGCCGCGGCGAGATCGGCCTCGCTCGCCTCGAGGCGGGCGTCGGCGGACTCCACGTTGCGGGCGATGCGGCCCCACACGTCGGCTTCCCAGCTGGCGGTGGCCCCCAGGTTGAAGCTGTTTTTGGGCGGCGCGCTGCCGGCCGTGGCGGTGGCTGCCGCGGTGGCCGAACGGGTGGCTCCTGCGGTGGCGTTGATCGTCGGAAACCACGACGCCCGCGCGCCATCTGCCAGCGCCTGGGCCTGGCGGTAGCGGGCCTCGGCGGCGCGCAGGTTCTGGTTGGAAATCTCGACCCGCGCCTGCAGCGCATCGAGCACCGGGTCGCCAAAGGCCTTCCACCAGTCATCCGACGCCGGCATCTGCGGGCTGGCGGACTTCCAGTCGCCGGCCTCCTTGAACACGGCGGGCGTGTCGATGCCCGGGCGAACGTAGTCGGGGCCGATGGCACACCCGGCGAGCAAGACCGGCAGCAGCGCGGCTGCGTGAAGGCTGCAAGCGCTTCTGAGTGCCCCCAGGGCTGGGCTACGCCCCGCCCGCCCCCCGTGGGGGACAAGAAAACTTGGGGCGGCCCTGCGTTTTCTCGAGAAAATCCCGGCAATCCATTGTTTCTTTGTCATCGTCAGCGCACACCGTTCAAACAAGGCTCGTTTTCCTTTTCTCTGTCTTCACCGCACCGCGCGCGAAGCGCGACAGCATCACGAACACCACCGGCGTCGTGTAAAGCGTGAGGATCTGGCTCAGGATCAGGCCGCCCACGATGGCGATGCCCAGCGGCTGGCGCAGCTCGGCGCCGTCGCCGCTGCCCATGGCCAGCGGAATCGCGCCAAACAGCGCCGCCAGCGTGGTCATCAGGATCGGCCGAAAACGCAGCACCGCGGCGTGGTGAATCGCGTCCCGGGCGCTCTCGCCCAGGCTGCGCATCCGCTCGATGGCCACGTCGATCATCATGATGGCGTTTTTCTTGACGATGCCGATCAGCAAGATCACGCCAATCATCGCGATCAGGCTGAACTCGGTATCCACCGCCATCAAGGCCAGCAGCGCCCCCACGCCGGCCGAGGGCAGCGTGGACAGGATGGTGATGGGGTGAATCAGGCTTTCGTAGAGGATGCCGAGCACGATGTAGATGGTTGCCAGCGCGGCCAGAATCAACAGCGGCTGGGTGCTCATGGACTTCTGGAAGGCGCCGGCCGAGCCCTCGAAGCTGGTGCGGATATCCACCGGCACGCCGATGCCGGCCAGCGCGCCGTTGATGGCCTCGGTGGCGGTGCCGATCGAGCCGCCCTCGGGCAGCGCAAAGCTGATCGTCGAGGCCGCCGATCCGCCCTGGTGGCTCACCGACAGCGGCGCCAGCGTGGTTTCGAAGCGGCTCACCGCCGACAGCGGCACCAGCCCGCCGGTGGGTGTCACCAGCGTGATGCGCGACAGCGATTCCGGCCCCTGCAGGTAATCGGGCATGGCCTCCATCACCACCCGGTACTGGTTGAGCGGGTTGTAGATGGTGGAAACCTGGCGCTGGCCGAAGGCATTGTTGAGCGCCGTGGTCACCGCGCGCATGGTGAGGCCGTGGCGGGCAACTGCATCGCGGTCGATCACCACCGTGGTCTGCGGGCCGCGGTCCTGCTGGTCGGTGCTGACGTCGGTAATCGCATCGAGCCGGCTCATGGCGTTGCGGATGCGCGGCTCCCACAGGCGGAGCGCCTCAAGGCTGTCGGACTGCAGCGTGAACTGGAAGGCCGAATTGCTGGAACGCCCGCCGATGCGGATGTCCTGCACCGGACTGAGGTAAAGACTGGCGCCCGGCACGTGGGCGAGCTTCTTGCGCAAGCGGCCGACCACCGCATCCGCCGACTCCTTGCGCTCGCCGATGGGCTTGAGGGTGATGAACATCGACCCGAAGTTGCGCTGCGAGCCGCCGGTAAAACCGGTGACGTGATCCACCGCCGGATCGGCGCCGACCACCGCCAGAAAGCGGTCCATCTTGCCCTTCATGGCCTGGAAGGAAATCGCCTGGTCGGCCTCGACAAAGCCGCGGATGCGCCCCGTGTCCTGCTGGGGAAAGAAGCCCTTGGGAATCGTGTTGTAGAGGTAAACATTGAAACCCACGGTTGCCAGCAACACCGCCAGCACCAGCACCGGATGGCCCAGCGCACGGCCGAGGCTGCGCCGGTAGTCATCCACCACCCGCTCGAGCAGGCCACCGGCGAAGCGGTCGAAGCGGCCCCGGGGTTTGCCTCCCTCGCTTTCCGGCAGGCGCCGGCGCAAGAGCCGCGCGCACATCATCGGCGTGGCGGTGAGCGAGATCACCATCGACACCAGGATCGCCGCCGACAAGGTCACCGCAAACTCCCGGAACAGCCGCCCGACGATGCCGCCCATGGCCAGAATCGGAATGAAGGCGGCAATCAGCGACAGGCTCATGGAGACCACCGTGAAGCCGATTTCCCGCGCGCCCTTGAGGGCCGCCCGGCGCGGCGACATGCCGGCATCCACGTGGCGCGAGATGTTCTCGAGCACCACGATGGCATCGTCCACCACAAAGCCGGTGGCGATGGTGAGCGCCATCAGCGACAGGTTGTCGAGGCTGTAGCCCGCCAGGTACATCACCGCAAACGTGCCGATCAGCGACACCGGCACCACCACGCTGGGAATCACCGTGGCCCGCCAGTTGCGCAGGAACAGAAAAACCACCATCACCACCAGCGCCACCGAAATCGCCAGCGTGCGCTCCACTTCCTTCAGCGAACCGCGGATGGTGGGCGTGCGGTCCATCACCACGGTGAGATCGATGGCCGGAGAAATGCTGGCCGACAGACGCGGCAACAGCTCGCTGACCCGATCCACCGTCTCGATGATGTTGGCGCCGGGCTGGCGGTTGATCATCAGCAGCACCGCCGGGCGGCCATTGGCGTAACCATAGTTGCGGTCGTTCTCGACGCCGTTCCGCACCCCCGCCACGTCGGACAGGCGCACCGCCGAACCGTTTTTCCAGGCGACGATCAGCGGCTTGTAGTCGTCCGCCGTGCGCGCCTGATCGTTGGCCCCCACCTGCCAGGCCGTCTCGGCGTTTTCCAGCACGCCCTTGGGCCGGTTGGCGTTGGTGCCGACAATCGCCGTGCGCACGTCGTCCAGGTTGAGCCCGCTGGCGGCGAGGCGGTCCGGGTCCACTTCCACGCGCACCGCCGGCAGCGAACTGCCGCCAATCGTCACCTGCCCCACCCCGTCCACCTGCGACAGGCGCTGGGCCAGCACCGTGGACGCGGCGTCGTACATCTGCCCCTGGGACAAGGTGGCCGAGGTCAGCGCGAGGATCATGATCGGCGTGTCTGCCGGGTTGACCTTGCGATAGGTGGGGTTGCTCGGCAGGCTCGTCGGCAACTGGCTGCGCGCCGCGTTGATCGCCGCCTGCACCTCGCGGGCGGCGCCGTCGATGCTGCGCGAAAGGTCGAACTGCAGCGTGACGCGGGTAGAGCCGAGGGTGGAGTAGGAGGTCATCTCCGTCACCCCGGCGATCTGCCCGAGGATGCGCTCCAGCGGCCCGGCCACCGTCGCCGCCATCACCTCGGGGCTGGCGCCCGGCAGGTTGGCCGAGACGGAAATCGTCGGGTATTCCACCTGCGGCAAGGGCGCCACCGGCAGCAGCCGAAACGCGATCAGCCCGGCCAGCGCGATGGCCAGGGTCAGCAGGGTGGTTGCCACGGGGCGGAAGATGAACAGGCGGGAGAGGTTCATGGGGTGCGTCGCGGCCTGGCTGAAGCGCAATCATTCAAACGCTTTCCCGTGATCAACGTTTCGTTGGCGGGGTCGCGCCCCCGCGGGCGCCCTACTTTCTTGCTTCGCCAAGAAAGTAGGCAAAGAAGGCGACCCGGCTTCACCGGTCGGCCTGCGGCCGACTCCCCTGCGCTGCTCGCAACAGGCGGCCGGGGCTGAACTCGCCGGCTCTGCCGGCTCAGACAGCAGCCCCGGAAGGCCCCGCCTGTTACTGCGCTGCTCGGCGGCTCAGACGGGCTCTCTGGAATCACCGAGCCTGTGCGGAAGCGACAGCGGTAATTCAACCCACCGGCAGCTTGCCTTTGAGTGCATGGATAACACCCGTGGGTTCCGCAGGGGCTCGGTAGCCGTGCAAAGCCCGTTCCATACCGCCGAGCAGCACAGCAGCAGGCGGAGAAGTCCGGCGCGGCTGTTTGAGCCGGCGCAGCCGGCGAGTTCCGCGACGGCCGCCTGCTGCGAGCAGCGCAGGGGAGTCGGCCGCGATAGCGGACGACCGGTATGGCCGGGTCGCCTTTCTTGCCTTCTTCTTTGGCGACGCAAAGAAGAAGGTCGCCCGCCGGGGCGAGACCCGGCCAACGACACGCCAACGACGGGAAAGCACTCAAACCAACGCAATGAACAGCACGATGGGCAGCAAGGCTCATGCCTCCACCGCCTCGCCCCGAACCCGCCTCGACACCCGATCAAACGCCAGATAAATCACCGGCGTCGTAAACAAGGTCAACACCTGGCTGACCAGCAAGCCCCCCACCAGCGTGATCCCCAGCGGCTGCCGCAACTCCGAGCCCACGCCCGTCCCCAGCATCAACGGCAGCGCCCCCAGCAAGGCCGCCAAGGTCGTCATCAGAATCGGCCGGAAGCGCAGCAGGCAGGCCTGAAAGATCGCCTCCCGCGGGCCGAGGCCCTCGCTCCGCTGCGCGTCCAGCGCAAAGTCGATCATCATGATCGCGTTTTTCTTGACGATGCCGATCAGGAGCACGATGCCGATGATGCCGACGATGCCCAGTTCCGTGCGGGCCACCAGCAGCGCCAGCAAGGCGCCCACGCCGGCCGAGGGCAGCGTGGAGAGAATCGTCACCGGGTGGATATAACTCTCGTAGAGCACGCCCAACACGATGTACATCGTCACCACCGCGGCCAGAATCAGCAGCAGCGTGCTGGTGAGCGACGACTGGAAGGCCAGCGCCGCGCCCTGAAACTGCGTCTCGATGCTGAGTGGCATGCCCAGTTCGGCCTCGACCCGGCGGATTTCGTCCACCGCGTCGCCCAGCGCCGCGCCGGGGGCGAGGTTGAAGGACAGGGTTGCCGCCGGAAACTGGCCCACGTGGTTTACCGCCAGCGTTGCCGGACGTTCGGTGATGTTCACCACCGCCGACAGCGGCACCTGCACACCACCGGTGCCGGCGACGTACAGGTTGGCAATGGCTGCGGGGCCGCTGCGGAATTCCGGCTTCACTTCCAGCACCACGCGGTACTGGGTGGTTTGGGTGAAGATGGTGGAAATGAGCCGCTGGCCGTAAGCGTTGTAAAGCGCGTTGTCGATGGCCGCGGTGCTCACGCCAAGGCGGCTGGCCGCCGCCCGGTCGATTTCGACCCAGGCCTGCAGGCCGTGGTCCTGCAGATCGCTGGCCACATCGGCCAGTTGCGGCAGCGTGCGCAGGCTCTCGAGCAGGCGTGGCACCCATTCGCTGAGCAGCGCGCTATCCGGCGCGGTGAGCGAAAACTGGTACTGGGTGCGGCTCACCCTGTCTTCAATGGACAAATCCTGCACCGGCTGCATGTACAGCTTGATGCCGGCCACTTTTTCCAGCTCGGGGCCGAGCCGGCGGATCACCTCGCTGGCGCTGGCATCGCGCTCGACGAGCGGCTTGAGGCTGATGAGCAGGCGCCCGCTGTTCAGCGTGGCATTGGTGCCATCCACCCCGATGAAGGACGACAGCCCGGCCACCGCCGGATCCTTGAGCACCACCTCGGCCACCGCCTTCTGCCGCTCGGACATGGCCGCAAACGAAATGGATTGCGAGGCCTCGGTGATGCCCTGGATGGCGCCGGTGTCCTGCACCGGAAAGAAGCCCTTGGGCACCAGCACATAGAGCAGCACTGTGAGCGCCAGCGTGCCCACCGCCACCAGCAGCGTGAGCCCCTGGCGCGCCAGCACCCATTCGAGCATCACGCCGTAGCGCGCGATCACCCGGTCGAAAAAGTCGCCCATGACCCGATAGAAACGCCCCTGCTCGGCCGGCGGAACGTGCTTGAGCAGCCGCGCGCACATCATCGGCGTGAGGGTCAGCGACACCACGGCGGAAATCAGGATGGCGATGGCCATGGTGATGGCGAACTCGCGGAACAGGCGCCCGACCACGTCGGCCATGAAGAGCAGCGGAATCAGCACCGCGATCAGCGAGAAGGTGAGCGAAATGATCGTGAAACCGATCTGCCGCGCCCCCTTGAGCGCCGCCTGCATGGGCGATTCGCCCTCTTCCACGTAGCGGGCGATGTTCTCGATCATCACGATGGCGTCGTCCACAACGAAGCCGGTGGAAATGGTGAGCGCCATCAGCGTGAGGTTGTTGAGGCTGAAGCCGGCCAGGTACATCACGCCAAAGGTGCCCACCAGCGACAGCGGCACCGCCACGCTGGGGATGAGGGTGGCCGGCACGCTGCGCAAAAACAGGAAGATCACCATCACCACCAGCGCCACCGACATCAGCAGCTCGATCTGCACGTCGTGCACAGAGGCGCGGATGGTGGTGGTGCGGTCGTTGATCACCGCCACATCCAGCGAGGCGGGCAGGCTGGCGGTCATTTGCGGCAACAGCGCGGCCACACGGTCGGCCACCTCGATCACGTTGGCGCCGGGCTGGCGCTGGATGTTGATGATCACCGCGTCCCGGTGGTCGGCCCAGGCGGCGAGGCGCAGGTTTTCGGCGTCATCCTTCAGGTCGGCCACATCCGAGAGGCGCACCGGGTTGCCGTTTTTGTAGGCGACGATCAGCTTGCGGTATTCGTCCGCAGACCGCAGCTGGTCGTTGGCATCGATGGTGGACGAGCGCTGCGGACCGTCGAAACTGCCCTTGGCCTGGGTGATGTTGGCGTTGGCAATGGCGCTGCGGATATCTTCCAGCCCCAGCCCGTAGGCGGCCGCAGCGGTGGGGTTGACCTGCACCCGCACGGCAGGCCGACGGCCGCCGGCAATGCTCACCAGGCCCACGCCCGGCACCTGGGCGATCTTCTGCGCCAGCCGGCTTTCCACCAGATCATGGATGCGGGTGATCGGCAGGCTGCTGGAACTCACCGCCAGCGTGAGGATGGGCGTGTCGGCCGGGTTCACCTTGCTGTAGGTGGGCGGCGCCGGCAGATCGGTGGGCAGCAGGCTGGATGCCGCGTTGATCGCCGCCTGCATCTGCTGTTCGGCCACATCGAGGCTCATGGACAGCGCAAAGCGCAGCGTGACCACCGAGGCCCCGCCCGAGCTGGTGGACGACATTTCGTCCAGCCCCGGCATCTGGCCAAACTGGCGTTCCAGCGGCGCGGTGATCGCCGATGTCATCACGTCGGGGCTGGCGCCGGGGTACAGCGTCTTGACCTGGATGGTCGGGTAATCGACCTCCGGCAGCGCCGAAATCGGCAGCAGCCGGTAGGCCACCAGGCCCGCCAGCATGATCGCGATCATCAGGAGCGACGTGGCGACCGGGCGAAGGATGAACAGGCGCGACGGGTTCATGCGGGCGCCCCGGCAAACTCAGCAATATTCAAGCGCGTCATGCGGTCAGTGCCCCGGCCGGCCGCCACCGTTGCCGCCCTTTTTCTCGCGGCCCGGCGCATCGGCGGCCTTGGGGTCAATGGCTTCCACCTGGGCGCCGTCCTTGAGCTTGTCGAGGCCGTCCACCACCACCTTGTCGCCGGCGGCAAGGCCGGCATCCACCGCCGCCAGCGCGCCATCCACCGGGCCGAGCCTGACCGGCACCGCGGCCACCTTGCTGCCGTCGCCAAGGCGATACACGAAACTGCCCTTGGCGCCCTGCTGCACGGCAGCCGTGGGCACCACCACCACGCCGGCCAGCGTATCGAGCAGCAGGCGCACGTTCACGAACTGGTTGGGAAAGAGACTGCCGTCGCGGTTGGCGAATTCGGCCTTGAGTTTGACGGTGCCGGTGGTGCTGTCGATCTGGCTATCCACCGCCAGCAGGCTGCCCTCGGCGAGGCGGGTTTTCATGTCCCGGTCCCAGGCCTCCACCTTGAGGCTGCGGCCACCGCGGATGCGCTGCATGATCGCCGGCAGGCGGTCTTCGGGCACCGCAAAAACGGCGGTGATCGGGGTTTGCTGGGCAATCGTCACCAGCCCGGCGGCGTCCGAGGCCTTGACGATGTTGCCGGGGTCGACGGTGCGCAGGCCCGCCCGACCTGAAATCGGCGCGGTGATGGTGGTGTAGGAGAGCTGCAGCTCGGCGCTCTTCACCGTGGCTTCGTCGGCCTGCACGGTGCCCTGGTACTGGCGCAGCAGCGCCTCCTGGGTATCCACCTGCTGCCTGGCGATGGAATCCTGGGCCAGCAGGCCGCGGTAGCGGTCGAGATCGATCCTGGCGTTTTTGAGCAGCGCCGCGTCCCGCGCCAGGGTGCCGCGGGCCTGGGCCAGCGTGGCCTTGAAGGGTTCTGGGTCGATCAGCGCCAGCACCTCGCCGGCCTTGACCGGCTGGCCTTCGACAAACTTGACCGCCAGCAGCGGGCCATCCACCCGCGTGCGCACCGTCACCTGGTTGCGCGGCACCACGCTGCCGAGGGCCGGCACCACCACCCGGATATCCCCGGTCGCGATGGTCGCAAGCATGACCGGCGTGGGCCTGTCACCCCGCCCACCGCCGCCCGGCCCGCCACGCCGCATATCGGACGATTTCGCAGCCCCCTCGTCCCCCGGCCGGTGGGTGGCGTACCAGCCCCCACCCGCCAGCACAGCAAGGCCGATGACATAAAACCAGACACGACGGGATTTGGAAGGATGCGCGGGAGACGGGGAAGACGAAGACGAGGACGGGCTGGGCATTAAAAATATTCCGGAACGCACCCGGACCGGGAAGGGCCGGGAAAATGGCGCGGGCTATGCTACACGAAGCATTTGATGGGCGACGTAAACACGAAAAAAGGCGGCAACAGGCCCGCCTTTCCCTTCGTCACCCATACCGGCAACAGGTTCCGCGCCGCGCGAGCCGCGATTAACCTGAGGATTGAATATCGACCCAGGCCTGTCGAAAAGCAGCGCCAACAACCAGCTTGGGTAGGACTACAAAAGGACTTCCCCCACCCGCCCGGTGGGCTTGCCACCCGGCATCCAAGTGCCAAGATTGAATTGCTGAAACTCAATCTGAAACGGCGAGGAGGGAAGTCAAAATGGATGCTACGACGGTTGGTGTGGATCTGGCAAAGAACGTCTTCGTGGCCTGCGTGGCGGATTGCGCCGGGCGGATTGTGGAGCGGCGCGAGTTCAATCGGGCGGGCTTTCTCACCTGGCTCGGCACGCTGCCGGCGGGCACGGTGATCGGCATGGAAGCCTGCGGCAGTGCCCACCACTGGGGCCGCACGGCAGAGCGTCTGGGCCTGGCGCCGCGGCTGATGGCCGCCGAGTTCGTCCGACCCTACCGCAAGCGCCAGTCGGTCAAGAACGACCGCGCGGACGCCGAGGCGATCCTCGTGGCCTTGCTGTCGCCCGGCATGCGCTTCATTCCGGTCAAGACCGAAGCCCAGCAGCAGCGCCTGGCCTGGCACAGCCTGCGCGTCGGGTGGGTGGAGGAGCGCACCGCGCTCCTTAACCGCGTCCGGGGGCTGCTCGCCGAATTCGGGTTGATCGTCGATCCTGGCCCCAAGCATTTGCGTGCGCTGCTGGCCGAGCGGGAGCGCGACACCGCCTCACCGCCGGCCCTGCGCGGATTGATCCACAGCGTGCGCGACCAGCTCGATGCGCTGGATGCGCGGATTGGCGAATGTGACCGGCAGATCACGGCCCAGCAGGCGAACGATCCGCTGGCAAAGCGGGCGCGGGATCTGCCCGGCGTGGGGCTCATCACCGCCGACGCGGTGACCGCCAGCGTGGGCGATGCATCGATGTTCAAGAACGGGCGTCAGTTTGCCGCGTGGCTCGGTCTCACGCCCAGCCAGTCGGGCAGCGGCGGCAAGACCAAGCTTGGGCGCATCACCCGGCGCGGCGACGACTATTTGCGAACCCTGCTTGTGCAGGGCGCACGCAGCGTACTGGCCGCGACGCTCCGAAAACAGCGGCGGGAATCCCCCGATACGCTGACCCGTCTGCAGCAGTGGATCGTCGCGCTCAACGGGCGGATCGGCTACCACAAGACACTCATCGCCATCGCCAACAAGCACGCCCGGCAGCTGTGGGCGGTGCTGGCGAAGGGCGAGTCCTACAACCCGCAGGCCTGGCAACGGGCCTGAGTCACCGAGCAATGGCAACTGCACATCAGCGATAGACGAACAGGTCAGACCGACCAGCAGGGAACCTGGCTAACCCAATGGCGGATCAACAAGGAGGGCGGCTGATCCCCGCCCCCCCGATCCCGCCGAAGTAGGATTAAGGCCTGTTGGTGCGGTTAGTCGCATGGCCCCGGGCGAGACCCGATCAAGGCCGATTAGAGAGAGGCAGTCTGTCTGTCCAATCCGTCGCGTGCGTGCAGCGCCAAGGAGGGAAAGCAGGTAGGCAGGAAAGGAAAACCGGCCTGGCGGCCGGTCATTGGAAAACGGTGCTTGACGGGGAAGTCCTTAGAGTCGGGTTAGCGCAGCGTAACCCGACATAGGACGTGTCCATCGAGGTTCGGTTTGGTGTCGGGTTACGCCCTGCGGGCTAACCCGACCTACCCGTGCTGTCGAAAGGCAGCACCAGCGCCGGGTCAATAACCGCCCTTGTGTGGGGGCGCCTTCAGTCGCCCGCGGACTCCGATCAAGGGCTTGCCTGTGAAACGGGGGTGCGTGACTCAAACCGCCGGGCTATCAATCCGTGCCAACGCTGCCGGGCACTACCGTATGCACGCCCGGCGCCCGCAGGCGAAGCTGCATCACCACGCCCGCGCCGGGTTTGATTGCGTCCAGCTGCGTCCGGTCTTCGGGGCCGACCAGCACGGCGAGGGTGTCGCCGACGGTGGCCGGCACCAGGCTGGGGCGATCGTCCACGGGCCCGCTGTCTTTCACCTGCACGGTGCAGCGCAGCCAGCCCGGACGCGCCGGGTCTGCGCTGCACTCAAGCAGGCGTGCTTTCAACCGGGTGGCGTTTTCGATGGCTTCCACGACGCGCTCCTCCTGAGAGATGGATCACCAGCGCCTCGGCCACGGCCTCGGCCGATTCGCGGTCGAAACAACTATACGCCGGCGAGGGATTCACTTCGAAACACACAAACTCGCCATCCGGCCGGCGTTTGAGATCGATGCCGGCCAGCTCCAGCCCCATGCCGGCGGCAAGCTGCACGCAGCGCCGGGCGATGTCGTCCGGCAGGCGGTCGGCGTGCATGTCGGCGGCCACGCCTTCCCGGCTGGCGTAGCGGTAATCGGTGGCCTCCGAATCCACGCGGGTGCAAAACACCTGCCCGCCCACCACGTGCACCCGGTAATTCACCCCCGGCACAAAAGCCTGGAACAGGGTCGGCAAGGCGCGCACGCGTTCAAGCGCTGCGTCCTGCGCCCCGCTGAGCGGGGTCACGATGGATCGGACGCCACTGGCCGACTTGAAGATCACCCGCCGGTGCTTTTTGCGAAAGGCCAGCACGGCCGCCGGGTCATTGGTCACGATAGACTCCGGCGTGGCAAAACCGGCCTTCCGGATCAGCTGCCCCTGCCAGGGCTTGGACGCATTGGACATGCCCGGCCCCATGCGGTTGGCCACCCGCAGCGGCGCCACCTCCAGCCAGGCGTTGAGCCCATCGACAAGATAATGGTGATGCAGCACGCCCTGCGGATCGCTTGGCGCGCCGCGCAGCATGCTGGCCGGCACCGCCCGGGTATAGGCGCCACCGCAGCGGGTCAGGTCGAACTCGGTGGTGCCGTTCCACCAGCGCGCAATGAGCCGGCCACGGCTTACCCCGACTTCGATATTCTGGCCGCCCAGCTGGCGCTGATCGATCACCCGGCAATCCACCCCCAGCCTTTCGGCGGCCTCGATGGCCATGGCCAGCGGTGATTCGCTGGCCACGCCGCACACCAGCAGCGGGCCTTTCATGATGTGCCCTCCTCGCTCGCCAGCACCAGGGACGCCAGCCAGTCGGCACAGCGCCCGGCCACCGCCGCATCGTCGAGCGGCGGACGTGTTTCCACTTCAACCAGGCGCGGCCCGCCGCTGTTCCGGGTATTGCCCGGCACAAATCCCAATGCCGCATGGTGCAGGCCCAGCGCCCGCACAAAGGCCCGGCAGCCCGCGGCCAGACTTTCATCGACCCCGGCGCCGCAATCGTCGCCAAAAACCCAAACCCAGGTAAGCGGTGCGCCCCCCAGGGGGCTTCGATACCAGCCCGCCACATCGCTGCCCCGCGGCCAGGCGCTGCCGCCCACCCGGTCGAGGCCCGCGCACGCGCCGCCGCGCACCGTCGACGCCACCACAAAATCGCCCACCGCCAGCCCGCATTGCAGTGCCACCGCGTGCCAGCCGAGGGGATGCAGCGCCGGCGCCCAGGTGTTTTCCCCTCCCACCGGGTTGACCACCAGCGCGCCCAGGCTGTTGAGCCAGCTGGCCAGAAGCGCAGAAAACTCGGCCATGGCGTAATCCCGGTCGACCGCCGGGGCATGGGCAAACTGGGGCAGATCGGGCCCGGCGAGGCGGTTGAGCACCACGCCGATGGCGGCATCGTCGAGCACACGCCCATCCGGCAGCACCACGGTGGTGCCGGCCACATCGTCCGGCGCGTGAAACCAGCGCGCCAGGGCCAGGTCTGCCGCGCTGGCCTCTACAACCGGGCAGCCCCGCCGCGCAAGTTCGCGCCCGACGACCTCACTTGAAAGGTCGTCGGGCGCCGCGAGGATCAGGGCCACCCGCCCGCTCATCGCCAGGGCTCGCCGGGCTCAGCCGGCAGGCCGGTCGAGCAGGCGCTTGCTCGACCCGGAAGCCGGATCGGCCTCCTCGTCGTCGCCCTCGTCGGAATAGGCGCTCCCGGAAAGATCGGGGCGCAGATCCCGCGAGATGAAGGGCTGCGCGGCCTGATTACCCAGCAGCAGCGCCTCGATGTGGGCGATGCGTGCCTCGAGCACCCCGAACTCCTCGGTCCGCAGGCCACCACCCGGCTTGTCGGCAAGCTTGCCCTCGACAAATTTCTCGGTCTGGCCCTTGTCGAGCCCGGCCGATTTGTCGGTGATGGGCTTCTCGACCCGCTTTTCAACCTGTTTGTCGATCTGCTTGTCGACCTGCTTCTCGATGCGTTTCTCGATCTTCTTTTCGACCAGCTTTTCGCTGGCCACGGTCTTGTCATTGACCAAGGCCTTTTCGGCCGCCAGTTCCTTCTTGATCTTGGTCACCGTGCACTTCACCCGCAGGTTGGCGCTGATCACCGGCCCGGAAGGCCCGATGCCGGTTACCGCCACGCAGGTGTTGGCGCCCGAATACGACTGGGAATTGGGCGTGGACGTGTTGTTGAAGGTGGTGTTGCCGCTGCTGCCCGGGTAGGGGTCGCCGCCATCGCCGCGGTTGTGGTCGAGTTCCATGTCGCGCTTGCCGTCGGCCTGCATCAGCGCCACCTTGTAATGGGCCTCGTTGGTGTTGCCGGACACGCTGTCGTCGATGTGCCAGATCAGCAGCCCGCCGGCCGGCAGCGACGCATCGAAGCCGGTTTTCTGGCGGTTCTCGACGAGGAAGTATTCGCTGCTCGCCGCGCCGCTCTTCCAGAGGCGATAAATCTTGCCTGAGTCCTTCACGTCGGCAATGTTCTTTGCGCCGTTGGTGGTCACGTTGGTCACGGTGGCCCAGCCCTGGTTGGCCTTGCACCAGGCCGACGGGTGCACCGGCGTGTTGCCGCCGCCGCCCCAGCTGCCGCCCGCCATCAGGCACCAGTTGCCGATGCCTTCCGAGGTGTAGTCGGTGTCGTAGAGGTCGGGGAAGCCGAACAGCAGGTGGCCCAGTTCATGGCAGCACACGCCGATCTTCGAATCCTCCGGCACCGTGAGGTAAGCGTAGATCTTGGTGCCATCCACGTTCATCGCGCCGCCGTCCACCGTCCATTTGTGCGACCAGATGTCGCCCGGGCTGCCGGTCACCTCGGCACCCGCCCCCGCATGCACCACGATGAAAGCATCCACGTAGCCGTTGCCGTCGTTGTCGTAGAGCCCGAAGTTCACGCTGGCGTTGGAGGCCAGCACCGCATCCCGCGCCATCGTCCGCGCATTGGGCAGCGGCGAACCCGTGCCCGATGCGCCGTGGGCGTACTGGGCCAGCGTCTTGGGCATGCGGAAGGGGCCGACCACCTGACCCTGGATGTTCACCAGGCCGCGGGTCACATCGGTGAAATATTCGCGCACGCTCTTGGTGGGGATCACGCCGGTCGAGAAGAACAGCTGCTCGAAGTGTGCCGCCGTCTGCGTCATCGGCTTGTCGGAAAAGTCCACCAGCACCACGATCACCCGTACCACACCCCGAAGCGGCGCCCGCTCGGCCGCCGCGCCGCGGATCATGCTGGGCGAGGCACCCAGCGGGTAATCCTCCGGCGGAAAGATCATGCCGTCGTTGAAGCCGTCATGCCGCGGCTCGGAGGCGCGAATCTGGAACGAGGCCATGAACTCCTTGGCCTTGCCGCGCATCGCCGTCAGCTCCTTCTTGAGCTTGTCAGCCAGCTCGGGGCACGGCGCCACCATGCAGCGCTCCCCGTCCTCGCTCACCCGCGCTTCGCGGTAAATATGCTGCATGTCCCGCGCCAGGGACAGATAGCGGTATGTGGTCATGACATCGCCCTCCTTCATTAGCCGCCAGCCCCCGGGCAGGCAACCACCGATTGATCGGATCGACACGGAGACATAGCACCAGCCCAGAATGGGCAAGCCGAGAAAAAACCTGAAGATTCAGGGCAGTCCTCTCAAAAAAAGCCCCCGTAACATGAGGGTAGGTTACGACCCGGGCACAGGCAAGGAATGCTTTCCGGGCAAAAATATCCGACATGGAAACGGCCCCGGAGCATGGCAAAAAGAACCACCGGAAAGCGTACGGCGGCCGTTTTGCAGTGCATCACCGCCCCGGTCAAGAGCCCGCAAAACGCCCTGCCCCGGCCCCAACGCCAGGCCGCCCGGCTTGCAGACTGGTCCGGCCCGTCTAATATTTGAAGGGACGGATTTTCCAGCACCCCGGCAATCCCCCGCAGGTCGCGGCAGGGTGTATCGGCAATGGCCTGCATTCTTGCGGAGACAATCATGAAATCGACTCGGCGTTTTCTACTGAGCTGCGCCAGCCTGTTGCTGGCCGGTAGCGTGTGGGCCCAGCCTGGCCCCGGCATGGGTGGCGGCATGGGGCCGGGCGCCGACCCGCGCCCTTGCATGAAGGGCGACGCCCCTGCCGGGCCGCATTGCGACTGGCGCATGAACCGCCGCAACACTCCCGGCATGGGCCTGATGACGCAGGATGAACGCAGCGCCCACCGGGATCGCATGCGCGGCTTCCAGTCCCGCGAAGAATGCATCGCCTACATCACCGAGCACCACGCCCAGATGGCAGCGCGCGCCAAGGCCAAAGGCCGGACCCTGCCCGAGCCGCGCCTGCTCCACTGCGACCGCCTGCCCCCCGCCGGCAAATAGGCGGCTCGAAGGCGGCTCGACTGCGGCGGGCTTGATCGTGTAGCGTGCGGCAGGCCGCGCTTGCGCCAATCTTCCGCCCAAACCTGCCGTGCCCCATCAACGACCGCCCTACGCCTCCGCCATCCCGCACACCGTTTTCGATCACGCCCGCGCGGCCTTCAGTGCCGCCGGGCACACCCTCGAAAACGTCCGTCGCGACTTTCCCGAGTGGCATCTCGGCCGGCCGCGCTATGCCCTGTGGGCAGTGGACGTGGACCTGCCGCCGGTACGCGCCGCCGCTTCTGCCGCCGAAACCCACCTCAACGGCCTGCTGCTGGCCGGCTACCAGCGCCAGCCCCATATCACCCTCGGGCTGTGCGGTTTTCCGACGCCCGCCCCGCGCCTGCCCGATGACTTCGGCCCGGCAGCGCTCGGCGCCCACCTCGACGCCCTGCAGGCGCTGGCGCCCGAGCCCTTCGACGTGCACATCGCGCAGCTGGCCAGCTTCACGTCCGCGCCCTTTCTGGCGGTGCTCGATGCAGAGGGCGGCATCGGGCGGCTGCGCCGGGCGCTCGCCGGCGACAGCGCCGAAGGCAGCGGCCCCTACACGCCCCACGTAACCGTCGGGCTCTACGCCGGCGCCTGGCCCGTCGCCGACGTTCTCGCCCGCCTCGACGCCTTTCAGGCCGGCCCGCCGCTGCGCTGCCGCATCGAGCGCATCAGCCTGATGAGCTACGCCGCGCCGGAAATCGGCGGCAGGCTTGCCACACTGGCCGAGTTCTCCCTCGCCGACCGGCGCCTGAGCTGGCACGCTGCGGGCGCCTCATCCTTTCAACACACCGATGCCGACGCCCACTGCCCGCCCTAACCTGCTGATCCGGCAGCTTCAGGCCCGGCCCCGGCTGCTCCTCGCCATCGCCCTGGGTGTGCTGGTGCACCAGTGGCTGCCGGCTTCGCTGAGCGAACGCGAAACCACCCGCCTGCTCGTCGCCTGGAACGCCGGCATCAGCCTTTACCTGATCCTTGCCGTGGCCATGATCCGGCGCTCGACCACCGAGCACATGCGCCAGCGCGCCCGGATCGAAGATGAAGGGCGCTTCGTGGTGCTGGCCGGCGTGATCCTCGCCACCTCGGCCTGCGTGGCAGCAATCTTCTTCGAACTGGCCGGCATCCGGGATCTGGCCATGCCGCTCAAATCCGGCCGCATCGGGCTGGCGGTGCTCACCATCGTCAGCGCGTGGGCCTTTGTGCACCTGATGTTCGCGCTGCACTACGCCCACGATTTTTACCAGGACAAAAGCCGCGGCGGAAACGGCGGGCTGCAGTTTCCCGGCGAACACGAACCGGACTACGGCGATTTTCTCTACTTCGCAGCGGTCATCGGCACCTCGGGGCAAACCGCCGACGTGGCCTTCGCCTCGCGCCCGATGCGCCGGCTCGGCCTGCTGCACTGCGTGCTGGCCTACGCCTTCAACACCACATTGCTGGCCCTCACCATCAACATCGCCGCCGGGCTGCTGTAAAAAAACCGGGGCCGCCGCGTAAGAAACGGCGCGCGGGAGCGTCTAAAGGGCATTCACCCTCACCCTTTATCCCCCGGAGCCCGCCATGTCTGCCCTGCCCCGCTTTGCCGCCGCCCTTGCCACCACCCTCGCCTGCCTGCTGCCGCTGACGGCCCAGGCTCTCGACATCCAGCCCTACAGCGCCGCCGCACTGGAGAGCGCGCAAAAGGCCGACCGCCCGGTCGCCCTGCACTTTCACGCCAACTGGTGCCCCACCTGCCGCGCGCAGGAAAAAGTCTTCAACGGCTTCAAGCCCGACGCAACGCTCGCCCTGGCGCTGCTGGTTGTGGACTACGACGCCGAGCGCGCCCTCAAGCAAAAGCTCGGCGTACGCACCCAGTCCACCCTGATCGTCTATCGCGGCAAGCGCGAAACCGCCCGCCTCGCCGGCGAAACCGATCCCGCCAGGCTCAAGGCCGCGCTGCAGTCGGCGCTCTGAGAGATCCGCCATGAACGAAGCCCTCACCCTTGCCAGCATCCCGGTTTCCCACCTCGGGCTGAGCCTCGTCGCCGGCAGCCTGACCACGCTGTCGCCCTGCGTTTTTCCGATCCTGCCGCTGGTCGTGGGCTCGGCGGTGCAGGCCAACCGGCTGGCGCCGATTGCCATGGGCACCGGCATGGCCGCGTCCTTCGCGGCCATCGGCTTGGTGCTCGGCGCGCTGGGCCCAGCCCTCGGCATCGATTCGGACAGCGTGCGCAGCTTTGGCGCCGTGCTGCTGATCGCCTTTGCGGTGGTGATGCTGGTGCCGGCCCTCGGCCAGCGCTTCACCCACCTGATGCTGCCCATCGCCTCCAGCGCCAATGCGGCATCCAGCCGGCTCGACGGCGGCACCCTCGGCGGCGCCTTTTTGCTCGGCGGCGTGCTCGGGCTGGTGTGGAGCCCCTGCTCCGGCCCGTTGCTCGCCTCGGCCCTGACGCTGGTGGCCAGCGAAGGCGGCGCCGGCCGCGGTGCGCTCATCCTCGGCCTGTTCGGCATCGGTGCCGCAACGCCGCTGGTGGCCGTGGCTTACGCATCGCGCAGCGGCTTCGCCCGGGCCCGTGGCCAGGTGCTGGCGCGGGTCGACAGCATCAAGAAGATCCTCGGCATCCTGATCGGGCTGACCGGCCTCGCCATCCTCACCGGCGGCGACAAATGGCTGGAAGCACAGGTACTCAACCTGCTGCCCGAAAGCTGGACCCGCATCACAACGCTGTTCTGAGGGACGCCGGCGGGCACCGAGAAAACCCTACAATGGGCGGCTAACATTGTTCAGGACTTTGCGATGAACCCGATCGCCCGCCGCATGGCCGACATCCAGCCCTTCCACGTGATGGAAATCCTCAAGCGCGCCCACGAGCTGGCGGCTACCGGGCGCGACATCATTCACCTGGAAGTCGGCGAGCCGGATTTTCCCAGCCCGCCGCCCATCGTCGAGGCGGCCCGGCAGTTTCTCGCCGGCGGCCACGTGCATTACACGCCGGCCCTGGGCCTTGGCGCGCTGCGCGAGGCCATCGCCCGTTTCTACCATGACCGCTTTGGCGCCGATGTGGCCCCCGAGCGCATCATCATCACCCCCGGCGCCTCGGGCGCACTGATGCTGGCACTGGCCGTGCTCACCAACCCCGGCGACGAATGGCTGCTGCCCGACCCCGGCTACCCGTCCAACCGCCACCTGGTGCGCAGTTTCGAAGGCGTGGCCAAAGGCCTGCCGGTGGATGCATCGACCCGCTTCCAGCCCACCCCCGCCCAGGTGGCCGCCGCCTGGACGCCCCGCACCCGCGGGCTGATGGTCGCCTCGCCGGCCAACCCAACCGGCACGCTGCTGAGCCTCGACGAAATCGTCACGCTGCAGCAAACCGTTGCCGCCCGCGGTGGCGTGCTGATCGTCGACGAGATTTACCAGGGCCTCAACTACGGCGTCGAGGCGAGCACCGCCCTCAGCCGCAGCGACGACGTGTTCGTGGTGAACAGCTTTTCGAAGTATTTCGGCATGACCGGCTGGCGCCTCGGCTGGATGGTGGTGCCGCAAGCCTACGTACGCGAGATCGAAAAGCTCGCCCAGCACTTCTTCATCTCGCCCTCCACGCCGGCCCAGCACGCCGCGCTGGCCGCCTTTGCGCCGGGCACGCTGGACATCCTGGAAGAACGCCGCCACGCCTTCGCTAGGCGCCGCAACGCGCTCTTGCCGGCGCTGCGGGACATCGGTTTTCGCTTCGCCACCGAACCGCAGGGCGCGTTTTACCTGTACGCCGACATCTCGGATATCGCCGACAGCAGCGAAACCCTGGCCCGGCGCCTCATCGAAGAAGCCGGCGTAGCCACCACCCCCGGCATCGACTTTGGCGACAACGCCCCCGAACGCCACCTGCGCATCGCCTACACCACCGACGAGGCGCGGCTTATCGAGGCCGCGGAGCGCATCGCCGGGGTTCTGCGCGCCGGCTGATCGCAGAGGGGATAATCAAGGGATGAAGAAGCGAACATTCTCCGGCCGGGCCATGGCAGTGGCGGCGGCGGGCGTCCTGCTTGTCACCGCCGTCCTCGAAACCGCCCTGAACAACCCGCTGGGCTTCGGCCCCTTCGGGCTGGCCTGGCTGGTTCAAACCCATCCGGTGTCATCGTGGTCGGCGCTCGCGGCCGTTTTTCTGCTGATGGCTGCAACGGGGCGGCTGTTTTTCAGCGTCGTCGCGGTGGGCTTGCTGCTCTCCACCATCGCGCTCGCCTCCTGGACCAAGATCGACTACCTGGGCACTCCGCTCACGCTGGCCGACGTCAGGTTCTTCGTCTCCAACCTGGCAGAGAACCTCGTTCTCTTCACCGCCTATCCCGGCCTCGGGCTGATGCTCGCCGGGGCGATCCTGCTCATCCTCGGCGCCTCTGCGCTGGCCCTCAGGGCCGAGCCCCGGCGCGGCATCCGGACGCGCCTCGTGGCTTTCGCCACGCTGGCGACCCTTGCCGGCAGCGCCTGGATGGCCAACGCCAACAGCCTCAACGCCGCGCTTCCCGATACGGCGGTGCTCGGCGACGACCGCTCCGTGGAAAACGGCTTCACGCAGCTGCACAAGTTCAAGGTCACCGGTGAGCGGCGAATCTCCGACCTGCTGGAGATCTTCTTCACCGACGCCTCCACCCAATTCCTGCTGCCACCGCAGATCAGCCAGACCCGCTTCAAAGCCGCCGCCGCGGCAGAGCCGCCCGCCGTCATGCCCGACATCTTCGTCGTTCTCGAAGAAAGCACCTTCGACCCGAAGATTCTCCAGGCCTGCGACGGGCAAGCCGTTTGCAACAGCGGCCTTTTCGAGGGCTCGAGCGCAGGCCGTGAAGCCGGCCCCTTGTTCGTTCACACCACCGCCGGCGGAACCTGGCTCTCCGAATTCACCTTCCTGACCGGATTCGACTGGCGCATCTTTGGCCCCGGCGGCGCCCATGCACCGCTGAACATGGCCTCCCACATGCAGGCCCCGCTGCCCAGGCACCTGCAGGCATTGGGCTACCAGACCATCGCCATCTACCCGGTGGCCGGCAACTTTCTCAATGCCCGCGACGCCTACCGGCACTATGGCTTCGACCATTTTCTGGCCATCGAGGACATGGACCTCGGCAAAGACTGGCAGACCCTCCGCGACGGCCAGCTCTTCGACAAGGCCCTCGAAGTCGTCGAGCAAAAGCGTGACGGCAAACCGGTCTTCGTTTTCCTGCTCACGATCCGCAACCACGGCCCCCACGCCGAAAACCATGCCGACCTGCCCCAGCCGGAAACCCCCGCGCTGGCAGCCCTCCCCGCCCCGCTGGCCGACTACCTGCACAAGCAGCAGGATTCCGAAGACGCCATGACCCGACTCGGCAAACGCTGGCTCGCCACCGAACGCCCGCGTGTTCTCGCCTGGTTCGGCGACCACCAGCCCCTGTTCGCCACCAAGGCAAGGCCGGCCACGGATTACGCCGGCTCACACCTGGCCCGCCCCGTGGCTGACGATCAGCTCCGCTACCTCACCTGGTACGCCATGACATCCAACATGCCGCAGGCTGCAGCCACGCCCGCGCCAGGGGGCGCCGTGCTCGACCTCGCCTACCTGGGCACCCGCCTGCTGGCGTTCAGCGGCCTGCCCCCCAGGGCCAGCGATGCAGCAACGGGGCAGATCCAGGCCCGGTGCCCCCACGGCATCGCCCTCTGCAGCGACGCCCAGGCGGTGCGCGAATACCTGTCGTTCCGGGTGTGGGAGCTGCAGGAAATCCGATGAAGCGCGATCTCATGCCCTTCTGGCAGGCCCTGCTGCGCGACCCCCGGCGAATCGGCGCCATTGCGCCGGCAGGACGCGCGCTGTGCAGCGCCATGGTGCGGGAAGTGCTGGGGCGCCCGCCGGGGCTGGTGATCGAACTCGGCGCCGGCACTGGCGCCATCACCCGTGGGCTGCTTGAAGCCCGCGCGCAGATGAGCGGCCTGATCGCCTTCGAAAAGGCCCCGGAACTGGCCGCCTGCCTGCAAAAAAAATTTCCCGGCCTGACGATTCATCCGGGCTGCGCGAGCGCCGTCGGCCAATTGCAGCTGCCCGGCGAGAACACCCTGACCCTCGTCTCCTCGCTGCCCTTCCGCTCGCTGCCATCCGGCGACAGACAGCGGCTCAGCGACGCCATCGCCAAGCTCAGCGCGGCCACACCCCATTTCAGGCTCATCCAGTACAGCTATTTCGGAAAGCTGCCCTTCCCGAGCCCGGCAAAGCATCTCGCCTGGCGCCGGAAGCACACGGTGATCCGCAACCTGCCGCCAGCGACGCTGTGGGTGCTCGAGAAAACCTGACACCTCGGCACGGTTTTTTTGCGTGCCCCAGCTTGGGTAGATCGGGTTGGCGCAGCGTAACCCGACATCGGACGTGTCCATCGATGTTCATGTTGGTGTCGGGTTACGCCCTGCGGGCTAACCCGACCTACGCGTGCGGTGATTCAACGCGCGGCGGGCGAATGAAGTCACCCCTGCACAAAATCATCCGTGACGATTCCTTGTCGACGCCGGATCACGCGAAGGGTTTTTTCATGCGCCAGAAACGCCAAAGCCCGACCCACGAGGCTGGAGGTTGCCCCGCCTGTGGATCGGGCTTCAGCCCGGTGTCACGAAAAATCAGACGCCGATAAAGCGGCCGCCGCTGCGGGCAGCCTGGCTGAGCTGGGACTTCACCGCCATCACCTTGTTGGCGTAAGGCGTGGAGGGGTCGCTGGAGCCGTTGTAGCGCTGCAGGGCCTGCTCCACCGAGCCGGTGCGCTGGATGTACTCCTTGAGCACCAATGCGCCGACGCGGATGTTGGTGTCAGGATCGAACATGGCGCTGCGGTCGGATTTGACGTCCACCTTGTCCGGGTGCCACTTGGGGATCACCTGCATCAGCCCCTGGGCGCCCATCGGGCTTTCTGCAAAGGGGTTGAAGCGCGACTCGATGGCCATCACGGCCACCAGCAGCAGCGGGTCGACGCCTACGCTGCGGCCGGTTTGCTGGGCGGCTGCGAGCAAGGGCTCAAGGGCCACGGCAGAAACCTGGTAGCGCTTGGCCACATAGGTTTTGACGCGTTGCAGATCGGGGCTCAGCTTGGCCTGGCTGCTATCGGCAACCTGGACGAGCTCGGGTTCCGGTTCTTCTACCGCCACGACGGACGACGAGGACCCCATGAGACTACCGACTGAGAGACCCTGAACGCCGTGGTTGGCAATGCGCGAGGCAATGAACAGGGTAACGATAAGGCCAGCGACGAGAAGACCGCCGTGGGCGAAGTGAAGCATGAATGAAGCCGCGTGACGTGCGTACTTCGTGATACGAGTTGCGAACATGGGCTCTCCTTTCTGTGGCCACAGTCCGTCGAAGGCACAGGCAGACCGACCCCGAAACAACGGGAGCAGGATGTCTGTTTGTATCACCCGGGAGCCCGGAAAAAGCAGGGGCGGGTTCAACGTGTCAGCCACAAAAACAGCCGACAGCACTCGAAAGACTAGGTCGCCAGGGGTTGGATCCAAACACGCTGACGCAACCAGACAGCGTGCAAAAAATGGCACCAAAACCAGACCTTGAGACGGTCAGTAACCGGGGAAGGAAGCCCGGTCATGCGGCGGTTTCGGCACCGGCGTGTAACAAAAACAAAACAAAAAAATTGCGTGCTGCATTGCACACAAAACGCATTGTATTGATTCGACTCACTTTTGTCAATCCACCCCGTCTGGCGGGGGCCAAAACGTGACTTATTTGGCATAAGCCAAAAGGCGGGCGTCACACAGACCTTGGGCGCCTGCCACCGGCAACGCCAGTCTCCGGGCGGCTTTGGGCGCGCCTTCCAAAAACCTCAGCCAGCGCGTACGGCAAGGGGAAAAGGCCAGCGCATCAGCGCGCCATCGTCGGCATTCGGCGCCCCTTCGGGTTCGATCCGGGCGAGCACGTCGGCACGCCCTTTTTCGGCCAGCAGGCGACGCAGGCGCCCCCACGAAAAGTAAGGCCCGGGATCGGTCTTGCGCCCCGGCGCGATGTCGGAATGACCGGTGATGCCCTGCACCGGAAAGCGCTCGCACAGCTCGTCCAGAAGGCCGGCCAGCACCTCGTACTGCGCCGGCTCGAAAGGCAGGCTGTCGCAGCCTTCAAGTTCGATGCCCACCGAAAAATCGTTGCAGCGCTCCCGCCCCCGCCAAGTCGACACCCCGGCGTGCCACGCCCGCCTTTCCGGCGCCACAAAACAGATCAGCTCGCCCGTGCGGCGGATGAAGTAATGGGCGGACACGCGCAGTTGATGAATATCCGCGTAGTAAGGGTGTTCGAGGGGATCGAGGCGGTTGGTGAACAACTGCTCGACGCCTGCGCCACCGAAGCGCTCGGGCGGCAGGCTGATGGCGTGAATGACGACCAGCGCGACATCCGCGCCTTCGGGGCGGGCGTCGCAGTTGGGAGAAGGACGGAAGGTGGCGGAATTCATGGCGCCGATTTTTACACAGCCTCCGCGCCGGACGAATGCTTTTCAGGGCGCCACAAAAGCCGAAAGCCCGGAGGCTTGCGCCATCCGGGCTTTCGGAGCGATCAGCTGGTCAGCTGATCAGGCAAGGATCAGCACAGGCCGCTGGTCTTGCAGGTACCGGTGGTTGCCCAGGTGATGTTCTTGTTGGCATCAACGGTCGGGGTGAGGATGTAGGTTGCGCCATCCAGAGCCGACTTGGCAGTTGCGGTCATCACGCCATTGGCTTCCACCTTGACGCCGGCAACGTTGCCGAAACCGGTTGCATCGTCAGCCGGGATGCCGTTAGAGCCGCCGACACAGTTGGCCGCTTGAATGTTCGGGTCTTGCAGACAGACTTCAACGAAGGACTTGCGGCCGGAGGTGGCGTTGACGACTTCGGAGAACTTGGCCTTCTTGGTGTAGGTCTGGTACTGGGGCACAGCGATCGCAGCCAGGATGCCGATGATGGCGACAACGATCATGAGTTCGATCAGGGTAAAGCCGGCTTGCTTTTTCATTTTGAGTATCTCCGTGTGCTTGATTGAATTTTGAGCGGGTATGTGACCCGACGGGTTTATATAGGCAAACGTCGTGCCAGCAATCGCAAAACAAGGTCATTCAAATCAAATCAATGAGATAGCCCCAGGCTGCTGGCGCGTAGCGAAGCAGGCCCGGCAAAAGCCCCCGCGCATGTGACGTTTTTCGTCACCCCACTGCCCAAAAACGTCACCCAACGCAGATAAAACGCGGGCAGTCCAGCACGCCGCAGGCGGCCGGGGCAGGAACGATATGCCCCGGAAAACTGTCTCGAAAGACAGCACGCCCACAGGGAGAAAGACTCATGGACACCCCGTCTGACAAATGGAGTAGCGCCCGCATCCTCTGGATGCACCGCTGGAGCCCGCGGCTGTTGTCGTTTCGCCTCAGCCGCGAGCCGGGTTTCCGCTTCGTGCCGGGCCAGTTCGCCCGGCTCGGTCTTCTCAAAGAGAACGGGGCGCCGGTGTGGCGGGCCTATTCGATGGCCTCCGCCACCTGGGACGAGCATCTCGAGTTCTATTCGATCGTCGTGCCCGACGGGGCCTTTACCTCACGCCTCGAAAAAATGCAGGTGGGCGACACATTGATGATTGAACGCCAGGCCATCGGCTTCTTCACCACCAACCGCTTCGCGGACGGCCGCGATCTGTGGATGCTGGGCACCGGCACCGGCCTTGCCCCTTACCTGGCCATCCTGCAGGACGAAACCACCTGGCAGCGCTTCGAGCGCCTGATCCTGGTGCACGGCGCCCGGAGCGGCGAAGACCTCGCCTACCAGGCCGAAATTGCCGCCCTGCGCAGCCATCCCCTGTGGGCAGAACACGGCCACAAGCTCATCTATCAAGGCGTGACCACCCGCGACACCTTGGCCGGCGCCCTCCACGCCCGCCTGCCGGAGCTGATCAGCAGCGGCAGCCTGGAGGCCGCGCTCGACATTCCCCTCAGCCTGGAGGCCTCGCGGATCATGATCTGCGGCAGCCCGGCGATGGTGCAGGACACCCACAAGGCGCTGATGGCGCGCGGCTTTCGCCTCAGCCGCCTGGCCGCCCCGGCCCACATCGCCGTCGAGAACGCGTGGTAAAGAACAAGCCCTCCAAACCCGCTAGCGCCCCTCGTCATGAGGGAGAACCGGGTTTTGTGGGTCGGACTTCAGTCCGACAGCGCAGGCTGACGCAGGGTTTGTCGGACTGAAGTCCGACCCACAGGGGTGTGAGGCTCTTCAATTGACAGCAATCCAAATTGCAGTGGGAGCCTTGGCGCACATCCCGGGACATCGACGCGATGATTCTTCACGCCGAGCCTGCGGATTGACGCACGCCCCCTTTTTGCACTGATTTGGTGCGAACATGCACGCAATGCGCCTGGCTGGTGCGTGA
>NZ_JAOAUU010000014.1 GCF_030157465.1 Zoogloea sp.
AACCTAAAAACCTCAGTTACCCCACCCCGTTCGCATGATCGGCCAGCAAGTGGTGTGGTTTCGGTGGTCCGATAGCCGCAACGGTGCGCTTGAGATGCTCGCAGCAGCGCAGCCAGACCGATGGGCCGTTAAACTGCTCCGCAGCTTCGCTCAGCCAGGCTTGAAGCTGGCTGGAGATGCGCGTCAGCAGCTGCCGAGCCTTGTCGAAATAGGCATGCTGGCCGGTCAGAGTGATCGTGGTTTGGCCCGCATGCTCGGTACGCCGGCCCACCGAGGACATCAACCACGGCCGGCTGGTGATGGCCTCAAGCCGGGCTTCGGGGTTGGCCAGGCGCACGAACAGGCTCCACCAGTTGTAGATCAGCGCCACCCCGCGTGCCGACAGTTGGCAGCGATGCAGGTCGTGCGTGGTGAAGCCGCCCCAGCCCCACTGGTTCTTGAGCTCGTCGAACGTGTTCTCGGCATCGGCCCGGTCGCGGTAGAGCTGGCCAAGCGAGAGAACCTCATGGTCCAGGTTGGTGACCAGCACCGCATATTCGTAACCGGTGATGCGTTTGCCCGCCTTGCGGTCGGCCTCAATGAAGCCCAGCAGCTGCTGGCCGCTCTCGTCCTGGGCGAGCAGCATCTCGCCCTGCAAGGGCCGGCGCAGCACGACCACACGACGCGTCGCCTCCCAGCCGGTGAGCGCCAGCGTGCTGTCGATCCCTTCCCAGCCCTGGCCCGCGTCCGTCCAGCCCGAGACCCGGAACAGGCGTTCGATGTGACGCTTGACGTTCTTCGAGAGGCGCAGCTTGAACAGGTAGGGCTGCGCCCGCGCTTCGAGCTCGCGCATGATGCCGTCCGACCCGAAGCCGCAGTCGCCGCGCACCATCTTCGGTTTGTGAGGCGCGGGCAGTTCATCGAGGAGCTTGAGCAGGCCCGGCAGCGTGTGGCTGCCCGAGTGTTCGTTGCCGGCCTTCACCTCGACGCCCATCACCAGGCGCAGCCCGGCCATCAGGTAGGTGTGGTAGCTGTGCGAGGGCCGCCCCGGCTTCTTCGGGTTGTACGACACCACCGCGCCTTCCTGCTTGCCGTATAGCGGTTTGATCGTGGTGTCGATGTCCAGAATCCACGGCGTATCGAGCAAGGGGGCGGTGCTCTCGCGCAGGTGGCCGTCAAGCCAGCTCACCCCCTCAGCCTCAGGGATCGCCAGCAGGGCCCGGCGCAGCGCGTCCTCGCTGATCACCTTGTTCATCCCCAGCAGCCCGGGATTGACCCCATCGCAGCGGATCGTCGTGACGTGCGAGTAGCGCCGGTGCCCCGACAGGATCGACAGCATCCAGGTGCCCAGCACATCGGCCTTGCCCGGCGCGTTGGGGCTCGTGTAGGCCAGCGGGCAGCGATCCTGCCAACCCGACCACAGCCCGGTCAGGGTCAGAAACTCGATGAAGTACGCCAGCTGCCCCATCGGCGTGGCTGCCCCGTCCGCATCCCAGCGAACCTGTACGCGACCGCCCGCCGTCTGTACGCCGGCGCACGACATAGGCATTTCCTTGGCGTGCAAACGCTTCAATTTCGACTCACCCATCGGGTGACTCCCTCAATCAACGCCAAACCCAGAGCCTGCCAGCGTTTCGGCCACAATGCACACC
>NZ_JAOAUU010000015.1 GCF_030157465.1 Zoogloea sp.
CGTTTCTTTGCCTTCTTTCTTGTCGTACAACAAGAAAGAAGGTCGCCCGCCGGGGGCGAGTCCCCGGCCAATGTGACGCCAAACACGGGAAAGCCCGCCGGGCTTGGAGAACCTGACCGGTCGCGGGGAAAACGCTTTCCACACTTCACGCGAACATAGCCTTTGCTTTTGGGCGCTGCCTTTGTTGTCTGCGGAAATGCAGGCGCTGAGTGGGGGGGGCGACTTCAGTCGCCCATCCGCGCGTTGAATCTCCGGCAAGCCGTTGATCAGCCTCCGCGGGCGACTGAAGTCGCCCCCGCAACGGCAGCACTGCGCAGCTGCAAGCAAGGCAAAGATTCCACAGCCAAGGGCGACAGCGTTTTTGCTTTTGAGCTCCGGTTTTGCTCCCCGTGATATGTCTGATCAGAAAAGATATCAAAAAAGAGTTGTCCTATCTTAAAAGTATCGTATAAAGTATCTTCTTTGGAGGAGTTGCGCCGCAGATATCAAATATTAGATGCGGCCCGGTCGTTAACGTCACGGACAGAGGGGATTCGGCTTTGGATGCAGGAATCGTTTTGATACTTGGGCAGGACGGGATAACCAGCGGGGCGATCTATGCCCTGCTGGCGATAGCCCTGGTCCTGATTTTTTCGGTTACACGCGTGATCTTCATTCCGCAGGGCGAGTTCATCGCCTTTGCGGCGCTCACGCTGGCCGCACTGCAATCGGGCAAGGTGCCGGGTACGGTGTGGCTGCTGGTGGCAATGGGGGCTTTCGTGGCCCTGATCGACGGAGTGGCCCGCCTGCGCGACCGCGACACCGAAGGCCTGGGCAGCCTGCTGGGCTGGAACCTGGCCTATCCGCTGGCGCTGGCCGCGCTGCTGTATGGCGTGAATCCCGGCGAGCTGGCCATGCCGCTGCAGATCGCGCTGACGCTGGCCATCCTGGTGCCGCTGGGGCCGATGATCTACCGCATCGCCTACCAGCCCATCGCCGACACCAGCGTGCTGGTGCTGCTGATTGCCTCGGTGGCGGTGCACCTGATGCTGACCGGCCTCGGCCTGGTCTTTTTCGGTGCGGAGGGCGTGCGCACCGCGCCGTTCTCGGAAGGCAGCCTGGTGCTGGGCGAGGTGTCGATCAGCCTGCAAACCCTGTGGGTGGTCGGTTGCTCGCTGACCTTCATCGTCGGGCTGTACGCCTTCTTTGCCCGCACCATCTACGGCAAGGCCTTGCGTGCCACGGCGGTTAACCAGTCCGGCGCCAAGCTGATGGGCATCTCGCCGGTGGTTGCCGGCAAGCTCACCTTCTTGCTGGCGGCGCTGCTGGGCGTGTTCTCGGGCCTCCTGATCGGCCCGATCACCACCATCTACTACGACACCGGTTTCCTGATCGGCCTCAAGGGCTTCGTCGCGGCCATCATCGGCGGGCTGGCGAGCTACCCGCTGGCGGCGCTCGGCGCGGTGCTGGTGGGCCTGCTGGAATCGTTCTCGTCGTTCTGGGCCAGTGCCTTCAAGGAAGTGCTGGTCTTCACCCTGATCATCCCGGTGCTGTTGTGGCGCTCGTTCAACAGCCATCACGTGGAGGACGAAGAATGAAACAGTCCGTCCGTCTTCTGGCGGTGCTTGCCGTGCTGGCCATTGCGCCGGCGGTGCTGCCGCCTTATTACGTCACCCTGCTCAACTACATCGGCATCTCGGCGCTGGTGGCCGTTGGCCTGGTGCTGCTCACCGGCGTCGGCGGGCTCACGTCCTTCGGCCAGGCCGCCTTTGTCGGCGTGGGTGCCTACACCACGGCGGTGCTCACCACCGCCGAGAACCTGCCCGGCTGGATCGCGTGGGCCGGGCAGTCGCCGTGGCTGACCTTGATTGTCGGCCTGGTGCTGACCGCCACCATTGCGCTGCTGCTCGGTTCGCTGACCCTCAAGCTGTCGGGCCACTACCTGCCGCTGGGCACCATTGCCTGGGGCATCAGCCTGTACTTCCTGTTCGGCACGCTGGATTTTCTGGGCGCGCAGAGCGGTATCTCCGGCCTGCCGCCGATCAGCATCGGCAGCTGGGTGATGGAAGACGGCAGCGAGATCTACTACCTGATCTGGGCCTTCGTGATGGCTGCGGTGGTGACCACCCAGAACCTGCTGGATTCCCGCGAGGGCCGGGCGATCCGCGCCCTCAAGGGCGGCGTGGTGATGGCCGAGGCGATGGGCGTGAATACCTCGCGCTCGCGCATCGTGATCTTCGTGATCGCCGCGTTGCACGCCAGTGCCGCCGGCTGGTTGTATGCCCACATGCAGCGGCTGGTTAACCCGTCTCCCTTCGGCCTGCACCACGGCATCGAGTACCTGTTCATGGCGGTGGTCGGCGGCGCCGGCTACGTGTGGGGCGCGGTGATCGGCTCCGGGCTGGTGACGCTGCTCAACCAGTGGCTGCAGGATTGGCTGCCCAAGCTGTTCGGCCACGCCGGCAACTACGAAATCATCATCTTCGGCATGTTGCTGCTGCTGATCCTGCACCGTGCCCGCGAAGGCATGTGGCCGGCCGTGCTCAGCCTGCTGCGCGTGAAGGCTGAGCCCAAGAAGGTGGTCGACAGCGCCGAGGCCCTGCCGCGCCGCACCATGCCGACCCGCGGCGAGGTGATCCTGGAGGTGAAGGACGTGACCCGGCGCTTCGGCGGCCTGGTGGCCAACAACAACATGAACTTCAGCATGCACGCCGGTGAAATCCTGGCGCTGATCGGCCCCAACGGCGCCGGCAAGAGCACCATGTTCAACCAGATTTCCGGCGTCGATACGCCCACTTCGGGCGAGATCGTCTTCACCGGAAAGGCCGTGGCCGGCCATGACTCGCGGGAAATCGCCCGCCTGGGCATGAGCCGCAGCTTCCAGCACGTCCGCCTGTTGCCCCGCATGAGCGTGCTTGAAAACGTGGCCATCGGTACCCACCAGCGCGGTTCGAGCGGCGTGCTGCCCGCGGCCTGGCGCTTCGAGCGCAAGGAAGAAGAACGCCTGCTCGCCGAAGCCGCCCGGCAGATCCGCCGCGTGGGCCTGGAAGAACACATGCACGACGAGGCCGGTTCGCTGTCGCTGGGCCAGCAGCGCATCATCGAAATCGCCCGTGCGCTGGCGGCCGACCCCTGCCTGCTGCTCCTCGACGAGCCGGCTGCCGGCCTGCGCTTCAAGGAGAAGGAAGCCCTCACCGAACTGCTGCGCAAGCTGAAGGCGGAAGGCGTGGCGATTCTGCTGGTCGAGCACGACATGGATTTCGTGATGGGCCTCGTGGATCGCATCGTGGTGATGGAGTTCGGAGAAAAGATCGCCGAAGGGCTGCCGGAGGAAATCCAGCAGAACGAACGCGTGCTGGCTGCGTACCTGGGAGGTGTGGAATGAGCGCTTTGCTTGAAGTGGAAGAGTTGCGGGTCAATTACGGCAAGGTCGAGGCGGTGCACAACATCGGCCTCAAGGTCGAGGCCGGCCAGATCGTGACCGTCATCGGCCCCAACGGCGCCGGCAAGACGACCAGCCTCGCGGCGATCATGGGCTTGCTGCCTTCCAGCGGCCGCATCGTTTTCGATGGCCACGCCCAGCGCCGCGCCAACGTGGAAAAACGGGTCATCCAGGGCCTGGCCCTGGTGCCCGAAAAGCGCGACCTGTTTGGCGAGATGAGCGTCGAGGACAACCTCGTGCTCGGCGCTTTCCAGCGCTATCGCCAGGGCCATCGCGACCAGGCGAAGACGATGGAGGAAGTCTTCGAACTGTTTCCGCGGCTCAAGGAGCGGCGCAATCAGGCCGCCGCCACGATGTCCGGCGGCGAGCGCCAGATGCTGGCCATCGGCCGTGCGCTGATGGGCAAGCCCAAGCTCCTGATGCTCGACGAGCCCAGTCTTGGCCTGGCGCCGCTGATCGTGCGGGAAATCTTCCGCATCATCTCGGGCCTGCGCGAGCGCGGCGTGTCGATCCTGCTCGTCGAGCAGAACGCCCGCGCCGCGCTGCAGGTGGCCGACTACGCCTACGTGCTCGAAATGGGCGCCGTGGCGATGGAAGGCAAGGCCGCCGACCTGGCCGACGATCCGCGGGTGGTCGAGGCCTACCTGGGTTTCGGCAGCAAGCACCAGGACATGCTCGCCACCTGACCAGGCCGGCACATCCCTGTGTGGGGGCGACGTGTAGGGGCGACTTCAGTCGCCCGCGGACTTTGATCAACGGCTTGCCTGTGATGCAACGTGCGGATGGGCGACTGAAGTCGCCCCTACACCAGCGTCAGGCTGCACAGGGTTTCCTGCAGGGGCTGTCGATGATTTCGGGTGGGCTGCTCCGCGCTGCGTTGGGAGAAAGCCTGCCAGGCGCTAAAATGTGCGCTTGCAAAAAACGGCGGACATCAGTGTGAAAGCGGAGCAGGAAGAGCAAGACAAGCAGGGGGCAGCAGGCGGTCTGGATGCCGATTCGGCCCAACTGCTGAGCGTACTGGCCAGCAACATCCGGCTGTTTCGCGGGCAGCGCGGCATGACGCGCAAGAACCTCGCGGAGCAGTCCGGCGTGTCGCTGCCGCACCTGGCGCGCATGGAAAGCTCCCAGGGCAACGTGTCGGTGGTGGTGCTGGGCAAGGTGGCGCGGGCGCTCAACCAGTCGGTTGCCAGCATGTTTGCCGAGTCGGACTCGCTCTCGGGCGATCTGGGCCTGATCGTAGAATTTCTCCGGCGGCAGCCGGCGGACGAGGTGGCGCGGATTCGCGGGCAATTGTTCACCGAGTTCCAGCGGGCCGAATCCGCCCGCGGCAAGCGTATCGCCCTCATCGGCCTGCGCGGCGCAGGCAAGTCCACCGTCGGCAAGGCGCTGGCGGAGCGGCTCGGCCGCCCATTCATCGAACTCAACGAGCAGATCGAACGCGAGGCCGGCATCAGCGTTCAGGAAATCATCACCCTCTACGGGCAGGCCGGTTACCGCAAGCTCGAAAAGCGCTGCCTCGAAGAGCTGGCCATTGCCAACCCCGAAGTGGTGCTGGCCACCGGCGGCGGCATCGTCGTCGAGGCGCAAACCTACCAGCTCCTGCTCAGTTCCTTCTACACCGTGTGGCTGCGCGCCGACCCCGAAGTGCATTTTCGCCGCGTGATGGAACAGCGTGATGCCCGCATCGCCACGCCGGGCCACTACCGCGAGGCGATGGACAACATCCGCAACACCCTGGCCGCCCGCGAACACCTGGGCCAGATGGCCGCCCTGACGGTGGACACGACCCCGCTGACGGTGGATCAGGTGGTGGAAAAAATCATCGCGGCGCCCGGCGTGCTGGCGGGTGGCGGAGGCGGTGGCGGCTTGCCCCCCGGTTCGTGGCTTTGACGGAGGCGGGCTTGCCCCCCGGTTCGTGGCTTTGACGGAGGCGGGCTTGCGTCCGGCAGGCGATCTAATTATTTGTCGTACGACAAAAAAGTAGGTCGGGTTAGCGCAGCGTAACCCGACACCGAACGATCAGCCCTGCCCATGCGCATAAACACCCGCTTTCACAAAGCGGCCAAAGCTGGCGCAAGGCCAATCCAGCGCTGATCGGCCCAGCGCGTGGAGAAGTTGGCATCCTCAGGCGGTAAGCGGGAAGCATGGCGCGTCGATATCGCATGAGTAAATGTCGGATTACGCTGCGCTAATCCGACCTGCTTGCCGCACTATCAAAACGCGTCAAACCGGCGGATTGTTTTCCAGAAACTGGAGCAAGGCCTGAAATTTGGATGCGGCCTTGCCGGTCGGGTCGACGATGCTGTGGCTGAAATACTTCACGATATTGGCGGCCGTTATCCCGGTGGTGCGCGAGTTGTATGTCGTTCCATTGGCACCGCCTGCCATTTCCCCACCCTGACGAATGAGCGCGATCTGGCTGATGCCCTCAGCGGCTTTGGCGTTGCCGCTGGCGACGGCTTTGTCGTACAGCGCTTTTTCCGCTGAACTGAGATGTGCAAAGGTATTAACGAATCCCGTGGCCTTTTGCATGTAATCAATCTCGTCGGCGGTGCGCGTGTCGTATGACTTGGCGGAGATGTCGGCAAGCTTCTGGTCGTTGGCGAACAGAAAATCGTGGTCTTCCTGACTTCTATTCACCGGGCCCCTGGCTCTGATCTCGGCAAGCCGGGCCTCGACCACTCTGTCGGTGCTTCCAGCAGCGGAAGAGGACGAAGCCGCGAATGCCTCCCGCGCCGCCTGAGAAATATTGACGGTGTCGGCAGTACTTGCCGGTGATGCAGCCAAATATTGCCGGGTCGATGGCGAGTGCGCCACAGCGGAAGGGAAGTGAAAGGCTGAAATGGATTGGATGTTCATGGCATGCCTCCGCTTTGGATACGGTATGCCGGTGCAAAGAGCATGCCAGCGAGGGCTCGGAAGCTCACGACAGAACAGTAAGTCCAGTCCTGTAGGTCAGGTCAGCGCAGCGTAACCCGACACCGCATCATCAGTTCTGCTCATGTCCGGAGCCTTCAACACACATTGAATCGCCCCCAATCCGACGCATGAACGCCGGCTTTCACGAAGCGGACGTAAGGCCCCGGCCAACCCATCTTCCCCCAGCCCCTTAGCTCGCTAAACATAGTG
>NZ_JAOAUU010000016.1 GCF_030157465.1 Zoogloea sp.
GAAATCTTGAAGCCGCGCGCATCGAGCATCTTGCAGGTGTCGTCGAGCATGGCCGGGCTGCCGCAGATCATCGCCCGATCGAGCGCCGGGTCGAGGGGCGGCAGGCCGGTATCCTCGAAGAACCTGCCGGTGGTGATCAGGTCGGTGACGCGGCCCTGGTTGCGAAATTCCTCGCGGGTCACGGTGGGGTAATACACCAGCTTGTTCTTCACTTCCTCGCCAAAGAACTCGTTCTCGGGCAGGGCCTGTTCGATGAACTCGCTGTAAGCCAGTTCGGACACATAGCGCACGCCGTGGAGCAGCACCACCTTCTCGAAGCGCTCGTAGGTTTCCGGATCCTGGATCACGCTCATGAACGGTGCCAGGCCGGTGCCGGTGGCAAACAGGTAGAGGTTGCGGCCGGGCAGCAGGTCGTGCAGCACCAGCGTGCCGGTGGGCTTCTTGCTGATGATGATCGGGTCGCCCGGCTGCAGGTGTTGCAGGCGCGAGGTGAGCGGGCCGTTCTGCACCTTGATGCTGAAGAATTCCAGGTGTTCTTCGTAGTTGGGGCTGGCGATGCTGTAGGCGCGGGTCAGCGGGCGGCCGTCCACTTCCAGGCCGATCATCACGAACTGGCCGTTCTCGAAGCGCAGCCCGGCATCGCGGGTTACCTTGAAGCTGAACAGGGAGTCGTTCCAGTGACGGACATCAAGGACGGTTTGCGTACTCAGTTTGCTCATGGCTGCGCCTGTATCGTTTGTTGTGTTGCAGCAATTCTAGCGGGCAGAATAAATCTGTAAAATGGATTGTATCGATATAAATATTCGGTTTTGTAGATATATTTCCCAATGAAATACACCCTTCGCCAGCTTGAAATCTTTGTGGCCGTGGCCCGTCACGAGAGCGTTTCGCGGGCCGCCGATGAACTGGCCCTGTCCCAGTCGGCCACCAGCACGGCGCTGGGCGAACTCGAACGCCAGTTCGACACCCAGCTTTTCGACCGCATCGGCAAGACGCTGCGCCTGAATGAACTGGGGCAGGTCCTGCAGCCCCACGCGGTGCAGCTGATTGAGCACGCCAGTGAAATCGAGACCCTGCTGGCCAGAAAGACCGACTTCGGCCCGCTGAAGATCGGCGCCACCCTTACCGTGGGCAACTATCTGGCCACCCTGATTGCGGCCGATTTCCTGCGCCTTCATCCGAGCGCCCAGGTGAGGCTGTCGGTTCACAATTCCGCCACCATCGTCCAGCAGCTCACCCATTACGAGCTGGACCTGGGGTTGATCGAAGGCAGTTGCCGTCACCCGGACCTGGTCGTCGAACCGTGGGTCGAGGACGAACTGGTGGTGTTTTGCGCACCGGCTCACCCGCTGGCCCACGGCAGGCCGGTGAGCATGCTCGAGCTGGCCGGCCAGGACTGGATCCTGCGGGAGCAGGGCTCCGGCACGCGGGAAACCTTCGATCAGGCCCTGCGCCACTTCAATGGCAATCTCAATGTACGCCTCGAGCTGGAGCACACCGAGGCGATCAAGCGCGCGGTGGAGAGCGGCCTTGGCATCGGCTGCATCTCCCGGCTTGCCCTGCGCGAGGCCTTTCGGCGGGGCAGCCTGACCGAGGTGCACACACCTGATCTGGATCTGCGGCGCCAGTTTCAGTTTGTGACCCACCGACGCAAGTACGTGACGGCGGGCATGCGCGAGTTCGTCGCCCTGTGCCGCAAGATGACCGCCGGTGTGGCGCGCAGCGACCTGATAAAACTGCCTTTCATTCCATGATCCACAGGCCCTGGATAACCCACATTCAGGGTGGGCAAGGCTGTGGATAAACTGTGAGGGGCACTGTCATGCCGCGGAAACAAAAGGGTTTTTTCTGGTTGCCTAAAAATAGAGCAATGTTGTTGTTTTGAGGTTTTGAATAGTTTTTATCTATGCACACAAAACCGGGGATAAGCTGTGGATAAGCTGTGTGGAAGGCTCTCAGGCTTTTGAAATTAAAGGAATTAATATTGGCGCCTCAAAATGGTGCAGGTTTTTTGAGGTGTTGAAATGTCCGAGTTTTCCCCATCGCACGTGGGCAAAGGTGTGGAAAAACTGTGAGATAGACCGCCAAGACCCTAAACCATAAGGCTTTTTAATGATTGCCTAAAAATGAGGCAGGCCGTGTTTTGGGCGGCGCAGTAAAATCGGCGCCTTCTTCAATTTGCCCGCGCCGCCCTGATGACTGCACCCGTTCGCTACACCATCCAGGCCACCCAGCCGGCCGCCCATCTTTTCGAAGTGACGCTGAGCCTGACCCGTCCTGATCCGGCCGGGCAGGTGTTCAGCCTGCCGGCGTGGATTCCCGGCAGCTACATGATTCGCGAGTTCGCGAAGAACGTCGTCAGCCTGTCGGCCCGGGCCGGTGGCAAGGCCGTGCCGGTGGCCAAGCGCGACAAGCACAGCTGGCAGTTGCCGGCCGGTATCGAAGGCCCGGTTACCCTTATCTACACGGTGTACGCGTGGGATCTGTCGGTGCGCACCGCCCACCTCGACCCGACCCACGGTTTCTTCAATGGAACCAGCGTTTTTCTCTGTGCCCACGGCCACGAAAACGCGCCGCAGCATGTGGACATCCGCCCGCCCAAAGGCCTGGAGGACGCAGGCTGGCGCGTGGCGACGAGCCTGCCGGAGGCGCTGGGAGAGAAGGGCGCCGCGGAGCGCTACGGCTTCGGGCTGTACCAGGCGCAAAACTACGACGCGCTGATCGATCATCCGGTTGAAATGGGCAACTTTGCGCTGGCCGAGTTCGACGCCTGCGGCGTGCCCCACGCGGTGGCGATCACCGGTCGCCACGATTGCGACATGACGCGTCTGGTGGATGACCTCAAGCCGGTCTGCGAAGCCCAGATTCGCCTGTTTGGCGAGCCGGCGCCGATGGATCGCTACGTGTTTCTGGTGATGGCGGTGGGCGATGGCTACGGTGGCCTCGAGCACCGGGCGTCCACCGCGCTCTTGTGCAGCCGCGCCGACCTGCCCTGGGCCGGCATGGAGGCGCAGTCGGAGGGCTATCGCCAGTTTCTCGGCCTGTGCAGCCACGAGTATTTCCATACATGGAACGTCAAGCGCATCAAGCCCGCAGCCTTCGTGCCCTACGATCTGACGCAGGAAAACTACACCCGCCTGCTGTGGGCCTTCGAGGGCTTTACGTCCTACTACGATGACCTGATGTTGCTGCGCAGCGGCCGGATCACCGAAAAGGATTACCTGGCGCTGCTGGGCAAGACCATCAGCCAGGTTCACAAGGGCAGCGGCCGCCACAAGCAGAGCGTGGCCGAATCCTCCTTCGAGGCGTGGACCAAGTATTACCGCCAGGACGAGAACAGCCCCAACGCCATCGTCAGCTACTACACCAAGGGCGCGCTGGTGGCGCTGCTGCTCGACCTGCGCCTGCGGGCCGGGAGCAAGGGCGCCACCAGCCTCGACGATCTGATGCGCGCCCTGTGGCAGCGTCACGGGCTCAGTGGCCTTGGCGTGGCGGAGGACGGCATCTTTGCGCTGGCGAGCGAAATCGGCGGCGCGGAAGTGGGCAACTGGTTGCGTGAGCTTGTCGAGGGAACCGCCGAATTGCCGCTGGAAAGCGGGCTTGCACGTGCCGGCATTGCCCTGGCCTGGGAGGCCTCAGGCGAGGCGCCGGGCATCGGTGTGCGCACCATTGCCGACGGCGACACGCTCAAGCTTGCCAACGTTTACGACGGCGGATCGGCCCAGGCGGCCGGGCTGTCGGCGGGCGATGTGCTGGTTGCGCTGGACGGGCTGAAGCTTGGCGCCGGCAATTTCGACAAACTGCTGGCCCGCCGCATTGCCGGCGACAGCGTGGAAATCCACGTCTTTCGCCGCGACGAGTTGATGCGCTTTGACGTGGAGCTCAAGGCCGCGCCAAAAGACATCGCCAAACTGACCTTATCCGAGGATGCCCCGGCGCCTGCCCTGGCCTTGCGCGAGGGCTGGCTGAAGGGCTGATGCGTGTGCCTTGAGGGGGCTGTGCTTGTCAGGCGGGCCTGGCCGCGTGGTTTTTTGAGGCCAGGTGCAGGTAGCCGCCGAACAGCGCGGCGGCGGCCATGTTGCTGAGCACCGCAGCCTGCCAGAAGCCGGCCACCCCCTGCGGCGGCAGCAGCGCGCCCAGTCCGGAAAAAGCCAGCCCGTAGCCGCCGCCAAGGCCGATGCCCCAGAAGCACAGGGTGTGGATGAGCATCGGCCCGACGGTGATTTTGTAGCCGCGCAGGGCGTGGGCCGCAACGGTCTGGATGGCGTCGAAGAACTGGTACAGGCAGATGTAGATCACCAGCGAGCTGGCCAGCTCGCGCACGGCCGGGTCGGCGGTGTAGGCAGCCATGACCGGATCGCGGGCCAGCCACATGACGATGCTGACCAGCGTCGACAAGCCCGTGGCGAGCACGATGCCGACCTTGGCGGCACGCCGGGCGCCCGCGCCGTCGCGCCCACCCACGGCCTGCCCGACCAGCACCAGCGTGGCGATGGCCAGGGCCAGCGGCAGCATGTAGATCAGCGCCGAAAGATTGCCGACGATGCGGTGCCCGGCCACCACGCCGGCACCCAGCCGGGCCACCAGCAGGGCGATGAGGGTAAAGGCGGTGATTTCGACGAAGCTCGAAAACCCCATCGGCAAACCCAGGCGCAGCAGCTCGGCAAGGGTTTTGAAATGCGGCGGCTGCCAGCGGGAGAACAGGTGATAGGGCGCGTAGGCCGGTGTTCGGGTTACGTGCAGCAGCGCGGCAAAAAAGGCCAGCCAGGCGATGCACGCGCTGGAAACCGCGCAGCCGGTGCCGCCAAGGGGCGCGAAGCCGAGCTTGCCGTTGATCAGGGCCCACGAAAGGGGAATGTGCACCGCGGTGGCCGCAAGGCTGATGAACATCAGCACGCGGGTACGCCCGAGGGCGTTGGTGAAGGCATAGAAGGTGCGGTAGAGCAGCACCGCCGGCAGGCCCCAGGCGACGGTGGTGAGGTAGTCGCGGGCACGGCTTTCGACGGCGGGGCTCATGTCGCTGAGCTGCATCAGCCAGTCGGGCTGGCGCATGAAGAGCACGGCGGGAACGGTGAGGGCCAGGGCCAGCCAGAAACCCTGCTGCACGGACGGGCCGATTTCGTCGGTGCGGCCGGCGCCGACGTGGTGGGCAACGGTGGGCGCCACCGCCTGCAGAATGCCGACCATCAACATCACGATCGAAATGTAGATGCCGCTGGCGACGGCCACCGCGGCCAGGTCTTCCGTGCCGTAGCGGCCGGCGAGCACCGTGTCGCTGACCATCTGGGTCATCGACGAGAGCTGGGCGATGAGTACCGGCCAGGCGAGTTCGACGATGCGGCGGGAGAGGGATTGGGAGGGGGGCTGGGGCTGGGGCTTCATGGGCGGGGCGTAGTGTAGCGCGGCATCATGAAAAATAGCCGTGCAGAAACCAGCCGTGGGGCGGTCTCGATTCGCGAAAAACCCACACCAGGGTGTGATCCTGGCGGCTGGCGACGAAGTAGTCGCGGCTGATCTCGCCGTCGCTGCCATCCCACCAGCCGGATTCGATGCGCTCGGGGCCGGCGAGGATGTTTTCCGGTGCGGGGCGGGCGATCGGGCGGGGTTCGGGCAGAAGCCACAGGGGGCGCGGTGCGTTGGGCAAGGCTGCGGCCTGCCGGGCTGGTCCGGGCTGCAGTGCAGACGCTTGCGGATCGGTCTGGCGCCAGGCCTGTTCGGGGCGGTGATCCGGATGGGGGGCGAGGCAGTGCACGGCGGCGTTGCCCAAGCGGGCGCGCAGGGTGGCGAGGAGCAGGCCTGGATCGTTGTCTTCGCTGGCCTGGACATCGAAGAAATCGGTGCGCGGCGGCGCCATCGGCCGGGGGGCGTCGGCCTCGAGGCGCAGGGCCTCCACCGGCGCCGGTAGCGCCTTGCGGCTCAGGTGCTCGCGGGTCAGCAGCTGAAAACGCGCCATGTCCCGGGAGAGGGCGCCGAGGACGATCTCGATGCGGCTTTCCGGTTCATGGCCACGATGGATGCTGCCGATGCGCTCGAATTCCAGTATCAGCGTGAAGCGCTCAAGGCCGGCCTGGCGGGCGTCCAGCCAGCCGGAAAGTCCGGCGAGGAGGCGGCGCAGGCCGAACAGCAGGATATCTGTCTGGTCGCTGGGCGCGGGCAGGGGAAGACGGCTGCTGTAGTGCTCCGGCGGAACGAACCAGGGGCGTGGGTCGGGAAGCACTCCATAGGCACGGTCGAGCAGCGTGATGACGGCCCCGGCCTGACGCCGGGCCAGCCCGCTGCGCGGCAGGCGGCGGACGTCTGCCATGCAGCGGGCTCCGATGCCGGCGAGCAGCTCGAGGCTGTCGGCGCCCACCGTGTTTTCGTGGGCGAGTAGACCGAGCGGCAAAGGGTCGAGGGCGTCGGGCAGCCCGGCCGGGGTTTGCAGCAAGCTGCCTGCAGCGCCGCGGGCCAGCCAGCGGGCCGCCAGGGGCGTGGGGGCGACGGCCAGCTGGGCGGTGAAGCCGAGTTCGTCGAGACCGGCGCGGATGGCATCGCAGAGGGGCGCCAGCCCGCCAAAAAGGCGCAGGCTGGCCTGGATTTCGAGCAGCAGGGTGTCAGGTGGGTCGAGGCTGACGGAGGGGGTAAAGCAACCCGCCCAGCTGGCGATATCGGTGAGGGTGGCGAGCTCCTGGCGGAGATCCCGCTCGATCAGGCAGAGATCGGGCGCTAAAGCCAGAGCACCGGCGCGGCTGTGCCCTGTTGCCACGCCGCGTGCCATTGCCGCCGCATCCACCGCCACCACCCGCTGGCGCGGCCGGGGGCCGAGGACGGCCAGCGGCGGGCTGTCACTGCGCCCCCGCGTGAAGACTTGCAGGGCCAGGTCGGGCAGGTAGAGGGCGCACCAGAGCATGGATGGACGATTGGTGAGAGGCGGCGGCCGGCCGGGCCGGGTTTGTCGCGCGGCCGGGGCGGGGCGCGCCACCCGGCCAGGGCAGGTCGATGCCGAGTGGGCCGGCAAGTTGCGGCCCGCGGCGTTTCAGGATGCGCAGCTCAAGCCCGCCGCTCTGCGAAGTCAGGGCGATGCGCAGCACTGCCGGTGAGGGCTGGGAGGCTGTGCCTGCGGGGCGAATCAGGATCAGGGTGGTGGCGCTTTCTTCTGCGGCCAGTTGCAGGCGGCGCAGGGCGCCCATGTCGGCGTCGGCAAGCCACAGCAGGATGACCCCGCAACTGTGCGAGTTCAATGCCTGGCGGGCTGCCCAGCGGGCGTGGGCAGGGCTTTCGGCCTGGACCACGAGCAGTCGTTCGAGGGGCACGCCGGCGGCGGCCAGGGCTGGTGCGTAGGGCTGGCCGGGGGGCGCGATGCAGACGGCCCAGCGCCCGGCAGGCGTCCGGGCCAATATCGGCAGGAGCAGGCCGAGTTCGCCCACGCCGGCGTGGGGAACGAGCAGCTCGGTGAGTGCGCCGACCGGCCAGCCGCCGCCGGGCAGGGCTGCGTCGAGCTGCGCGTGGCCGGTGGGCAGACCGGGGGCGGTGGCTGTCGCCAGCCGATCACCCCGCCAGATCAGGTGATCGAGGCTGGAAGTGGGGCGGGATGCAACGGTGGCCAGGGCTGCCATGGGATGACCTGGTTGGACAGAATGGGGGCGGTGGAAATTTGCGTTTTGAGTTGAGTCTTGAGCCGGTAGTGCTCTTCAAAAAGCCTCAAAGGCTTTCGCTGCGGATCAGGCCAACGGCGAGGCCTTCGATTTCCAGTGGTGAATTGCGGGTGTCCACCACGATGGGTTCGAAGTCGGGGTTGGCGGGCAGCAGTTGGACGATGGGGCCCTTGCGCGACAGGCGCTTGACGGTGACATCGTCCTCGACGCGGGCGACGACGATCTGGCCGTCGCGGACTTCGGTTGTGCGATGCACTGCGAGCAGGTCGCCATCGAGGATGCCGGCGTCGCGCATGCTCTGGCCGCGAACCTTGAGCAGGTAGTCGGCCCGCGGGGAAAACAGGTTCGGATCGACCTGGTAGCGGCCCTGCATGTGTTCGGCGGCAAGAATGGGGCTGCCGGCGGCAACCCGGCCGATGAGCGGCAGGCCGAGGGCTTCCATCAGGCGGATGCCCCGTGCCCGGCCTTCTTCAAGGGTGATGACGCCCTTGGCGGCGAGGGCGCGCAAGTGGGTTTCCGCGGCATTGGGGGAGCGAAAACCGAAGAAAGTGCAGATTTCGGCCCGGGTGGGTGGGCGACCTTCGTGTTCGACGGTGTCGCGGATGAGTTGCAGGATTTCCTGCTGGCGGGCGGTAAGTTGGTCGGACATGGGTACTCCTTTAGTCTTGTGTAATTATATACAGGCATTTCGGTCTGGCAAGCAGCTGATTGTCGCAGCGCAAAATCGGGGCGCCGTGACAAACGTCAAATCGGAATGACAAAACACTTGAGACGCCGTCTCCGGTGGACTATTTCTTCAAGGACACGCCCTTTTTTGCACTGGCAGGGGCGTGCAGGAAAACAGGCAGCAGCGCACAAATAAAAAAAGAACAGCACGCAGTACGAGTCGGATAGCCCAATCAGCCTGGTTTCGTAGCCTGGAGCCACACCCCGCGGAGGAGTTTTTCATGCATGTCAGCCCCCAACACGCTTCGGGTAGAGTTCTCAAAGCGGCTCGGTTAGAATCCCCCGCCGAAGCGGTGGCCCTTTCCGAGGGTCAGTCCGTCCCGCTCTTTTCCCTGCCCGATGCCGACATGGAAATGTTCGATCTGGCATCGGTACTGGGTTCTCACCACGTGGTCCTGTATTTCTACCCCCGTGACAACACCCCTGCCTGCACCCGTCAGGCGATCGATTTTTCCGATCACGATGCCGATTTCGCCAAGGAAAAATGCATTGTGGTCGGCATAAGCCCGGACGATTGCCTGACCCACGCCGAGTTTCGTGATCAGCACGGCCTGTCGGTCGAGCTGCTCGCCGACGAAGATGGCGATGTGTGCAAGCTGTTCGGGGTGTGGCTGTCGGGGCAGGTGGAGGGCGTGACCAAGCGCAGCGTGCGCCGCTCGACCTTCATCATTTCCCGTGACGGCGTGCTCCGGCACGTGATGCATGATGTGAATCCGCGGGGCCACGCCGCAGAAGTATTTCAGCTGGTAAAGCAACTCAACTCAAGGAATGTAAATGGAAATCACCAAAAACACGGTCGTCACGCTTGAATACACGGTCAAGGATCCGGAGGGCAGCCTGATTGATGATGGCCACCATCCGCTGGTGTATCTGCATGGCGGCTACGACGGCATCTTCGCGGTGATCGAAGAGGCGCTGCAGGGCAAGAAGGTCGGTGACAACCTCAAGGTCAAGCTGCTTCCCGAAGATGCCTTCGGTGAATTCGACGAAGAGTTGGTGCTGGTGGAGGATGCGTCGATGTTCCCGGACAACATCGAAGTGGGCATGTCCTTCGAGCGCGTCGCCGAAGAAGGCGAGGAAGAGATTGTCTATCGCATCACCGACATTGCCGATGGCAAGGTGGTCGTGGATGGCAATCATCCCCTGGCCGGTACCGCGCTGATTTTCGACCTCACCGTCAAGGAAGTGCGCGCTGCCAGTGCCGAAGAAGTCGGCCATGGCCACGTGCACGGCGCAGGCGGTCATCACCACTGAGCGCGCCTGAATGAATCTGCTGCGCGGCCCGATTGCGCAACCTTGTTTCCTGTTGTGAGTTCGGGCCCGCCTGCCAGGATTTCTTCACAAGCGCTCGACGGCTTGCAGGCTGGCTCACCAGCCGCTTCAAGCCACTGACTTGAGCGGACCGCATTGCGGTCCGTTTTCTTTGATATGAACAGACTGGAAAAGCAGGGCCCGGCAATGCTTAAGGTCGAGCAGTTGCAGGTGGAGTTGGGGCCTCGCGGCAAGTCCGTGCGCCCCGTCGATGGCATCAGCTTCGAGGTTCCGGCCGGACGCACGCTTGCGCTGGTGGGCGAGTCGGGCTGCGGCAAGTCGATGACGGCTCTGGCCTGCATGCGTTTGCTGCCGGCCGGAGGGCGCATTGCCGGTGGCTCGGTCACCCTGGGTGGCGAGGCCCTGCAGGATCTGCCCGAAACGCGCATGCGCGAAATTCGCGGCAACGATCTGGCCATGATCTTCCAGGAGCCGGCCAGCAGTCTCAATCCCGTGATGACCGTGGGCGACCAGATTGGCGAGGTGCTGGTGCGTCACCGCGGCCTGCACGGTCAGCCGGCCTGGGACGAAGCGGAGCGCCTGCTCGCCGCGGTCGGCATTCCCGATCCGCTGCGCCGTTTGTCCGAATACCCTTTCCAGTTGTCCGGCGGCATGAAGCAGCGGGTGATGATTGCCATTGCCCTGGCGGGCGACCCCAAGGTGCTGATCGCCGACGAGCCGACCACCGCCCTCGACGTGACGATCCAGGCCCAGGTGCTCGACTTGCTGGCCGAACTCCAGCTCAGCCGCGGCATGGGCATGCTCCTGATCACCCACGACCTTGGCGTGGTGTCGCGCATGGCGCACCGGGTGGGCGTGATGTACGCAGGCGAACTGGTCGAGACCGGCGAGCGCGAAGATTTTTTCCGTGCTCCCCTGCACCCGTATTCCCGCAAGCTTTTTGCGGCGCTGCCCACGTCCGCCCAGCGCGGCCGGGCGCTGGAAACGCTGGTCGGCCAGGTGCCGCGCCTTGGCGTGCAGCAGGCCGGCTGCCGCTTTGCCGATCGCTGCCCGCAGGTTCAGGACGTGTGTCGCCGCACTGCACCGGCCATGTTCCAGGTTGGGGATCAGGCCGTCCGCTGCCACATTTATGATCCGGCCGGGCGCATGGGCTGGGTGGCGTTGCCGCCAACTGTGTCCGCACCGCACTCCCGCCAGTCAAATAGTGGCATCGCGCTCGATGTGGAGGCCCTGGAAGTCCACTTTCCGGTTCGCAAGGGCTTGTTCCGCCGGGTGGTGGGGCATGTCAAGGCTGTCGATGGCGTTTCGCTCCACGTGCCGGCAGGCCAGACTCTGGCCCTGGTGGGCGAATCCGGTTGTGGCAAGACCACCGCCGGCAAGGCCCTGCTCAATCTGGTACCGGCCAGCGGCGGCAGCGCCCGTTACGGCGATCACGAACTGCTGGCGCTTTCACCGCGCCAGTGGCAGCCGCTGCGGCGTGATCTGCAGATGATCTTTCAGGATCCCTTCAGCTCGCTCAATCCGCGCATGCGGATCGGCGAAATCCTGGAGGAGGGCATGCTGTCCCTCGCCGTCGAGGCGAACGCCGCGGCCCGATCGGAGAAAATCGATGCCCTGCTGCGCCGGGTGGGCCTCGATCCGGCGATGCGCAATCGTTTTCCCCATGAGTTCTCCGGCGGTCAGCGTCAGCGCATCGCCATCGCCCGCGCCCTGGCCGTGTCGCCCAAATTGATCATCTGCGACGAGCCGACCAGCGCCCTCGATGTGTCGGTGCAGGCCCAGATCCTCAACCTGCTGCGCGATTTGCAGGCCGAGTACGGGCTGTCTTACCTGTTCATCACCCATAACCTGGCGGTGGTGGATTACCTGGCCCATCATGTGGCGGTGATGTACCTGGGGCGAATCGTCGAGCGGGGAAGTGTCGAGGAGGTGCTACGCAACCCGCGTCATCCCTACACGCGCATGCTGCTGGCGGCCGTGCCGCGGGTTGATGTGCCGGGCGCGCCACGATCCCCGATGAGGGGTGAGGGGAAAGATACGGGCGTCACCCGGGGTGACATGCCTTCACCCTTGAACCCGCCCGCCGGCTGCCATTTTCACCCGCGTTGCAGCGAAGCCACAGACCTGTGCCGGACTGAATATCCGGACGAGACGCGCCTGTCGACGACTCGCGTCGTGCGCTGCCATCTGGTTCATCTGGTTTAAGTCACACCCAGAGTATCAATGAAGAAGGCCGCCTTTTCAGCGGCCTTCTTCATGAGTTTCAGCGATGTTTCTTTGGGGGGCTGGGCGGCGCCTTGGGTGCTGCTTTTGTTTGCGCCTTTGCTGGCGCTTTCTCCGTCGCCTTGCCGCGGGCAGCAGGCGCAGGGGCCGCACTGACCGGCAGCTTGCGCTCGATGACCTGCAGCCGTCCGCCCTTGCCACGAACCACGGTGCGCTGGATCAGGGCACGGGGCGGGGGCGGAGGGGGCGGTTCGACGGCGCCCGCCTGGGGCCGGTTGGGCATCAGGCTGGACAGGCTGATACGCTCGCCCTCGCTTTCGGAGGGCACGATCAGCGTGTAGCCCGTGCCGATGCGTGCCCGGGGTGACAGGCCGTTCACCTGACGCAGCCGGCTGGCGGAAATGCCCAGGCGGTCGGCCACGCCTTCCAGCCCTTCGCCTTCGCGCAGTTCGTAGGTTTTCCAGCTGGCGCTGGCCGGATCATGTCTTTGCAGATTGATGAGGAAGGCCTCGACCTTGTCGGCCGGGATCACCAGCGACATGGAACCGCCGTTTGGCAGGATGGGACGCTTGTAGCCAGGATTAAGCGCCAGGATTTCTTCCACCGGTGTTTCGGCCAGCCGGGCTGCGGTGGCCAGGTCGAGGGGCGTGCGGCTTTCGACGGTGAGGAAATAAGGCCGGTTGGGAATTGCAGGAAGATTGATGCCGAAAAGCTCGGGCTGGGCGACGATGTTTTTCAGTGCCTGGAGCTTGGGCACGTAGTAGCGCGTTTCGCCCGGCATGTTGAGGTGCTGGTATTCGGTGGGCAGACCGGCGGCCCGGTTCTTGGCCACCGCGCGGCCAACCGCGCCTTCCCCCCAGTTGTAGGAGGCCAGCGCCAGGTGCCAGTCGCCATGCATTTCGTAGATGGTCTGCAGGTAATCGAGGGCCGCGTTGGTCGAGGCGATCACGTCGCGCCGCTCGTCCACCCACCAGTTTTGCTCCAGGCGGTAGCTCTTGCCGGTGGAGGGAATGAACTGCCACAGGCCGGACGCCTGCGCGGAGGACAGGGCCATCGGATTGAAGGCGCTCTCGACCATCGGCAGCAGGGCCAGTTCGGTGGGCATGCCGCGGCGCTCGAGCTCCTCGACGATGTGATAGAGGTAGCGCTGGCCGCGGGTGAAGATTTGCCGCAGGGCCCCGGGGCGGTTGATGTAATAGATTTGACGGTCGGTGACCAGATCAGTGTTCAGATCAGGCATCGAGAAGCCGCGACGCATGCGCTCCCACAGATCGTCGGGTTCGATCGTCAGGTCGATGGTGGGGACCCTGACATGCTGCTCCCTGATTTCGACGGCCTGAGGCGGTGAGGCTGCGGGGTCGTCTAACAGCGAGCTGGCTTGCAGGAGCCGTGGCGAAGTGTCTTCGCCGGCACGGCTGTCGGGGCTCTGGGCCATCAGCGGGCTGGCGCCCAGAAGAGACAGAAGCAGCGCGATAACTCTCGGAAACATCAGGTTTTGTCGCGCGAAAAGCAAAGGCGGGATTTTATCCGTCTGCAGCTGGAGGGGTCAAACGTACAACCATGCCGACCAGCCGTGAAGCCCATGCTACAGACAGGGCCGGAATCCGTTAAAGTACGCGCCGAGCCGACAAGGCACCCGCGCCGGGCAAAGGTTTGCGCCGAGTAATCCAGGAAAACCATTCGAGATCCCTTCCGTGAAAGCACTGCTGATAGAGGACACCCTGACAAGTGCCACCCTGGTCTCCCATCAGTTGCGCAAGATCGGGATTGAACCGATCGTTGCCCGAAACGGTGAAACGGGCATCGAGCTTTACAAGCAGGAACACCCCGACCTCATCCTTCTGGACATCATCATGCCCGGCATGGATGGTTTTGAGGTGGCCCGGCGCATTCGCCAGCTGGAGCAGTTTGGCGAATGGACACCGATCATCTTTCTGACCGCCCGCACCAGTGATGCCGACCTCGAAAAGGCGATCAGCGTGGGTGGCGACGATTACCTGATCAAGCCGGTTTCCGAAACCGTGCTGGCTGCCAAGGTGAGGGCCATGCAGCGCATCGCCCAGATGCGTTTTTCGCTGCTGGTGCTGACCCGCAAGCTCGACGATGCCAACCAGGAGCTCACCCGCCTGTCGTCCCTCGACGGCCTGACGGGCATTTCCAATCGCCGGCAGTTCGACGAAACCCTGCTGCGCGAGTGGCGTCGCCTGGGTCGCCAGGGCCGGCCCCTGTCGATGCTGTTGTGTGACGTGGATTACTTCAAGCAGTTCAATGACGGCTACGGTCACCAGGTGGGCGATGAATGCCTCAAGGCTGTGGCGCGTACCCTGAAAGACACCCTGCGCCGCCCGGCCGACCTGGTGGCCCGCTATGGTGGCGAGGAGTTCGCGGTCATTCTGCCGGACACCGAAATCACCGGCGCCCTGCAGGTCGCCGAGGCCATGCGTTCAGCCGTGGAAGGGCTGAACATCACCCATCGCTATTCGAAAGGCGGCAGCGTGGTGACGATCAGCATCGGCGTGGCGTCGACAACGCCTTTGCGCACCGGCTCCGATTCGAGCGTTCTGCTCAAGCGCGCCGATGATGCGCTCTATCAGGCCAAGCAGGCCGGGCGCAACCGCATTGCGGCTGCGGTGGTTTCGGCAATCGACTGATCAGAAACGGTTTTTCCATTCGCGCAGCGCGGCAAAAACCTCAACAGGCGACGTAAGACTGCGGCCAGCCTGGGTTTCGGCCTGGCGGATGACGGCCGGCTCGTGGGTGCGAAGGAAGGGGTTGGTCAGCATTTCGCCAGACAGCGGAAAGGGCACGGTCGGCTGGTTTTGAGCGCGCATGGCCTCGCTTGCGGCGATGCGTTCGCTGATCGCGCCGTTGGCGGGTTCGACCGCGGCGGCAAAGGCCAGGTTCGACAGCGTGTACTCGTGGGTGCAATACACCCGCGTGTCGCCGGGCAGAGCCGCCAGTTTTTGCAGCGAATCGAACATCTGGGCCGGTGTGCCTTCAAAGAGCCGTCCACAGCCGGCGGCAAACAGGGTGTCACCGCAAAACAGCGCCGACTCGCCGTAGTAGCCGACGTGGCCGGCGGTGTGGCCGGGAATGTCGAACACGCGGAGTTCAACGCCCAGCCCGGGCAGGCGCACCACATCGCCCTCGCCAACCGGATGGTCGATGCTGGCAATGTCCTCCAGCGCCGGGCCATAGACCGGAACCGGCGCCAGGGCCAGCAGTTCGGCCACGCCGCCGACGTGGTCGGGGTGGTGATGGGTGATGAGAATGGCGGCGAGCGTCAGGCCTTCGTCGGCGAGGTAGCGCAGCACCGGGGCGGCTTCGCCCGGGTCTACAACCACGGCACACGCGCCGGCACGCAGCAGCCAGATATAGTTATCGCGAAACGCGGGAAGAGGGATAATCGTCATCCGGTAATTGTAGCCCGAGTGCCATCTTGCGCCCCCGTTTCTCCTGATGACCCAGCCCGAATCCTTTCCCGGTCTCCATGCCTGGCTCGATACGCCGCTGGGGCGTTACGTGATGAACTGGGAGGTGGCGCGTTTCGACGTGCTGGTGGCGGATATTTTTGGCTACAACGCGGTGCAGCTGGGCGTGCCGGAGTTCGACTTCCTGCGGGCCAACCGAATGCCGTTCCGCTTTCGGGCCGGAGCGGGCGACGTGTTGGTCGAAACCGATTACGCGGCCTTGCCCTTTGCGGCGGGCAGCGTCGATCTGGTGGTGTTGCCTCATGTGCTGGAATTCGCCGCCAATCCGCATCAGGTCTTGCGTGAAGTGGAGCGTGTGCTGGTGCCCGAGGGGCATGTGGTGATCGCCGGTTTCAATCCGGTGAGCCTTTTCGGGCTCAAGCGCATGCTGGCCGGCGAGGACTGCGGCTATCCGTGGCACGGTCAGTACTTGTCCACACGCCGCCTCAAGGACTGGCTGGCGCTGCTCAGTTTTGATACTGCGAGTCAGGCGTCTGGCTGTTTCGTGCCGGCGCTGGCGCAGCAAACCTGGATCGACCGCCTGGGCTGCCTTGACCAGGCAGGCGAGCGCTGGTGGCCGATTGGCGGCGGGGTCTACATCATCCACGCCATCAAGCGGGTGCACAGCATGCGGCTGATCATGCCGAAATGGGATCGCAAGGCCAGGGCGCGGTCGCTGGCACCATTGATTCAGAAAACGGGTGGCCCGGCCAAGGGGCCCTCGCAAAAAACAACCGACGAGAGAAATTTTGGACGAGATTGATATTTTTACCGACGGTGCCTGCTCGGGCAATCCGGGGCCTGGCGGCTGGGGGGCGATCCTGCGCGCCGGCCCGCACGAGAAAGAACTGTGGGGCGGCGAGCCGGCCACCACCAACAACCGCATGGAGCTGCTGGCCGTGATCCGCGCCCTCGAGGCGCTCAAGCGCCCGGTCACGGCGCGGGTGCACACCGACTCGCAGTACGTGCAGAAGGGCATTTCGGAGTGGATTCACGGCTGGAAGGCACGTGGCTGGAAAACCGCCTCCAAGGCTCCGGTCAAGAATGAAGACCTGTGGCGGGCGCTCGATTCAGAAGCCGCGCGTCACCGGATCAAATGGCTGTGGGTAAAGGGGCACGCCGGCCACGTGGAAAACGAGCGGGCCGACGCGCTGGCCCGGCGTGGCGTGGACGCTGTCAAAAAGACCGGCAAGATTGTTGAGGCAGGAGATACAAACGCATGAGACAGATCGTTCTGGATACCGAAACCACCGGCCTCGACTGGAAGAGCGGCGACCGGGTCATCGAAATCGGTTGCGTCGAACTGGTGGATCGCAAGCTCACCGGCCGGCATTACCACGTCTACATCAATCCCCAGCGGGCCATCGACCCGGGCGCAATGGCGGTGCACGGCATCACCAACGAGTTCCTGGTGGACAAGCCCGTGTTCAAGGATGTGGTGGCGGAGTTTGAAGAGTTCGTCGCCGACGGCGAACTGGTGATTCACAACGCAACGTTCGACGTGGGTTTTCTGAATTACGAACTGGGCCTGCTGGGCCGGCCGCTGCTTTCGGCCATCTGCCCGAACGTGATCGACACGCTCAAGCTCGCCAAGGAACAGAACCCCGGCAAGAAGGCGTCCCTCAACGCGCTGTGCTCGTTCTACGAGATCGACAACACCCACCGCACGCTGCACGGCGCGCTGCTGGACGCGGAACTGCTGGCCGATGTTTACCTGGCCATGACCCGCGGTCAGGAGAGCCTCATGATGCTGCTCGAGGAGCCGGCGCCGCAGGCGGACGACGGCGAAGGCGGCGCCATGTTCGAACGTCCGCCGCTGCGTGTGCTGCGGGCGACGGACGATGAACTGGCTGGCCACGACAAGGTGCTCGGCGAGATTGCCAAGGCGACCAAAGGCCATTGCCTGTGGATGCCGCCAGAGCCGGCCTTGGCCACCGCCGGCTGATTTTTCGCTTCAGAAGCTGATGTTGCCAGCCGGCGCGAGGCCGGCTTTTTCCAGCCGCTTGAGCGTCGGCGCAAGGTCGAGCCCCGTTGCGGCCTTCAGCGCGGCAGCCTGTTCGCGCAGTTCGATCAGGCTGCGTTCGACCGGCTCGCCGGCCGCGGCAAAGGCCACCACGTTGCCGCTGGCAACCGGCGCCAGGGCCAGCACCCGGCCGTCGAAAGCCTTGCCGAGGCGCTGGAGCTGGGTTTTGTAGCCGCGCAGCTGGCCGAACAGGTTGGCCACCAGCAGGCCCTGTTCCGACAGGCGGGCCTGGCAGGCTTCGTAAAAGGCCTGGCTGGCCAGCGCGCCGGCGCGGGCATTGCGATCAAAGCCGTCCACCGCGATCAAGTCCCAGTGGGTGGTGTCGTTAGCAATAAACGCGGCACCGTCGCCAATCACGATTTCGAGCCGCTCGTCCTCGCCGGGCAGCTTGAAGAACTGGTGCGCAACGGCATGCACTTCCGGTGCAATTTCGACGACCGTGGTGCGCGCATCGGGCAGGTGGCGATGGACGAACTTGGTGAGCGAACCGGCGCCCAGCCCGATCAGCAGCACCCGGCGCGGCCAGGGCGCATCGCGCAGCAGGAGGCCCGCCATCATCTCGCGGGTGTAGTCGAGTTCGAGGGCGTCGGGCTTTCTGATGCGCATTGCGCCCTGGACCCATTCGGACCCGAAATGCAGATAGCGGACGCCGGATTCTTCGCTGATGTCGATCGGTGTGGTCATGGTGTAACGGGTGTATGCTGCGGTGCAATATAGGAATTTTTCATGCCTGCAACCCGGCATGAAAAACGTGAATTTCAAGGAAAAGAGCGATGTCGACCTTCGAGAACTTCAACCAGGAACTGGCTTCCATCGATATGGAGATCGCCCGGCTGGCGCAATTGTGCGGTATTCACATGCTTGAGCCGGGTGTTGCCGAGGCGGTGCTGCGCGGCGACAGCAGCCTGTGTAACACCACCAACCCGATTGCCTGGGAAAAGCTGCGTGGTCTGCTGGTGCTGCATTACCACGTGGTCCATGAAGCCGTTGCCACCGACGGTGTCGAGGCTGCGGCCGAAAGCGTTCGGCTGGCGCTGCAAAGCGTGCGTGAGCGCATGCGTCCCAAGCAGCAATAAACTCGGTTTCAATCGCCTTGCCGGGGCGAATAATCCCTGGGCCAGAAACGGAACAGCGGTTTCTCGCCCGGCGTCACCTCCACCTTCACCCAGCCCATGAAGGGTGAGCCCCAGGTTTCCAGGCGGGTGAAGTTTGCCACCCGCTGCCCGGACGGTTCGCGCAGGGGCGTGTCGACGCGGTGGAAGTGGCTGTCGCCGTGCACCAGCAGCACCTGACCATCGAAGCGCTTCGTTTCTGTCAGCAGTTGCGTGAGCAGTTCGTAATAGCCCCGGCGCGGCCGCCCGGCGCTGAAATCCTCGATGTCCGGGTTGGCCTGCATGATTATCACGATGCCTTCGAGCCTGAGTGCCCGGGCCCGCGTGAAGGCGGCGGCGATCCAGGCTTTGACGGCTGCACTGCGCTGCAAAAACTCCTCGCCCGGCGTGCTTCCCTTGCCAAAATTGTTGTTGCTGCCCGGTACGTTGAGGGTAAGGAACAGCAGCGGGCCGATCTGCCAGCGCTGGTGTTCGGGCCAGTTTGAAAAAACCGGGTCGTCGGCCTGGGTTTCGACGGCCAGCGGGTAGCGGCCCAGGGTTTGCCGCGGCTTGGCAAAGAACAGCTGGCGCAGCCGGCCCAGCCGTTCGAGCGGATCGTAGGCGCCGTTGCTGCTCCTGTGGCAGTCGGTCCAGTCGTTGTCGCCGGGAACGAACACGAAGGGATGCCGGCTTGTCTGGAACACGGCCAGGCGCTCGTTGAAGAGCGCGTCGTCGCAGCGCTCGCCGCCACTCTTGAGATCGCCGTCGTGGATCACCACCTTCAGCGGCTCGGCGTCCATTTCGGCGATGAGCGCCGGCAGGTGGCGACGCTCGAAGCCGTTGTAGGGCGTGTCGCCGAAGACGCCGAAGCTGAACGGCTCCGCGGCCTGGGCCACAACGGCCAGGAAGGCCGCGCAGCAGGCGATGGTGTTTTTAAGCATTAAAAATCAATTGCTCAAGCGCTTCAGTTCATAAAGTGCTTCAAGCGCTTCGCGCGGGGTCAGCGCGTCAGGATCAATGCCGGAAAGGGCGCCCAGCACCGGGTGCGAAGGCGCTTCCGGTTCGTCCGGCGGCAAGCTGGCAAACAGGTCGGCCTGGGGGCCGGCGCTCACTTCTCGGTTTTCCAGCGCCCGCAGGCGGCGTTTGGCGTCGCGCACCACCGCCGCCGGAATGCCGGCCAGCGCGGCCACTTCGATCCCGTAGCTCTGGCTGGCCGGGCCTTCTTCCAGGGCGTGCAGAAAAACGATGCCGTGGTTGTGCTCCACGGCGTCGAGGTGCACGTTGGCGCACTCGGGGTAATCCTGGGCGAGCCGGGTGAGCTCGAAATAGTGGGTGGCGAACAGCGTCCAGCAGCGGTTCTTGTCGAGCAGGTGGCGCGCAATGGCCACCGCGAGGGCCACGCCGTCGAAGGTGGAGGTGCCGCGGCCGATCTCGTCCATCAGCACCAGGCTCTGGTCGGTGGCGCCGTGCAGGATGGCGGCGGCTTCGGTCATCTCGACCATGAAGGTGGAGCGTCCGGAGGCAAGGTCGTCCGACGCGCCGATGCGGGTGAAGATGGCGTCGATGGGCCCGATGCGTGCGGCCGTGGCCGGCACGAAGCAGCCCACGTGGGCGAGCAGCACGATCAGCGCAACCTGGCGCATGGTGGTGGATTTACCGCCCATGTTGGGGCCGGTAATCAGCAGCATGCGGCGCGTGGGGTCGAGGCGGCAATCGTTGGCGATGAAGTTTTCCACCTGGCGCTCAACCACCGGGTGACGCCCCGCCACGATGTCGATGCCGGGCTGGTCACTGAAATTCGGCATCGCATAGCCAAAGCGGGCGGCCGCCTCGGCAAAGGCGGCAAGGCCGTCGAGCACGGCACAGGCGCGGGCGATGCGCTGGAAGCGCTGGATGTCGCTGGCAAGGCGCTCGAGCACCTCCTCGTAAAGCAGCTTTTCGCGGGCGAGGGAGCGCTCCTGCGCCGACAAGGCCTTGTCCTCGAAAGTCTTGAGTTCCGGCGTGATGAAGCGCTCGGCGTTTTTAAGGGTTTGCCGGCGGCGGTAGTCGTCGGGCAGATCGCCCTTGGCGGCGTTGGCGGCACTGATTTCTATATAGAAACCATGCACCCGGTTGAACTCGACCTTCAGGTTGGCGATGCCGGTGCGTTCGCGTTCGCGCGCTTCAAGCTCCAGCAGGAAAGCGCCGCAGTTGGTCTGGATACCGCGCAGCTCGTCGAGGTCGGCGTCGAAACCCTCGGCGATCACGCCGCCGTCGCGCAGCACGGTGGAGGGTTCGGGGGCGATGGCGCGGACCAGCAAATCCAGGGATTCCTCGGGCGTGGCAAGCTCTTCGAGCATGCGCACCAGCAGCGGTGCCTGCGGCGTGCCGAGGGCCGCGCGCAGTTCGGCGAGGCGGCCGATGCTGTCGCGCAGGGCGGAGAGATCCCGCGGGCGGGCGCTGCGTAGTGCGACGCGGGCGGTGATGCGCTCGATGTCGGACACGCCGCGCAGCACGCGACGGGCGGTTTCCGCCGCACCTTCCATCAGTTCGCCGACGGCGGCATGGCGATGGCCCGCGGCGCTGCGATCGCGTAGCGGGTGGTGCAGCGCGTGGCGCAGCCAGCGCGTGCCCATGCTGGTCGCGCAGGTGTCGAGCAGCGAGAGCAGGGTGGGGGCGGCTTCGCCGCGCAGGGTCTCGGTGATTTCGAGGTTGCGCCGGGTGGCCGCATCCAGGCGCAGGAAGGCGCTGTCGCGCTCGGTGGTGAGCGCCGTGATGTGGGCCAGGGCCTGGCGCTGGGTGGCGCGGGCGTAGTCGAACAGTGCGGCCGCAGCCGCCAGCGCCACCGGCATGTCGTCGGCGCCAAAGCCGGCCAGGTCGCGGGTGCCAAAGTGGGTAGTCAGCAGGCGGCGGGCGGTTTCGGCATCGAACTGCCAGTCGGCCAGGCGGCGCAGGGTGGGCGAGAGCTGCTCGAGCAGCGGCAGGCGCAGGCCGTCGGGAATCAGCACCTCGGCCGGACGCAGGCGTTCAAACTGGGCGGCGAGCTGCGGCGCGTCGCATTCCATGACCCGGAAATCACCATTGGCGAGGTTGAGCCACGCCAGGCCCAGCACGCCGCGATGAAGGTTTATCGCCAGCAGCGGCGCGTCGGCCTTGTCGTCGAGCAGCGCGGCATCGGTGAGCGTGCCCGGCGTGACGATGCGCGCCACGGCGCGTTCCATCGGCCCCTTGGTGGCGCCCGGGTCGCCCACCTGCTCTGCAATCACCACCGATTCGCCCAGCTTGACCAGTCGTGCCAGGTATTGCTCGACCGCATGGTGCGGCACCCCGGCCATCTTGATCGGCTGGCCGTTGGACGAACCGCGGGTGGTCAGCGTGATGTCCATCAAGCGCGCGGCCTTCTCGGCGTCCTCGAAGAACAGCTCGTAGAAGTCGCCCATGCGGTAGAAAAGCAGGGTGTCGGGGTGGTCGTTTTTAATCCGAAGATATTGGACCATCATGGGCGTATGGCCCTGCAGGCGTGCTTCCAGATCTTCCGAAGCACCCGCTTTTTCTTTTGAGATCAATCTATTACCTAAAATCTTGAGAGTGACCCGGTTGGCCGGGCGTCGGTGGGGCGGTTCAGTCCTTGTGCCGGTGCAGAGCGGGCGGCAAGTCTGGGGCAGGGCGCGAGTTTACCGGGGCGGGGCGTCCCGAGCTACGGCAAGATCGCGCCGCGTGTGCTGCCACGGCGGGTGGCGCAGCTGAAACCGGGCGCAGGGCGGGGCATTGCGGTTGGTTGCGTTTGTTCCGCTCACCCGCAGCCCGCCCCATTCACGACAGGCCTGACGGGCGCCACCCGCCGCTGGTCCACCTGCCGGGCGAGATCGTGCAGGGCGGGGCACACTTCGACGGAATACGGCGGGGCGGGGGTCAGAGCGCGTTGCGCCGGCGAAAGTCCGGCCAGTTGCGCGACGAGCCGCTCGCGGATTTCGGCCAGCGACGGCGCGGGCGCCAGGCGGCGGCCGGCGGCCATCACGGGTTCCAGAAGCGGGAGCCCGGGCTGGGTGTTGCCTTCGAGCGTAAGCGCGTCGCCGGCCATAAGCCCCGCGGAGTCGAAGCGCCGGAACACCTGCTTGCGTCCCGGCCAGGTGGTTTTGCCTTCCGAATGCTTGCGCCGCGCGATTCCCCGGTATTCCTGCATCTTGTAGGCGCAATCGAGGTAGGGGTGGTCGGCCGAGGTGTTCATGCGCGTGCCGACGCCAAAACCGCCGATGGGCGCACCGGCCGCCACGAGGGCGCTGACCGCGTATTCGTCGAGGTTGCCGCTGGCAAAGATGGCGATGTCGGGCAGGCCGCCCGCGTCGAGGATTTCACGCACCCGGCGGGCGTGTTCGCCCAGGTCGCCGCTGTCGAGGCGCACGGCCTGGATGACAATGCCCTCGCGGGCAAGCCGGTGGGCGAGGGGGACGATGGCACGGGCCGCTGCCTCGGTGTCGTAGGTGTCGATGAGCAGCGTGCAGGCCGCGGGATACGAGCGGGCAAAGTGTTCGAAGGCGGCCACTTCGGAGTCGTGGGCCAGCACGAAGGAGTGGGCCATGGTGCCGGCAAGCGGAATGTTCCAGCGCACGCCGGCCAGCACGTTGGAGGTGCCGTCAAAGCCGGCCAGAAAGCTCGCCCGGGCCGACAGCAGCCCGGCTTCGGCGCCGTGGGCGCGACGCAGGCCGAAATCGATCAGCCGGCGGCCTGGCGCCGCCAGTCGCACGCGTGCCGCCTTGGAGGAGATCAGGGTTTGAAACTGCAGCAGATTGACGATGCGGGTTTCCACCAGCTGGGCTTCGCGTAGCGGCGCCACGATGCGCAGAATGGGTTCGTCGGGGAAGAACAGGGTGCCTTCGGGCATGGCCTGAACGTCGCCGGTAAAGCGCAGGTTGGCCAGGGAATCGACGAAGGCTTTGCTGAAGCGCCCGCATTGGGCGAGCCAGGCCAGTTCGTCGGCATCGAACCGGAGGGCTTCGAGGTAATCGACGAGCTGCGCGAGCCCGGCCGCCACCAGAAAATTGCGGCCTTCCGGCAGCTTGCGGGCAAAGAACTCGAATACCGCGGTGTCGTTCATGTCCTGGTCGTGGTAGGCCTGGAGCATGGTGAGCTGATAGAGATCCGTCAGCAGCACGGAATCGGCATTCACGCCCATGATCAGTCCTCGCAGACCAGGGCGCCTTCTGCACGCATCCTTGCCACCGCCCGCTCACCGTCGCCCGCCTGGGCATCGACTGCACGCACGGCGCGCAGCAACAGCACGACTTCGTAGCCCAGCCGGCGCGCGTCGAGCACCGAGTTGAGCACGCAATAATCGGTTGCCACCCCGCCCACGAAAAGCCGCCTGACGCCCAGCGCCTGCAGTTGCGCGTGCAGGCTGGTTCCGGCGAAGGCGGAGTAGGCGTCGATTTCGGACGTGTCGGCCTTGGTGACCACATGCACGTTGGCCGGCAGTTCGAGCCGGGGATCGAACGCGGCGCCGGGGGTGTCGGCAACGCAGTGGGGCGGCCACACCCCGCCCTGGGGCTGGAATGAACAGTGATCGGGTGGATGCCAGTCGCGGCTGGCGAAGACCGGCAGGGATTGCGCCGCCAGGCGGCCGATCCAGGCGTTCATCGGTTCGATGACCTGATCGCCAAAAGGCACGGCCAGACTTCCGCCGGGAAGAAAATCCCGTTGTATATCAACGATCAGGAGCGCATCGCCCGGCCCCGGAGGGAGAGGAGAAAGTGCAGACATCGCGAACCTCCTTGAAAAGGAAAAGCCCGCTCAAATTGTACTCCCCGCCCCGAAGCCCCACGCTGAAGTCGCGCCAACGGGCACCCGCGCGCCCGTGACGGTATAATTATCGGTTTCCCGTCTTCATCCTACGGAACCCGCCGTGCACAAGAAAATCCTGATCCTCGATTTCGGCTCCCAGGTCACCCAGCTCATCGCCCGCCGCGTGCGCGAGCAGCAGGTGTACTGCGAAATCCACCCCTACGACGTGTCGGACGAATTCGTCCGCAACTTTGCGCCCCAGGGGATCATCCTGTCCGGCGGGCCCAACTCGGTTTATGCCGCCGAAGAGGTCAAGGCGCCCCAGGCCGTCTTTGAAATCGGCGTGCCGGTGCTGGGCATTTGCTACGGCATGCAAACCATGGCGGCCCAGCTGGGCGGCAAGGTTGAAAGCTCCGGCAAACGCGAGTTCGGTTACGCCGAAATCCGCGCCCGCGGCCACTCGGCCCTGTTCCGCAGCATCCAGGACCGGACCAACGATGAAGGCCACGGCCTGCTCGACGTGTGGATGAGCCACGGTGACAAGGTCACCGAGCTGCCCCCGGGCTTCAAGGTCATCGCCTCCAACGAATCCACCCCGCTGGCCGCCATGGCCGACGAGGCGCGCAAGTTCTACGCGGTGCAGTTCCACCCGGAAGTCACCCACACGATCAAGGGCAAGGAAATGATCGCCCGTTTCGTCCACGACATCTGCGGCTGCCAGCACGACTGGAACATGCCCGACTACGTGAACGAAGCCATCGAGAAGGTTCGCGCCCAGGTGGGCAGCGACGAGGTGATCCTGGGCCTGTCCGGCGGTGTCGATTCTTCCGTGGTTGCCGCCCTGCTGCACAAGGCGATTGGCGACCAGCTGACCTGCGTGTTCGTGGACAACGGCCTGTTGCGCCTCAACGAGGGCGAGATGGTCATGGAGATGTTTGCCCGCAACCTGGGGGTCAAGGTGATCCACGTGGATGCCACGGCGCAGTTCATGGGCCACCTGGCCGGCGTGTCCGACCCGGAAGCCAAGCGCAAGATCATCGGCCGCGAGTTCGTCGAAGTCTTCCAGGCCGAAGCGGCCAAGCTGCCCAACGCCAAGTGGCTGGCTCAGGGCACCATCTACCCGGACGTGATCGAATCTGCCGGCGCAAAAACCGGCAAGGCCCACGCCATCAAGAGCCACCACAACGTGGGCGGCCTGCCGGATACGCTCAACCTCAAGCTGCTCGAGCCGCTGCGCGAACTGTTCAAGGATGAAGTCCGCGAACTGGGCGTGGCCCTCGGCCTGCCGCGGGAAATGGTCTATCGCCACCCCTTCCCGGGCCCGGGCCTGGGCGTGCGCATCCTCGGCGAAGTGCGCCAGGATTTTGCCGACCTGCTGCGCCGTGCCGACGCCATCTTCATCGACGAACTGCGCGCCGCCGACTGGTACGACAAGACCAGCCAGGCCTTCGCCGTCTTCCTGCCGGTAAAGAGCGTTGGCGTGATGGGCGACGGCCGCACCTACGAATACGTGGTGGCCCTGCGCGCCGTGCAGACCGCCGACTTCATGACCGCCCACTGGGCCGAGCTGCCGCACAGCCTGCTGGGCAAGGTGAGCAACCGCATCATCAATGAAGTCCGGGGTATCAACCGCGTTGTTTACGACATCAGCGGCAAGCCGCCGGCAACGATCGAGTGGGAGTGATTGGGCGTCTGGCACCGGCTGGCATCGAGTAGCACTAGAAAGCAGCTAAGCCCGCGTAAATGCGGGCTTTTTTGTTATTTCGTCCGGCACTGGCTGGCAATCTTTGGTATCGCCAAGCGCGTCCAACCGCACATGTGGTTCGTTTGATTCTTGAGGGGCGCCCTCTTCAGGTTGGTTACCGTCGCTGTCTCTCATAACTCGGGCTGTTTCACCAAGGTTCGGTACGCCCCTACGTCAGACAAGAGTTGGCACCTCAAGAGTCAAACCGGGCCGTTTAGTTCTGCTTGGTTATCCACCCATACCTGAGCTTGCCAGTTCCGACGATGCCAGGGTCTTGTGGCCGCACCCCCCAACTGCACCGAGATTTGACTGATGGGGGGCACGAGTCCAATTCGATAGGTCGCCAAGCCATTTGTCCATAAAACAGTCGTTTTTCGGACAGTTCCAAGTGCGACCTGTATCGCTGGCCGATGCCTTTGTCGGTTGACAGAGTTAATGAAATTCTTGCCAAGATAGTGAAAAATTAGTGAC
>NZ_JAOAUU010000017.1 GCF_030157465.1 Zoogloea sp.
GAAACCCCGCTTGGCCGCCTGTTTCGTGACGAAGCGGGCCGCCTGAACCAGGCCGTCGCGGCGCTGGCCGACCGGGTTGTCTTCGTGGCGGCCGGCCTGCCGCTGGTGTTGAAGGCTTGATGCTGTGCGGAGCGCCCCATCATGGTGCGTTTTAGCGGCGTTTCGGTAATCCCGATCTAACGTGAATGTTTTTCAGAACCAAGTTGGTGCGTAAATTATAGATAATCCCTGTTTTGGTGCATCCAGTTTCCATTTCAGAGTGATTTCCATGAAATACACATCGGCAAAACAGTTTCTCCAGCACGTCTCGGACCGCAATCCCGGCCAGCCCGAGTTCCTCCAGGCGGTGACCGAGGTCATGGAAAGCCTGTGGCCCTTTATCGAGAAGAACCCCCGCTACGTTGAACACGGCTTGCTGGATCGCCTGGTCGAGCCCGAGCGCGCGCTGATGTTCCGCGTTGCCTGGATGGACGACCGTGGCCAGGTGCAGGTCAACCGTGGCTACCGCATTCAGCACAGCATGGCCATCGGCCCCTACAAGGGCGGCATCCGCTTTCACCCGTCGGTGACCCTGTCGGTGCTCAAGTTTCTGGCCTTCGAGCAGACCTTCAAGAACGCCCTCACCACCCTGCCCATGGGCGGCGGCAAGGGCGGTTCCGACTTCGATCCCAAGGGCAAGAGCCCGGCCGAAGTGATGCGGTTTTGCCAGGCCTTCGTCAGCGAGCTGTTTCGCCACGTGGGGTCCGACACCGACGTGCCGGCCGGTGACATTGGCGTGGGCGGCCGGGAAGTCGGCTACATGGCCGGCATGTACAAGAAACTCAGCAACCGCGCCGACTGTGTGTTCACCGGCAAGGGCCTGAGCTTTGGCGGCTCCCTGATCCGCCCCGAAGCCACCGGCTACGGCACGGTGTATTTCGCCGACGAAATGCTCAAGACCCGCGGCCTGTCTTTCCAGGGCCTGCGCGTCAGCGTGTCGGGCTCGGGCAACGTGGCCCAGTACGCGGTCGAAAAGGCCATGGCGCTGGGCGCCAAGGTGGTGACGGTGTCCGATTCCAGCGGAACCGTCATCGACGAAGACGGCTTTACCCCGGAAAAGCTCGCCATCCTGATGGACGTCAAAAACCACCACTACGGTCGTGTCAGCGACTACGCCGAGCGCACCGGAACCCGCTTCGAGGCCGGCAAGCGGCCGTGGGGCGTGAAGGTGGATGTGGCGCTGCCCTGCGCCACCCAGAACGAACTCGACGCCGCCGACGCCGCTGCCCTGATCGGTAACGGCGTGATCTGCGTGGCCGAAGGCGCCAACATGCCGTCCACCATCGAGGCCGCCAAGGCGTTTGAAGCGGCCGGCGTGCTCTACGCGCCCGGCAAGGCCAGCAACGCCGGCGGCGTGGCCACCTCGGGCCTCGAAATGAGCCAGAACGCCATGCGCATGTCGTGGCCGCGCGAGGAAGTGGACGCCCGCCTGCTGGAAATCATGAAGGGCATTCACGCGGCCTGCGTGCAGTATGGCAAGCGTGCAGACGGCAGCATCAGCTACGTCGATGGCGCCAACATCGCCGGCTTCGTGAAGGTGGCCGACGCCATGCTGGCCCAGGGCGTGGTTTAAAGCCCGCGCAGGTCGGGTTAGCCCGCCGGGCGTAACCCGACAACTGGCCGGCACGCCCGGCGCGGGGGTCGGGGCAGGGCGCCCCGTTTCCCGTTTGCGGTTTCCCCGCGCTACCATCCCGGCCTTCGTCCGTCCGACACCGCCACCCGCCATGACCTACGCCATCGTTCGCCCCGACCCGCACATCGCCCCGGCGCTGCAGCAGCGCATCGACACCAAGACCAAGCCCCTCGGCGCCCTTGGCCGCCTGGAAGCGCTGGCCCGCCAGATCGGCCTGATCCAGCAAAGCCTGGCGCCGGAACTGTGCAAGCCGCAGATGCTGGTGTTTGCCGGCGACCACGGTGCGGCCCGGGCCGGTGTGTCGGCCTACCCGCAGGACGTGACCTGGCAGATGGTCGAGAACTTCCTGGCCGGCGGTGCCGCGATCAACGTTTTTGCCCGCCAGATGGGCATGGCGCTGGCGGTGGTCGATGCCGGCGTCGCCCATGAGTTTGGCGCCCGGCCCGGCCTGATCGACGCCAAGCTCGGCGCCGGCACCGCCAATTACCTCGAAATGCCGGCCATGGACGCCGCCACCCGCGACCTCGCGCTGGCCCGCGGCCGCGAGCTGGCCAGCGGGCTGGCCGCGCAGGGCTGCAACGTGGTCGGCTTTGGCGAAATGGGCATTGGCAACACCGCCGCCGCGTCGCTCATCACCCACTGCCTGACCGGTGTCGAGCTGGATAGCGTGATCGGCCGCGGCACCGGCCTCGACGACGCCGGCATGACGCGCAAGCGCGCGCTGCTGGCCCAGGCCATCGCCCGCGGCGGGCGTCCGGCCGACCCGCTGGCCGCGCTGGCCGAGTACGGCGGCTTTGAAATCGCCATGATGGCCGGCGCCATGCTCGGCGCGGCCGAATCCGGCATGCTGCTGCTGATCGACGGCTTCATCGTCACCAGCGCGCTGCTGGTGGCCCACGCCCTGGCCCCGGAGATCCTCCATTACTGCGTCTTCGCCCACCGCTCCAACGAGCAGGGCCACGTGGTGCAGCTGGCCCACCTGGGTGCCGAACCGCTGGTGCAGCTTGATCTGCGCCTCGGCGAAGGCACCGGCGCCGCGCTGGCCTACCCGCTGGTGCAGGCCGCGGTGAATTTCCTCAACGAAATGGCGAGTTTCGAATCCGCGGGTGTGGCAGGCAAGGCGTGAGGCGGGTTGGCGGACACGTTTTTCCAGCCCCGCACGCGGCCCTTCACCCCTGACTGATCTTTTCTCGCCCGCCCCATGCTCGCCCAGTTCGAACTCTTTTTTATCGCCCTCGGTTTCTTCACCCGTCTGCCGGTGCCGCGCTGGGTGGATTTCACGCCGGACAAGCTCGGGCAGGCGGCGCGTTTCCTGCCGCTGATCGGCTGGCTGATCGGCCTCGTCGGAGTGGGCGTGTATTGGCTGGCGGTGCAGGTTCTGCCGGTGGATCTGGCCCTGGTGCTGTCGATGGCCGCGACCATCCGCGCCACCGGTGCCTTTCACGAAGACGGCTGGGCCGACACCTGCGACGGCCTCGGCGGCGGCTGGACCCGCGCCCAGGTGCTGGCGATCATGAAGGATTCGCGCATCGGCAGCTACGGCGCCATCGGCCTCGTGCTGATGCTGCTCGCCAAGTACTTGGTGCTGGCCCACCTTGGCGCCGACGAGGATTACCCGGTGATCGCCGCGCTGCTGGTGGCCCACCCGCTGTCGCGCCTCGTGGCCGTGGGCCTGATGGCGCTGCTCGATTACGCCCGCGCCGCCGACAGTTCAAAATCCGCCCCGGTGGCCCGCCGCCCGACCTCCGCCGAGCTGGGCATAGCCACGCTGGCCGGCGTGCTGCCGCTGCTGCTGCTGAGCCCGCGAGAGGCGCTGGCGGCCCTGGTGCTGGCGGCGCTCGTCGTGGTGCTGGCGGCGCGCACCTTCAAGCGTCGCCTGGGCGGCTACACCGGCGATTGCCTTGGCGCCGCCCAGCAGGTGGCCGAAGTTTCAATCTATCTGGGAATCCTCGCCTCATGGAGCTTTACCTGATCCGTCACCCCCGGCCCGCTGTGGCGCCGGGCATCTGCTACGGGCAGACCGACCTCGGCCTGGCCGAATCCGCCATCGCGGTTGCCAAGCGGCTGCGCCCGCTGCTGCCGCAAAACTTTACCCTCTACGCCAGCCCGCTGGCCCGCGCGCGGCTGCTGGCCGAAGCCCTCGGCACGCCGCAGCTCGACCCGCGCCTGAAAGAGATCTATTTTGGCGACTGGGAAGGCCGCAGCTTCGACGATATCGGCCAGGCCGCGCTGGACGCCTGGGTGGCCGAGCCGCTCGATTTCGCCCCGCCCGGCGGCGAATCGCCGCGCCGCATGGCCGCCCGCGCCCTCGAGTTTCTGGCCGACCTGCGCGCCGCGCCGCCGGCCCCGGCGGTCGTCGTGGTGGCCCACGGCGGCCCCCTGCGCGCACTGGCCGGCCAGCTGTTGGGCCTGCCGCCGGAGCACTGGCTGGGGCTGGATTTTGCCTGCGGCGAAGCCACCCGCCTCGACCTCCACGACTGGGGCACGGTGCTGCGCTGGTTCAACCGCTAGCGCAACCCGAACCACAGCCAGGGCCGCATAATTCCAGTCCGGCCTCCCGATTCCCCGACGCATGACCGACTTCATCGCCTGCACGCCCGAGCACCACGCCGACGCGATCCTCGCCATTCTCAACGAGGCCATCGTCACCTCCACGGCGCTGTATGACTACCAGCCACGCACGGCCGACAGCATGGCCGCCTGGTTTGCCGCCAAGGCGGCCGGCCGGTACCCGGTGATCGGCGCGGTGGACGAGGCCGGCACGCTGCTGGGTTTTGCCAGCTACGGGCCGTTCCGGGCCTTTCCGGCCTACAAATACACGGTCGAGCACTCCATCTACGTGCACCGCGAGCACCGCGGCCGGGGCCTTGGGCGGGCGCTGCTCGAAAGGCTCATCGAGGCCGCGCGGGGGCAGGATGTCCACGTGCTGGTCGGCGTCATCGACATGGCCAACGCCGGCAGCATTGCGCTGCACCAACAACTCGGATTCACCCACTCCGGAACGATCCGCGAGGCCGGCTTCAAGTTCGGGCGCTGGCTCGACGTGGGCTTCTACCAGCGCGTGCTCGAGACGCCCAAGCACCCCATAGACGGCTGAAACCACCATGACCATGGACAGCTTTTGCGCCGACGACGGCGAAAAAATCCACCTGAAGATTTCCGGCAACGGCCCGCCGCTGGTGCTGCTGCATGGCTGGACCTCCACCCACCGCGACTGGAATCCCTTCCTGGCCGCCTTCGAGGCGCACCACCGGGTTTTTCGCTGGGACGCCCGCGGCCACGGCGGCCATCCCCTCGTCACCCAAAGCATTCCCACTGCCCCGCGCATGGCCCGCGACCTGCACAACCTGCTCGATCACTACGGGCTCGAAAAAGCCGTGGTGGCTGGCCACTCGATGGGTGCGCTGACGCTCTGGCAATACCTGCGCGACTTTGGCGAAGAGCGCCTGTCGCACCTCGTGATCATCGACCAGTCGCCCCGGCTCCTCACCGACGACAACTGGAAAAACGGCATCTACGGCGACTTCGACCACTGCCGGAACGCCGCCTTCATCGACGCGCTGGAGCGCGACTTTGCCGAGGCGCTGCTGCGTCTGGTGGCCTTTGGTCACAACGCCAAGGCCCGCGCGGCCTACCTGGACAACACCGTCGGCATGGCGTCGGCCCGCCAGCGTCTGCAGAGCCTGGTGCCGCGTCCGCTGATCGACTGCTGGGCCAGCCTTTCAGCGGCCGACTACCGCGACGTGCTGGCCACCATCACCCTGCCGACGCTGCTGGTGTATGGCGGCTCCAGCAACTTCTATTCGACCGCCACCGCCCGTTACGTGCGCGACAGCATTCCCGGCGCCCGGCTGCACATCTACGACGACGTGGACCACGCACCCCACCTGTGGGAGCGCGAGCGCTTCGTCCGCGACGTGCTGGATTTTGTGGCCGGAGCCTGACGCGGGGGCCCCTGCAGCCATTCCGCCGGAATGAAAAAATGTAAATTAGGTTAAATGAGTTAATCCGCGTGACTCGGCCGTCGCGCGGAGCAGGGCCGGTGATAGGGTGCAAGCTGATCAACAAGAAATGGGCGAGGTGCCCGTCGTCAGCTCTGTACGCCGGCGCCGTGGTTTCCCGATGCAAAGATGGGCGCAAAAGGCTTCGACTATGACCGCATTCAGCGGATCGTCGTGATCGCCGGGATGGCGGTGGTGTTTGGCTTGTGGCTTGCCGAGGAGGCCGGCCTGATCCGTACCGCCGCACCACGCGCATCCGCAGCCATCCCGCCGTCGGCCCTGCCGGGGCTCCAGTCCTCGGCGGACGGCCTGGTGTTGCAGGGCGTCATCGCCGGCAACGACAGGGCGCCGGGAATCGCGATCCTGGCGTCGACCGGCAAGCGTCCGGTCCTGGTGGCCGAAGGCGCCTATTTCAACGACGATATCCGCGTCGAGCGCGTGCTGCCCGATCGCGTGCTGCTGCGTCTGCGGGGCGACACCGTGCCGGTTGTCCTGCCCCTTTCTCCCCAGCCCGCCGCCAAGGCGCGCTGACATCCCCGCCCGGCAGCGCAGCAAGCGCGCCCGGCTTTCAAACGCAGGGCCGTCCCGAATTTCAGGCTGATTGGCAATGAGATTCTGCCAGCCGGCAGAAGGTGGGCGCGCTCTGAACTGCGGCTTCTTGCCATTTGCCCGTTCGCTCCAGGCGTGTCGAAAGGCATAGGCAAACTGTGGGGGCGACTTCAGTCGCCCATCGGACGTTGGTGGTTCATTTCATTCGACCTTCTGCGGGTTAAGCCCTTGCTGGGCGGCTTTCCGGTGTTTAGCGTTACGTTGGCCGGG
>NZ_JAOAUU010000018.1:0-10403 GCF_030157465.1 Zoogloea sp.
CATAGTTGGCGAGGTTGAGGGTGTAGGCGACGCCGACCGTGGCGCTGGCGGCGCCAGTGGCTTCGATGGTCGGAGCGACGTTATTCACCGTGACGGTCTTGCTGACCTCGGTGCTGCCGCCGTCGCTGTCGGTGACGGTTACGGTGACCTGGCGGGCGGTGGCGTTTGCCGGGCCGTCTTCGTCGTCGGTAAAGACATGGCTGACGATGCCGCTGGCCGGCAGGTCGGCGGCGAGGACGGTCTGGGTGCTGCCGTCGCCCCAGGCGATGCTGTAGGCGAGCGGGTCGGCGCTGCCGGCCACGTCGCTGCCGGTGAGGGTCAGTTGATAGGTGGCGCCTTCGAGGGTGCTGGCGGCGCCGTCGAGCACGAGGCTCGGGGCGACGTTGGCCACCGCGACGGCCTGAGTGCCGAGCACCGTGGTGCCGTCTTCGTCGGTGGTGCTGACGGTGATGGTCGGGGTGCTGGCGCCGTCGGCGTAGGTGTGGGTGAAGCTGCCCGCCGCGGCGGCCCACTGGGCCGGGGTGAAGCTGTCGGTGCTGCCGTCGCCCCAGGCGATGGTGTAGCCGCTGCGGGTGTCGGTGCCGGGGTCGGTAATGGCGCCGACGGTGAGGGTGTAGATACTGCCCTCGTCCACCGCGCTCGCGCCGCTGAGGCTGGCCGCGGGCGCCACGTTGTTCACCGTGACGGCCTGGGTGCCGAGCACGGTGGTGCCGTCTTCGTCGGTGGTGCTGACGGTGATGGTCGGTGCGCTGGCGCCGTCGGCGTAGGTGTGGGTGAAGCTGCCGGCCGCGGTGGCCCAGTCGGCCGGGGTGAAGCTGTCGGTGCTGCCGTCGCCCCAGGCGATGCTGTAGCCGCTGCGGGTGTCGGTGCCGGGGTCCGTGATGGCGCCGACGGTGAGGGTGTAGACGCTGCCTTCGTCCACCGTGGCCGGGCCGCTGAGGCTGGCGGTGGGGGCCACGTTGAGGACGTCGACCGCCTTGGTGCCTAGGGCAAAGAGGCCTTCTTCGTTCTGCGCCGAAACTTGCACACTGTAACTGGCGGCACCGTCGGCATAAGTGTGGCTGACAACCCCGCCATTCAGCGCGAGCTGAGCGGCGCTGATGGTCTGGTAGCTGCCCGGCGTGGTTTCGTCACCCCAGACGATGCGGTATTCGCTGACGGTGTCGGCGCCCGGATCAAGGATGGCGCCGATGCCAAGAGCGTAGGCACTGCCTTCCGGCGTGGTTGCGGCGCCAGTGAGGCTGGCGGTGGGGGCAACATCGGTGACGCTGACGCTGTGGCTGGCAGCGATGTGTTCACCGTCTTCGTCGAAGACGCGGACTGTGATGGTCGGATTGCTGGTGCCGTCGGCGAAGGTGTGATGAACCACGCCGCCGCCGGCGACGAGGGCGTCGTATTCGGTCGGGGTGTATTGGTTCTGGGTGCTGCCGTCGCCCCAGTCGATGCGGTAGAGGGTCGGGGTGTCGGCGCCGGGATCGACCCGCGGGCCAACGGTGAGGGTGTAGTCGCTGCCTTCGGCAATGGTGACGGCGCCACTGGCGCTGACCGTCGGGGCGACGTTGTACACGGTGAGGGCCTGCGTACCCGCATTAATGTGGGTGCCGTCTTCGTCCACGAGGGTGACGCCGATCTGCCGCGCGGTGCCGCTGATGTTGCCGTCGGCGTAGGTGTGGGTGACTTGCCGGTTGGCTGGCAGGTCGGCGGCGGCGATGACTTGCGGCGCGCTGCCGTCACCCCAGTCGATGCGGTATTCGCTGACGGTATCGGCAGCAACGTCCTGCACCGCGCCGAGGGTGACGGTGTAGGGGCTGCCTTCGGCGACTGCGCCAGGGCCGCTCACGGCGAGGCTTGGGGCGACGTTGGTGACGGCGAGGGTGAAGCTGTCGCTGGCGGTCTGGAAGCCGTTGTCGGTGACGCTGACATCCACCGTAACCGGGACGGCCCGGTCGTCGGCAAAGCGGTGGCTGATGTTGAAGCTGAACTGGCCGGCGCCAAGGCTGAGGGTTTCAACCGGGGTGCCGTCGCCCCAGTTGATGGTGGCGCTGCGCCCGGCCGGATCCTGGTCGGCGGGGTCGGTGAAGCTGATGCTGCGGGTAAACAACAGGCCTTCGCCGACGCTGCTGTCGAGGCCTGCATCGACGACGATGACTTCGGCCGGCGGGGCAACGGTGAGCGCCTTGCTGCTGGCGTGCGGGAAGCTGCCGTCTTCGTCGGTCAGCGTGGTCTCGATGGTGAAGTCGCCTGCAGCGGCATAGGTGTGGACGACTTGCCGGTTGGCCGGCAGGTCGGCCGCGGCGATGACCTGCGGCGGGCTGCCGTCGCCCCAGTCGATGGCGTACTGGGTGACGATATCGGCGCCCGGATCACTGACCCCACCGAGAGTGAGCGTGTAGGGATGACCTTGTTCAACGGTGTTGTCGCCACCGAGCCCCTGGGTCGGGGCGACGTTGTCGACGACGACGGTGAAGCTGTCGGTTGCGACGCTGTTGGCCTGGCCTTGCTGGTCATCAACGGTGACGCTGACGTGGTAGCTGCCGTTGTCCGGGAAGACGTGATCAATGGTCGGCGACTTGCTGGGCGTGGTGAAGCTGCTGGTGACCGGGGTGCCGTTCACGCTGTAGCCCCAGTCCACCGTCACGTGGTAGACGTTGCCGATGTCCGGGTCGCCGAGGGTGAGGCCCTGGGCGAAATAGTGGCCTTCCTGCGCGACGCGGTCGGCACCCGCTTCGAGGCGCGGGCTGTCGTTGACGTTACGCAGCGTGATGTTGGTGAACACCGACTGGGTCGAGTAGGTGTTGCCGTCACTACCGGTCCAGCGGAACAGGTCGGCACCGGCGTAGTCGGCGTTGCCGTGGTAGATCAGCGCACCGGCGGCCAGATCGGCCACGCCGATTTCCTGCCCCGGCTGCACGGCCACGCCATGCAGGCTCAGGGTGCCGGAGCCGGGCAGCGTAACGATGCGGATCGACGCCAGCGCCTGCCCTTCGGCGTCGGTGAAGCCCGCGGCAAACAGGGTATCGAGCAGCGCGACATCGCTGTCCTCGTCGCCGGTGACATTCACGTCGCTGACGTTAGGCGCGGTGTTGCTGTAACGCTGGACGAGCACCTCGGTGCTGTTGTTGCCGCCGTGGGCGGTGTCGCGATAACCCTGGTAGCTGACGAGGAATCCGCCATCTGCCGTAGCCACGATGTCCGGGGTGGTCTCGGTGCTGATGTCGTTGACGACGATCTGGCTGTCGATGGCCCGGCCGCCGGCGTCGTACTGCTGCAGCCAGACACTGCTTTGATCATCCCAGCTGACGACAAAGCCGCCGTTGGTGAGCCCGGTGACCGACGGCTGCAGCTGGTTGTTCGCGGTGTTGTAGTTGACACGGAACTCGGCACCGAGCGTGTTGCCGAGGGCGTCGTAACGTTGCCCGTAAACACCGTAACCCCAGGTGTCCTCGCCGTAGGAGGTCCATACAACGACGAATCCACCGTCGTTGAGGGCTGCCACCGAGGACTGGGACTGGGAGTTGTCGATGTAGGTATTGACCTGGAACCGGGCACCGATGGGGCTACCGTCGGCATTGAAACGCTGGGCGAAGATGCCATTGCCGCTGCCGTCGGCGTAGCCGTCCGTCCAGGTGACGACGAAGTCACCGCCGACATTGTTCAGAAGCGCGATCGAGGGTTCGGATTGCGGGGTGTACAACTCGCCCGCAATCGGGAGGCTGGCGCGCACCTCACCTCCGACCTTCTGGCCGGTGGCGTCGAAGTGCTGGAGGTAGATGTCGTAGTAAATTCCGTCCCGCTCGCCATCCGAATACCACGCGACGATGAAGCCGCCATCGCTGCTCTGGCTGACCGCCGGCTGATACTGGTTGCCGCCCATGCTCGTATTGACCAGCACCTCGCCTCCGGGCGCAGCGCTGCCGTCGGGCAGGTAGCGACGCATGAAGACGCCGTCGCCGGAGGTGTCGGTGGCGAAGTCGTTGGACGTCCAGATCACCGCGAAGCCGCCGCCCGACAGGCCGACCACGGTGGGCTCGTCCTGGGTGTTGAGGGTTGCGATATTGACCTGGAACGGGTCGCCGACGGCGTTGTCGTTGGCGTCATAGCGGCGCGCGAAAACGGCGTAGCTGCTGCCGTCGCTGCCGCTCCAGTCGGTGTAGGCCACCACATAGCCGCCGTCGGCCAGCTGGGCGATGGATGAGTCGCCCTGCTCGCCAGCCTGGTTGCCGGTGAGGGCAAAGCGGCTGACCACCTGCTCCGCACCGTACAGAACGGCACCGTCGGGATTGGCGGCGATGTTGAGGGTGATGGATTGCGGTGCGGTCACACCACCGCTGCCATCCGACAGGCGCACCGACACCGTGCGGGTCGGTTCGGGGTTGGACAGGAAGTTCTGGTAGGTGAGGTTCTCGATCAGGTTCTCGACCGCTTCGGGCGTGGCGTTGGCGTTGAAGCTGACGATCAGCGAGCCGCCATTGACACCGTTGCCAATGAGTGTGCCGATGGCCGTTCCACCGTAGCTGATGGTGCTGCCGCTGACACCGATCTGGCCCTCACCCATGCCTTCGTTGCGGACGCCGAGCTGGTCCTGGGCCTGGATGCCTGGAATGTTGAACTGGTTACGGTCGCCGTAGGTGGTGATGAAGCTCACATCCAGACGGCCGCCGTTGAAGTTGGCCGAATCCGGATCGAACAGGCCGATGCCCGCATCGATGACCTGCGGCGCGGCGTTGATGGCGTTTTCCTGGAAAGTGACGGAGCTGGCCAGATCGACGATCTGCGGCGCCGCGCTGTGGGCGAAAGTGCCCGGGTCGCCCACCACACGCTGGAAGACGCCGTAGCCGCTGCCGTCCGACTGGCCCTGCCAGACGATGGCGAAGGCGTTGCCCGCCAGCCCGGCGACAGCCGGCACATCGTCACTGGATATTCCCGTGGTGCCGATATTCAGTTCCCCATCGACACGATTGCCGGCGCCGTCGAACTTCTGCGCCAGGATGTCGTCGGTATTGCTGTCGCGCCAGGTGATCACGAAACCGCCGTCGCCGGTGGCGGCGATGTCCGGCGAAATCTGGTAGTTGTAGCTGGACTCATTAACCCGGAACTCGTTGTCGACCGGGTTGCCTGCTCCGTCGTAGCCACGTGCGTAGATGCCGTCGCTACTGCCGTCCTGCCCGCGCGAAATCCACGTGGCGACGAATCCGCTGCCCACTGCGGCGATACGCGGGTAGTACTGGTAGTCGACGGTGTATTGGTTGAGCTGGAACTCGGCGCCGATGGCGTTTCCGCTGGTGCCGTCGAAGAGCTGGGCATAGACGCCCGAGTTGCTGCCGTCCTGCCCTTCGCTGCGCCAGGCGACGACGAAATTGCCGTTGGCCAGCGCGGTGATGTCCGGTTCGTACTGGTAAACGTAAGGGTTGCCGGAGATCGGCGTGTTGGCACGGGTTTCGGCGCCGAGGGTGTTGCCGTTATGGTCGTAGCGCTGGAAGAAAACGTCGTAATACTCGCCATTGCGTTCGCCGTCCGAACGCCAGGCCACGACAAAGCCGTCGCCCAGGGCACTGACTGACGAATCGAGCTGGCTGCCCGAGGTGGAGGTATTGACGCGGAACTCAGCACCGGCCGTACGACCGGCGGCGTCGAAGCGCTGCGCCCACACGGAATAGCCGCTGCCGTCGCGACCTTCGTCGGTGTAGGTCACCACCCAGCCGCCATCGCTCAAGGCGGCCACCGCCGGGTCGGACTGGGAGCCCGGCGTATAGGCACTGACCTTGAACTCGTTGCCGACCGGCGTGCCGTTGGCCGCGTAGCGCTGGCCGAAGATGCCGTAATCCCAGCCGTCCTCGCCGTTCGACTGCCAGGTGACGACGTAGCCGCCATCGGCGAGGGTTGCCGTTGCCGGCGACATCTGCTCGCTGCTCTTGTAGGTATTGACGGATTCCGGCGATCCGAGCGGCAGCGCACCGTCGGCCTCGGCGGTGACGTTGATCTGGATCACGGTGGGCGTGCTGGTCGCCCCGTCGCCGTCAGAAAGAGTGATGCTGACCTGCCGACTGGCCACCGGATCGGTGGACGGATTCCGGTAAGCCAGCCGTTCGAGGACATGCTCGACAAAGGGCTGGGTGGCCGCGGCATTGAACTGGATCACCAGATCATGGCCCGCCTGACCGTCGCTGACGATGCTGCCGATCACCGTGGTGCCGATGCGCACGTTGGCGCCGCTGACGTTCACCTGTCCGGCGCCCGTGCCTTCGGACAGGATGGAGAAGTTGTCCTGATTCTGCCGGTAGTCGCCGATATCCTGGTTCAGGCTGGAGTAACCGCTGATCACGCTGACCGTAAGAACGCCACCGTCCAGCGTGATTGAATCGCTGTCGAACACGCCCACCGCGGCATCGATGAGTTGCGGCGCGGCGTTGACGGTGTTTTCAAGGTAGGTGACACGCCCCGCCATGTCGCTGATCACCGGCGCCGCCTGGAGCACCGGCGAACCGGCCGGCCCGAAGACGTTCTGGTAGACGCCCCAACCGGAAGCCTCCTGGTTGGAGGACGACCAGGTGACCACAAATCGCCCGCCCGCCAGACCGGCCACATCGCCGTAGGTCTGGTCGGAGGTGGCGGCTTGCGAGGCCCGTAGCGGGCCATCCACCTTGTGCCCGTCGGTGTCGTATTGCTGGACGTAATAGCCCCGACCCCACCCGTCATCGGATTCCCAGGACACGACGAAACCGCCGGTATCAAGGGCCGTCACGTGGGGGTAGGCGTCGCTGGACGGGAAGGTCAGCCCGTTATTCACCAGCGTTTCGGAGCCCACCGGCACGCCGCCGGCGGTGAAGCGCTGCAGCATGATCGCGTAGCTGTCGCTGTACGGATCGTCACTGGTCTGCCACACAACGACAAAATCGCCGTTGCTGAGGGTCGTCACATCAGGACGCGCCTCGTGGCCGAGGGTCGAGCTATTGACCCGGAAACCGTCTGTTGTGGGCGCACCACTGGCGTCGAACACGCGCGCGTAGGTGCCCCAGCCGCTTCCGTCCTGGGCATAGGAATGCCACACGGCCACGAAGCCGCCGTTGGCAAGGGCCGACAGTTGCGGGAAGGATTGATTGTCGGTGGTGAAGGCGGTTCCGCCACCCGGCGGGTTGTCGTTGATCAGAACCCGGCTACCCTGCGCGAGGCCGTTGGCGTCGTAGCGCTGGAAGACCGTTCCGTAGCTGTTGCCGTCCGCATTGGTGTCATCGCTGTAGGCGATCGCGAAGCCGCCGTTGGCGAGGCCGACCACGGCGGGCTGCAGTTGCTCGTAAGTCGTCACCGGATTGACGCGCCACTCGCTGCCCACCGCGTTGCCCGAGGCGTCGAAACGCTGGGCAAAAACGCCGCGGCCCCAGTCGTCGCTGGACTCCCAGGCCACCACAAAACCGCCGTCGGTCAGCGCGGCAGCCCTCACGCCGGAGTCAGTGCCTTGGTTGCCGGGAGTCGCCGAGGACACCTGGAACTCGGCCCCGATGGCCGCGCCGTTCAGGTTGTAGCGCTGGGCATAGACGCCGTACTGATCCGAATCCTGACCGTAGGACTGCCAGACGATCACGTACTCGCCGGCATTCGGGCCTGCCAGATGAATCGCGGTCGGATAGGCCTGGGTGTTGTCGGTGTAGGTGTTGACCTGCGTGTCGCCCGGCAACAGCGCCACCGCACCGTCGGTCTGCGGGGTGATGTTGAGGTTGATCGTCTGGGTCACGCTCTGGCCGCCGTCGCCGTCACTGACGGCAACTTCCACCACCCGCCCGACCGGTGCCGACGAACTGGTGGTGTAGGCCAGCCGCTCCGCCACACGCTCGACGATGGCCGCAGTGGCGTTGCTGTTGAACACAATCACCAGATCCGACCAACCCTGCCCGTCGCTGGCAATGGTGCCGACCGCAACGCCGCCAAAGCGGATCGTCGAGCCGACCGCGGTGCCGCTGACACCGACCTGCCCGGCGCCATTGCCTTCGTGCAGGATCGTGAAACTATCCTGTCTGAAGGCTTCCATGTCGTAGGCGGCATTTCCGCCCAGGCTTGTCAGCACCGAAACGCGCAGCGTGCCACCCGCGAAATTGGCGGAATCCTCGTCGATGACGCGCAGACCCGAATCGATCAGTTGCGGCGTGGCATTGACGGCGTTTTCATTCAGGGTGACCGAGCTTTCCAGATCCAGCAGCTGCGGGTTTTCCTGACGCGCCACCGAACCCGGCGTGCCGAACAGGCGCTGGAACACACCATAGCCGCCCTGCCCCGGCACATCCTCGGCATTCGATGCCCAGGCGGCCACGAAATTGCCGTTGGCCAGACCGGCCACAACCGGGTGGTGCTGGGCATCGGCGCTCGTCTGGCTAAGCCGCACGGGCCCGTCGACCTTGGCCCCGGTGGCGTCGAACTGCTGGCCCCATACGTCGATGTAATCGTTGAGAAGGCCGCTGTAACTATCCCAGGCGACGACGAAGCCGCCGTTGGAGAGTGCCGTAGCGTGCGGCCACAGCTCCTGATTCGAAGGCAGATCCGGCGTGCTCACCATGAACGCGCCGCCCACCGCCACGCCGCCCGCCGTGTAGCGCTGGCCAAGTAGCGAATAGTCGGATTCGTCGGACCACAGCACCACGAAATCGCCGTTCGTCAGCGTGACGACCGTCGGGTTGTACTGGTTGCCGCTGGCGTTGGTATTGACCTGGAACTCGGCACCCACCTTGTTGCCGCTGGCATCGAAGCGCTGGCCGAATATTCCCCAGCCCGAACCGTCCTGATAGAGCGACCGCCAGACGGCAACAAAGCCCGTCTCATTGGTACCTGAAGTGGATGGATCGTCCTTCAGCGCCGACAGGGCCGGCAGGTATTGGTCATACGGCACATAGGTGTTGACCAGGAAATCGCTCCCGATCGGCGTACCGCTGGCGTCGTAACGCTGGGCGTAGGTGCCGTAGCCGCTGCCGTCGCGGGTCTGGTCGGCGAAGGCGACGACGAAACCGCCATCGGCCAGGCCGATCACCGCGGCATGAGTCTGGTCGTAAACAGTGCTCGCGGTGACCCGGAACTCATCACCCAGCGCCGCATCCTGGGCGCTGAAAACCTGCGCAAAAACCCCGCCGGAACTGCCGTCCTGCGCCTCGCTGCGCCAGGCCACAACGTAGCCGCCGCCGGAAAGCGCCGCCACCGAAACGCCATCCTGGCTGTTCCAGATGTAGCTGTTGATCGCAAACTCGAGGCCCACGGGCACGCCGGCGGCGGTGAAATGCTGGCCGAAGACGCCCCAGGCGTTTCCGTCCTGGTTGTACGACTGCCACACCACCACATAACTGCCGTCGGCGAGGGTGGCCACGGCGGGCTGGGATTGCTCGCCGGCCACGTAGGTATTGACCCGCGCCTGGTCAAACAGCGGCACTGCGCCGTTCGCCTCGGGCAGGATATTTACGGTGATGCTCTGGCTGGTGACCGCAGAACTCGCGTCCTGCAGGCTGACCAGCACCGTGCGGCTGGGCAGCGCGCCTTGCGTGTCGCTCTGGTAGGCCAGGTGCTCAATGACGGCTTCAACGCGCTCGGCGCTGGCGTTGGCATTGAAGGTGACGGTCAGCGGCGTACCGTTGTCACCGCCGGCAACCGTGCCGATCGTCGTTCCGTCGTAGCTGACAGTGCTTCCGGTGTAGCTCAGATGGCTATCGCTGAAAATTCCCAGCTGGTCGGAGCTCCGGCCGTTGGCACTGAAGGATGCCGTCAGCACGGCACCATCGAGGCCGCCCGCGCCCTGGTTGAGCTGGACTGCGCCGTCAAGCAGCACGCCACCGCGGGCCGCGGTCTCGCTGACCGTCACGGCGGGAACGACATCCACCAAAGCCAGCGCGGAGGCCGGCGCGGTGTCCTGGATACGGACCAGAGTCTCGGTCGGGTCCGACGCCGCGGCGCTGTTGTCGAAGAGCCGGAAGGCCACGTAGCGGTCGCTCGTGCCGGCCGGCGCCGCGGCTGCGCTGTACTGATAGGTGACGTTTTCGGCCAGGGCCTGGATCGCCGCCGGGCTGGCTGCGCCAGAGAGGCTCACCACCAGCGGCGCACCGCCGGTGCCGCCCGCCACGGTTCCGATGACGACGCCGCCAAAGCTGACTTCGTTGAGATTTACGCCAATCTGCCCCGCGTTGAAACCCACGCTGCGGATTGCCAGCGCGTCGTTGCTGTCCGCGCCGGAGGTGAAATAAACCCACAGGCTGCCGCCGCTGAAGCTGGTGCCATTGTTCGAAACGACAAGGTCGTTGTCGATCAGCTGCGGCGTGATCGCATCGGCCGCGCCGAATACCACGCTGGATTCGATATCCTTGAGCGCCGGGTCGCCGCTGCGCGGCAGTTCCGCGGTGTCGCCAAAGACCCGCTGGAAGATGCCGCTGCCGCTG
>NZ_JAOAUU010000018.1:10503-75441 GCF_030157465.1 Zoogloea sp.
GCGTGAAGGTGTTGACCGGCTCTTCGCCGTAGGCCGCAGGCGTGCCGTCCAGCTCCGGGGTGACGTTGATCGTCAGCTGGTTCGGCGTGCTCGATGCGCCGTCGCCGTCCGAGATGCGCAGGGCCAGCGTGCGGCTGGCGTTGGGGCTCGAGTCGGTGTTGGCGTAGCCCAGGTGCTGCACCAGCGCTTCGACGGCGTCCGGCGTGGCCGCCGTGCTGGTGAAGTCGATGCGCAGGGCGCTGCCGTTGGTACCACCGGTGAGCGTGCCGATGGCGTTGCCCGCGTAGCTCACCACGTTGCCCGCGACGCTGATCGGCCCTTCGCTGACGACGCCCAGTTGGTCTTCGCTGGCTCCGCCACTGGTGAAGTTCAGGTCGAGCCGGCCGCCGGCAAAGTTCGCCGAGTCGGTGTCGCTGAGGCTCACCGCGCCGTCGATGATCCGCAGGCCGGCGTTGACGGCGTTCTCGTTGAAGGTGACGGTGCCGCTGAAGTCGGAGAGGTCCGGCCGGGCTTGGCGCGGCAGTTCCGCGGTGTCGCCAAAGACCCGCTGGAAGATGCCGCTGCCGCTGCCGTCCGAATGATTGTCAGCCTGCCAGGCGACCACGAAGTTGCCGTTGCCCAGATCAGCAATGGCCGGGGCCGAGTCGCCCCGATAGACCCCGGCCGTGCCGCCGTTCACGCGCCGGTCGCCGTCCACCGGCTGGCCGCTGGCGTCGAATTCGCGCAGGTAGACGTCGCCCCAGTAGTCACCCGTGTCGTTGTAGAAGGCGACCACGAAGCCGCCCGTGGCGAGGCCGCTGACCTTGGCCTGGTATTGGGCGCCGTTGGTGTTTTCGTTCACCTGGAGCGCATCGCCCACCGCCGCGCCGTTCAGGTCGTAGCGCTGGGCGAAGGTGGCGTAGCTGGAGCCGTCGAGCCCGTTGTGGTCTTCCCAGACGACGACGAAGCCGCCATCGGCGAGGGTTGCCACGTCGGGGTTGTACTGCGTGCCGGTGGTGGTGGTGTTGACCTGGAAGGTGTCGCCAAAGCCGCCCGCTGCGCTGTAGGTGCGCCCGAAGACGCCCCAGCCGCTGCCGTCGTTGCCGTTGCTGTCGCGCCACACGATGACGAGATCGCCGTTGGCGTGGGCGGCGATGCGCGGCAGGTCCTGGCCCCCCGGCTGTGCGTCACTGGTGCCCGGCGTGACGCTGACCCGTTGCTGCGGGGTGCCTTGCACGTTGCCGGCGTTGTCGTAGCGGGTCAGGTAGATGTCGTGGCCGTTGCCGCCGGCCACGTAGCTATCGGACGACCAGGCCACCGCGAAACCGTCGGTGTAGCTGGCCACGACGCCGTGGAACTGGGTGCTTTCGGTGGTGGTGTTCACCACGATCGGGCTGCCCGCCGTCGAGCCGTCGGCGTTGTAGCGCTGGGCGAACACGCCCCAGCCCCAGCCGCTGCCTTCGTGGCTGCTGTCGTCCTGCCAGGTGATCACGTAGCCGCCGTTCGAGAGGCCCGCGACTTGCGGGTAGCTTTGCTCGCCGGCCGTAATCGTGTTGACGCGGAACTCAGGGCCCACCGCTTCGCCCGAGGCGGTGTAGCGCTGGGCGTAGGTGCCCCAGGTCGAGGTGTCCTGGAGGTAGGAGTTCCACGCGATCACGTAGCCGCCGTCCGTCAGCCGGCCGATCGCCGGGTTGCTCTGGTCGCTGGGCGTGAAGGTGTTGACCGGCTCTTCGCCGTAGGCCGCAGGCGTGCCGTCCAGCTCGCGTGTCACGTTGATCGTGACCAGCCCCGCCGCCGTGGAGGCGCCATGACCATCCTCGATCCGTACGCCCACCTGACGGCTGGCCTGCGGACTGAACGCGCTGTTGCCATAGGCGATGTTCTGGACCAGCGCCTCGATCGCATCGGTCGACGCCGCCGCGTTGAGCGTAACGGTCAGGTTTCCGCCGTTGCCGCCACCGGATACCGAGCCGATATCCACACCGCCATAGGAAACCGTGCTGCCCGCCACTCCGATCTGGCCAAAAGCACTGCCCTGGTTGCGGATCGACAACTGATCCTCCACACCGCCGCCACTGGCGAAGAAAACCGTGACCACGCCACCATCGAAACTGGCACCGTCCGCAGCAGTGAAGCTGACGAAGCTATCGAGAACCTGAGGGGTGGTATTGACGAGGTTTTCGCCGAAGGTCACGCTGCCGCCGAAATCGGCGAGGGTTGGCGCCGCCGGGCGTACCAGCTCGGCGGCGCTGCCGAAGAGTTGCTGGTAGACCCCGGAAGAAGATCCGTCCTGGTCATCCGAACGCCAGGCCACGATGAAGTTGTCACTGCCGATATGCGCCACCGTCGGCTCGTACTGGTAGTAGGCCGCACCGGGTGTATTGACGCGCACTTCGCCACCCGCGGGCGTGCCGTCCGCCTGGTATTCGCGCACGTAAACGTCGGCGTAAGTGCCGGCAGAGCCCCAGCTTTCGTTATACCAGCTGACCACAAAGCCGCCGTTGGCCAGGGCAGAAACCTCCGGCTGATACTGGTTGCCGCCAGTGCTCTCGTTGATCAGAAACTCGCCGCCAAGCTTCACGCCCGATGCGTCGAAGCGCTGGGCATAAACGCCGTTGGCGGAACCGTCGTGCCCGCTGTCGTCCGCCCACACAACGACAAAACCGCCGCCGGCGAGCGTAACCACATGGGGGTCGTACTGGCTGGACGTGGTTGTGGTGTTGACGGCAAACTCGCCGCCCGCCTTGTTGCCGCTGGCGTCGAAGCGCTGGCCGTACACCCCGGCACCGCTGCCATCCTGATAATCGGAGCGCCAGACGATGACGAAAGAGCCGTCGGTGAAGGTGGACACCCTGGGCTCGTACTGGTCATAGGTTGCCGACGTGTTGACCGGGAACTCGCTGCCCAGCGGGCTGCCGTCGTTGCTGTAACGCTGGGCATAGATGCCGGTGCCGCTGCCGTCCTGGTAACGGGAAAACCACGTGGCGACAAAGCCTCCGTCGAAGGCTGCGAGCGCGGGATGGTTCTGGTCGTAGTCGGTGTAGGTGTTGATCCGGAACTGGCTGCCCTGGGCAAGGCCGGAGGCGTCGAAGCGCTGGGCATAGACACCCGAGCTGCTGCCGTCGCCGTTCTGGTCGGTCCAGGCAATGGCAAAGCCGCCGTCGGACAAGCCGACAATGGCCGGATTGGTCTGGTCTCCTGATCTTTGGGTATTGACCCGGAACTCGGCACCGACCGCGCTCCCGGAGGCGTTGTAACGCTGCGCGTAAATTCCATCGACAGAACCATCCTGGCCTCTGGACACCCACGTCAATACATAACCGCCACCTGTAAGTCCAGCTGCCTGCGGGCTGTATTGGTAGTCATTCGTGTAGTAATTAACGCGCCCTTCACCGTAAACCGCAGCCATTTTTATCCCCTTACCGTTATGTGGCTCCAGGCAACGGCCCGCAAGCCTTATTCAGGGAGATTTCAGCAACTTCCATACCTGTTAAAAAAATAAATAAAAACAATTGGTTAAAAAACTTAAATCTTTATTTGTAAAAAAATCTGACAAACGACACGCCCAAAGCACTTTGCCTACGGCACTCGACCGTCACCCACCGGAGACGCTCCATGGACGGGACTGCCCGGAGCGAAGCTCATGAGGAAAGGCAAGGGCCATCCTTGCGCAAAACCGCTGTAACGCAGGGCACGTAAGTTCGGGGGCTTCCTCAACCTTACGGGCCTGCCCATGATCAAGAAGCCTTCTGCGCTCATCGCCCTGGCGATTGCCGCGCTCGCCCCCGCCGTATCCCACGCCGACCAGGCCTTCCCCGCCACGCTTGCCGGGCATGCCTTTTTGCCGGCCGCCACCTTCCTGGCGGCACCCAAGGACGCCCCGGCGAGCCTGGCCGTTTCGGGAAAATACACGGCCGCCGACGCCCGTCGGGTCGAGGCTGCGGGCAGCCTTCCGGGCCACTCCTATCTGTCGGACAAAGCCGCCCCGCGCCCGACCAATGTGTCCCTGCCCTTCAAGGGGCAGCCGGTGCAGGGCTTCTCGGGCATCAAGAGCGACGGCGCTGGCCGGTACTGGGTGCTGCAGGACAACGGCTACGGCGCACGCAACAACAGCGCCGACGCCATGCTGATGTTCCACCGCGTCAAACCGGACTGGCAGAAGGGTGGCGTCAAGCTGGAACAGACGTCTTTCCTTCACGACCCGGACCGCAAGCTTCCGTTTCTGATCGTCAATGAAGGCACCCGGAAGCGCTACCTCACCGGCGCCGATCTGGACATCGAATCCATCCAGCCCATCGGCGATGCGATCTGGCTGGGCGACGAGCTGGGCCCGTATCTGATCAAGACCGACCGCAAGGGCAAGGTTCTGGCGGTGTTCGAAACCCGGGTGGACGGCAAGGTGCTCAAGTCGCCGGACCACTTCAGTGTGACCACGCCGGCCACCTCCGGCCAGTTCAACACCGTGGCCCGCCGCTCCCGCGGCTACGAGGGCATGGCCGCGTCGAAGGATGGCCAGTTTCTCTACCCGATGCTCGAAGGCCCGCTGTGGAACGCGGAAGACAAGAAGTGGGAGCACAAGGACGGCCGGGAATACCTGCGCATCCTCGAATTCAGCGTGGCCAAGGGCGAATGGACCGGCCGCTCGTGGAAATACGCCCTCGAGCAGAACGGCAACAACATCGGCGACTTCAACATGATCGACGCCGACACCGGCCTGATCATCGAACGGGACAACGGCGAGGGCCTCCCCGAGCACGCCTGTAACGGCCCGGCCCGGCCGGACTGCCAGAACGTGCCGGCGAAGTTCAAGCGCGTCTACAAGATCAGCCTCAAGGACACCGACGCGGACGGCTTTGCGAAGAAGATCGGCTACATCGACCTGCTGGACATCCAGGACCCGCAGCACCTGGCCCGCCGCGGCGGCAAGGACGGCAAGTTCAGCTTTCCCTTCGTGACCATCGAGGACGTGGACGTGGTGGATGGCGAGCACATCATCGTCGCCAACGACAACAACCTGCCCTACTCCGCTGCCCGCCAGCCCAACCTGCAGGACGACAACGAGTTCATCCTGCTGCACGTGCCCGAGCTGCTCAAGGCTCGCTGATCAGGATTCGCCATGCCAACCATCAATCTCAAAAAGCTGGCCGGCGCGCTGGCGCTGGCCGCCGTGGCCGTCGTGGCCCACGCCGAAGAGGCCGTGCTGGACATCTACCTGGCCCGCCACGGCCAGACCGCCTGGAACCTGGAAAAACGCCTGCAGGGCGCAACCGACAACGTGCTCAACGAAACCGGCAAGGGCCAGGCGCGCCAGCTGGGCGACACGCTGAAGGGCGTCGGCTTTTCGGCGGTGTATGCCAGCAGCCTCGCCCGCGCCCGTGAAACAGCCACCCTCGCGGCGCCCGGGGTCACCCACACGCCGCTGCCGGCGCTGGCCGAGCGCAGCTTCGGCAAGTTCGAAGGCATGTTCGAGGATGGCCGCGATGCCAGCCTCGGCGCTGAGTTCAAGGCCCGCGCCAGCAACCCGGACGACACCCTGGACGGCGGGGAATCCCTCAACAGCCAGGCCCGCCGGGTAGCCCAGGCCGTCGAGCAGATCCGCAGCACCCATAAAAAGGGCAGCGTGCTGGTTGTCAGCCACGGGGGCGTGACGCCGCTGATCCTCGCCCACCTGCTCCAGCTGCCGGCCAGCGAAGCCGCCACGCGCGTCAAACAGGCCAACGACGAGGTGTACCTGGTCCGGATCCGCGGCCAGCAGCCCGTCCAGACCTGGAAGCTGATTGGCAAGGACGCGCTGGAGCAACTCTGACGCTGTTCATTACCGCGCGGGCGGGGGCATTCACACCCCGCCCGTGATAGACGCACCGCCGCTTCTCGCGTAGGATCGCGGCCGTCATTGGGGAGTAGCCGCCCTTCTTTCGAAGGGGCTTGCGTCAACATACTTGGCCAGTCCGGCCATGGCGCAGGCAGTTTCTGAACCTGGCAAGACCTTTGACCACCTCGCCTCCGGAGTGGCCGGAGAGGCGTCGTGGTCATTCGTCCATGTCCGGCCAGGAAATCAAAATGGAAGCCTTCCTCGTATCCACGGGCATCGTCGCCCTCGCTGAAATCGGCGACAAGACGCAACTTCTCGCTTTCATACTCGCCGCCAAGTTTCGCAAGCCGGTGCCGATCATCATCGGAATCCTGATTGCCACGCTGGCCAACCACGGCTTCGCCGGTGCGGTTGGCGCGTGGGTCACGACGCTCCTCGGCCCCGAAACCCTGCGCTGGGTGCTCGGCGTGTCCTTCATCGGCATGGCCATCTGGACGCTCGTCCCCGACAAGCTCGATGAAGACGACGCCAAGCTGGCCCAGCTCGGAGTGTTCGGCACCACGCTGGTCGCGTTCTTCCTGGCCGAGATGGGCGACAAGACCCAGATCGCCACCATCGCGCTGGCCGCCCAGTACCAGAGCCTGGCGATGGTCGTGGCCGGCACCACCCTGGGCATGATGCTGGCCAACGTGCCGGCGGTGATCCTGGGCGACCGCATTGCCAACCGGATTCCGGTGCGCCTGGTGCATGGCATCGCCGCGGCAATTTTTGCGGTTCTCGGCGTCGCCACGCTGCTCGGAGCCGGCGAGAGCCTGGGGTTCTGAGGCGCGCCCCACCCAAAACCCACTGCAAGCAAGGACAAACCCGATGAGTGACCTGAGAGAACTGGCCGAGCTGGACAGCGACGACGCCAGCCCGGAGCGAGAGGCCGCCACCAAGCGCAGCACCTGGATCAGCGTGATCGTGAACATCGTGCTGACCGTGACCCAGGTGGCTGCCGGTGTGCTGTCCGGCTCCCAGGGCCTGATCGCCGACGGTGTGCATTCGCTGTCCGATCTGATCGCCGACTTCGTGGTGCTGCTGGCCGTGCATCACAGCAAGAAGGCGCCGGACGAGGACCACCACTACGGCCACCAGCGCTACGAAAACGCCGCCTCCATGGTGCTGGGCGGCCTGCTGCTGGCGGTCGGAATCGGCATGGTGTGGTCGGCGGTTCACAAACTGCAGACGCCCGAGTCGATTCCCACCGTGCACCTGCTGGCCCTGTGGGTGGCCCTGGGCGCGCTGATCGCCAAGGAGTTGCTGTTCCGCTACATGCTGGCGGTGGCCGAGCGGGTGCGCTCCAGCATGCTGGTCGCCAACGCCTGGCACGCCCGCTCCGACGCCGCCTCGTCCCTGGTCGTGGGCATCGGCATCGCCGGCAACTTGCTGGGCTTTGCGCTGCTCGACCCGATCGCCGCGCTGATCGTCGGCTGCATGGTCAGCAAGATGGGCTGGAGTTTTCTGTGGGATGCCCTGCACGACCTCACCGACCGCGCCGCCAACGAAGAGCAGATCGCCGCGATCTCCGCCGAAATCCTCGCCACGCCGGGCGTGCTGGGCCTGCATGAACTGAAGACCCGCAAGACCGGCGACATGATCCTGGCGGACGTTCATCTCGAGATCGACGGCAGCCTCAGCGTTACCGAGGGGCACGACATTGCCGAGCTGGCCCGCATCAACGTGATGACCCGGCACCCGGTTCTGTATCTCCTGGTCCACGTGGACCCGGTTATTCCCCCGGTGCCCGACTGCCCGCGTGGGGCGTAAACAGCGCCCTCACATCGACCCGCGCCTTGAGCCGGGCCGCGAGCAGGTAAAGCCCGCCGAGCTTGCGGTGCAAAAACAGGGTATCGACCGGCGGGATGTGCCAGAAATCCCGGTCGAGGCCGAGCTTCATGCCCGCATCGCGCATGCGCAGCGACAGATCGGAACGACCGAAATCGAAGGGGCCGGCCTGGCGCAGGGGTTCGCAGGCCAGCGTGATCATCTCGAGCACGGCGTGGCGATGGCGCGCCTCGAGCGCCTCTGACACATAACCGATGTCGGCCGCCGCGGCGGCAAGGCCGGCCGGCTCGCCCCGCATCGCCGACGTGAGCAGGCGCCGGTAGGTTTCGGACACGGCTGCGTCAAAGGGGCGGGTGGCGCCAAAGTCGAGCAGGATCAACCGGCCCGTCGCCACCTCGTAAAGATAGTTTGCGAAGTTGGGATCGGTCTGGACGAGGCGGAATTCGAAGATCTCGCGAAACAGCAGCTCGAACAACAGGCCGACCAGCCGGTCCCGCTCGGGCTGCGGCGCATCCTGCAGCGACTCGATCGCCACGCCCTCCACGCGGGACATGGCGAGAATGCCCGGCGTGGTGAGTTCCGCCCGCATTTCGGGCAGCAAAAACGCCGGGCGGTCGGCCAAGAGCGCCCGGTAGCGCGTCAGGCGGGCGCCTTCCAGCAGGTAGTCGGCTTCCTCGTGGAGTTGCTGTTTGGCCGCTTCGAGCAGGCTTGATACGTCCAGGGTTTTGGGTAGCAGGCCGGAGATTCGCAGCAAGCCGGCAACGTTGTCGATGTCGCTGGCAATGCTCTGCCTGACGCCGGGGTACTGAACCTTGATGGCGAGCCGGCTGCCGTCGCTCGCCTCGGCAGCGTGCACCTGGCCGATCGACGCGGCCGCCATCGGGGTGAACGAGAAGCGCCTGAAATGGCGCTCCCAACCCGCCCCCCAGTTTTGCGCCAGCACCGGCACCAGCTGGCTCATGGGCATCGGGCGGGCATCCGAGCGCAAGCGCGACAGGATTTCACTCAGCTCGGGGGGCAACAAGTCTCCGCCATCCATCGACAGCAACTGGCCGACTTTCATCGCCGCGCCGCGCATCTGGGCCAGTTGCTCGGCCACGCGGCGGGCGTTGGCCGGCGTGAGCAGCAGCTCGCCGACGCGGGGCCGTCGCCCGCCGGCCAGTTGCCGCGCCCCTTCGGCCAGCATGCCGCCCGCCACCCCGGACGCCAGGCTCCCCAGGCGGGCAAGCCGCGACAGGCGCCCGGTGGGCACGGCAAAAGCGCTGCGTTCGGGCCTGGTCGCCATCAAGCCGGCACGAGGAATGCACCGCTCAGCAGGCTGGCACAGGCCACCACGGTGAGGCGCAGGCGCAGCGGCAGATACCAGCCCGGCAAGCGAGCCCGGGCGGCGAGGCGTCGATCCTGCCAGTAATGCACCAGAAAACCGGTCACCAGAAGCAGGCCGGCATCGATGGGCACCAGCAGCGTCGCCGGCCAGGCCATCAACGCCGGCACCGTGCTCCAGATGAAGCACGCCCGGCGACGTCCCGCATCGAGGCTGGGCAGGTTCATCGCAAACCCCCAGTGCAGCGCGCCGACAAAACTCAGGATCACCGCGCCATAGGCCATCAGCGCGTCGCTCCACAAATAGGCGTGATGGGGATCGACAACAATGGCCAGCACCGTACCCGCGAAGGGCAGCAGCCCGCCGTAGCCCAGCCAGGCCACGCTGCCGGGCAGGGTGTCAGTGTGCGCGTGGTTCATGGCGGATCACTTGACGAGGGGGCGTATCTGCGAAAAGCCGGCGTCCATCGACCACACCTGGCCGGTCACCCGCGCGGCCTGTTCGGACAGCAACCAGGCCATCAGGCGGGCGAGTTCCTGCGGCGAGCCGATGCCCGGCAGCGGGTATTGCCTGGCCGCCGCCTCGCGGGCCGTGGCACTGCCGATGATCCCGGCCGAAGCCGGTGTTTCCATGATGCCGGGCGCCACCGCGTTTACGCGGATGCCGGCCCCCGCATGGCTGGCCGCCGCCGCGCGCACGAGGCCCTCCACGCCCGCCTTGGCGGCGGCCACGGCCTCGTGGTTGGGCGTGCCGATCTGCGCGGCAGCCGACGAAACCAGTACCGCCGCGCCGGGGCGGCGCGCGCTGCGCAAGGCACCGACAAACCCGCCCAGGGTGTGAAACGCACTGATCAGGTTGGCCCGCAGGCAGTCGTCGAAATCCGCCTCGGCCATGCGGTGCACGCTACCCAGCCGGATGTTGCCGACGCAGTGGGCCAGGGCGTCCGGCACCAGCTGGTGTGCCGCCGCCACTTCAAACACCTTCTGCACGCCCGCCACGCTGCTGCAATCGGCTTCGATATGCAGATGCGCCGTGCCGAACGCCTCGGCCAGCCGCCCGGCGTCGCGACTCACCACGATCAGCCGCCAGCCCTCTGCCGCCAGTTCGCCTGCCAGGGCCCGGCCCAGTCCGCCGGCTGCGCCGGTAATCAATGCGATTTTTTCCACGACCACTCCCGGGTTTCCGGGCGCATCCAAAAAACCTTCTTTGAGCGCCTCGTCTCGCCTAGTATCATGAGATACCACTCTTTTTGTCTAGGACAAAAATGAATAAAAGTCCAAGAATCGCCGTTATTGGCGCTGGAATATCCGGTTTGTCCTGCTCAAAAAATCTCCACGACGGCGCTTTTGAGCTTTTTGTCTACGACAAAAGCCGGGGCCCGGCCGGGCGCATGAGCACCCGCCGCGGTGACGGCTGGCAGTGCGACCACGGCGCCCAGTACTTCACCGCCCGCGATCCGGGTTTTCGCGCCGAAGTGGCGCGCTGGCAGGCTGCCGGCGTGGCCGGCGTGTGGCCGGCGCGGCTGGCGGTTTTCAACGAGGCCGACGGCCAGCGCAGCGAAACGCGACTCGAACGCTTCGTCGGCGTGCCGCGCATGACCGCACCGGCCCGCTTTCTGGCCGACACCCTGCCGCTGACGGCGCAAACCACCATCACCCGGCTCGAGCGCACACCGGCGGGCTGGCAGATCACATCCGCCGAGCACGGCCAACTGCCGGGCCACTTCGACGCGGTGCTGCTGGCCGTGCCCGCCCCCCAGGCCGTGCCGCTGCTGGAAGCAGTGGCGCCGGATCTGGCCGCCATCGCCGCCGGCGCCGTGATGCGCGGAAGCTGGGCGCTGATGCTGCGCTACGACGCCCCCGTGGCCCTTTCCTTCGACGCCGCCTTCGTCAATTGCGGCCCGCTGCGCTGGATCGCCCGCGACAACAGCAAGCCCGGCCGCGGCGCGCAGGAAACCTGGCTGCTGCACGCCAGCGCCGAGTGGAGCGAAGCCCACATCGAAGAGACGCCCGAAGCGGTGGCCGCGGCGCTGCTGCAGGCCTTCGGCCAACTCGGCGGCCCCGCCCCGCAGGCCTGGTCAGCCCACCGCTGGCGCTACGCCGACACCGAACCGGCCCTCGACAAGGGCTGCGTCTGGGACGCCGGGCTGCGCATCGGCCTGTGCGGCGACTGGCTCAATGGCGGCAAGGTCGAAGGCGCATGGCTGAGCGGACAGGCGCTGGCGCGGCAGGTTGCGCAGTCTTTCGGCGCAGCCTGACATCGCCGGGCGCGCGTCATGGACTACAGCGTCGTCTGGTTCAAGCGTGATCTGCGTCTTCATGATCACGCCGCGCTGCACGCCGCCGCCGCGCGCGGGCCGCTGCTGTGCCTGTACGTGGTGGAGCCCGCCCTGTGGCAGGCGCCGGACACCGCCCGCCAGCATTACGAGTTCATCCTTGAGAGCCTGCGCGAGCTGTACCGGGCGCTACGCCAGCTGGGCGGACGGCTGCACCTGGTCACCGGCGACGTGGTCGAGGTGCTGGATCGCCTGCATGCCGCAGCGCCGTTTGGCGCGCTGTTTGCCCACGAAGAAACCGGCAACGGCCTCACCTTTCAGCGCGATCTCGCGGTGGGCCACTGGTGCCGATCCCACGGCGTGCACTGGCAGGAATTCCCCCAGTTCGGCGTGGTGCGGCGCCTCGCCAGCCGCGATGCCTGGCAGGCCCGCTGGGAAGCCCTGATGGCCCAGCCCTGCCTGCCCACGCCCCAGCACCTGCGCTTTGCGCCCCTGCCCTGGCCCGATACGCCGCCCCCCGCGGCGGCGGCCCTCGGACTCGCCGCGCACGATCCGCCCCACCGCCAGACCGGCGGGCGCAGCCACGGGCTGGACGTGCTGCACGATTTTCTCGGCGAGCGCAGCCAGCAATACCGCGGCGGCATCTCGTCGCCCCTGTCGGCGCCCACCGCCTGCTCGCGCCTGTCGCCCTACCTGGCCTTCGGCTGCCTGAGCCTGCGCGAAATCGTGCTCGCCGCGCGCTTCAAAAGCGCCACCCTGCCCGCCTCGGCCAGTCGTCACAAAGCCGGCATCAGCGCCTTCATCAGCCGCCTTTACTGGCACTGCCACTTCATCCAGAAGCTCGAAAGCGAGCCCGAACTCGAATTCCGCAACCTGCACCGGGGCTACGACGGCATGCGCGAAGCCGACTGGAACCCGCGCCATTTCGAGGCCCTGACCGCCGGGCGCACCGGCTGGCCGCTGGTCGATGCCTGCGTGGTGATGCTGCGCGAAACCGGCTGGATCAACTTTCGCATGCGCGCCATGCTCGTCTCGGTGGCCGCTTACCCCCTGTGGCTGCACTGGCGGCCGGTCGGGCTGTGGCTGGCGCGGCAGTTTCTCGACTACGAGCCGGGGATTCACTGGAGCCAGATGCAGATGCAATCCGGCACCACCGGCATCAACGTGCCGCGCATCTACAACCCCATCAAGCAGGCCCGCGACCACGACCCCCACGGCCATTTCGTGCGCCGCTGGCTGCCGGCCCTGCGCCGCGTGCCCGACAGCTGGCTGTTCGAACCCTGGCGCATGCCCGCCGACCTGCAGGCCCGCCACGGCCTGCAACCCGGCGACATCGCCGAGCCGCCGCTCGACCTGGAAGCCGCCACCCGCGCCGCCAAGGCCCGCCTATTTGCGCTGAAGGCCCAGCCGGACATCCGTGCCGCCAAAGCCGCTATCGTGCAAAAACACGGCTCGCGCAAACGCACGCCCACCACCCCATCCCGCGGCAAAAAAGCCGCCAGCAAGAATCAAATGGATCTGGATTTCTGAATGTCGATGCGCAAAAAATCCGACCTGCCCACCAAGCCCTGCCAACGCTGCGGCCGCCCTTTTGCCTGGCGCAAAAAATGGGCGCGGGTGTGGGACGACGTGAAGTACTGCTCCGAACGCTGCCGCCACCACAAGGCCCAAGCATGAGCACCGTCATCTACTGGTTCCGCAACGATCTGCGCCTCGCCGACAACCCGGCGCTGCGCCACGCCTGCCGAACCGCCAGCCGGCTCGTGCCGGTGTATTGCCACGCGCCGGAGCAAACCACCGAATGGGGCTTCGCGCGGGTCGGGCGCCATCGCCGGCAATTTCTCGCCGGGGGCCTCGCCGATCTGGCCACCCAACTCGGCGCGCGGGGCAGTGCGCTCGTCGAGCTGCACGGCGACCCGGTGGGCAGCCTGGCCGCGCTGGCACAGCAAACCGGCGCCCGTCAGATCGTCTGCGAAGCCATCGCCGCGCCCGAAGAGGCCGCCGAAATCGCCGCCCTGCATGCCACCGGCCTCGACGTGGACTGCCACTGGCAATCCACCCTGCTCGATCCGGACAGCCTGCCCTTCACCTCCGACCGCCTGCCCGACGTGTTCACCGCGTTCCGCCAGGCCGTCGAGAAAGCCGGCATCGCTCCGCGCCTGCCGCTGCCTGCGCCGGCGCTCATGCCGCCACTGCCGGCGGGTTCATGCCCGGCGCCCGTCGCCCCCAACACCCAGCCCTCCCCGACCACGGCCGACCCGCGCTCGGCCTTTCCATTTGCAGGCGGCGCAAGCGCCGCCGAGGCGCATCTATCCCAATACCTGCAGCGCAAACTGCCCCACACCTACAAGGCCACCCGCAACCGCCTCGCCGGCATCGACGATTCCAGCAAGTTCTCGCCCTGGCTCGCCTCCGGCGCCCTGTCGGCCCGGCAGATCATGGCCCGGCTCAAGGCCTTCGAAGCCGAACACGGCGCCAACGAAGGCAGCTACTGGCTGTGGTTCGAACTCTTGTGGCGCGACTACTTTCGCCTGCTGCACCGCAAATACGGCCGGCGCCTTTACTGCGCCAGCGGCCTCAACGGCCACCACACGCCGGCCCACGACCCCGACGCCTTTGCCCGCTGGCGCACGGGGCAAACCGGCGAAGCGCTGGTCGACGCCGGCATGCGCGAACTCGCCGCCACCGGCTACCTCTCCAACCGCATGCGGCAGATCGTCGCCAGCCACCTGATCCACGACTGCGCCTGCGACTGGCGGGCCGGCGCGGCGTGGTTCGAGGCGCAACTCATCGACTACGACGTGTGCAGCAACCACGCAAACTGGCTCTACATCGCCGGCCACGGCACCGACCCCCGCGGCGGGCGCCGCTTCAACCCCGACAAGCAAACCCGCGAATACGACGCCGACGGCCGTTACCGCGCCCTGTGGAGCCGCCCATGACCACCCTGCGCCTGATCCTCGGCGACCAGCTCAACCCGCTGCACAGCTGGTTCGACGAAACCCGCCCCGACGTAGTTTACGTTCTGATGGAAGTCCGCCAGGAAACCGATTACGTCCTCCATCACGCCCAGAAGATCCTGGCCATCTTCGCCGCCATGCGCGACTTCGCCCGGCGCCTCACCGAAGCCGGCCACCGCACGCACTACCTGGCCATCGACGACCCAGCCAACCGCCACAGCCTGCCCGCCAACCTCGACGCGCTGATCGATCAGCACGCCGCCACCCGCCTCGAATACCAAGCCCCGGACGAATACCGCCTCGACCGCCAGCTCGCCGATTACGCAGCGCAGCTGGCGATTCCGGCAAGCATGGTGGACAGCGAACATTTCTACACCGGCCGCGACGACGCCGCGAACCTGTTCGAGAGCCGCAAGCTGTGGCTGATGGAACACTTCTACCGCCACATGCGCACCCGCCACGACGTGCTGATGGCCGGCGGCAAACCCATGGGCGGGCAGTGGAACTTCGACCACGACAACCGCAAGCCCTGGCCCGGCCTGCCCCGCGAGCCCGCCGACTGGCGCACCCGGCACGACCACTCGGCCCTGTGGCAAAGCATTGTCGCGGCCGGCGTGAAAAGCTTCGGCGAACCCGACGCCGCCCGCCTCGCCTGGCCGCTGAACCGCGAAGAGGCGCTGCAGCACCTCGACGACTTCATCACCGAAGCCCTGCCCCATTTCGGCGACTTCCAGGACGCCCTCACCTACCGGGCGTGGCGGCTGTTTCATTCGCTGCTGTCCTTCGCCCTCAACACCAAAATGCTCAACCCCCGCGAAGTCGTCGCCAAGGTGGCGGCGGCCCATGCCGCAGGGCAGGTTCCGCTGGCGGCGGCCGAAGGCTTCATCCGGCAGATTCTCGGCTGGCGGGAATACGTGCGTGGCGTGTATTGGGCGCGCATGCCGGGCTACGCCGAACACAATGTCTTTGAACACCACCAGCCGCTACCCGAGTGGTTCTGGACCGGGCAAACCCACATGCGCTGCGTCGGGCACGCCATCGGCCAGTCGCTGGATCACGCCTACGCCCACCACATCCAGCGCCTGATGGTGATCGGCAATTTCGCGCTGCTCGCCGGGCTCGATCCGGCCGCCCTGCACCGCTGGTATCTGGGCATCTACATCGACGCCTTCGAGTGGGTCGAGCTGCCCAACACCGTGGGCATGAGCCAGTTTGCCGACGGCGGCCTGCTCGCCACCAAGCCCTATGTGTCGAGCGCCGCCTACATCGACCGCATGAGCGACTACTGCAAGGGCTGCGCCTACGACAAGAAGGCGCGGGTGGGTGAAAAAGCCTGCCCCTTCAACGCGCTGTACTGGGATTTTTTCGACCGCAACCGCACCAGGCTTGGCACCAACCACCGCCTCGGCATGGTCTTCAAACAGCTCGCCCGCTTCGATGAAAGCACGCTGGCCGGCATCCGCCAGCACGCCGAATCGCTCAGGAACAGGCTGGACACGCTATAGCCAAATCGGGCCGGAGCACCACCGGCCTCCCGATCCGGCTTGCCCCGCATCGTTTCGCCCCCCATAATTTTCTCGTGGGCAGCCGTTTCGCCTTGCCCCAGGACAAGGCAAAACCGCGAACCTCGCGGTACAAGAGCGCCTGTCCCGAACAGCCCCACGAGACGATGAACCAGAGAGTCATTCCCCTCGCCGACGAGCGCCAGCTCAGGCAACTGCCGCCCGTACCCGCCGAACTCGTAGCGCCCAGCGGCCTGCTGCTCGACAGCCGCGGCCGGCCCGTGAAGGATTTGCGCATTTCGGTCACCGACCGCTGCAACTTCCGCTGCGTTTACTGCATGCCCAAGGCCGTGTTCGACAAGGACTACGCCTTCCTCCCCCGCGAAGCGCTGCTCAGCTTCGAGGAAATCGCCCGCCTTGCGCGCATATTCGCCGCCCACGGCGTCAGCAAGATCCGCCTCACCGGCGGCGAGCCCCTGCTGCGCCGCAATCTCGAACGCCTGGTCGCCCAGCTGGTCGCCATTCCCGGCATGGAAGTCACGCTCACCACCAACGGCGTGCTGCTGCCCAAAAAGGCCCCCGCCCTCAAGGCCGCCGGACTCACGCGGCTCACCGTCAGTCTCGACTCGCTCGACGACACCACCTTTCGCGCCATGAACGACATGGACGTGCCGGTAGCCGACGTGCTGGCCGGCATCGACGCCGCCAGCGCCGCCGGGCTCGGGCCGGTCAAGATCAACATGGTCGTCAAGCGCGGCATGAACGACCACGAAATCGTGGCTATGGCCCGCCACTTCAAGGGCAGCGGCCACATCCTGCGCTTCATCGAATTCATGGACGTGGGCAGCTCCAACGGCTGGCGCATGGATGACGTGGTGCCCTCGGCGGAAGTCGTGCGGCGCATCGGCGAAGCCTTTGCGCTCGAGCCGGTCGACCCCAACTACAGCGGCGAAGTCGCCGAACGCTGGCGCTACGCCGACGGCAGCGGCGAAATCGGCGTGATCTCGTCGGTCACCCAGGCCTTTTGTTCCACCTGCACCCGCGCCCGCCTGTCCACCGAAGGCCGGCTCTACACCTGCCTGTTCGCCCAGAGCGGCCACGACCTGCGCGCGCTGATGCGTGGCCAGCGCAGCGACGCCGAACTCGCCACGGTGATCGGGCAGATCTGGCAGCAGCGCGGCGACCGCTACTCGGAAATCCGCACGGCCGAAACCGCCGCCCTGCGCAAGATCGAAATGTCCTACATCGGGGGCTGACATGAAACCGCCCACACCCGAAACCATCACCGGACTCGTCCTGGCCGGCGGCCTCGGGCGCCGCATGGGGCGCATCGACAAGGGCCTGGCCCTGCTGGACGGCCAGCCGATGGCCGGCCGCGTGCTCGAGCGCCTCCGCCCCCAGGTCGGCCCGCTGATCATCAACGCCAACCAGAACCTCGACGACTACGCCCGCTTCGGCCCGCCGGTGGTGTGCGATCGCCTGGAAGGCTTTGCCGGCCCGCTGGCCGGGCTCGAAGCCGGGCTCGCCGCCTGCACCACGCCCTACCTGGTCAGCGCCCCCTGCGATTCGCCCTTCCTGCCGCCCGACCTCGTCATCCGCCTGGCCGACACCCTCACCGCGGCCCGGGCCAGCATCGCCGTGGCCCGCACCGGCGACCAGCTCCACCCGGTCTTCAGCCTGATGCGCCGCGACGCGCTAGCCGACCTGCAGGCGTTTCTGCGCGCCGGCGGGCGCCGCATGGAACGCTGGCTGCAACGCCTGCGGTGGGCGCCCTGCCCCTTCGACGACGTGCCCGAGGCTTTTGCCAACATCAACACGCCGGAAGAACTCCGCGCACACGAAGCAGGAGAGACGCCCCGGTGACATCCCTCGCCCGCCAGTTCGGCCGCCACGACAGCTACACCCCCGACGCCCTCCACGTGGATCTGGGCCGCCAGCTCATCCTCGACACCGTCCGGCCGATCACCGGCAGCGAGCGCCTGCCCCTCTGCAGCGCCCTCGGCCGGGTGCTGGCCGAAACCATCCTGTCGCCCATCGACGTGCCCGCCCACGACAACTCGGCCATGGACGGCTACGGCCTTCGCGCCGACGATCTCGCAACCGACGGCGACACCACCCTCGAGATCGCCGGCACCGCCCTCGCCGGCCAGCCCTTTGAGCAGCGCCTCCAGCCCGGCCAGTGCGTGCGCATCATGACCGGCGCCCGCGTGCCGGCCGGCGTCGACACCGTGGTCATGCAGGAAGTCGCCCGCGCCGCCGCCGGGCAGGTCACGCTTCCGCCCGGCCAACGCAAGGGCCAGAACATCCGCCGCGCCGGTGAAGACCTGCGCGCAGGCACCCCCGCGCTCCCCGCCGGACGCCTGATCCGCCCCGCCGAACTGGGCCTGATCGCCTCCCTCGGCATCGGCAACGTTGCCGTGCGCCGGCGCCTCCGCGTGGCCTTCTTCTCCACCGGCGACGAGATCGTCTCCATCGGCAGCGCCGCCCGCGAAGGCCAGATCTACGACAGCAACCGCTACACCCTCTTCGGCATGCTCACCCGCCTCGGCTTCGATGTCATCGACATCGGCGTCGTGCGCGACGACCCGCACACCCTCGAAACCACCCTCCGCGACGCCGCCACCCGGGCCGACGCCATCATCACCAGCGGCGGCGTCTCGGTGGGCGAAGCCGACTTCACCCGCGACGTCATGGCCCGCCTGGGCGAAGTGCTGTTCTGGAAGATCGCCATGAAACCCGGCCGCCCGCTGGCCTTCGGGCGTATCGGCAAGCTTGACGGGGAAGGCGACGGCGGCGCCTGGCTGTTCGGCCTGCCCGGCAACCCGGTGGCCGCCATGGTCGCCTTCTACCAGTTCGCCCGGCCAGCCCTGCTGCGGCTCGCCGGAGTCGATCCGGTGGCCGAACCTCCGCTGCTGCAGGTTGGCTGCACCCAGGCCATCCGCAAGGCCCCCGGCCGCACCGAATTCCTGCGCGGCGTGCTGTTCCGGGACGGCACCGACTGGAAAGTCCGGACCACCGGCCCCCAGGGCTCCGGCCTGCTCAGCTCGATGGCCGACGCCAACTGCTTCATCGTCCTCGGGCAAATCCAGGGCAATGTGGCCGCCGGTGACCTCGTGCAGGTGCAGGTTCTCGACGGAATCGTCTGAACCGGGCCGTGCCAAAAGCCGCGAAATTGTTACGGATTTTCATCAACGGGCCAGTTATGGTGCAGAATTTCCAGCCTTGATTTAAACAATACCGCCGCAAGGCCAAGCCGCCCCCCCAAATCACCTCCAAGAGCGGACCATGGAAAACGACACCCCGGAAGGCACACGGAAAATCATCGACGGCCGTGAGCGGGTCTTCTACTCGGGCTACTGGCTCAAGACCTACTCCGTTCCCGAAGACACCCTGCAGGCCAAGCGGCAGCTGATCGGCGCCCTCACCCGGCGCCTTTTCAACCACGTCGAACACGGCCTCAACATCCCCGGCAGCCGCCTCAACGAAGCCCGCCAGAGCTACGAAGCCGAAACCGAAACCGAGCGTCGCCGGGTCAAGGGCGCCATGCTCGCCGGCGCCCTCTTCAACCGCGCCGCCGACATCTTCACCAAACTGGTCGAACTGCAAACCGTCGGCATCGAAATCCAGTCCGACAACGCGCTGATGCGCGAATGCGGCCGATGTCTGCAGGAGGCGCTCGGCCTCGGGCGACTCGTGCTGCACCGCTCCGGCGAAGAAGGCATTGACGAGCTGTGGGGCGAACCCTTCAAGGCCTTCTCGATCCCCCTCGAGGATTTCTACGAAAGCCGCTACATCAAGATCGCCCTCACGCTGCGCGACATCGACCGCATCGCCGGGGCCATCAACGCCAACTTCGAGCCCCTGCCCTGTTTCGCCGGCATCGCGCCCCATGTGCTCGCCTTCTCCAGGGCAGCCAAGATCAAGACCGAAACCCTGCGCACCGACCCCGACATCTTCGACGTCTGGACCAGCTTCGTCACCGCCGGCGAGCGCATGTCCGGCCACTTCAACGCAGCCGCCATGCCTGCCAACGTAGAAGCCCAGCACCTCGTCGAAGACGGACGCCAGCTCATCCAGCACGGGCGCGATCTGGTCAGCTACATCACGCGGGCCCGCACGCCCATGCCCAAAAGCACCGAGGAATACATCGAACGCTGCCGGACCTACGCCGAACGCCGCGCCCTTCGGGCCGGCTGAACCGGGGCTGCCCAAAAGGCAGCCATTGCGGCGGGCACCGGCAAGGCAGAAAATGTCGAAAGCACATTTTCCTGCTCGCCAGCGCCTTTCCTGTTCGCGATGACGAGCCGAACTCCCAATCTCGTTCGCTACAACAAGAAAGGTTGCCCATGAGCACGCAAGAAGACGCCGCCACCAAACCCGTCGCCGAATCCCTCGCCCCCGCCGGCCCGGCAGCAAAGCCGGCCGCCAAAGCCGCCCACCACGCACCGCGCCGCGTCTCTGCCGGCGACATCGCCCCCAAGGAAACGCCTGACGCCATCGAGCACTTCGTGGTCGACGAGGCCGTGGAAGCCGCCCGCGAGGCCAAGCTCACCGCCGTCAGCGACATCGTCGCCACGCTCGCCCGGCACGACGCCCACAGCATTGCCGAAACCCTGCAGGCCATCCTCGCCGGCGCCTCGCCCGACGATGCCGCCATCCTGCGCAGCGCGCTGCTGGCAGAAGACGAAGCCGTCTATAAAAAGCTGCCCTCCCACCCCGACGAAGAACTCGCCGACGGCTGGCGCGAAGGGGCTTACCCCTACAAGAACCTGATGTCCCGCAAGGCCTACGAAAAGCAGAAATACCGCCTCCAGGTAGAACTGCTCAAGCTCCAGGCCTGGGTCAAGGAAACCGGCCAGCGCGTGGTCGTCCTCTTCGAAGGCCGCGACGCAGCCGGCAAGGGCGGCACCATCAAGCGCTTCATGGAACACCTCAACCCCCGCGGCGCGCACGTGGTGGCCCTCGAAAAACCCACCGACACCGAACGCGGCCAGTGGTATTTCCAGCGCTACGTGCAGCACCTGCCCACCGCCGGTGAAATCGCCCTGTTCGACCGCTCCTGGTACAACCGCGCCGGCGTCGAACGCGTGATGGGGTTTTGCTCGCCCGACGAATACCTCGAATTCATGCGCCAGACGCCCGAATTCGAACGTCACCTGGTGCGCAGCGGCGTGCACATCATCAAGTTCTGGTTCTCGGTCAGCCGCGAAGAACAGCGCCGCCGCTTCAAGGAGCGCGAATCCCACCCGCTCAAGCAGTGGAAGCTCAGCCCCATCGACCTCGCCTCCCTCGACAAGTGGGACGACTACACCAAGGCCAAGGAGGCGATGTTCTTCCACACCGACACCGCCGACGCGCCCTGGACGGTGATCAAGTCCGATTGCAAGAAGCGGGCACGCCTCAACGCCCTGCGCTACATCCTGCACAAGCTGCCCTACACCAACAAGGATCTGGACCACATCGGCCCCCTCGACCCGCTGCTGGTCGGCCGTGCCCACGTGGTCTATGAGCGCGGTGAGCACTCCGGCGGCCCATTGCTCTGATGCACCCGCCGCGGCCCGAAAAGCGGGTCGCGGCAATCCGGATTTTCCCGCTACGCCCCGGGGCTGTGAGAAGGTAAACTCCACCGCGTGCCTGCCATACCCTCCTCCTCGCCCCCGGCTTCCGGGGCATTTGCCCTTTTCGACAACAACTTCGACGCCGCGGGGCAGGCCGGTGCCTGGCTGCTCACCGACCTTGTAGAAGAAGTCGTCTGCCACGCGCCCGCCGACTGGGCCGCCAGCCTCAACCGGCTCGAGGCGGCCGCGCGAAGCGGCGCCTGGGTCGCCCTCGCCGCCAGCTACGAACTCGGCTACGTCATCGAGCCGCGCCTCGCCCGGCACCTGCCGCCCGACGCGGGCCCGCTCCTCACCGGCTGGATCTTCCGGCACGCCGAATGGCTCTCCGACGCGGCCTGCGACGCCTGGCTCGCGGCCCGTGCCGGCAGCGACGCCGGCTGCACCGGGGCACTCCAGCCAAACATCGAAGAAGCAGATTATTTAAAGCAGATCGATCGAATCCGTCGCTACATCGCCGACGGCGACTGCTACCAGGTTAATTTCACCTTTCCGCTCACCGGGCAAGCCTTCGGCAACCCCGCGGCCCTCTACAGGGCTCTGCGGGCGGCCCAGCCGGTGCGTTACGGGGCCTTCATCGCCCACGCCGGCGGCGCCATCCTGTCCCGCTCGCCCGAGCTGTTCCTCGCCCGCACTGGCCGCCACCTCGCCTCCGAGCCGATGAAGGGCACCGCCTCGCGTAGCACCGATCCGGCCCGGCTCGCCGCCTCCGAAAAAGACCGGGCCGAGAACGTCATGATCGTTGACCTCATCCGCAACGACATGGGCCGCCTCGCCCCGCCCGGCGGCGTGCGGGTCGAAAACCTGTGCCGCATCGAAGCCTATCCCACCGTCTGGCAAATGACCTCCCGCGTCGTCGCCGAACCCGTGGATGCCGATCTGGCAACGCTGTTCGGCGCGCTCTTTCCCTGCGGCTCGATCACCGGCGCACCCAAGATCCGCGCCATGGAAATCATCCGCGAACTCGAGGACATGCCCCGTGGCCTCTACTGCGGCGCCCTCGGCTGGCTGCGCCCCGGCGGCGACTTCCGTTTCAGCGTACCGATCCGCACCCTGCTGCTCGATGCCGCCGGCAAGGCCCGGCTGAATGTCGGCAGCGGCGTGGTGCATGATTCACGCCCCGCGCCGGAATGGGCCGAATGCCACCTCAAGGCGAGCTTTCTCACCACCCTGCCCAAAAACCTTCGCCTCATCGAAACCCTGCGTTTCGATCCGGAGCACGGCTATCCCTACCTCGCCGAACACCTCGAACGCATCTCGGATTCAGCCCGCAGCTTCGGTTTTCCCTTCGACGCCGCGGCCTTCCGGCGCCTGCTGGCGGGCGTCGCGGCCGATCAGCCGCTGCGCGTGCGCGTCACCCTGGGCCAGGAGGGCGATCTCACGCTGGAACACACCCCGCTCACCGCCGGCGCCCCCGGGGTGACGCCGACGGTGGTGCTGTCGCCCCATCCGGTTGCAAGCACCGACCTGCTGCTGCGCCACAAAACAACCGCCCGCGCCCTCTACGACCGCGAACTCGCCCGCGTCATCGCCGCGGGCCACTTCGACGCCCTGTTCATCAACGAACAGGGCGAGCTGACCGAAGGCGCCCGCAGCAACCTGTTTGTCGAGAAGAACGGCATCCTGCTGACACCGCCCTGCGAGGCCGGCCTGCTCAACGGCGTCTTGCGGCGGCGCCTGCTCTGCGAAGGCAAGGCCCGGGAAGCCCGCCTCGACCCCGACGCGCTTCGCCATGCCGACGCGATCTTTGTCGGCAATGGCCTGCGCGGCCTGGTGCAAGTCCGGCTGGTGGAATCCAAAACCGGGATTCAATAAAAAACGGCAACAATGATCGACTCATTGTTGCCGTTTGGTACTACCGGGAAACCAGGCTTACTTGGCGCTCTTGCCCTTCGGCACCGCAACCAGGGCATCGACCAGGGTCAGGGTGCTGGCGGTGGATTCCTTCAGCAGCAGTTGCACGCCGGCCCGCAGCAGTTCGGACTTGGCGCAGATACGGCCGGCCTTGGCCAGCGTCTCGCGCAGGGCCTTGAGCTGGGCATGCTCGCTCTTGGGCATCGAGAAGGAATCGCGCACCACTTTTTCGCGAACCGGCTTGGCGGCCTTGGCTGCCTTGACCTTGGCCGGCTTCTCGACCTTCTCTGCCTTAACGGCCTTCGCCGGCTTGGCTGCCTTGGCGGGCTTCGCGGCCTTGACCGGCGCCTTCGGCTCGGCCACGTCCAGGGCAGCAACTGCCTTGGCGATCTTCGGCGCAGCCTTGGGTGCGGCTTTCGGAGCTGCCTTCGGCGCGGCCTTGGCGACGCGGGAAGCCGCCTTCACAGCGGGCGCCGCAACCGGCTCGACGGCCACGGCAGCGGCCACGACCACAGGCGCCTCAACCACAGGCGCCTCGACGACCACAGCCGCCGGCGCAGCCTCGACAGCGGCCGGAGCCTCGACGGGTGCCGCAGCAACCGTAACTTCAGGCTCGGGCAGACGGGCTTCGAGGGCCGCGCTTTCCTGCTGCAGCGCCGAGCGCAGAGCGGATTTGGTCTTGGTGTTCATGCTTTTTCTCCTGTCAGTTTCAATACTTCAGTAACCAGTTTGTCCACCTCCCGCACCGCTTCGGCGCCGGCCCGGCCCAGTTGATACACCGTGCCGCCGACCACCGCGCTTTGCGCGAAGGCATTACGCTGGGAAAGGGACGCGCCGAGCACCGGCAGCGTGAAATCACGCATCACCTCCAGCACGTCCCAGGCAAGATTGGTCCGCAGCACCCGGTTCGGCACGAGTGCCGCCTTCAAGCCCTTGCGAGCAGCCTGCACCTGCAGGATCAAGCGCTCGACACCCTTGGTGGACCACAGGTCGGTCGGGCTCGGCACCACCGGCACCAGCGCCACATCGGCCTCCTGCAGCGACGCCAGTGTGGCGGCGTGCTCGATCGACGGCGGGCAATCCAGCAGAATCACATCGGCCTGCCTGCCTGCGGTCTTGATCATCTGGTGCAGCGCCGCCGGGTCGGCACCGAGATGCACCACCGTGGCCGGAAAAGCCACCGCGCCGGATGCCGCATGGGCCCAGCGCATGGCCGTTTCCTGGGGATCGAGATCGATGATCGCCACACGCCGGCCGCTCCGGGCGAGCCCGCCAGCCAGCTGCATCGTGAGCGTTGATTTGCCTGAACCGCCCTTCTGGGACAGCACCGTTACAACCCTGGGTTTTGCCACGCCACCCCCTATTGCGTAATACCGTATTATTTTTACGCCAAACCCTGCCTGTTGGCAAGTCCGTCGTCACCTGTCGCCCCGCTGCCGCAGCCACCGGAACGGCGCACAATCGCCCTGCAGCGGGGCGATTGAACACAGCGCAAGTGTGCGGCAAAGCCGCGTCAAGAGGAGCACAGCATGAAGACGGAAAAACAGATCCGGGTCTGGGAGGGCGACATCACCACCCTGACTGTCGACGCCATCGTCAATGCGGCCAATTCGAGCCTTCTGGGCGGCGGTGGCGTGGACGGGGCAATTCACCGCGCGGCCGGGCCGGCGCTCACCGCCTGCTGCGCCACCCTGGGCGGCTGCCCGACCGGCGAGGCGCGCATCACGCCGGGTTTCAGGCTGCCGGCGAGACACGTGATCCATACCGTCGGGCCGGTGTGGCACGGCGGCCATCACGGCGAAGCCGAAGCCCTTGCCGCCTGCTACCGCAACAGCATCCGGCTGGCCGAGGCCAACGGTCTGCGCAGCATCGCCTTCCCGGCCATTTCCTGCGGGGTGTATGGCTACCCGCTGGCCGAGGCCGCCCGCATCGCGGTTGCCGCATGCCGAGCGGCGCTGGAGGATGAATCCGGCGGGCTCGAGGAAATCGTGCTGGTGGTCTTCGATCAGCGCCTGAATTCGGTGCTGAACGAAACCCTGCGCGGCGGCGACTGAATCACGATGCGCCGCGGACCATCGGCGCGCGGCGTGGCGGCCTTGCTGCCCTCGCAGGGGCTCAGCCCCCGCGTGCCGAGGCGCATGCACTGCACGCCCTCGCAATGGCAGCCTATCGGCAGGTCGGAGGGCGAACCGTCCTCCATGTGGTCGATGCGCAAAAGCTCAAGAAAGCGCAGCGCCGAATCGCGGCATCCGAAAACGGTCAGGCGACCGTCGTTGGCGCACAGCCAGCGCTCGTCCACGGTGATGCCAAGGCAACGCCCCTCACCGCCACTCAAGGCATGGATGCGCACCCGCGTTTGCCCCAGCCGCCACAGCGGCGCGACGGCGAGTTCGAGCCAGGTCGCCTTGCGTCCGTTCAGTTCCATTTTTTTCTCCTCCGTTATCCAAGATCGCTGCGGCTTGCCGAAGATCAGGACGAGCGTCGCGATTCTTTGCGTATTATCGTGAGCCCCAAACAGAAACGGCAGTCGGCAATACCCGGCGGGCCTTCCGGGAAAACCCGGACAGCCGCCCCCCAAAAAACGCATTCAACCCGGAGAAAAACACGATGAAACTCGAAACCCTCGCCGTGCATGGTGGCTACAGCCCGGACCCGACCACCAAGGCGGTGGCCGTGCCGATCTACCAGACCACCTCCTATGCTTTTGACGACACCCAGCACGGCGCCGATCTTTTTGACCTGAAGGTGGCGGGCAACATCTACACCCGCATCATGAACCCCACCCAGGCGGTGCTCGAAGCCCGCGTGGCGGCCATGGAAGGCGGCATTGCCGGCCTCGCCCTGGCCTCCGGCATGGCGGCCATCACCTACTCGATCCAGACCATTGCCGAAGCCGGAGACAACATAGTCTCGGCCTCCACGCTGTACGGCGGCACCTACAACCTGTTCGCCCACACGCTGCCGCAGATCGGCATCCAGGTCCGCTTTGCCGACTACCGCGACCCGGCCTCCTTTGCGCCGCTGATCGACGCGCGCACCAAGGCCATCTTCTGCGAATCCGTCGGCAACCCGCTGGGCAACATCACCGATTTCGAAGCACTGGCCGCCATCGCCCACGCCCACGGCATTCCGCTGATCGTGGACAACACCGTGCCCTCGCCCTACCTGTGCCGGCCGATAGAACACGGCGCCGACATCGTCGTGCATTCGCTCACCAAGTATCTCGGTGGCCACGGCACGTCCATCGGCGGCATCATCGTCGATAGCGGCAAGTTTCCGTGGGCCGAACACAAGGAGCGCTTCCGCCGCCTCAACGAGCCGGACGTGTCCTACCACGGCGTCGTTTACACCGAAGCCCTCGGCCCGGCCGCCTACATCGGCCGCGCCCGCGTCGTGCCGCTGCGCAACATGGGCGCCGCGATCAGCCCCTTCAACGCCTTCCTGATCCTGCAGGGCGTGGAAACCCTGGCCCTGCGCATGGACCGCATCTGCGAAAACACCCTCAAGGTGGCCGAGTTCCTCAAGGGCCACGCCAAGGTTGCGTGGGTGAATTACGCCGGCCTGCCCGACCACCCGGACAATGCGCTGGTGCACAAGTACATGGGCGGCCGCGCCTCGGGCATCCTCAACTTCGGCGTAAAGAGCGTGGATGGCGACGGCAAGGCAGCCGGCGGACGCTTCCAGGACGCCCTCAAGCTGGTCACCCGGCTGGTGAACATCGGCGACAGCAAGAGCCTCGCCTGCCATCCGGCGTCCACCACCCACCGCCAGCTGTCCCCCGAGGAAATGCTGAAGGCCGGCGTGTCCGAGGACATGGTTCGCCTCTCCATCGGCATCGAGCACATCGACGACATCCTGACTGATCTCGACCAGGCGCTGGCCGCCGTTTAAACGCGATTCAATGCAAAAAGGGCCGGGGAAACTTCCCGGCCCTTTTCATTTGCGCTGACAGGCGCAGGCCCGTCTTACGCCACGCAATCGGCGAAGACCGCCTCAACCGGCATCGCGCCATCGCCCTGACGCCCGGCGATGCGATTCACCGCGCTGACGATGGCCCGCACCGAGGCCGTCACGGTGTTGCGGTGCATGCCGGCGCCAAAGCAGCTGCCGGCCACGCCATCCATCGCCACTTCCACCATGCACACGGCCGCTGCGTCGGCGCCCTCGCCCATCGACCGCTCCTCGAAGCTCTGCACCCGCACCGGCACGCGAAGCGCCGCCACAGCCGCCTCGACGGGGCCGTTGCCCTCGCCGCTGAGCGTCACCGGGCGCCCATTCACTTCAGCCTCGATGCGGATGCCCTGGCGCTCGCCCGCCTCGAAGAGGTGATGCGCCACGTAACGCACCGGCGTATCGGCCTCGAAGTATTCCCGCCCGAAAAGCGTCCACAACTGGTGGGCATCCACTTCCTGGCCGGTTTCGTCGGTGAGACGCTGCACCGCGCCGCTGAACTCCACCTGCATGCGCCGCGGCATCACGAGGCCATAGGCCGACTGGAGCAAATGCGCCACGCCGCCCTTGCCCGACTGGCTATTCACGCGGATCACCGAATCGTAGGTGCGGCCGAGATCGAGCGGATCGACCGGCATGTAGGGCACTTCCCAGAGCGCGTCGGCGCGCTGCACGTCGAAGCCCTTCTTGATCGCATCCTGGTGTGAACCCGAGAACGCCGTGAAGACCAGATCGCCCACGTAAGGATGGCGCGGATGGATGGGCAACTGGGTGCATTCCTCGGACACGCGGGCCACCGAATTGATGTCCGAAAAATCGAGCTGCGGATCGATGCCCTGGGTGTAGAGGTTCAAGGCGAGGGTCACCACATCCACGTTACCGGTGCGCTCGCCATTCCCGAAGAGACAGCCCTCGACCCGGTCGGCACCGGCGAGCATCGCAAGCTCGGCCGCCGCCACCGCGGTGCCGCGGTCGTTGTGGGGATGAACGCTGAGCGTGATGGATTCGCGGTGCGCGAGATTGCGGTGCATCCACTCGACCTGGTCGGCGAACACATTGGGCGTGGCCACTTCAACCGTTGCCGGAAGGTTGAGAATCACCTTCTCGCCCGGCTTCGGCCCCCACGCAGCCACCACCGCATCGCACACTTCGAGCGCGAAATCGAGCTCGGTCGACGTGAAAAGCTCGGGGCTGTACTGAAGCACGAACTCAGTTTCGGGCTGCTCGGCGGCGAGTTGCTTGACGAGCTTGACGCTATCGACGGCAAGCGCCTTGACCTCGTCCTTTTCCATGCCGAACACCGTCTTGCGAAACACCGGCGCGGTGGCGTTGTAGATGTGCACAATCGCCCGACGGGCGCCGCGGAGCGATTCCATCGTGCGGCGGATGAGGTGCTCGCGGCTCTGGCTGAGCACTTCGATGGTCACGTCGGCAGGAATCTCATCCTGCTCGATGAGCTGGCGGACGAAGTCGAAATCGGTCTGGGATGCGGAGGGAAAGGCGACCTCGATTTCCTTGAAGCCGATCGCCACGAGCTTCCTGAACATCTGCAACTTGCGGGCGGCGTTCATCGGTTCGAAAAGCGCCTGGTTGCCGTCGCGAAGGTCGGTACTCATCCAGATCGGCGGATGGGTCACGGTGCGGGCGGGCCACTGGCGGTCGGCGAGGGCGACCGGGGGGAAGGCGGCGTATTTGGTGCTGGGATTCTTCAACATGATGATCTTGTCCTTTGCTTTCGTCGGGTACGGTGTTCGGATGCGGACGCAGGGCTGCCAGACTGCCGCGGGCTCGTGGCCTGGCAACCGGGGCGCAGTCGTAGGAACAGAAGGACAAGATTCAGGGTGTTCATGGCAGGACTCCGGTGAAGGGTCGGTGCTGGTGCGACGCGCACAAAAACGCCATTCGCCCGCTCAGGGCGACAGCTGGGACAACAGGAGGGGAAATAAGATGTGTGCCCGTCAGGGCAGCAGCAGACCCAGCCCCGAGAGGGCCGGCAGGAGGAATAGCGTCGTCTGTTGCTTTGAGGTCATGGAACGAAAATTAGCAGCTGGAAACGTCTTCGTCAAACAGCAGCCGATAATCCATTGGATAGCCGGCTGCTATCGCGAGCTCACAGGAGGGTGCACTCGACAATCTGGTAACCCGGCCCGCTCACCACCGCCCTGCCCGGCTGCAGCTTGACCATGCGGCCGCCAAGCTTGGCAAAGACCGGCCGCGTCGAGCGCATCGCGCCCGGTTCGCAGGCAATCCGGAGCCCGCGCCCGCGCACCACCGGATCGCACAGGATGCCGCTCCAGCTGCGGCTGCCATCGTCGAGCAGCACCGGCACCGGCTCGCTGGATATCGTTTGCAGGCCAACCGCGGCCCCGCCCTGCTCGCTGGAACGCACCCGCCGAACCAGCGCCAGCACCCAGCGCCCGACTTCCCCGAGGTGAGCCCCCACCAGCACGCCGACCCGGCAGATTTCCGGATCCATCACCGGCGATGCCACGCCAAAGCCGCTGCGACTCGCATCGCACAGCGTCCAGGCCGCTGCCGGGCGTATCTGCGCCTCGCCGGAAATCAGCGTACGGATAAACCCCAGCCCGGTAGCAAGGGCCAGCTCGCCCCGCACCGCATGGCGGCGGTACTGCCGCATCGGCGGCACCGGCCCCCACTGGCGCGACAGATGGCGTATCGCGCCGGTCACCGATGACGCGCCTATCCCCGCGAAAACCGGGCCCAGGTTCCCCTCGGCCAGCGTCTGGCGCAGTTCGCCCAGCATGGGCACGACATCCCCCGGCCGGAAATAGCGGGTCGAGGCCGACACGTCTTCCGGCACGGTGAGGCAGCGCTGCGGCGCTGCCAGGGTTTCGAGATCGATGGAAAACTGGCTGCCGTCACGCGGCTCGAGGGACAGCGCGAGGGAATGCTGCAGGTAGCGCACCAGTTTGTCGGCCGCCTCGATGCGATCGGGCGACAACTGGTCGAGGCTGGCGCACTGCATGGCCACCAGCCGGATGAATTCACGGTTGATCGTCGTGCGGGTTTCGCGGCCCTCGCGCACGTTCACCGGGCTGTTCAGCCCGCCGGCCAGGTGGGCGACGCGGTAGGCCGAAACGGCCCGTTGCCAGACCTCCGGCGAGAGCTCCTGGTAATCGAAGGCCACCCATTTCATTTCACCCGCCGCGGCCCGCACCGTGCGCAGCAGCACCTCGGTACGCAGCGTGTCGGAGGGTTCGACGGAAAAATCGACGGCCAGGCCGCCCAGCACGAGATCGTAGGCACGCCCGAGGCTGGCGTAGAAATCCCGCCCGAGCGCCTTGTAGCGCACGCTGCGCGAACCGAAGACATTGGAAAGATAGAGACCGGCCGCCTGGCGCAACTGGGGCTGGGCGGCTTCGTCGAGCGTGGCAACCAGGCGGGCCAGCTCGGGCAGCGGCAATTCACATTCGAAGTGAAAGGAGTCGAGCCAGCGGATCAGTTCGACAATGGCCGTCGGCGCGGCGTTGGTGGCGATATCGGTCAGGATACGGCCCAGCTTCTCCGGCTGCATGAGCGGATGCGGATTGCTTACGACCGTGCCTGCTCCCATGTTTGCCTCTTTGCCGCCACCGGAGGCGTGCTGAAACGTTTTGTGACGATTTTCAATGTTAGCACAAAGGTCATTTTTTCAGCTTTCCGGCGGCTGGCTGTGGCAAGCCCGGATATCCTGCGAAGCCACTCGCGGATAAACTGGTAGCCCTTTTATCTTGCCCCCCTTTTGCCCACCATGCGCCAGTACCTCGAACTCATGCGCCACGTGGCGGAACACGGCCACCGCAAGGACGACCGCACCGGCACCGGCACTCTCTCGGTCTTCGGCTGGCAGATGCGTTTCGATCTCGCCGAAGGCTTTCCGCTGCTCACCACCAAAAAGCTCCACACCCGCTCGATCATCCACGAGCTGCTGTGGTTCCTGCGTGGCGACACCAACATCAAGTACCTGAAAGACAACGGCGTATCGATCTGGGACGAGTGGGCGGACGAAAACGGCGAACTGGGCCCCGTCTACGGCAAGCAGTGGCGCAGTTGGGAAGCGCCCGACGGACGCAGCATTGATCAGATCAGCCAGTTGATCGAAGCCCTGAAGAAGAACCCGGATTCCCGTCGCCACATCGTGTCTGCATGGAACCCGTCGGAAGTGGACCGCATGGCGCTGCCGCCGTGCCACGCGCTGTTCCAGTTCTACGTGGCCGGCGGCAAGCTGTCGTGCCAGCTCTACCAGCGCAGCGCCGACATCTTTCTCGGCGTGCCCTTCAACATCGCCTCGTATGCGCTGTTCACGATGATGGTGGCCCAGGTGTGCGGCTACGAGCTCGGTGATTTCGTCTGGACCGGGGGCGATTGCCACCTCTACACCAATCACCTGGAGCAGACACAACTTCAGCTTTCCCGCGAGCTGCGGCCGCTGCCCAGGATGCGCATCAACCCCGAGGTGAAGGACATCTTCGCCTTCACGATCGACGACTTCACCCTCGAAGGCTACGATCCGCACCCGCACATTTCGGCGCCGGTGGCGGTATGAGCAAGCCGGTTCTCGCGCTGATCGCCGCCTGTGCCCGTGGCGGGGTGATCGGCATTGAAAACCGCCTACCCTGGCACCTGCCGGAAGACATGAAGTTTTTCCGCGAGACAACCCGCGGCAAGCCGGTGATCATGGGCCGCAAAACCTGGGAATCGCTGCCCGACGCCTTCCGGCCGCTGCCGGGACGGCTGAACATCGTGGTCAGCCGCAATCCGGACTTTCACGCCGCAGGCGGCACCGTGGTCGGCAGCCTCGCCGACGCGCTGACGGCGGCCGGCGACGCGGAAACCGCCTTCGTGATCGGCGGCGCCGAACTTTACCGCCAGGCCCTGCCCCTGGCCGACCGGTTGCTGCTCACCGAGATCGACCAGGACTACGCCGGCGATGCCTTCTTCCCGGCCTTCGACATCGCCGAATGGCATGAAACCAGCCGGGACGGGCAGATTGCCGAATCCGGCCTGCCCTTCGCCTTCGTCACTTACACGCGTCGCTGAAAACGTCAGGAGGACCGGCGCCCCGCGGCGACCGATCCTCCCCGTCTGCGCAGCGGGCCGCCGGCCCGCCTTGCCGCCCTACTTCTGACGCACTGCGTCGCGCAGGTCGTCCAGCGTCACGACCCGCGGCCCGTGCAGGGCCAGGATCTGCTTCACGTCCAGGCCAAGCGCCTGGATGTTGCCGAGCAGATTGACCGAATACGGATTGGCCGGCGCGGGAGGCGGCACATTGGCCGCCGTGGGCGTGTAGGCGTCGGCCTCGATCAGGATCTTCTCCTGGGGCAGCCAAATCTGCGCGAAGGCGTCGTTGTGGCCGCTGTCGCTGATCGGATGGACCTCGATCGAACGATTGCCGTCGGAAATCACATGGCGGCCGCCGAAGGTCTCGAACTTTGCCGGCTTGCCGCTCCGGGCCAGCGCATCGGGCTCCAGCTTGCGGGGCGCCGACCAGACCTTCTGGTAATAACCCTTGTTGCCTTCGTGGGTGACGATGATCGCCCCTTCGGCCGCAAAGGCGCGCAGGCCGCCGGAGTGGTCGAAGTGCGCGTGGGTGTTGATCAGGTAGCGGATCGGTTTACCCGGAAAGAGCTCCCTGGTCTTGGCGATCACCGCACGGGAACGCTCCTCGTTCAGCGGCGCCTCCACCACCACCACGTGATCACGCTGGCCGATGGCGACGCTGTGATGGGTGCCGCCGGTGAGGTAATACACACCCTCCGCCACCCTGTCGGCCTTCACCGTGACCGGCAGGACCGGCGCCTTCGCCACCGCTTCGGGCACGGCGATATCCACCGGCACATTGGCCTTTACCTCGGCCACCTGCAGATCGAGGATCGGATAACCACCGGCGTAGCGTTCGATGAGGCCGGGGAAGCGCACACCGCCAAAATTCTTGTAGCCGAAGAAGCGCGTCTCGACCAGGGTGTCGCCGAGCACCGGATTGCTGATCCAGGTCTTCACCGAAGTGAGATCGTTATTGGCATCGAGCCTGCCGACGTAGCGGTGCTTGCCGTTCACGGTGAAGCTCACCTCCAGCCCCTTCTTCACCGGTGTCAGCTTGGCGTGGTTGGCCAGCGCGGCACGCAGGAAGCCCTGGGGCGTGGCGAGAATCTCGGCCTGACGCTCTTCCACCGCGGCCGGCTGGGACGCCGGGCTGGCGTTGCTGCCAGCCGGAGGATTCACCGGCTGGCTCCATGCCGTCGTGCCGCGTACGTACTGGTCGACCCGCTGCTCGACCGGCACCGGGCGCTCCCGCGGCGGCTCCTTCACCTGGATACGGCTGATCTGCACGCGGGCGGCGCCGGTTTCGTAGTTCAGGTCGGCAACGTAGCGCTTCACCTCGAAGGGCGGCCACGGGGTATCGGGCGCCGGCGCCTGACCAAACTGGAACCAGCGGCCGGAGCCGGAGAACTCGAGCGTCCTCGCCTGGTCGGCACCGAGCGCGCGGACGGCGTCCTGCAATGACGGCGCCGCCAGCGTCGCGCCGGCAGAGCAGGTCAGCGCGACGACGAGCCCGACCGTCTTGAAACGGAATGATTTCATGGAATCCCCTTTGTCGATTGGATTTGGCTTGAGCAAGCAGCCCGCTCAATCGGCAAATTCCGTACCAGCGGCCGGCGCGGTAAGCACGGCTGGACATCTTCAAAGGGAACAAGGGCTTGGGTTCAGGCGATGGCCTGAGCCGTGGTTTCGCTCAACGGCCACCTGCTGCCCCGCCAGCAGAACAGCAACCGGAGGTGAACCGTAACAAGCAGCGCCCCGGGAAAAGCCATCGACAAAAAGGCCGCCGGGGTTTCCCCCGACGGCCTTTTTTTGTCGCAGCACCGGGCCGGTACTCTGGCTCTGGCTCAGCCCCGCACGCAATCCACGTAGTAGTGGATGCGGCCGTCCTTCAGCTCCTTCACGAGGCCATGCACATCGGTCTCAAAGCCCGGGAAGCGGTCGTTGAACTCCCGCGCGAAACTCAGGTACTGGACCACGGTCTTGTTGAAGCGCTCACCCGGGATCAGCAGCGGAATGCCCGGCGGATAGGGGGTCAGGAGCACGCTGGTGACGCGGCCTTCGAGTTCGTCGATGGAGACCCGGTCGATTTCCCGGTGGGCCATCTTGGCGAAGGCGTCGGCCGGCTTCATGGCCGGAACCATGTCGGAGAGGTACATCTCGGTGGTCAGGCGGGCCACGTCGCGGGCACGGTAAACCTCGTGGATTTCCTTACACAGGTCAAGCAGACCGACGCGCTCGTAGCGCGGGTTCTTCTGGACGAACTCGGGCAGGACTTTCCATAGCGGCTGGTTCTTGTCGTAGTCGTCCTTGAACTGCTGCAGTTCGGTCACCATGCTGTTCCAGCGGCCCTTGGTGATGCCGATGGTGAACATGATGAAGAAGCTGTAAAGACCGCACTTCTCGACGATAACGCCATGCTCGGCCAGGTACTTGGTGACGATCGCGGCGGGGATGCCCCGCTCGGCGAACTCGCCATCCACGTCGAGGCCCGGGGTGATGATCGTGGCCTTGATCGGATCGAGCATGTTGAAGCCTTCGGCCAGGTTGCCGAAGCCGTGCCAGCGCTCGCCGGGCTTGAGCATCCAGGCTTCGCGCTCCTCGATGCCTTCCTCGGAAAGGTCGTCCGGGCCCCATACCTTGAACCACCAGTCGGCGCCCCACTCCTCGTCCACCTTGCGCATGGCGCGGCGGAAGTCGAGGGCTTCGGCGATGGACTCTTCGACCAGCGCGGTGCCACCCGGCGCTTCCATCATGGCGGCCGCCACGTCGCAGGAGGCGATGATCGCGTACTGCGGGCTGGTGGAGGTGTGCATGAGGTAGGCCTCGTTGAACACGTCCCGGTCCAGATGGTTGTTCTCGGCGTCCTGCACGAGAATCTGGGATGCCTGCGAGAGGCCGGCCAGCAGCTTGTGGGTGGACTGGGTGGAGAAGATCATGGACTCCTTGCAGCGGGGCCGGTCGGCACCGATGGCATGGTAGTCACCATAGAAGTCGTGGAAGGCGGCGTGGGGCAGCCAGGCTTCGTCGAAGTGCAGGGTGTCGATCTTGCCGTCCAGCTCTTCCTTGATGGCCTCGACGTTGTAGAGGATGCCGTCGTAGGTGGACTGGGTGATGGTGAGCACCCGCGGCTTGGCGTTCTTGTCCGTCGCGAAGGGGTTGGCGGCAATCTTCTTCTGGATGTTTTCCCAGGCAAACTCGCTCTTCGGGATCGGGCCGATGATGCCGAAGTTGTTGCGCGTCGGCATCAGGAAGACCGGGATCGCGCCGGTCATCATGATGGCGTGCAGGACGGACTTGTGACAGTTGCGGTCAACCACCACGATGTCACCCGGCGCCACGGTGGAGTGCCAGACGATCTTGTTGGATGTGGAGGTGCCGTTGGTGACGAAGTACAGGTGATCGGCATTGAAGATGCGCGCCGCATTGCGCTCGGAAGCGGCCACGGGGCCGGTGTGGTCGAGCAGCTGACCGAGTTCTTCAACCGCATTGCAGACGTCGGCGCGCAGCATGTTTTCGCCGAAGAACTGGTGGAACATCTGGCCCACCGGGCTCTTGAGGAAGGCCACACCACCGGAGTGGCCGGGGCAGTGCCACGAATAGGAGCCGTCGGAGGCGTAGTGGGTCAGCGCACGGAAGAACGGCGGCGGCAGCGCTTCGAGGTAGGACTTGGCCTCGCGCACCACGTTGCGGGCGATGAATTCCGGGGTGTCTTCGTACATGTGGATGAAGCCGTGCAGTTCGCGCAGCACATCGTTGGGGATGTGGCGGGAGGTGCGGGTTTCACCGTGCAGGAAGATGGGGATGTCGGCGTTGCGCATCCGGATCTCGCTGACGAAGGCGCGCAGATCGGCGATGGCCTTCTCGGTCGCTTCCGGCGACGAGAACTCCTCGTCGTCGATGGACAGGATGAAGGTGGAGGCCCGGCTCTGCTGCTGGGCGAAGGACGCCATGTCACCGTAGCTGGTCACACCCAGCACTTGCAGGCCTTCCTTCTCGATAGCTTCCGCCAGGGCCCGGATGCCCAGGCCGGAGGTGTTTTCCGAACGGTAATCCTCGTCGATGACGATGACCGGAAAGTTGAAGCGCATGCTCGACTCCTAGATGCCCGTTTCGCGCGGGCGGATCAACAAAAAGCTTAGGGCGGACTTGCGTGCTTGCGCAGAGTCCGCCCGATGTTCGCCACTTTAGCTGGCTAGTATTTCAGATTTTTGGCAGGGTGACGCCGGTCTGACCCAGATATTTACCACCCCGGTCCTTGTAGGAAGTCTGACAGACTTCATCGGACTCGAAGAACAGCATTTGCGCGATGCCTTCGTTGGCGTAGATCTTGGCGGGCAGCGGCGTGGTGTTCGAGAACTCCAGCGTCACGTGGCCTTCCCACTCGGGCTCGAGGGGTGTCACGTTCACGATGATGCCGCAGCGGGCATACGTGGATTTGCCGAGGCAAACCGTGAGCACGCTGCGCGGAATGCGAAAGTATTCCACCGTGCGGGCCAGCGCAAACGAATTGGGCGGAATGATGCACACGTCACCGACAAAATCCACGAAGTTGCGCTCGTCGAAAGCCTTGGGATCGACGATGGTGGAGTTGATGTTGGTGAAGATCTTGAATTCGTTGGCGCAGCGCACGTCGTAGCCGTAGCTCGAGGTGCCGTACGAGACGATCTTGCCGCTGTCGTTCTGGCGCACCAGTTCAGGGGCAAACGGTTCGATCATCCGCCCATCGCCTTCCGACATGCGGCGAATCCAATTGTCTGACTTGATGCTCACGCTGGGCCCCTGCTCAAAAACGCGCATTCTACATGCACCAACGGAAAGGCGGCGCAAACCGCCGGCCCTGGGTTCATTCCTTTTTCGGTTCGGGAGTTTCGTCGTCCTTCACCACGTCGTAGATGCCTTTGCCGACCTTGAAGGGCACCTTCACGACTTCGACGCCCACGTCGACCGCCGCACCCACCACGGTTCCGACCACGCAGCCGGACAGGCTCACCGCGCAGGCCGCCAAGAGGCCCACGCGCATTGTTTTGCTGAAAACGCTCATGTGTTCTGAACCACGATGTTGGGGAATTTGTGGCTCATGTCCTTGGCCCGCTCGGCGATGGTGATCGCCACCTTGCGGGCGATGCCCTTGTAGAGCTCGGCCACGCGGCCGTCCGGATCGGCGACCACGGTGGGCACGCCGCGGTCCACTTCCTTGCGGATCTGGATGTCGAGGGGCAACGCACCCAGAAAAGGCACGCCGTAATCCTTGCACATGCTTTCACCGCCGCCGGTGCCGAAGATGTGTTCTTCGTGACCGCACTTGGAGCAGATGTGGATGCTCATGTTCTCGACGATGCCGATGATGGGCACGCCCACCTTCTCGAACATCTTGAGGCCCTTCCTGGCATCCAGCAGCGCGATGTCCTGGGGCGTGGTGACGATCACCGCGCCAGTCACCGGCACGCTTTGCGACAGCGTGAGCTGGATGTCACCGGTGCCCGGCGGCATGTCGATGACGAGATAGTCGAGATCGGTCCAGTTGGTGTCCTTGAGCAGCTGGTTGAGGGCCTGGGTGGCCATCGGGCCGCGCCACACCATCGGCGTTTCCACATCAACAAGGAAGCCGATGGACATCACTTGCAGACCGTGGGCCTTGAGCGGCTCCATCGTCTTGCCGTCGTGGCTTTCGGGGCGCTCGCCGCCGATGCCCAGCATTTGCGGCTGGGACGGGCCGTAGATGTCGGCGTCGAGAATGCCGACCGAGGCGCCTTCCGCGGCCAGGGCCAGGGCGAGGTTGACCGCAGTGGTGCTCTTGCCGACGCCGCCCTTGCCGGAGGCCACGGCAACGATGTTCTTGACGCCGGGCAGCAGCTTCACGCCCTGCTGCACCGCATGGGCGACGATCTTGCTGCCCACAGTTACGCTGACCTTGCCGACGCCGGCAACGGATTTGACCTGGGCGATCAGCGCCTGGCGAATCCCGTCCACCTGGGTTTTGGCCGGGTAGCCCAGTTCGATGTCGAAGGACACGTCGGCGCCGCTCACGCGCAGGTTCTTGACCGCGCGGGACGAGACGTAATCCTTGCCCGTGTTGGGGTCGGCAAACTGCCTGAGGCTGTCTAGGACGCTTTGTTCGGAGAGGCTCATGGTGTCGGTGGCCGGCGCGCGGCGAAAAAAGGAGAACATGCGAAGGAGCGCTAAACGCTGAAACCCGAGTAATTTAGTCCAGTTTACCCAAAACCTGGCCCGAGGTTAAGCATCCTTGCCCGGAGCCGGTGAAATCGTACAGCGGATCGCCCGGCCCGAGCCGGCCGCGATGGCCGAAGCGCTTTGCTAGAATGGCGGACTCAGAACAATCACGTCCCAGGCCCACCCATGACCTCCGCGCGCAAGATCCTCGTCACCAACGCCCTGCCCTACGCCAACGGCGACATTCACCTTGGCCACCTGGTCGGCTACATCCAGGCCGACATCTGGGTGCGCTACCAGCGCATGCGCGGCAACACGGTGCATTACGTGTGCGCGGACGACACCCACGGCACGCCGGTCATGCTGCGCGCCGAAAAGGAAGGCCTGACGCCCGAGGCGCTCATCAACCGCGTACACGGCGAGCACTCCCGCGATTTCCGCGATTTCGGCGTCGAGTTCGACAACTACCACTCCACCCACAGCGATGAAAACCGCTGGTACGCCGAAGACATCTACTGCCGCCTGCGCGACGGCGCCAAGCTCATCGACACCCGCTCCATTGAGCAGTTCTACGATCCGGTAAAGGAAATGTTCCTGCCGGACCGCTTCATCAAGGGCGAATGCCCCAAGTGTGGCGCCGCCGACCAGTACGGCGACAACTGCGAAGCCTGCGGTGCCGCCTACGCTCCCACCGAACTCAAGAACCCGTTCTCGGCCGTGTCCGGCGCCAAGCCGGTGCTCAAGACATCAGAGCACTACTTCTTCCGCCTGTCCGACGCCCGCGCCGTCGAATTCCTGCGCGAATGGACGCAAGGCACCACGCCCGACGGCTCGCGCCGCCTGCAGCTCGAAGCCGCCAACAAGATGAAGGAATGGCTCGGCGACGCCGGCGAGAACAAGCTCTCCGACTGGGACATTTCCCGCGACGCGCCCTATTTCGGCTTCGAGATCCCCGACGCGCCGGGCAAGTACTTCTACGTGTGGCTGGATGCGCCCATCGGCTACTTCGCCAGCTTCAAGAATCTCGCCGGCAAGCGCGGCGACATCGACGTCGCGGCCTTCACCGAAGCCGGCCCGGCGGCCGCGGCCGGCACCGAGCTGATCCACTTCATCGGCAAGGACATCCTGTACTTCCACGCGCTGTTCTGGCCCGCGATGCTGCACTTTGCCGGCTACCGCTCGCCCACCCAGCTGTGCGTCAACGGCTTTCTCACCGTCGACGGCGCCAAGATGAGCAAGAGCCGCGGCACCTTCATCACCGCCCGCAGCTACACCGAACAAAAGCTCAACCCCGAGTGGCTGCGCTACTACTTCGCCGGCAAGTCCAACGGCACCATGGAAGACGTGGACCTCAACCTCGACGACATGATCGCCAAGGTCAATTCCGATCTGGTCGGCAAGTTCGTGAACATCGCCAGCCGCTGCGCCGGCTTCATCGCCAAGCGCTTTGACGGCAAGCTCGGCGCCTTCGACGCGGCCTTGGAATTCAACTACAAGCTCGAGTGGCATGCGGCCTTCAAGACGATCGTGCTGGCCTACGAAAACCGCGACTACAGCCGTGCGCTGCGCGAAATCATGCGCCTCGCCGACTTCGCCAACCTGTACGTGAATGACAACAAGCCCTGGGAGCTGGCCAAGCAGGAAGGCCAGGAAGTCCGCCTCCACGAAGTCTGCAGCACGGCCCTGAGCATGTTCCGTGACCTCACCAGCTTCCTCAAGCCCGTCCTGCCAACTTTGGCCACGCAGGTCGAAGCCTTCCTCGCCGTCGAGCCGCTGCGCTGGTCCGCCGGTGGCTGGGAAGCCCTCCCCGCCGGCCACGCCATCAACACCTACAGCCACCTCATGACCCGCATCGAGCGCAAGCAGGTGGACGCCCTCCTCGAAGCCAACCGCGACTCCCTCGCCCCGGCCGCCGCCGACGCCAAACCGGCCAAGGCCGCCGCCAAGGAAGCCTCCTCCGAGCAGCGCCACGCCCAGCACCAGGCCCACACCGCCAAGACCGAAGCCGCCCAGGCCGACGAGTTCGAGCCCTTCATCTCCATCGACGACTTCACCAAGATCGACCTGCGCATCGCCAGGATCGTCTCCGCCGAGCACATCGAAGGCGCCGCCAAGCTCATCAAGCTGATGCTCGACATCGGCGAGACCGAAAACGGCCAGATGAAGCCCCGCCAGGTCTTCGCCGGCATCAAGAGCGCCTACGACCCCGCCACGCTGGTCGACCGTCTCACGGTGATGGTCGCCAACCTCGCCCCGCGCAAGATGAAGTTCGGCATGTCGGAAGGCATGGTGCTGGCCGGCTCCGACGACACCGGCGCCACTCCGGGCCTGTTCATCCTGTCGCCCGACGCCGGCGCCGTGCCGGGCATGCGCGTCAAGTAACAATCGCCCGCCGGCAAACATCCTGCGGGCCGGGTGCCAAACCCGTCCGCAGGCCGGCCAAAAAGCAAGCCTGATGTCAGTTTTATGTCAGCCATTCCTTCTAGCCTTCACAGCCACCATGCCCGCTGACCGATCCCCCCTTCCCCGCCTCACCCCGGCCTTCTGGGGCTGGGCCCTGCTCGACATGATCGGCGTGCTGATTCTTGCCGTCGGCGCCGCCTGGCTCATCGAAGGCCGTGCGTCCATCGTGTCGGGCTTTCCGGCCAACGCGGTGCATGCCTGGAGTTCGGTCTGCATCGGCATCGCCCTGGTCTTCGTGTCGGCGGTCAAGATGCTCGTGGAAGTGCTGCACGCAGCCTCCCGCGGCAACAAGGCCGCCAACGACAGCTCGTTTTCCTGAGCAGCCAGACCATATGCCCGACAGAAAACTCCAGGGCAGCGCCCGCGTTTTTCTGTCCATCCCGGTCGGCCGCATGACGGGTCGCGGCAGGCCCGGCGGCACGCTCACCGCCTGCAAGCGCTGGATCGTCCTGCAGCGCACCGGGCACGGCGCCATCCCTCCGCACACGGCGCCCTTTGGCGCCAAACCGTTTATTCCTCGACTGCGGAGGCGCCATGAAAATCTCGTTCCACCCCAAGATCCTCGACACCCTGCCCGGCTACGGCAAGGCCCAGCTATCCCATGACATCTCCGCCGGCCTGACCGTCGGCGTGCTCGCCCTGCCGCTGGCGATGGCCTTTGCGATCGCCAGCGGCATGAGCCCCACCGCCGGCATCTGGACTGCCATCGTCGCCGGTTTCCTGATTTCCGCCCTGGGCGGTTCGCGCGTCCAGATCGGCGGCCCGACCGGCGCCTTCATCCCCATCATCTACGGCATCGTCATCGAATATGGCGTGCAGAACCTCCTCGTCGCCACCATGCTGGCCGGGGCCATGCTCGTCGCGATGGGCGCCTTCCGGCTCGGCAACCTGATCCGCTTCATTCCCAAGACGGTGGTGATCGGCTTCACCAACGGCATCGCGGTGGTGATCTTCATTGCCCAGATCAAGGATTTTCTCGGCCTCCGCATCGACCATCTGCCGGGCGAATTCTTCGGCAAGATGGAGGCGCTCATCACCCACCTCAACACCGTGGACATACCCACCGTCGCGCTCTCGGTGGCCTCCATCGTCGTGCTGCTGTCCTGGAACCATGTGGCCCGACGTTTCAGCGCCCTGTCGCGCCTGCCCGGCCCGCTGGCCGTGCTGGTGCTCGCCACGGTGGCCAACGCCATCCTGCACCTTCCGGTCGAAACCATCGGCAGCCGCTTCAACGGCATTCCGCAACAACTGCCCGGTTTTGCGCTGCCCGAACTTTCGCTCGCCACCCTCGGCAAGCTGATCTCCCCGGCCCTCACCATCGCGCTGCTCGGCGCCATCGAATCGCTGCTCTCGGCGCGGGTAGCCGACGGCGCCATCGACGATCGCCACGACCCCAACCAGGAACTCATCGCCCAGGGCATCGCCAATCTCGTCGCGCCGCTCTTCGGCGGCTTTGCCGCCACCGGCGCCATTGCCCGCACCGCCACCAACGTGCGCACCGGCGGCCGCACGCCGGTGGCCGGCATGGTGCATGCGCTGGTGCTGCTGGCCATCGTGCTGGTGCTGGCGCCCTTCGCCAGTCACATTCCGCTCGCCACCCTGTCGGCCATCGTGGTAGTGGTGGCGGTCAACATGGGCGAATGGCACGAATTCCGCGAGATCCGGCGCTTTGGCATCGCCTACCGCACCACGCTGCTCAGCACGTTTTTCGTCACCGTTTTCTTCGATCTGTCGCTGGCCGTCGAGCTGGGCATGGTGCTGGCGAGCCTGTTCTTCATCTATCACATGTCCAACCTGACCCGCGTCGAGCGCCTGCCGCTGGCCGAACTGTCGATGCTGCCGGGCTTCCTCTACCCGGACGGCTCGCCACGGGTGGTGGCCTACTCCATCTATGGCACCCTGTTCTTTGGCGCAATCCACAAACTGGAAACCCTGCTCGACCCGGCCCAGGCACACCCTGAAGTGGTGATCCTCGAACTGCACCACCTGGTGAACCTGGACACCACCGCGCTGGAAGGCCTGGAAAACCTGTGCAAGAACCTCCACAAGCACGGCTGTGCGCTCATCCTGTGCAACCTCGACAAGCAGCCCGCCTCGCTGATCAGCCGCTCCGGCTTCGCCGAAGAGGTCGGCATCAACAACATCTGCGGCGACATCTACGGTGCCCTGGCCCGGGCCAAGGTGCTGCTCCCGCCGCTCTCCGATGACGGCCAGCGCTGAAACCGGCGCACGCCTCGTGCGCATCCGGGGCCACGTGCAGGGCGTGGGATACCGCAACGCGCTGCACGCCCGGGCCACCGCACTCGGCCTGTCCGGCTGGGTGCGCAACCGCAGCGATGGCAGCGTCGAAGCCCTCGTCGCCGGCGCGCCAGCCGCCATGGAGGCCATCCTTGAATGGGCCCGCCGCGGCCCGCCCGCCGCACGCGTCAGCCTTGTGGACTGGACGCCCGCCGAAGCGCCCGCCAAAACCGGCTTTCACCGCGAAGCCACCGTGTAGCGCCTGCAGGCAGGAGTATTTAGATTCACGAAGGAATTGCCGTTAATGTGCAATTCTTAACGGAAGCGATTCATTCCCGACATCCGCCGTGGCCTCAACGACCGACTCTACCGATCCCCGGAATCCAGCCCCGCAGGATTTCCCGCTCGCGCTGTTCGAGCGTTTTCCTGCCCTGATCTGGCGTGCCGACCAATACGCCAGCTGCACCTACTTCAACCGGACATGGCTCGAGTTCACCGGCCGTCCGCTTGAACAGGAGCTGGGTGACGGCTGGACCGCCGGCATCCATCCGGACGATTTCGACCGCTGCGTCAGCGCCTACCTTGGGCATTTTGCCGCCCAGACCCCGCTCGAGATGGAATACCGTCTGCGCCGCCACGACGGGGAATACCGCTGGGTCATCGACACCGGACGTCCGATCCACGATGAGTCCGGCGCCTTCGCCGGGTTCATCGGCTTCTGCCTGGACATCACCGACCGGCGCAACACCGAGGCCGAACTGCGCGAACGGGAAACCCGCATGAGAACCCTCCTCGCCTCGATGGGCGAAGGCGTCATCATGCGCGACGCCAATGGCATGCTTCAGCTGCACAACGCGGCGGCCTCGGAAATCCTCGGCCTCTCCGACGCCGAAATGAGCAAACTGCACCTGCTGGGCGACCTCGCCCTCTACCTCGACGAGCACGGCGAGCCGATCAAGCGCAGCCAGATTCCCGCCATACAGGCGCTCGAAACCGGCAAGCCGGCCTCCGGCATGCTCGGCGTGAATCGCCGGGACGGCACCCGACGCTGGGTATGGACCAACGCGGTTCCCCTCTTCGAGGACGAATCCAGCACCGTTCGCGGCGTGGTCACGACGATTGCCGACATCACCGTCAGGCGCAGCCACGAAGAGCAGCTGAAGCTGGCATGGACCGTTTTCAGCAACAGCGTCGAAGCCATCATCGTCACCGACGCCGACGAACGCATCCTGTCGGTCAACCGGGCCTTCACCGAGGTCACCGGCTACACCGAAGCAGAGGCCATCGGAAAGACGCCCCGCCTGCTCCGCTCCGGCACCCACGACCAGGATTTCTACGAGGCCATGTGGCGGGACATCGAGATCCTCGGCTTCTGGCAGGGCGAAGTGCGCGACCGGAGGAAGGACGGCACCTTCTACCCCTCTTCCCTGTCGATCAGCGCCGTGCGCGACAAGGGCGGACGCCTGACCCATTACGTGGCGGTTTTTTCCGATATCACCGAACGCAAGGCCTCCGAGGCGCGCATCGCCTTCCTGGCCCATCACGACCCGCTGACCGGCCTGCCCAACCGGGCGCTTCTCCACGACCGCCTGGAGCAAGCCCTCGCCAACGCCGCCCGCCAGGGCAACCGCATCGCGCTGCTGTTCCTCGACCTGGACCGCTTCAAGACAATCAACGACTCGCTCGGCCACCTGATGGGCGACCAGCTGCTGCAGGGCGTTGCGCTGCGGCTCTCGAACTGTATCCGCGACACCGACACGGTCAGCCGCCAGGGCGGCGATGAATTCCTGATCGTGCTCACCGGTGTGGACAGCCCCGACGACGCCGCGCGGGTGGCCGAAAAAATCCTCGTCCAGCTCGAACCGCCCTTCGAAATCGACAGCCAGCAGCTGGGCACGTCGTTCTCGATCGGCATCGCCCTCTACCCGGAAGACGGCAACAGCGTCGAGACGCTGATGAAAAACGCCGACACCGCCATGTACCACGCCAAGGAAAGCGGCCGAAACACCTACCGCTTCTTCGACGAAGTCATGAACGTGAACGCCCTCGAGCGCCTGCACCTGGAAAACGGCCTGCGCCGGGCCCTCGAACAACGGGAATTCACGCTCCACTACCAGCCGCAGGTCGACCTCTCGAGCGGCCGCATCATCGGCATGGAAGCCCTGCTGCGCTGGTTCAGCGGCGTGATGGGCGGAATTTCGCCAGCCCGTTTCATCCCGCTGGCCGAAGAATGCGGGCTCATCGTGCCGATCGGCGAATGGGTGCTGCAAACGGCCTGCCGGCAGGCCCGCAGCTGGCAGGACCAGGGCCTGCCCCCGGTGCCGGTGGCGGTCAATCTGTCGGCGATGCAGTTTCGCCGCACCGACATCGTCGCCACCGTCGCCCGCGCCCTCGCCGACAGCGGGCTGGACGGCACCTGGCTCGAGCTGGAACTGACCGAATCCCTGCTGATGCAGTCCGGCCCCGACGTGGAAGCCATCCTCGGGCGTCTGAAAGCCCTGGGGGTGCGCCTGTCGATCGACGATTTCGGCACCGGCTATTCAAGCCTCGCCTACCTCAAGCGCTTTCCGGTCGATCGCCTCAAGATCGACCAGAGCTTCGTGCGCGACATCACCGACGATCCGGACGACGCCGCCATCGTGCGCGCCGTCATCCAGCTGGGCCACAGCCTGCGCCTCGAAGTGATCGCCGAAGGCACTGAAACCCCGGAACAAATGGCGTTCTTGCGCGACGAAGGCTGCTCGGCGGCCCAGGGCTACCTGTTCAGCCCCCCGCTACCCGCCGACGCCGTCACCGAACTCCTGCGTGTTGGCACCCTGCCCGCCGCGCCCATCGTCCCCGGCTGACACCAATCCCGCTGCGCGGCCTGGCGGCCCTCAGCCCGCCAGCCTGTTCCGCAAAAGCGCCAGATACGCCGGCACGCCGGCCTCCCCTTCCGCCGGCGCCCAGCCGCCCCATTCGGCCTCGAGCGGCACCGCGTAAGGCCCGGCCTTCGCCTCGACGAACACCGTGCCACTCTCCAGCGCCACGATGCTGTGAAACACACCGGGCGGCACGTCATAACCAAACACGTCCGCACCGGGCGCCATCACCCGGGCGTCCAGCACCTGCCCGGCGGCATCGAAAATCAGGGTGCCGAGCCGGCCGCGCAGCACGATGATGGTTTCCGCCTTGGCCGGATCGAGGTGACAGTGGGGGCGCACGTAGGAATCCGGCTCCATCGCCACCAGCATGCGGTGGGCCGGCGCCGCGGGGTCGGTGTGCAGGTTGTGATGACTGCGCCGCCGCGGCGCCGCGCGGGCCTTGTCGATCAAGGATTCGATCAGGGCCGCGTGGAGAAAGAAACCGCTCATGGGTAAATCACCTCGACCGCATCCGGTGCCAGCCAGTCGCGCAGGCTTTCCAGGAGGCTGTCGTCGGGGCGCACGCGCCAGCTGGAGCCGAGGGGGAAATCGGCTTCGGCTTCGGCGTTGCGGTAGCGCACGCGAACCGGGCAATCACCCTGGCGGAAGGGTTCGAGCACCGACTGCAGGCGTTCGGCCGCCGCCGCAGCGCCGCCGGTCTGGCCGACTTCACCGTTGAGCTTGACCTGCAGCGCGCGGGCAAAACGGCCGCGGGCTTCGCCGAGGGTCATCAGCTTGTCGGCAACGATGCGGAAACCACCCGAAAAATCATCGTTGCTCACCTTGGCTTCGACGATCAAAACCTCGTCCACCACGATGCGGTGCCGGTTGTTGTCGAAGTTTTCCGAGAAAACCGAGACTTCCCGCGGGGTCGTGCCGTCGTCGAGCAGCACGAAGGCGATCTTGCCCCGGGCCGTCATCTTGGCGCGCACTTCCATGACCACGCCGGCCATGGTGATCAGATCCTTGCTCGGCTCCACGTGGGCCAGCGTGCGCCGCACGAAACGCCGCACTTCGGACTTGAACGCGTTGAACGGGTGGCCGGACAGGAAGAAACCGATCGCGAGCTTTTCTTCCTTGAGCCGCTCACGCTCGCCCCACGGACGCACTTTGACGTAATCCGCCATCGGCGGCGCGGCTTCGCCGGGAATGTCGAACAGCCCGCTCTGCATGGCATTGGCCGCGATCTGCTCGGCCGCTTCGATGGCGATGCCGACCGAGGCCATCAGCTTGGCCCGCTCGGCCGGCTGATCGGGGGCGATGGTGTCGAAGCCGCCGGCGCGGATCAGCGCCTCGATCACCCGGCGGTTGGCCATGCGCTTGTCCACGCGGCAGGCAAAATCGAACAGATCCTTGAACGGCCCGCCGGCTTCGCGCGCAGCAAGAATCGCCCGCACCGCCGGCTCGCCCACGCCCTTCACGGCGCCAAGGCCGTAGCGGATGGTCTTGGCGTCGGTGGGCACGAAGCGGTAGTCGGATTCGTTCACGTCCGGCGGCAGCACCTTGATGCCGTTGGCAACCGTGTCTTCGTAAAAGATCTTGATGGTGTCGGTGTTGTCCAGGTCGGACGACATCGTCGCGGCCATGAAGGCCGAGCAGTGGTAGGCCTTGAGCCAGGCGGTGTGATACGTCACCACCGCATAGGCCGCCGTGTGCGACTTGTTGAAGCCGTACTCGGCAAACTTGGTCATCAGGTCGAAGAGCTGCTCGGCCAGCGCCGGGTCGTAGCCCTTCTGGCGCGCGCCGTCGGCAATGGTCTCCCGGTGCAGGGCCATTTCCTCGGCCTTCTTCTTGCCCATCGCCCGGCGCAGCATGTCGGCGCCGCCCAGGGTGTAGCCCCCGATGATCTGGGAGATCTGCATCACCTGTTCCTGGTACACGATCACCCCGTAGGTGGGCGACAGGCAGGCGGTGAGATCGGGGTGGAAATAGTCGATGGCCTGCTGGCCCTTTTTACGCAGGATGAAGTCGTCCACCATGCCGGAGCCCAGCGGGCCCGGCCGGTACAGCGCCAGCACGGCGATGATGTCTTCGAAGCGGTCGGGGGCGAGCTTCTTGAGAAGCTTCTTCATGCCTTCCGATTCAACCTGGAAGATGGCCGTGGTGTTGGCTTCACGCAGGATCTGGTAGGCCGCCTGGTCTTCGAAACCCAGGCTCATCAGGTCGGGCCGGCTGCCGGTGAGGCGCTTCACGTATTCGAGCGCCAGCTCGATGATCGTGAGGTTGCGAAGGCCCAGGAAGTCGAACTTCACCAGGCCCACGGCCTCCACGTCGTCCTTGTCGAACTGGGAAACCGGCGTGGCATCCTCGCCGTCGGCGATGTAGAGCGGGCAGAAATCGGTGAGCTTGCCCGGCGCGATCAGCACGCCGCCGGCATGCATGCCGACGCCGCGGGTCAGGCCCTCGAGCGGCTCGGCGAGGCTCCACAGCTCCTGGATCGATTCGCCATCGTTGCCGTCGGCCATCAGCTCGTTGATCTGCGGCTCCTGCTCGCGGGCATCGGCCAGCGACAGGGGCTTGTTCTGCACCACCGGAATCAGTTTGGAGAGCCGGTCGCACAGGCCGTAGGGCAGATCCAGCACCCGACCCACGTCGCGCACCACGGCCTTGGAGGCCATGGTGCCGAAGGTGGCGATCTGGCTCACCGCGTCGGCGCCGTAGTGGGCGCGCACGTATTCGATGACCTTGTAGCGGTTGTCCTGGCAGAAGTCGATGTCGAAGTCGGGCATCGATACCCGCTCGGGGTTGAGGAAGCGCTCGAACAGCAGCGCGTAGGCCAGCGGGTCGATGTCGGTGATGCGCAGGCTGTAGGCCACCAGCGAACCGGCACCCGAACCCCGCCCCGGGCCCACCGGCACGCCGTTGTGCTTGGCCCAGTTGATGAAGTCCGCCACGATCAGGAAGTAGCCGGGGAAACCCATCTGGATGATGGTGTCGGTCTCGAACTTGAGGCGCGACTCGTACTCCTCGCGCCGCGACTCGCGCACCTCTTCCTTGGGGAAAAGCTCGGCGAGGCGCACTTCGAGGCCGGCCTTGGCCTCGGCGACGAGGAAGTCGTCCAGGGTCATGCCTTCCGGGGTCGGGAACTGGGGCAGGAAGTTCTTGCCCAGCTGCACCGTGAGCGAGCAGCGACGGGCAATCTCGACGCTGTTCTGCAGCGCTTCCGGAATGTCGGCAAACAGCGCCGCCATCTCGTCCTGGCTCTTGAAATATTGCTGGTCGGTGAAATCCTTGGGCCGGCGCTTGTCGGCCAGCACGTAGCCCTGGGAGATGCACACCCGCGCCTCGTGGGCCTTGAAATCCTCGGGCCGGGTGAACTGGATGGGGTGGGTGGCAACCACCGGCAGGTTCAGGCGCGCGGCGATCTGCACTGCCTCGCGGATATAGGTTTCGGTGCCTGGGTGGCCCGCGCGCTGCAGCTCGATGTAGAAGGCGTCGGGAAAGCGCCGGGCCCAGTCGGCGGCGAGGGCTTCGGCGGTAGCATGGTTACCGTTGGCGAGCGCGTGGCCGATGTCGCCATCCCGCGCGCCCGACAGGCACAGCAGGTCGGATGCGGTATCGGCGTCGAGCCAGTCGCGGTTGATCTCGGCCCGCCCGCGGTGCTTGTTCTCCATGAACGCACGGGTGAGCAGTTCGCACAGCTGGCCGTAGCCCTTGCGGTTCCGGCAGATCAGCAGCACACGGAAAGGCTTGTCGCGCTCGACGCTGTTGGTGATCCAGCAGTCGGCGCCGATGACGGGCTTGATACCCTTGCCGCGGGCGCCCTTGTAGAACTTGACCATCCCGAACAGGTTGGCCAGATCGGAAATGCCCAGCGCCGGCATGCCGTCGGCGGCCGCGCGGGCGATGGCGGAATCCACCTGCACGATCCCGTCGGAGATCGAGTATTCGGTGTGCAGGCGCAGGTGGATGAAACGGGGGGAGTGGGATTCGGACATCCCGCAATTTTACCTGCCGCCCGGCTGCGGTTTCACGTCTCGGCGGAGATTTCTCCGTCCGGATCGAGCCGGCTCACCAGCAACTGATCGATGCGATGGTTATCCACGTCCATCACCTCGAAACGGTAGCCGCCGAACTCCACCCGGTCGGTGCGCCGGGGAATCTTGCGCAGGTGATACATCATGAAGCCGGCGATGGTCTCGTAGTTCTCGCTGCCCTCGCCGTCGCCGATCTCGAGCACGCGCATCACGTCGGCCGCCGTCGTGGCGCCATCGACCAGCCAGCTGCGCTCGTCACGGCGGACGATCTGCTCCTCCTGGGCCTGTTCCACGTCAGAGCCGACCAGCGCCCGGAAGATGTCGTTGAGGGTGATCACCCCGACCACCAGCGCGTATTCGTTGATGATCACCGCGAAATCCTCGCGCGCCTCGCGAAAGCGCTCCAGCACCTCGGCGAGGGTCAGCGTATCGGGCAGCGCCAGCAGCGGGTTGATCGGCGCGTCGGTCTTCATCGACAGGGACTGCCCCGCCAGCACCCGATTGAGCAGATCCTTGGCGTCGACATAGCCCACCACGGTGTCGATCGAGCCATCGCACACCGGAAAGCGGTTGAACGGGCGGGATGCGATCTTCTGGCGAATGCTCTCCTCGCTCTCCTGCAGGGTAAAGAACACCACGCTGTCGCGGTTGGTCATCGCCGAAGGGGCGCTGCGAAAATCCAGGTCGAAGACGTTTTCGATCAGCGCATGCTCCTGCTGGGCGAGCACGCCCGCATCCGCGCCGGCCTGCACCACCGCGATGATCTCGTCCGGCGTCATGGTGTCGTTGCGCACCGTGGGCAGGCCGAACAGACGAAAGAGCCCGTTGGCCGCCTCGTTGTAGACCCACAGGATGGGCCGCAGCCAGCGGATCAGGAAACTCATCGGCGCGGCCACGGCCATGGCCAGTTTTTCCGGCGCCGCCATGCCGAGGCGCTTGGGCATCAGGTCGGCAAACAGGATGAACAGCGAAGTGACCAGCGTGAAGGACAGCGCAAACGCCAGCGTATCGAGATGCTCCGCGGGCACCAGCGGCCGCAGCAGCGTTGCCAGCCAGGGCGAGAAAGCCTCGTCACCGACGATGCCGCCCATGATCGCCACGGCATTGAGCCCGATCTGCACCAGCGTGAAGAAAGGCCCCGGCTGCGCCTGCAGCGCCAGCACCCGCACCGCGGCCGGATGGCCTTCATCCGCCAGCACCGACAGGCGCGCCTTGCGCGACGCGGCAATCGAGATCTCCGACAGCGAAAAAAAGGCGCTGATCCCGACGAGAAGAAGCATGAGCAGGATCTGCTGAACGATGCCCATCACAGACTCCGGTGGCAGGCCAGGCGGCTAGGGCCTGGCCGTCTCCATCGACTTGCGCAGGCGCATCTGCAGCAGGATGTTGTCGGCCTGCACCTGCAGCACCCGCGAACGCTCGATCCACACCGTCTGACGCGTTTCGAACGCCTGGGCGAGCGCCTTCAGCGCGTCGCGGCGGGTCGTGGCGTAATGCACCAGTTCGTCCCGCTGCCATTCTTGCCCGCCAGGGGCCTGACGCCACGAAAGCTGGGTGATCGCCCGATCCCAGCGCGGAATGAAATCGTGTTCCAGCTTGTCGAGGGCCGCCGCTTCGGTGATACGCCGCAGGCGCAGGGCCTCCATCAGCGCCGCCTGTTCACGAACCAGCTCCTGCTCCTCGAGGGCAAAGCGCTGCACGGTTTGCTGGTAGGCCGAATCGATCTCGAACTTGCGCACCACCTGGGGCGCCGTCTGCCACAGCCCGGCGCCCAGCAGGGCCGCGGCGAGCAGGCCGGCCAGCGCCCGCGGCGCCAGCCAGCGCACCGGCCGGGGCGCGATGATCGGCTCGGCAAACGCCGCCCCCAGCACCAGCCCGCCCACCAGGCCACCCAGGTGGGCCGCATTGTCGATGCCGGGAATCGTGAAACCTGCAAACAGCGAGTAGCCGATGAAACCGAGCGTGCCCGAACGCATCTCGCGAAAAATCTCGCCTGGAACCGAGCCGCGCTGCAGCAGCAGGTAAGACAACAGCGCGCCATACACACCGAAGATCGCCCCCGACGCGCCGACGCTCACCGGCCCCGGCTTCCACCACAGGCTGGCCAGGTTGCCGAGCAGGCCCGCCACGATGTAGATCACCGCAAAGCCCCAGCGCCCGAAGAGGCGCTCGACGACCTGCCCCGCCTGATGCAGCGCAAACATGTTGAGGGCCACGTGAAGCAGCCCGCCGTGCAGGAAAAGCGCCGTGAACAAGCGCCACTCCTCGCCCTTCTGGATCAGCGGAGCGAAGTTGCCGCCCACCCGGATCAGCAAGTCGGCCGGAATCTGCATCGGGCTCATCGACACAGCGGCCAGGAGCACGAACACGAGCGCATTCACAATGATCAGCGCACGGGTCACGGTGGCCCGCTCGACGCGGGAAAACAGGATGTTGACGAAGGTATCGTGGTTCAAGAAAGGGGGCGCAATCAACTCAGGCAGGGTCCTTGATTATACGCAGGGTCGGCGGCCGGCATTTCGGTGCAACACCCGCCGACCCGCCACGCAAGGCAGCGCAGAAAGTGAAATTCGTGAGCTATTTCCGGCATCGCGTGCGAACGGGGAGCGAAAGCAAAAGCGATCATATAAAATGCAATGTTGCCCAGAATTGCCCCGGACACCCATGATCCACGTCCTCAAACATGTCGAGTCCATCACCCAGCACCGTGACCGAACCCTGCTGGAGCTTGGCGTCGCGTCGGCGCTTTTCGAGCTGGTCAAGGCGCGCGAGGTCAATATCTACCGGGTGAGCAGCGATCACCAGGCGCAGTATCTCGAACGCATCACCCATGTGGGGGCGGATGGCGTGCGTTACTCATCGGAATTCGACGACGTCGACGCCGTCGTACCGCTCGCCTCGCGGCCGGAAATGGTCGCCTGCGTCGAACACAGCCAGATCGTTCGCCGCCATAACGAAAACGTCGGCACCTACGTGCATTGCTTTCCGATCAGCGTGGATAGGGGCGTGCTGGGCGTGCTCGAAGTCAGCTGCGACAAGCCCCTGGCCGACGACGACCTTGGCACCGCGGAAGGCTTCCTGGGCCTTTACCGCAACTATCTGAGCCTGCTGGACTACAGCGAACGGGACACCCTGACCGGGATGCTCAACCGCAAGACCTTCGACGAAAACCTCAGCAAGATCCTGGCCGGAATGGCCAGCCAGACGGAAAACGAAGCCCCCGGCCGGCGCCGCCGCCAGCAGGACGACGGCAGCTACTGGCTGGCGGTGGTCGACGTGGATCACTTCAAGCGCGTCAACGACCAGTTTGGCCACCTGTACGGCGACGAAGTTCTGCTGCTGCTCGCGCGCATCATGCGTGAAAGTTTCCGCCACCAGGACAAGCTGTTCCGCTTTGGCGGCGAGGAGTTCGTGGTGGTGATCAGGGCCGGCTCGGAAAACGAGGTCGAAACCGCCCTCGAACGCTTCCGCACCGCCACCGCCAGCTATGCCTTTCCCCAGGTTGGCACGGTGACGGCCAGCATCGGCTACACCCGCATCCACCCCCAGGACACGATTCCGGACATCGTCGGCCGGGCGGACGAAGCGCTCTACTTCGCCAAGGAAAACGGCCGCAACCAGCTCGCCAGCCACGAAGTGCTGTGCGCCGCCGGAAAGATCACTCCCCGCGAGAAGCCCGAAAGCGATATCGAGCTGTTTTGACGCCCGGAGGGGCAGCAAAGCGCGCCGGGCGCTCACTGCCCCCCCCTCTTCAATCTTCTACTTGGCCGCAGCCTGAGCCGGCAGATCCTTCAGGGCCTGCTTGCGCTCGCCGTCCGCGGCATAGATCAGCGCCTGCTGCTCGTCGGTCAGCGGAGCGTTCAGATCCCGCTCCAGAAAACTGTAGATGCGCGCCAGGCGGTCGGTCAGCCGGCCCTTGGCCGGAATCGCCCTCACCACCTGGGCGTGGGTGGCGCCGGTAATGCTCATCACCTTCTGGATGAAGTTTTCCTCGATGCGCCGGGCCTCGGCCTGCATGAAGGCAGCCTGCCCCGGCGTGAGCACTGCCGGCACGGGGGCTGCCTGTGGCGCAGCCTGCAGCGACGGAGCCACGACAAGGGAAACGGACAGCAGCAGGGCGCGCAGGCCCGGATGGATTTTTGCAGCGTTCATCTTTACGGAATCAGTATGGTCGAACCGGTCGTGCGCCGCGCTTCCAGCTCACGGTGGGCGATGGCGGCATCCTGGAGCGGATAGCGCTGGTTGATCGAAAGGCGGACCTGCCCAGACGCCACAACGGCGAAGAGTTCGTCGGCCATGACCAACAGATCCTCGCGCCGGGCGGTGTAGTGGAACAGCGTCGGGCGGGTCAGGAACAGGGAACCCATCTTGCTCAGGATGGCCGGCTCAAAGGCCGGCACCGGGCCGGACGCATTGCCGAAGGTCACCATCATGCCCAGCGGCCGCAGACAGGCCAGGGAGTCCATGAAGGTATCCTTGCCGATGGAATCGTAGACCACCGGCACGCCTGCGCCGCCGGTGATCTCGCGGACCCGGGCGGAAACGCTCTCGCGCGTGTAAACAATGGTGTGGTCGCAGCCATGCTGGCGCGCCAGTTCGGCCTTGGCGTCGGAACTCACGCTGCCGATCACCGTGGCACCGAGCGCCTTGGCCCACTGGCAAACGATCAAACCCACCCCGCCGGCAGCGGCGTGGATCAGGATCGTGTCGCCGGGCTGAACCCGGTAGGTGCGGCGCAGCAGATACTGGGCCGTGAGCCCCTGCATCATCATCGCCGCGCCCTGCTCGAAGGAAAGGCTGTCGGGCAGCTTGACCAGCAGATCGGCGGAAAGGTTACGGACTTCCGAATAGGCGCCAAGCGCGCCGCCCACGTAGGCAACGCGGTCGCCGGGGGCAAAACCGCTCACCCCGTCGCCGAGCGCCTCGACCACGCCGGCCGCCTCCTGGCCAAGCCCGGACGGCAGCGGCACCGGATAAAGCCCGGAGCGGTGGTAGGTATCGATGAAATTGACACCCACGGCCTCATGACGGATGCGCACCTCGCCGGAGAGCGGCGGCGGCACCTCGGCCTCGACCCACTGCAGGACTTCGGGGCCACCGGTGCGTTCAAAGCGGATGAGTCGGGACATGCATCACCTCACGGAACATCGTCGAAACGCGATTGTACCGGAGGCGTCGAGCAAGGCGTCAGACTGAACTCCGCCCCACGGGGAGAAGCTGGATTCCGTGGGGCGGAGTTCAGTCAGGCAAAGCCGTCAATCAGACCGGCGAGGCCTCGCGCTGCTCGAGGGCATCGACCACCGCCAGCGCGGTGATGTTGACCAGCCGGCGCACGGATGCGGACGGGGTCAGGATGTGCACCGCACGGGCCGCACCCAGCAGGATCGGGCCGACCGAAACGCCGTCGCCGCTGGCAACCTTGAGCAGGTTGAAGGCGATGTTGGCGGCGTCGAGGTTGGGCATGACCAGCACGTTCGCTTCACCGTGGAGGGTCGAGTCCGGGTGCAGGCGATCGCGGATTTCAGTCGACAGGGCCGAATCGCCGTGCATTTCGCCATCGCACTGCAGATCGGGCGCCTTGACCCGCAGGATGTCGCGCGCTTCACGCATCTTGAGGGACGAGCTGCTGCGGGCGCTGCCGAAGTTGGAATGGGACAGCAGCGCAACCTTCGGCTCGATGCCGAAACGCTTCATTTCCTCGGCCGCCATCTCGGCGATTTCGGCGATTTCGGCGCCGTTGGGCAGCTCATTGACGTAGGTGTCGGCGATGGCCAGCACACGCTGCGGCAGCAGCAGCACGTTCATCGCGGCAAACAGCTTGGCGCCGCGCTTGAGGCCGATGAGGCTTTCCACGTGACGGAAGTGCTCGTCGTACGAACCGGTGGTGCCGCAGATCAGCGCTTCCGCGTCGCCGCGACGCAGCAGCATGCAGCCGATCAGGGTCGAGTCGCGACGCAGGGCCTCGCGGGCGGAATCCGGCGTGACGCCATCGCGGCCCATCAGGCGGTAGTACTCCTGCCACAGCTCGCGGTAGCGGCTGTCGGATTCGACGTTCACGACATCGAAATCACGTCCGGCCTTGAGGTTGAGGCCGCACTTCTCGATGCGCATGTCGATCACCGCCGGACGGCCGATGAGCACCGGACGGGCGAGGTTTTCATCGACCACGGCACGCACCGCGCGCAGCACGCGCTCGCTCTCGCCTTCGGCGTAAAGCACGCGCTTTTGCTCGAGGGGCACGCGCTTGGCCATCGTGAACACCGGCTTCATGATGATGCCGGACTGATAGACGAACTCGTTGAGGCTCTGGACGTAGGCGTCCATGTCGATCGGGCGGGTCGCCACGCCGGAATCGATGGCCGCCTGGGCCACCGCGGGGGCGATCTTGACGATCAGGCGGGGATCGAAGGGCTTCGGAATCAGGTAGTTCGGGCCGAAGTTGAGGTCGGCGCCGCCGTAGGCCTGGGCCACCACGTCGGACTGCTCGGCTTCGGCCAGTTCGGCGATGGCCTTCACGCAGGCCAGCTTCATCTCTTCGTTGATCTTGGTGGCGCCCACGTCGAGCGCGCCACGGAAGATGAACGGGAAGCACAGCACGTTGTTCACCTGGTTCGGATAGTCCGAACGGCCGGTGGCGATGATGGCGTCGGGGCGCACTTCCTTGGCCAGCTCCGGCATGATTTCCGGGGTCGGGTTGGCCAGCGCGAAGATCAGCGGCTTGTCGGCCATGGTCTTGACCATGTCCTGTTTGAGCACGCCGGCAGCCGACAGGCCGAGGAACACGTCGGCACCGACCATGGCGTCGGCCAGGGTACGGCACTCGGTTTTCTGGGCGTAGCGGGCCTTGGTGGGCTCCATGTTTTCGTCACGGCCGACGTAGATCACGCCCTTGGAATCGCACACGAAAACGTTTTCGCGGCGAATGCCGAGGCCGCACCACAGCTCGAGGCAGGCGATGGCCGCCGCACCGGCGCCCGACACCACAACCTTGACCTTGGCGATATCCTTGCCGACCACCTTGAGACCATTGAGCATGGCCGCGGCAGAGATGATGGCGGTGCCGTGCTGGTCGTCGTGGAAGACGGGAATGTTCATCCGCTCGCGCAGCTTCTGCTCGATGTAGAAGCACTCGGGCGCCTTGATGTCTTCGAGGTTGACGCCGCCGAGGGTCGGCTCGAGGGCGGCGATCATGTCGATCAGCTTGTCCGGATCGTTCTCGGCCAGCTCGATATCGAAGACGTCGATGTTGGCGAATTTCTTGAACAGGCAGCCCTTGCCTTCCATAACAGGCTTGGCGGCCAGCGGGCCGATGTTGCCGAGGCCGAGCACCGCGGTGCCGTTGGTGATCACCGCCACCAGGTTGCCGCGGGAGGTGTACTCCTGCGCGTCGGCCGGATTGGCAACGATTGCATCGCAGGCCGCAGCCACGCCGGGAGAATACGCCAGCGCCAGATCACGCTGGTTGGTCAGACCCTTGGTCGGCACCACCGAAATCTTGCCGCGAGTCGGGCTGCGGTGGTAATCGAGGGCGGCGGCAATAAAATCCTTGTCCATAGTTTGTCTCTGCTCACAGTGTGATTCGATCGCGACCCACCGGTGAACGGCCAAGGCCAGCGGCAGGTTGCGCGAGCTGGCGGCGGACCGAAAATCGGGAATCGTTACGGATGCCCCGAAACGGGCATTTGAATTGTCTGACGGAATTGCGCGGGGCACACCTCACGCAGAACCGGGTTTCCGCCGCCGAAGGAGGGGGCGACGAAGACTGCACTTTAGTTATTGTTATACGAGTTTACCCGACCATGCGCATTTACGCACCTTCGGTAAATACGGAGTCGCCCCGATTGCATGGCACAATCGCGCGCATTCCAAAACGCAAGAGACAAAGGGGAGAAACGATGCGACGAGTGGTCTTCAACCAGAAAGGCGGCGTGGGCAAATCCACGATTACCTGCAACCTCGCCGCAATCAGCGCAGCACAGGGCCTGCGCACCCTGGTGGTGGACCTGGACCCGCAGGGCAACTCCACCCACTACCTGCTCGGCGACGCCTCCGACAACATGGACGACACGCTCGCCGGCCTGTTCGAGCAGACCCTCTCGTTCAAGTTCAGCCCCAAGAAAACCGCGGACTTCGTGCAGCCCACGCCTTTCGCCAACCTGTCGATCCTGCCCTCGCACCCGCAGCTCGAAGAACTGCAGGGCAAGCTCGAATCCCGCTACAAGATCTTCAAGCTGCGCGATGCGCTGGACGAACTGGCCGACGATTTCGACGCGATCTTCATCGACACCCCGCCGGCGCTCAACTTCTACACCCGCTCGGCGCTGATCGCCACCCAGCTGTGCCTGATTCCCTTCGACTGCGACGACTTCTCGCGCCGCGCGCTGTATGCGCTGATGGAGAACGTGCAGGAGATCCGGGCCGACCACAACCGCGACCTGGAAGTCGAAGGCATCGTCGTCAACCAGTTTCAGCCCCGCGCCAGCCTGCCGCAAAAACTGGTCCAGGAACTCATTGCCGAAGGCCTGCCGGTTTTCAAGACGTATCTTTCAAGCTCGATCAGGATTCGCGAAAGCCACGAACAGGCCAAGCCGATGATCCACCTCGACCCCAAGCACAAGCTGGCCCAGGAATTCACCGCGCTGCACGCCGAACTGCGCCAGAGCTGAAACACCCCCGCGCAGTCGGGCTGAAACCCGACCCGCAGGAAGGCGGCGCGGCTCAGCCAACCGGCGTGAGCTTGGCCACCGCCAGCATCAGCCACTTGGCGCCAGCGGTTTCAAACTTCACCTGTACCCGTGCATCGTTGCCGCTCCCCTCGGCCGCAACGATCACGCCGTCGCCAAAGCGGGCGTGCTGCACGCTCTGGCCGATCGAGAGGCCGCCCAGGTCGCGGGATTTCATCGGCGGGGGCGGCGGCATGCTGGCCATGGCAGGCTTGGCGGCGCCCGGGTTGTAGTAGCGCGTCGACGGCTCCGATACAAAACTGCGGCGCGGGCTGGGCGGGGTGAGCCACTTGGTCAGCCCCTCGGGGATTTCCTCCAGGAAGCGCGAACGCAGGTTGTAGCGCACCTGGCCGTGGAGCATGCGGCTCTGGGTAAAGCTGATGTAGAGCCGCTGCCGCGCGCGGGTCATCGCCACGTACATCAGGCGCCGCTCCTCCTCCAGCCCGTCGGATTCGAGAATGCTGTTTTCATGGGGAAAAAGCCCTTCCTCCAGCCCCGACAGGAACACCGCGTCGAACTCCAGCCCCTTGGCCGCATGCACGGTCATCAGCTGCACCGCCTCGGAACCCGCGTCGGCCTGGTGGTCGCCGGCTTCGAGCGACGCGTGGGCGAGAAAACCCGCCAGCGCCGAACCGTCCACCGCGCCCTCCTCGGCCTCGTAGGCGGCGCCCGCTTCGGCGCTGAAATTGGCCGCAGCGTTGATCAGTTCGGCCAGGTTTTCAAGGCGCTCCTGGCCCTCTTTCTCGGCCTTGTAATGGGCGCTCAGGCCAGAGCGCTCAATGACGTGCTCGACGATTTCGTGCAGCGGCAGGTTGGCCGTTTCCTGGCGCAGACGCTCGATCAGGCCGACGAACTGCCCCAGCGCCGTGCCCGGCTTGCCGGTCAGGTGCGGCACCGTTTGATAGAGCGGCGTGTTGAAGGTGCGCGCCGCGTCCTGCAGGGTTTCGAGCGAACGGGCGCCGATGCCGCGGGTCGGAAAGTTCACCACGCGGTTGAAGGCCGTGTCGTCGTCCGGGTTGTTGATCAGGCGCAGGTAGGCCAGCGCGTGCTTCACTTCCTGGCGCTCGAAAAAGCGCAACCCGCCATACACCCGATACGCCACACCGCTCGAGAACAACTGGTGTTCGAGCACCCGCGACTGGGCGTTGGAGCGGTACAGCAGCGCGATGTCGGAACGGCTCATGCCGTCACGCACCAGCGACTGGATTTCCTCGACGATCCACCGCGCCTCGTCCGAGTCGGTGAAGGCTTCATAAATGCGCACCGGCTCGCCGGCGCCCCGGTCGGTCCACAGGTTTTTGCCGAGACGCTTGCTGTTGCGGGCGATCAGCGCGTTGGCGGCATCCAGGATGTTGCCGTGGGAGCGGTAGTTCTGCTCCAGCCGGATCACGCTGCCAACCCTGAAATCCCGCTCGAAATCGCGCATGTTGCCCACCTCGGCGCCGCGGAAGCGGTAGATCGACTGGTCGTCGTCGCCCACGCAGAACAGGCTCGCGCCGCCCTCGGTGCCCTTGCCGGCCAGAAGGCTCAGCCAGCGGTACTGGAGCACGTTCGTATCCTGGAACTCATCCACCAGAATATGGCGGAAACGCGCCTGGTAATGCCGGCGGATCGGCTCGTTGCGCTCCAGCAATTCATAGCTGCGCAGCAGCAACTCGGGGAAATCCACAACTGCCTCTCGCTGGCACTGGGCCTCATACTCCACGTATAGCTCGACCCGGCGACGGGTGAAGTCGTCCCAGGCTTCAACGGCAGCAGGGCGGATTCCCGCCTCCTTCTGCCCGTTGATGAAGTGCTGCAACTCCTTGGGCGGAAATTTTTCGTCGTCCACGTTGAGGGTTTTCAGCAGGCGCTTGATGGAAGCCAGCTGGTCACCCGAATCGAGGATCTGGAACAGCTGGGGCAAGCCGGCTTCCCGATGATGGGCACGCAGGAAACGATTGCACAGGCCGTGAAAGGTGCCGATCCACATGCCGCGCGTGTTGATCGGAAACATCGCCGACAGGCGGGCCACCATCTCTTTGGCGGCCTTGTTGGTAAAGGTTACGGCGAGGATGCCCTGGGCGCTGCAGTGATGGTTCTGGATCAGCCAGGCGATCCGCGTCGTCAGCACCCGGGTCTTGCCCGAACCGGCGCCGGCAAGAATCAGGGCGTGCTGGGGCGGCAGGGTTACCGCAGCGAGCTGTTCGGGATTGAGGTTGTCGAGAAGCTGGGACATGTCACAAAAAGGTGGGCGGCGAAGCGCGCCATTCTACCGCCCGGCACCGGCACAACGGGCAGCGGGTCGGCGCACAACGCGACTCCATCAAAACGCACCACGTTGCGCGAATACGTCAGTCGTGACGAAGTACCTGAAACAAAATGCAACGCCGCTTGCGGTTGCCCTCAGGCTTACCTACACTCTAATTGTGCAATGCAGCAAACACGACGGGATCAGGGTTTAAATCCCTTGCACAACAAGAGCTTAACCCTGAATATATCAATATTGCGTCGCACCATAATGGCAGCCCAAAAGCTTGTCGGCATGAAACCCGCGTGTTTGGTGCTACCCCAAGGAGCAACAGTCATGAAATCACCGAAACTTTTACCCTGGCACGCCAACAAAGCCGGCGTTTCTCTCAAACGCGCCGAAATCCTCTGGAACAAAGCTGTCCGCGAGGCCACCGCCGAAACCGGCTGGGTGGGCACTTCCGAATTCTGGGGCGCCGCAGAAGCCCGCTTCCTCGACCTGCTCGATGAAGAAAAAAACACCCTCTGTAACCCGAACGTCCAAACCTTCGTGCGCAGCCAGCACCGCATGGGCCTTCTGCCCCTGCTCGCCGCACAAGACATGATCAGCACGATCTCTGCCAACTGGCAGCGGTTCTGCAACCCAAGGAACAAGGCGGCCTGATCGTCGCCCGCCGGCCCTGGTGGCCGGCCCAACAGTGTTTTTCTCCCTCCTCTCCCTCGTGGAGATTTTGACGGCGTCTGCCTCACGGCAGACGCCGCTTTTTTTGTGGAATCGCGGGTCGGGCATCTGTGCGCCGCAACGTCTTCCTGTGGGTCGAACGAATTTGTGGGTCGGACTTCAGTCCGACTGCGCACTTTCCGCCTCCGCATCGGACTGAAGTCCGACCCACAGGGGCTCCAGCAAGGGCTTAAACAGGGCTAAAGCAGGCACTAAATCCAGATGGCATCCCACAGGGGATAATCGCCGACACGCTGAACAAGGCCGCGGCGCAAGGGGTTGGCAAGCAGGTAGCGGGCGGCGGCGAGGAGGTCTTCATCCTTGCGCAGCGCGCGATCATGAAAGCCGGGTTGCCAGACAGGGCCCGTCCGCAGGCCGGCGACATTCAGTGCGCGGGCGCTGCGGCCCTTGAAAATCTGCATCAGGCGTTCGAGCGACACACCGTCCGGCAGCTGAACCAACCAGTGCATGTGATCGGGCATGACGACCCACGCCAGGGACAGACCGGGGTAGGCCACCGCTACGCCATGGAGCACGCCCGCCACCTCCCGGCCAAGCCGAAAATCCTGGCACCACGGTGTGCGGTCCCAGGTCACGGCGGTAAGAAGATAGATCTGCCCCGGAATCGACACACGGCCTTTGCGAAGGGCGTTGTAGGTCATGGTAGTGCCATAAATTTCCATGGTATTAGTTTGACGTGGGTATCCGGGCTTGCCGCCTCCACGTCGGACTGAAGTCGGACCCACAAAAGGCGCGGGGATTTCCTGTGGGTCGGACTTCAGTCCGACAGCGCACTTTCAGCCTCCGCGTCGGACTGAAGTCCGACCCACAACTTCGTTCGACCCACAACTTGCAAGCCAACGCCTGCTATGCCCGGTCGAAAGCCTGCAGGCTCCTGCTGCTATAATTCAAAACTTTGTATCTGCCTACCGGAGTTTAATGTGCTGATTTCCAACGCTTTCGCCCAGGCCACCGCCGCCGCGCAAGACCCGCTGTCGAGCATCACCGGCATGCTGCCGCTGATTTTCATGTTCATCGTGCTGTGGTTCCTGATGATCCGCCCGCAGATGAAGCGCTCCAAAGAACACAAGGCCCTGCTCGAAGGCCTGCAGAAGAACGACGAAGTGCTGACCCAGGGCGGTATCGTCGGCAAGGTCGTGCAGATCAGCGACGGCTATGTACACGTGGAAGTCGCCGCCAACACCCAGATCATCGTCCAGAAGCAGGCCATCGGCGCCGTGCTTCCCAAGGGCACCCTCAAATCGATCTGATTCCAGCCAGACGGCCGGGCCCCCGCCCCGGCCGTTTTGCCTTGCAGCGCCCCCTCCTTTTTCCCGCCCGACCATGAACCGCTATCCGCTCTGGAAAAACCTCCTCATCGGCCTCGTCCTGTTGTGGGGGCTGATCTACACCCTGCCGAACTTCTACGGTGAGGTGCCTGCCGTCCAGGTTTCCAGCGGCAAGGCCACCCTCAAGCTCGATTCCGCCGCCACCATGGCGCGCGTCGAAGACAGCCTGAAGGCTGCCGGCCTGCAGCACGACGGCCTGTTTGCCGATCTCACCAGCGTGCGGGCCCGCTTTCGCGACACCGACACCCAGCTGAAGGCCAAGGACGCCATCGAAAAGGCCTTCAACCCGAACGCCGCCGACCCGTCCTACGTCGTCGCGCTCAACCTGCTCTCGGCCAGCCCCCAGTGGCTCACCTCGATCCACGCGCTGCCCATGTACCTGGGCCTCGATCTGCGTGGCGGTGTGCACTTCCTGCTGCAGGTCGACATGAAGGGCGCCGTCACCAAGCGCCTCGACGCCACCACCGGCGACCTGCGCACCCTGCTGCGCGACAAGAACGTCCGCCACGCCGGCATCACCCGTGAAGGGCAGAGCGTCGTGGTCAAGTTCCGCGATGTCGAAACCCAGGCCCGCGCCAAAAGCGTGATCAGCGCCAGCACCAACGATCTCCAGCTCGTCGAAGGCACCGAAGGCGCCGACTTCAAGCTCAGCGCCACCCTCACCCCGATGGCCCAGAAGACCATCCAGGAATTCGCGATCAAGCAGAACATCACCACCCTGCACAACCGCATCAACGAACTCGGCGTGGCCGAGCCGGTGATCCAGCAGCAGGGCCTCGACCGCATCGTCGTGCAACTGCCCGGCGTGCAGGACGTGGCCAAGGCCAAGGACATCCTCGGCCGCACCGCCACCCTTGAAATCCGCATGGTCGACGACACCCCCGGCGCCCTCGAATCCGCCATGCAGGGCAGCATTCCGCCCGGCACCGAGCTTTACTCCGAGCGTGGCGGCAGCCCGCTGCTGGTGAAAAAGCAGGTTGTCCTCACCGGCGAGCGCCTCACCGACGCCCAGCCCGGCTTCGACGGCCAGAACCACGAACCGGCGGTGCACCTCACGCTGGATTCTGCCGGCGCCCGCATCTTCAAGGACGTCACCCGCGAGAACATCAACAAGCGCATGGCCATCCTGCTCATCGAAAAGGGCAAGGGCGAAGTCGTGACCGCCCCGGTCATCCGCGGCGAAATCGGCGGCGGCCGCGTGCAGATCTCCGGCCGCATGAGCTCCGAGGAAGCCACCGACACCGCCCTCCTGCTGCGCGCCGGCTCGCTGGCCGCCCCGATGGAAATCATCGAGGAACGCACCATCGGCCCCAGCCTCGGCGCCGAAAACATCAACAAGGGCTTCCACTCGACGATGTGGGGCTTCATCGCCATCGCCGTCTTCATGTGCGCCTACTACATGCTGTTCGGCCTGGTGTCGGTGCTTGCGCTGGCCTCCAACCTGCTGCTGCTGATTGCCCTGCTGTCACTGCTGCAGGCCACGCTCACCCTGCCCGGCATCGCCGCAATCGCGCTCACGCTGGGCATGGCCATCGATGCCAACGTGCTCATCAACGAACGCATCCGCGAAGAACTGCGCAACGGCTCCAGCCCGCAGGCGGCCATATCCACCGGCTACGACCGCGCCTTCGACACCATTCTCGACTCCAACGTCACCACGCTGATCGCCGGCATCGCCCTCCTCATCTTCGGCTCCGGCCCGGTACGCGGCTTCGCGGTGGTCCACTGCCTCGGCATCCTCACCTCCATGTTCAGCGCCATCCTGGTTTCCCGCGGGCTGGTCAACCTGATCTATGGCAAGAAGCGCAAGCTCGAAAAGCTCGCCATCGGGCAGATCTGGAAAGCGGACGCCAACTGATACAGCTCCCCCGTGGGTCGGACTTCAGTCCGACAACGCGGGCTGAACGTGGGATGTCGGACTGAAGTCCGACCCACAGATATCCACTCTTATTTGAACAGTCACTGCCATGGAATTTTTCCGAATCCGCAAAGACATCCCGTTCATGAAGCATGCGCTGGTGT
>NZ_JAOAUU010000019.1 GCF_030157465.1 Zoogloea sp.
GACCGCATGAAGCGCGAATTCGGCGTGGAAGCCAACGTGGGCAAGCCCCAGGTGGCCTACCGCGAAACCATCCGCAAGACGGTGGAAGACTCTGAAGGCAAGTTCGTTCGCCAGTCGGGCGGCAAGGGCCAGTACGGTCACGTGGTGTTCAAGATCGAGCCCAATGAAGCCGGCAAGGGCTTCGAGTTCGTCGACGCCATCAAGGGCGGTGTGGTGCCGCGCGAGTACATCCCCGCCGTGGAAAAAGGCGTGATCGAAGCGCTGACCACGGGCGTGCTCGCCGGTTACCCGGTGGTGGACGTCAAGGTCACGCTGCACTTCGGTTCGTACCACGACGTGGACTCGTCCGAAATGGCCTTCAAGATGGCCGCCATCTTCGGCTTCAAGGAAGGCTGCCGCAAGGCCAGCCCGGTGATCCTCGAGCCCATGATGGCCGTGGAAGTGGAGACGCCAGAAGACTACGCCGGCAACGTGATGGGCGATCTGTCCAGCCGTCGCGGCATGGTGCAGGGCATGGAAGACATGGTCGGTGGCGGCAAGGCCATCAAGGCAGAAGTGCCCCTGTCCGAAATGTTCGGCTACTCCACGACCCTGCGTTCGATGTCGCAAGGCCGTGCCACGTACTCGATGGAGTTCAAGCACTACGCCGAAGCACCGCGCAACGTGGCCGAAGCCATCGTTGCTGCGCGCGCCAAGTAAAGGCACTGAAGGCAGGGCGCCGCAAGCGCTCTGCCTTCGCAAAGTTTTAGCCGGTCTGCGATCACGCGCCGCCCTGTCCCCGTGCGGGGCGAACCAGCAGTGTGATGCAGACCTTAAACCGTGACACGGGTTTGTTCTTTAGGAATTGAAAATGGCAAAAGAGAAATTTGAGCGGACCAAGCCGCACGTCAACGTGGGCACCATTGGTCACGTGGACCACGGCAAGACGACGCTGACGGCGGCGATCACGACCGTGCTGGCGGCCAAGTTTGGCGGTGCCGCCAAGGCCTACGACCAGATCGACGCAGCGCCCGAAGAGAAGGCCCGCGGCATCACCATCAACACCGCACACGTGGAATACGAGACGGCCAACCGCCACTACGCCCACGTGGACTGCCCCGGCCACGCCGACTATGTGAAGAACATGATCACCGGAGCCGCCCAGATGGACGGCGCCGTGCTGGTGTGCTCGGCCGCTGACGGCCCCATGCCCCAGACCCGCGAGCACATCCTGCTGGCCCGCCAGGTGGGCGTGCCTTACATCATCGTGTTCCTGAACAAGTGCGACATGGTCGACGACGCCGAGCTGCTCGAGCTGGTCGAGATGGAAGTGCGCGAACTCCTGGACAAGTACGACTTCCCCGGTGATGCCACCCCCATCATCCACGGCTCGGCCAAGCTCGCCCTGGAAGGCGACAAGGGCCCGCTGGGCGAAGAAGCCATCATGAAGCTGGCCGAGGCGCTGGACACCTACATCCCCACGCCCGACCGTGCCGTTGACGGCGCGTTCCTGATGCCCGTGGAAGACGTGTTCTCCATCTCCGGCCGCGGCACCGTGGTGACCGGCCGTATCGAGCGCGGCATCATCAAGGTCGGCGAAG
>NZ_JAOAUU010000020.1:0-69966 GCF_030157465.1 Zoogloea sp.
CTGGTGCGCCCGGCAGGATTCGAACCCACGACCCCTTGGTTCGTAGCCAAGTACTCTATCCAACTGAGCTACGGGCGCTACGTGAAGCCAAAGATTATATACACTCTGACAGAAATTGGAAGCCCTTCGTTGCATTTCGATGAAATTAGTCGGTGACGACGTTTACGCGGGGGCTTTCCCCAAGAGAGTCCGGGGAAGGTTTTCGGGATAATCGGGCTTTCAAACACTGAACCCAGCCCGGAGCGTCCATGAAAACCCTGCGCATTCTCGATACGGAACTCGAAATCGTCCGCCTTGTTTCCGCTCACCCGCGGCCGGGCGCACCGGCGATCGTCTTTCTTCACGAAGGCCTGGGCTCCGTATCCATGTGGCGGGATTTTCCCCAGCGGGTGGCCGATGCCACCGGGTGTGAGGCGGTGGTCTTCTCGCGCTATGGCTACGGACGCTCCACGCCGCACCGGGGCGAGGCTCGCACGCCCCGCTACATGCACGACGAAGCCCTTGAGGCCTTGCCAGCCGTGCTGCAAACCCTGGGTCTGGAGCAGCCCTTCCTGCTGGGCCACAGCGACGGCGGCTCGATTGCGCTGATCAACGCCGGCGGCACCCACCGCCCGCTGTCCGGAATCATGGTGATGGCGCCCCATGTGCTAGTCGAGGATTTCACCCTCGCGGGCATCCGCAAGGCGGTCGAGTTCTATAAGACGACCGACCTGCCCGCCCGCCTCGCCCGCCACCACCGCGACGCGGCGACAACTTTCCGCGTCTGGCAGGACATCTGGCTGGACCCGGCCTTTCGCAGCTGGAACATCGAGAACTATCTCGCCACCATCCGCTGCCCGGTGCTGGCGCTCCAGGGCGAGGATGACGAGTACGGAACGATGGACCAGATCGAGCGCATCGCCCGCCAGGTGGCGGACGTGGATCTGGTCAAGCTGGCCGACTGCCGCCATTCGCCCCACAAGGATCAGCCCGAAGCGGTGATCGAGGCGGTGTCAGGTTTTGTCGCCCGCATCCTGGATGCCCAGGAAAGCGCGGCCTGAGCCTTTTAAACCGGCCCTTACCCGTAAGGCGCCGGCTCAAAACGCCATCCACCAGTCGCCGTTTACATCCGGCATGTCGCAGATGGCCTCGATCTCGCTCAAAGAGTCGCGGGCCAGGATGATCTTGTCGGCGATGCCCATGAAGGCATCCACGATGCGCGGGTCGAACTGCTGGCCGCGGCGTTCGCGGATCATCTCCAGCACCTCTGCATCGGGCAGGGCCTTGCGGTAGCAGCGGTCCATCGTCAGCGCATCGAAGAAATCCGCCAGCCCGACGATCCGCCCGGAAAGCGGAATGGCGTCGCCCGCGATGCCCAGCGGGTAGCCGGCACCGCTGTAGTGCTCGTGGTGCGAGAGCGAAATCTCGGCGGCCAGCTCCAGCATGGGCAGATCCGAGCCTGACAGGATGCCGGCGCCGATGCGCGGATGTTCACGCATCAGCTTCCATTCGTCGGTCGTCAGCGCACCGGGCTTACGGAGGATGCTCTCGTGGATGCCGATCATGCCGATATCGTGCAGCTGGGCCGCCTTGTAGAGCAGCTCGCAGTATTCGTCCGGGTAGCCCAGCGCCTCAGCGATCATTCCCGCAAAGAGGCCGATCCGGCGCATGTGGTTGCCGGCCTCACCGTTCTTGTGTTCGGCGGCGCGCGCCAGGCGAAACAGGGTTTCCTGATGCGCATCTTCGAGCGCGCGGTAGGCCCGGTCGCGTTCGCTGCGCAGGGTCTGCACTTCAAGGGTCAGCTGGTTCAGCCGCGCCTCGGCGGCGACCCGCTCGCGGTGGTCCTGATCGCGGCGACGGGTCAGTTCGTCAAGCTGGTCTGCCAGACCCGTGCCGTGGGCAGGCAGCGTGAAGGCGGTGAATTGATGCAGCGTGCCGTGACGGTTCGTCATCATGTGCTCCTTGTTCAGGCATTTTCGAGGACAGGCGCTGCGGCGCCTTGGTCCTGTGTTTCGGCGGGTGCGGCGTCCCCGATGGGTGGGGCCACGGGCAACCAGAGAGTGAGCGTCGTTCCGACGCCCGCCTCGCTGTCGAGGTCCACGCTGCCGCCATGTATCTCGATGATTTCCTTGACGAGGGACAGCCCGAGGCCAGTGCCCGGAATATTCCCCGAGCTGTCGGCGCGGTAGAAGCGCTCGAACGCCCGCGCGCACTGTTCGGGCGTCATGCCCAGCCCTTCATCGCGAACCCTGAGGCCGATGCGGTCCTCCTGCAGTTCGCTGGACAGCTCCACGCACCCGCCGCCCGGCGAATACTTGAAGGCGTTGGAAATCACGTTGACCAGGGACTGCTGGATCTTCGCGGCGTCGACCATCACCTCGGGCAACTCGCCCAGCAGCTCGAGATTGATCGAGCGCTTGTCGCCGGGAATCATGAAAGCGGCCACGGTGTCGCGGACGATGGCCCCGAGAGGCTGGCGGACGAGCTGAAAATCCTTGGCGGCACGGGATTCGATGCGCGCCAGGTCGAGCAGTTCGTTGAGCAGCGAGGTCAGGCGGGTGGACTGCCGATTGATCGTGTCGAGGAAATCGCGGGTGCGGTTTTCGTCGTACTTGCGGGTCAGCAGCAGTTCGGAGAAACCCATGATGCTGGCCATCGGCGTGCGCAGCTCGTGGGCCGCGGTCGACAGGAACTCGCTCTTCATGCGGTCCACCTCGGTCTCGCGGGTAACGTCCCGGTAGTACAGCACGAAGGCCGTGTTGTTGCTGCCCACACGGCGCACGCTCCGCGAGAGCACGCGTGGCGCCGGAAGCAGCATGGGCAGGGTGCGGCGGCGGTGACGACGACGGGAATCCTGATAGTTCTCGGCCAGATCGACGCCGGCCGGCGTGTAGGGCTCGGCCGGATCGCCGAGGACGCGCATGCGTTCGTCGAATTCTTCAAGGGTGAGCCCGACGATATCCGCCACCGTAAAGCCGCTCATGCGCTCGAAGGCCGGGTTGGCAAAGGCCAGCCGGCCGTTGCTGTCGAAGGACACAAAGCCGTCCGGGCTGAGGGTGAAGATTGTCTCGAGGCGCACGAACCACTCGTAGGTCTGGCGCTCGGCCTCGCGGCGGGCGGTGATGTCGTGCTGGATGCCGACATAGTGGGTCAGCTTGCCGCTAACCGGATCGCGCACCGGCGACACCGACAGTTCGTTCCAGAACGGCTGGCCGTCCTTGCGGAAATTTCGCAGCACCACCTGGGTTTCACGCTCGTTGGCAATGGCGTGGCGAAGGGCCCGCACCTCGGGCGAATCCATGTCGGAGCCCTGCAGGTAGCGGCAATTGCGCCCCAGCGCCTCGCTGGCGGAATAGCCGGTGATGCGCTCGAAAGCCGGGTTCACATAGATGATCGGCGCCTCCGGCTGGGTCATGTCGGCAATCACGATGCCGTTGCAACTGGCTTCAAGGGCGCGATTCTTCATGTTCAGGATGGTCTCCGTGCGCGCCTGCTCCTCCTCGGCCATGACCTTTTCGGTGACATCGGTGACGATGCCGTCGATGCGCAGCGGTGTGCCCTCCTCGTCCAGCACGACATGGAAGCGGTCCCTGACCCAGCGGATTTCCCCGTCGGTGCGGACGATCCGGTAGCGCTGCTCGCCGTAACCCTCCGAGAGCACCTGCAGATAGGCCTTGCGCGCGGCTTCGCGTTCGTCCGGGTGGATGAAGCTGGTCAGGCCGAAGGGCGAATCCGGCGACTGGGCCATATCCGAGCCGGTCAGTTCGGTGACCGAGGGGCTGATGTAGAGCACGCTCACGAAATCGGGCGAGAACGAATACACCACGTCACGCAGCGAATCGAGAATGGCCGCGAGCCGGCCCTGGGTTTCGGCCAGCTGCCGGCTGCGGGCTTCGACGCGCGCTTCGAGCGCCTCGTGGGCGCCACGCACCGAAACCATCATGCGGTTCAGGGCCAGGGTCAGCGTGGCAATCTCGTCGCAACCCTGGATCGGCAGACGATACAGGCGCGTGCTGTCGCCGCTTTCCTCAATCTCGCGGGCGGCACGGCTCAGTTCGCGCAGCCCGCGGGTAAGCCGCTCGGCAGCCCGAACCGACAGCCGGTTCGCCAGGCCCAGGGTCAACAGGCCCGTCACGACAAAACCCAGAGCCAGCAGGCTCATCGACTGGTAGACCACCGTCGAATCGACGCCGATCTCGATGCGGTAGCCCTTGAGGCCACTGCTTTCGTCGAGTTCCAGGCTGATCGAATTCTGCTCGCCGGTGTTGTCGCCGGTGCGCGCCACCTCACGCCCCTGCCCGTCGAGCAGGCGCACCCGGTGGTGCTCGGGCGCTCCGGCAAAGTAGCGGCCGAACAAGGCCGGCAGGTCGATTTCAACGCTGAGTGCGCCTTCCACCGAGCGGGTGGGCGTAAACACGATCGGGGCCGCAATCAGGAGCCGGGTGTCGCCGGCATTGCTCCGAAGATCCGTACTGATCGCCTTCTCGCCGCTGATCACCCCCTCGATCAGCGGCTGGATCTCGTCCTCCAGCAGCCTGCCGCTGCCGACGGTGATCTGTGCGCGCCCCCTGTAATCGTGGATGCTGATCGCGGCGATGCGCGGTTCGGCTGCGACAAACTCGCGCAGGAAGGGCAGCAGGTAGGCGTCGCGCCCTTCCGAATCGCCGATCGCGTTGGTCACCAGCGAACGCCGCGCCATCGAGTTGATGTCGCCGTTCAGCTCGCGCAGGGCTTGCTCCAGGCCATAGTGGCCCAGGGCAACCACGTTACGCAGCTCGGCCTCTATTTTCTGACTGAGCAGATGGTGGATGATGCCGTAGGCCACGGCGCCCAGCGGCACGACAATGACCAGGGTGATCATCAGCGCCAGCGCCGAGAAGCGGTTGGCCAGGCTCTCGCCCAGCCACTCTGTGGCCCTTCGGATCACGCGGGACATCGCTTTTCCGAACATCGCCTCAGCTCCCCGAGGACGCAATCCGGAGGAGCCGCCCATCCGGGGTGTAGCGCGCCATGAACAGCTCGTCCGGGCCAAGGGCCTCGTGGCGGGTGGCGGTAAAGGCCGGCGCGTAGCGGCGGATCACGCCCTCGTAGGGCGGCAGGTTTTCAAGAGCCATGCGCACGGCCGCCACATCGGTCGACCCGGCGCGGTTGATCGCCCGCGCCACCAGATGCATCAAGTCGTAGGCGTGCGCCAGGCCCACCACGGACGGAATGCGGGACGGATCGTCCTGCCTGAAAAGGGCCATCGCCCGCTCGGCCAGGCTCCGCGCCAGGGCGTTGCGAGGCGTTTCGAACGAATAGGTCTGCACCACCGCAAAATCCAGCTCGTTCAGGGCTTTGCCGGCAAGGCGGGGCAAATCGCCACCGCTGACACCCCAGTGATTGGCAACCGGCACGCGCTCGCCGGCCGGAATGGTGGCCAGCTCCTTGAGGAACAGCGCGCCATCGCGCTCATTGCACACCATCAGCAGGCCTTCCATGCCAAGCCGGCGCAGGCTGACGTACTGCTCCATGAAGCTCTTCGCGCCACCCCAGGTAAACCACTCGACCCCCACCAGGGCCGCATCGCGGCTGCTGTCGAGCACGTTTCTCGCCGCGGAGACACAGCTGCGGCCCCAGGCGCTGTTGGGCACCAGGATGCCGATCCGCCGGCTGCGCCGGGCAAGCAGGTGGCGCGTCATCGTGCGGATGGCCCAGGAGTCCTTGAGGGACAGACGGAACACGTTGTTGGGCTGGGCGCCGCTATCGACGATGGCATCCGCCGCGGACCAGGGATTGAACATCAGGATCCGGTTTCCGTTGGCAACCGGCACCTGCTCCAGCGCCACCGGGCTGAACTTGCCGACGAAAAAGCCCACCATGTCCTTCATCATTGAAAATTCGATGGCGTTGTCGACACCGCGCGCCGGCACGGTGCGGTTGTCGCGCACCACCAGTTCGAGCGGGCGACCGCCCAGCACGCCGCCGGCCTGGTTGATATCGGCCAGCGCAAAATCCAGCCCGGCACGAATCGCTTCGTCGGAAGTGCTGGTCAGGTCGCGCAGCTCCGCGTCGAAACCGATCAGCACCGGTGCCGCTGCGGCACGGGCGCTGGCCGGCAGGGCCGCACCGGCCCCCAGGACGAGCGCGGACTGGATGAAGCGACGACGGTCAGGCACGGCGTTTTTCATGGAAATCCCAAATAAACAGAAGGCTTGTGCGCGTGCTCAGACAGTTTCCCGGGCCTGCTGCTCGAGCAGGCTTTCCACCTTGTCGATCAGCTCCAGCGGGCTGAAAGGCTTGGTGAGATAGGCGTCGGCGCCGGCGTCTCGCCCGGCGTTGAGGTCGGCCTGCTGGCCGCGTGCGGTCAGCATCACCACCATCGTGCCGGCAGTTTCACGGGCTTCCTTGATCTTCCGGCACACCTGAAAACCATCCAGCTCGCCCGGCATCATCACGTCGAGCAGCACGATGTTCGGCCGCACCGCCCCCAGCATGCGCAGCCCGCTTACACCGTTCTCGGCTTCATGAACTTCAAACTCGCCGAAATCCAGGGTCATGCGAATCAGCTTGCGGATGTCCGGCTGGTCCTCGACCACCAATACGATCGATTTCATTGTTCAGCTCCCTCGGTTTTGCGCTTGTTTCGATTCATCAGTCGCGCCAGATCCTGCGCGTAGCGCTGGGCCTGGGCAAGATCAAGGGCCTTGGCGTCGCCGCTCGGCGCACCAGTGGGCAGTTCAATCGTGAAATCGGTCATGCCGTCTTCAGCCGAAGCAAGGGTCAGGTTGCCGCCGTGCATCTGCACGATCTGGCGGGCCAGGCCAAGTCCGAGGCCGAGACCCGGCGTGTCCTTGCGTTCGGCGTTGCGTCCCCGGTAGAGCACCTGGAACAGCCGTTCGCGCAGATGAATCGGCACGAGATCACCGTAGTTGCGCACCGAGATCAACAGGAAGTTGCCGTTCTGCTTGAAGCTCACCAGCACGTTCGAGCGTGCCGGCCCGTACTTGATGGCGTTGTCGAGCAGCTCACCGAAGGCCCGCCCCAGCCAGGCACGGCTGCCATAAACAGGTGGCATCTCGTCGGCGGGACGCTCCACCAGCAGCGAAATACCGCGCAGCGTGGCCGCAGGCCGCAGCAGATCCACGCAGCCGTTGATCCACTCGGGCACCGGAATGCGCTCGTCGTCGGCAATCGGTTCGCCACCGGTGATGCGCGCCAGATCGGCAAGACGTCGCAGGGCATCGAGCAGCTTGCGCCCTTCGCTCACCGCATCGCGGGCCTGATCAGCCAGACCCGGCGCACGCTCGCCAATGGCGTTCATGCTGAGCAGCAGTGCATCCAGCCCCGCCTGGAAACGCTCGAGATTCGCGCCGCACTCCCGCTCCACCATGCCCGACAGGTTGGCAATGGCGCTGGCGTAAAAATGCTCTTCGGTCAGGTTATGCAGGATCACCACGTAATCGGTACCCACCGGGCTGGCCAGCAGGTGGGCGCGAATCGTGTCGGCCGCGGCCACCAGGCAATCCTCACCAATCTCGATATCCGCCGCGTGCGGCACAGCGACATGGCCGCCATTCACCGCCTCGATCATTCGCAGCAGCGCCGGGTTGGGCATCGCGACCCCGACCCGGCACGGAATCAGGCACAGGGCGGCTTCGTTCCCGAAACGCACGACGCCATCCCGCCCGACGATGAAAATGCCGTCGCGAACAGTGTGGAAGAGACGCTTCATCATCGGATTCATTGCAATGCGGGTAAAAATTGTCTTCGCTTATTTTAACGAAATTGTTGTTTTTGTCATTTTAATCGTTTCTAATATTTACGTAGGAAATCGGCTTATAGCCCACAAAACCGTGACTTTCGTCACAAATCCACACGCATACCCAATCGTCACCGCAGGCACACGCTCGGAATGCGTAAAACAGAAGACATTCCATCGCCGCCAGCCATCTGCAGGCGCGGGAACTCGTCGAATCGGGGGGTTTACAGCAAGGGCTGGATCTTCTTCAAGCGCCGCGGGCATCGACCCGGAACGGCTTGAAGCGCCGCCCGTCACTCGTGACGCAGCGCGTCGATGGGGTCGAGCTGCGCAGCGCGGCGGGCCGGAAAATATCCGAACACCACGCCGATGGCGGCCGAGAAGCAGAAGGACAGCAGATTGATGCCCGGATTGAACAAGAAGGGCATGTGCATCAGGGACGACAGCCCGATGCAGGTCACAAAGGCCAGCGCAATGCCGACCAGCCCGCCAAAGGCCGAAAGCACCACGGCCTCGATCAGGAACTGGAGCAGCACCTCGTTCTCGAGGGCCCCGATGGCGAGGCGGATGCCGATTTCCCGCGTCCGCTCGGTGACCGACACCAGCATGATGTTCATGATGCCGATGCCGCCCACCAGCAGGCTCACCGCCGCCACCGCCCCCAGCAGGCCGGTCATGGTGCGGATGGTGCCGGAGAGCGTTTCGGCGATCTGCCGGGTGTCCATGATGTTGAAATTGTCGGCCTCGTTTTCGGCGAGCTTGCGACGCTCGCGCAGCAGCGAACGGATCTGCGCCATGACAGCCGGCGTGTCGGCGCCGTTCTGCAGCGCGATCATCATCGTCGGAATATCCTGGGTGCCGGTGAGGCGGCGCTGCACGGTGCTGATGGGCATCAGCACGATGTCGTCCTGGTCCATGCCCATCGCCCCCTGCCCCTTCGAGGCCAGCAGGCCGATCACCTGGCAGGTGAAGGTTTTGACGCGGATCTCGTCGCCCAGCGGATTCCGGCTGCCGAACAGCTCCTTCTTCACCGTGGCGCCGATGATGCACACGGCCTTGCCGGCGCGCTCTTCGTCGTCGAGGAACTCCCGGCCGGCCGCCAGCTTCCAGTTGCCGGCAATCAGGTAGGCGTTGGTGGTGCCGTTGATCGAGGCCGACCAGTTGTTGTTGCCCGCCACCAGGGTCACCGAACTGCCGGCCACCGGCGCCACCACCTGCAGGCTGCTCACCTGGCTGCGGATCGCTTCGACATCCGCCTTGCGAAAGCTGGGCGAGCCCGCGCTGTCACGCCCCGGCCCGAGGCGCTGGCCGGGGCGCAGCATCAGCAGATTGCTGCCGAGGCTGGAAATCTGGTCGGATACCATCCGCGTCGCCCCGTTGCCGAGGGTCACCATCGTGATCACCGCCGCCACCCCGATGACGATGCCCAGCACCGTCAGGAACGATCGCATCAGGTTGCGGCGAATCTCGCGCAGGGCCAGCAGCAGGGCACTCAGGAGCACGCCACGCCCTCCTCCCGAGCTTCATCCTTCACTTCATCGCTGGCCACCGCGCCATCCACAAAATGCACGATGCGCCGGGCGTAGGCCGCCATGTCGGGTTCGTGGGTCACCATGATGATGGTGATGCCCTGCTCCCGGTTCAGGGCCGCCAGCAATTCCATGATTTCGTGGCTGCGCGTGCTGTCGAGGTTGCCGGTGGGCTCGTCGGCGAGCAGCACCAGCGGGCTGGTGACGATGGCCCGGGCAATGGCCACGCGCTGCTGCTGGCCGCCGGAAAGCTCGGCCGCCGTGTGCGCCTCCCACCCGTCCAGGCCCACCCGCGCCAGCGCCGCCTTCGCTGCGGCGTGGCGGGCCGCGGCCTCCTCGCCGCGGTAAAGCAGCGGCAGTTCGACGTTCTCCTGGGCCGACGTGCGGGCCAGCAGGTTGAAGCCCTGGAAGACGAAACCCAGGCAATGCCGGCGCAGCAGGGCCCGCTGGTTGCGCCCCAGCCGCTCCACGTGCACGCCCTGAAAAAGGTATTCGCCGGCACTTGGCGTATCGAGGCAGCCGATGATGTTCATCGCCGTCGATTTGCCCGAACCGCTCGGCCCCATCACCGCGATGAACTCGCCAGAGACAATTCGCAGATCGACGCCACGCAGGGCCTGGAAAGCCGCCTGGCCGGTGCCGTAGGTTTTGGCGATGCCGGAAAGCTCGATCAGAGCCGGCGCCGTGCTCACCGCGGCGCCTCCTGGTAATCGGTGATCACCGCCATCCCGGCCTTCAACTCGCCCCCCAGGATCTCGGTGAGGCGGCCGTTGCTGACACCGGTTTTTACCGGCACGGCCCGCGGCGTGGCGTTGTCCAGCACCCACAACTGCGGCGCACCGGGATTGCTGACGTTCAGCGACTTTTTTGGCGCGGCCGGCGGACGCGGCAACAAACCGGCCACGATGCCGCCGTCAGGCTTGGGCGCGCTCACCTGCGGCGGCGTGAAGCGCAGCGCGGCATTGGGCACCAGCAGCACGTTCTCGCGGCTGGCGGTGACGATGGAGGCCGTAGCCGTCATGCCCGGCCTCAGGGCCAGGTCGTCGTTGGCCACGGTGAGCACGGTTTTGTAAGTCACCACATTGTCGGTGATCGTCGAACCAAGGCCCACGCGCTGGATGGTGGCCGGAAAATTGCGCCCCGGCCACGCCGCCACGGTAAAACTGGCCGGCTGGCCGAGCTTAACGGTGCCCACGTCGGCCTCGTCCACCTTCACCTGCAACTCCATGCGCGCGAGGTCTTCGGCCAGTGTGAACAGCACCGGAATGGTCATCGCCGCGACCACCGACTGCCCCGGCTCGACCTTGCGCGTCAGCACCACGCCATCCACTGGCGAACGGATCGTGCCCTTGGACAAGTTGGTCTGGTCGGTCTTGAGCACCGCCTCGGCCTGCACCACGGTGGCGCGGGCCGCCGCCTCGTTGGCCACCGCCCGCGACACGCCGGCCTCGGCAGTTTCGAGTTCGGTCCTGGCCGGCACCTGCCCGCCGGACAGCACGGCCACCTGGCGCATGCGTGCAAGCGACGCCTTCGCCTCCACCACCGTCGCCCGCGCCTGGGCCACCGACGCCTCGGCCGCAGCCAGCGCCGCCGTGGACTTGGCCACCGCATCCTTCAACTTTGCGGAATCCAGCTGAGCCAGCAGCTGGCCCTTTTTGACGTGATCGTTTTCCTGCACCAGCACGCTGGCCAGGGTGCCGGACTGCTCGCTGCCCACGTCGACGGATTTGGTCGGCTGAAGGGTTCCGCTGGCCGACACGGTAACGACCAGATTGCCGGTAAGCGCTTCCTCCGTGAGGTAGCGCCCGGTGGCTTTGTCTTCGCCCGAAAAAAAAATCAGGCCGACAAGCACCAGCGCGGCCAGCACGCCGGCCCCGATCAACAGCCGGCGCAACCAGCCGCCCCCGAGCACACCCTTTGGTGCCGAATTCAAAATGGCGAGCAAGTCATCCGGCGGTTTTTTTGCAGTTTCTGTCATGACGCTTCCTTGCCCTTCGGGCCTGCGCTTGCCGGCCAGGCAGCGGAATGCGCCCAGCCGCCGCCCAGCGCCTTGTAGAGCTTGATCAGGTTGGTCCGCATGCCGGCCTCGGCGGTGGCGAGCGCGTCTTCGGCACTCAGCCGGGTGCGTTCGGTTTCAAGCACTTTCTGAAAATCCACCAGCCCCGACTGGTAAAGATTGCGCGACAGCTGCGCCGCATTCCGCGCCGCCACGGCCGCCGCCCGCCGCGCCTCGACCCCCTCGCGCCCGGCGGCATAGGCAAACAGCGCGTTTTCCACTTCTTCCAGCGCTGCCAGCACGCTGCCCTGGTAGGACACCAGCGCCTGCTCCTGCACCGCACTCTGGATGTCCACCGCACTCTTCAGGCGACCGCCGTCGAACAGCGTTGCCGCCAGCGTGCCGCTCACCGCCCGCGCCAGGCTGCCGCTTCCGCCAAGGGCCGCAAAACTGTAGGCCTGCCAGCCAAACGAAGCCCCCAGGTCGAGGCTCGGAAAACGCTTCGCCAGACGCTGCCCGACGCGCGCCGTCTCGGCGGCAAGCGTGCGTTCGGCGGCAATCAGGTCGGGGCGACGGATCAGCACGTCGGCGGGAATACCGGCGCCGACAGCCGCCGGCAAATCGGGCAGCTCGCGCGCTTCGGCCAGCTGCGCCTGCAGGCTTCCGGGCAGCCGGCCCAGTAGCACCGCCAGCCGGTTCCCGGCTTCGGCCTGCCCGATCTCCAGATCGGGAATGCCGGCGCGGGTCTGCTCGCGGCTGGTGCGGGCCTGCTCCACGTCACTGCCGGCGGCAAGCCCGGCCTGATAGCGCCACTGGGTGATCTGCAGCGTCTCGCTCTGGCTGGCGAGGTTGTCACGGGCAATGGCCAGCCGGCGCCGGAAGGCGATCAGCTCGATGTAATTGCGGGCCACTTCAGCCACCAGTGAAACGCGGGTGTTGTCCAGGCTGGCCTCACTGGCCGCCAGATCGGCGCCAGCCGCCTCGATGCCGCGCCGCGTGCCGCCAAAAATGTCGATTTCCCAGCTTGCATCGAAACCGGCATCGTAGATCGTGCGGGCCGGCAGGCTGGCAAGATTGGCCGCGCTGCGGCTGCGGCTCGCGCCGGCCGAGCCCGACAGCACCGGGAAAAGCCCTCCCGCCGCCTGCTCCCGGCTGGCCCGCGCCTGACGCAGGCGGGCCTGGGCGAGGCGCAGGTCGAGGCTGCCGGCCAGCGCCTCGTCGATCAAGCCATCGAGCCGCGGATCGCCCAGCTGCCGCCACCAGCGGGCGAGATCTCCGCCCGCCTCGACGCCCCCCGCCGACGCTGCCGCAGACCAGGTGGACGGCAGGATGATTTCAGGTGCCACGTAATCAGGCCCGACCGGCGGCGGCAGGCCCGCGCAGGCACCGAGCAGGCTCGCAGCCAGGGCGAACGGCACACAACGGAAAAGTGATTCAGTGATGATCGTGTCGCCGGATTCAGGGCGCCAGCGCGGAAGGCCGGACACCAACTCCGTCGATTTTACGGAGCCGGCCGGGGCACGTTCTGTTCAGGATCATGGAAGGGCCAATAAAGCGGGCCTCGTCTGCCAGTCCGTGTTTGCCAGTCAGTGAACAAAAAAAGGCGACCCTGAAGGATCGCCATTTTCTGTTTTTCGCTGCGTGCAGAAACACGCCCGAAAAGCTGGCACTTAGCCGTTTACTGCGTCTTTCAGCTTGGAGCCGGCCGAGAACTTCGGCTGCTTGGAAGCCGCGATCTGGATTTCGGCACCGGTTTGCGGGTTGCGACCCACGCGGGCAGCACGCTCGCCAACCGAGAAGGTACCGAAACCGACGAGGGTTACGCTTTCGCCCTTGCCGAGTGCTTCGGAGATGATTTCCATGACGCCGTCAACAGCACGGCCGGCATCGGCTTTGGTCAGACCACTCTTGCCAGCCAGCGCATCGATCAATTCAGTCTTGTTCATAGCTCTTAATGTGTAATGAAAGAAATGGGTGGATAGAGAGAAGCCGCCACAGGTGACGCCTGGTGCCAGCTGTGCACACCACACCACCCGCAGGGCGCTAGCTTACATGGCTCTTTTCAGGATGTGCCACGAATATCTACGTTTTCTGCGGCTTTCCGCGCCGCAGCATTGCAAAAAACCGTAACTCAGCCGTCCGCCAACTCGCGCAAACGCTCCAGCGCCTCTTCGATGCGCTCCACGGCCACCACGCGCATCCCCGGGATGTCGTGCCGGGGTGCGTTGGCCTTGGGCACCAGCGCCAGCTTGAAACCCAGCTTGGCCGACTCCTTGAGGCGCTCCTGCCCGCGGGGTGCCGGGCGGATTTCACCGGCCAGGCCCACCTCGCCGAACACCACCAGCTCCCGCGGCAGCGGACGGTTGGTCAGCGACGAGACGATTGCCAGCAGCACCGCGAGGTCGGCCGCCGGCTCGGCGATCTTCACGCCGCCCACTGCGTTCACGAACACGTCCTGATCGAAGCACACCACACCGGCATGCCGGTGCAGCACCGCAAGCAGCATCGCCAGCCGGTTCTGCTCCAGGCCAACCGAGAGACGCCGCGGACTCGGGCTGTGGGCGCTATCGACGAGCGCCTGGATTTCGACCAGCAGCGGCCGGGTTCCCTCCTGGGTGACCAGCACGCACGAGCCGGGCACCTGCTGGCCGTGCTGGGAGAGGAAGATCGCCGACGGGTTGCTGACGCCCTTGAGGCCCTTCTCGGTCATCGCGAACACGCCCAGCTCGTTCACGGCGCCAAAACGGTTCTTGAAGGCACGCACCAGCCGGAAGCTGGAATGGGTGTCACCCTCGAAATACAGCACCGTGTCGACGATGTGCTCCAGCACCCGCGGGCCGGCCAGCGTGCCGTCCTTGGTGACGTGGCCGACCATGATCAGCGTGGTGCCGCTCTGCTTGGCAAAGCGGGTGAGCTGGGCCGCGCATTCGCGCACCTGGGCCACCGAGCCCGGCGCCGAGCTGAGCGCTTCGGAATAAACGGTCTGGATCGAGTCGATCACCGCCACGTCGGGCTTGATGTCACGCAGGTTGCCGAGAATGCGCTCGAGGTTGATCTCGGGCAGCAACTGCAGGCCGTGGGCGTCGAGTTGCAGGCGCGATGCGCGCAGCGCCACCTGTTCGGCAGATTCCTCACCGCTGACGTAGAGGGCCTTGAGATGCCCCGAGAGCAGCGCCAGAGCCTGCAGCAGCAGGGTTGATTTGCCAATGCCCGGATCGCCACCGATCAGCACCACGCCGCCGGGCACCAGCCCGCCGCCGAGCACCCGGTCGAACTCTTCGATGCCGGTCGGCACGCGGGCGGATTCCTGCGGCTTGATGTCGGCCAGGGTCTGCAGGCGGCTGGTCTCGCCGGCCAGCGCGGCAAAGCGCTTGGCCACCGGCGCTTCCGGCTCGACGACCGATTCAATCAGGGTGTTCCAGGCATTGCAGTGGGGGCACTGCCCCTGCCAGCGGGGCGACTTGCCACCGCATTCGGAGCACACATGCACCGTTTTGACTTTCGCCATCAGGCCGCATCTCCCCGCACGCCAACCGGCACGCGGGCTGCAAGGGCACAGAACAACTCGTAGCTGATGGTCCCGGCGGCTGCGGCCACTTCGTCGGCGGCAAGGCCTTCGCCCCACAGCGTAACCGGCGAACCGATGCCGGCATCCGGCAGGTGGGTGAGATCGCAGGCCAGCATGTCCATGGACACCCGGCCCAGCGTGCGCGTGCGCCGCCCGTCGACAAGGATGGGCGTGCCGGTGGGGGCATGACGCGGGTAACCGTCGGCATAGCCGCAGGCCACCACTCCGACCCGGGTCGGGCCGGTGGCTTCAAAGGTGCCGCCGTAACCCACCCGCTCGCCAACGGCAATGTCCTGCACGCCGATGATCTCGGTCGTCAGGCTCATCACCGGACGCAGGCCAATGGCTTCGGCGCTCAGCAGATCGGGCATCGGCGAAGCGCCGTAGAGCATGATGCCCGGCCGCACGATGTGACCAGTGGCCTCGGGAAAGCGCAGCAGCGCCGCCGAATTCGCGAGACACAGCGGCAGCTTGAGCCCGGCGGTGATCTGCCGGAACACACCCATCTGGGCGCCGATGCCGGTCTCGTCGTCAGCCTGGGCAAAATGCGTCATCAGCGTGATGTCGCGCACCGCGGGGATGCAGCGGAGCTGCGCCAGCGCGGCCGGAAAGCTGTCGGCGGTAAAGCCCAGCCGGTTCATGCCGGAGTTGATCTTGAGAAGCACGTCGATCGGCTCGGCAAGCCGGGCCCGCTCGAGCATCGCCAGCTGGGCATCGCAGTGGATGGCCGGGGTGAGCTTGAGCGCAAGGATTTCAGCGATGTCGGCCGGCTCGAAGAAGCCTTCGAGCAGCGCAATCGGCTGGGAGATGCCGGCGGCGCGCAGCGCGCGGGCTTCGGCCAGGTCGAGCAGCGCGAAACCATCGGCGACTTCGCCCAGGGCGCGCACCGCGCGGTCGAGGCCGTGGCCGTAGGCGTTGGCCTTGACCACTGCGAAAGCCTTGGCATGGCCGGCCCGGTTTTTAGCTAGAAGGTAATTGTGACGCAGGGCCTCGAGATCGATCGAGGCACGAATGGGACGGGGCATGGTGCGGAATTCAGTTTCTTTCAGACGACAAACGGGCGATTTCCTCGACGACGAAATCGGCAAAAGAGCTTACCAGCCGCGAGCGGAACTTGTCCTTGAGCAGGATGACTTCCAGCGGGGTGTAGAGCGGCGGATTGAGCGGAACACCCACCAGCGCACCGCTGGCAACCTCGCTGCGGATGGCCGCACTCGAGGCCACGGCGATGCCGAAGCCCTGAGCGGCCATGTGCTTGACCGACGACAGGCTGCCGAGTTCGGCGGTCACGTTGAGATCTTCGAGCGGAATGCCGGCCGCGATGAAAAACTGATCCACCAGATCGCGAATGCCATTGCCGGGTTCCCGGTGCAGCAGCGGGTAGCCCACCATCTGTTCGGCGCGCACGGATTTTTCGGCGGCCAGCGGATGGCCGGGGGCGACGATCAGCTGCAGCTCGTCCTGCCCGGCGGCAACCCGGTCGAGGGTAGGCTCTTCGGTGACGATCTCGATCAGGCCCACATCGAGATTACGATCCATGACGCGGCTCTCGATCAGGTGGGAGTTGCCCACCGACACCCGCGGCACGACCAGCGGATAGCGCCGCTTGAAGCCCTCGAGCAGACAGGGCAGCCAGTAGCCGGCAATGGTGGTGCTGGTGCCCAGGTGGAGGATGCCCGACAGTTCGCCGGTCAGCTCGGACACCCGGGATTCGAGTTCCTCGGTCAGCCCGAGGATGCGCTCGGCGTAGGCCATGACCATGTCGCCAGCCGCGGTGAGCGTCACGCGACCGTGGCCGCGGTCGAACAGGCGGGTGTTGAATTGTTCTTCCAGTTGCTTGATCTGGAAGGTCACGGCCGGCTGGGTCATGAACAGAGCCTCGGCGGCACGGGTGAAGGATCCGTGCCGGGCAACGGCGTGAAAAACCTGGAGGCGGCGATCAGCCATTGTTCATAAATCCGGTTTATGGATACTGCTATTGGAGCACAACATTGATCTTGTCGCCAGAAGCCTTCATAGCCTTCGTGGTATAAAGCGCGCACCGTAAATTCACCGAGCTTCCGTCTCCCAGCGATGCCCTTCGGTTTCTACATGATCATGGCGGCGCAGTTTTTCTCTGCGCTGGCCGACAACGCCCTGTTGATCGCATCCATCTACGTACTCCGGGAGATGCAGTCGCCCCAGGAATACGAGCCGCTCCTCAAGCTGTTCTTCACGCTGTCGTACGTGCTGCTGGCGGCTTTCGTGGGTGCTTTTGCCGACTCGATGCCCAAGTGGCGGGTCATGCTGATCAGCAACGGCATCAAGATCGCCGGGTGCTCGCTGATGTTCGTCGGGCTGCATCCGCTGGCGGCCTACGCCGTCGTCGGGCTGGGTGCGGCGGCCTATTCCCCGGCCAAGTACGGCATCCTCACCGAATACCTGCCGTCCCGCCTGCTGGTGGTTGCCAACGGCTGGATCGAAGGCCTGACCGTCGGCGCGATCATCCTCGGCACCCTCGTCGGCGGCCTGCTGATCAAGCCCGCCATCGCCCAGTCCCTGCTGGGTTTCGATTTTCCGCTGATCGAAACCGGCATCGACACGGTGCCCGAGATGGCCCTCTGCGTGGTCGGCGTGCTGTACATCCTGGCGGCGCTGTTCAACCTCAAGGTGCCGGACACCGGCGTTGATCACAAGGCGCTCAAGTCCAACCCGATCTACCTGTTGCACGACTTCAACCACTGCCTCAGGTTGCTGTGGCGCGACAAGCTGGGCCAGATCTCGCTGGCCACCACCACCCTGTTCTGGGGTGCCGGTGCAACGCTGCAGTTCATCGTGATCAAGTGGGCCGAGCATGCGCTGCACCTGGATCTGTCCAAGGCTTCGATGCTGCAGGGCGTGGTGGCCATCGGGGTGGCCATCGGCGCCGTCCTGGCAGCCCGGATGGTGACGATGAAGTCTTCGGTGAGAGTGATTCCGCTCGGCATCGCGATGGGTGTCATCGTGAACGTGATGATCTTCGTCACCGACATGGGTGTGGCGATGGCGCTGATGGTGCTGATCGGCGCCCTGTCCGGCTTCTTTGTCGTGCCGATGAACGCCCTGCTGCAGCACCGCGGCCACATCCTGATGGGTGCCGGGCACTCGATCGCGGTGCAGAACTTCAACGAGAACCTGTCCATCCTCATCATGACCGGCATCTACGCGCTGCTGATCCGCGCGGATGTCTCGATCAACACCGTCGTGATCGCCTTCGGCCTGTTCGTGGCCGGCACCATGTACATGGTCAAGCGCAAGCACGAAGCCAACCAGCGCGAATTCGACTCTGTCGCGTCGCTGGAAGACGCCCACCATTAAGCGATGGGCAGGGATCGCTCCCTGCCCGACTCTCGGCCCGACTCCCTGCCTTATTCCGTACCGTCCAGCAGCCGGTGGGTTTCGGCGTGACGGTACATGTCGAGAACGCTGGCGAGGCCGGTTTTCTGGCGGACCAACGTCTGGTAATTGGCCACCGTCTTGGCGCTGAGAAAGAGCCGCGCGGCAATCTGCTCCACCGTCCGCCCAGCCGCCAGCAAGCGAAAAATCTCGAACTCCCGGGGTGACAAGGCCAGGTGCGCGGCCTCGCCGGCATCGGCCCCAAGCGCCGACGCCACATCCGGCGACAGCGGGCGCTCGCCGCGGGCGGCCTTGCGCACCGCGTCGATCAGCGCATCGGGCTCGCTGCTCTTGGTGAGATAGCCGTCCGCGCCAGCCTGCAGGGCCTGGCAGACCATTGCCGGGCTGTCGTGCATCGAGAACACCAGCACCCGCAGCCCGGGCTGGCGGGCCTTCACGCGGACCAGGGTTTCCAGCCCGCCGCGGCCCGGCATCGACAGATCGAGCACCAGCACGTCGGCCTCGTGGCTGGCAAACCAGGCGCAGGCCGCATCGCTGTCGCCAAAATCGGCCACCACCTCCATGTCGTCCTCCAGTTCGAGCAGGCGCCGGTAGCCGGTGCGCACCACCGCGTGATCGTCCGCCAGCACGACGCGCAGGCGGCCGCTCATGGTGCGCCCTCCGTGGCCAGCGGCAGGCTGGCGGCAAGGCACAGGGACTCGCTGGCAAGCTCCCAGCGCAGCACCGCGGGGTCGTCATCCGCAACGCGCACGGAGAGACTTACCGGGCGAGTGAGGGCCTGGCGGGCAATGTGCTGGAGCGCTTCATGGATCATGCGGCAAAGGGTCAGGCTGAGGTCACGGGGCAGGACAAGATGAGGCGGCCGGATTTCAAGCCGGCAGCGGGCCGACTGGCGGGAGGAATCCTGCCAGCTTTTCAGCAGTTCGTGGAGCTGCGGCTGCAGCGCCTGGGCGGCCTCCTCGGGCAGCGGCGCCGGATGCAGCAGCGCGTGAAGGCTGCGGGCGATCTGCGCGCCCTGGATTTCCACATCCCGCGCGGCGGCGTGCAGATCCGGCCGGGCGGCGGTCTGGCGCAGCAGAAAGGCATTGTTGGCGCGCAGCGCGGTCAGCGCCTGGCCGATTTCCTCGTGCAAGGCAGACGTCACACGACGGCGTTCGTCGTCTTCGAAGCCGCTCATGTCCATGCTCGCCCTCCGCTCACAGGCTGTAGCGCAGGCCCACCCAGAAGGTACGCGGCGCGCCCGGTGCGTAGAAGGTCGAGCCGACCTGCGGATAATCGCCTCCCACCTGCCCGAAAGGCCGTGTCACCACGCTGCCGCCGGCCGAAAAGGCCGTCGAGCCGAGTTGCGCCGCGCTTGCGTACTGGCGGTCGAACAGGTTGTTGATCTGCCCGAAAAGCTGCAGCCCGCGGCTCATGTCGTAGCGCGCACCGAGGTTCATCAGCGCGTAGCCCGCGGAGCGGCCCGGGCCCAGGTAGGTGCTGCCGTCGGCCTGGTGCTGGTTGTTCTCGTTGCCGCGGGCAAAGGCGCCGGACACCGCGATCATGTCGGCGCCCAGGGACAGCGCCGGCGTGAGGCGGTAGTCGGCCGAGGCCTTGACGAGGTGGCGCGGAATCAGCGGAATACGGTTGCCCGGGTGGATCGCGATGCTGCCCTCTAGGCCGGCGCCGGCGCTGTTGGTGCTGTTGCCGGCCCCGCCCACGCTCTCGACCGAGCGATAGGTCGCGTCGATGAACGTGTAGTTGAGCGCCAGGCTGAGGGCCCCGATGGCGGTGCTGGCACCGGCCTCCACGCCCTGCCGGCGGGTCTTGCCGAAGTTCTTGAAATAGCCGTAGCCAAGCTGGTCATCCGCCACAAAAAGAATGTCGTCGTGGTTTTCGGCGCGGAACAGGCCCAGGTTCCAGCGGGTCACGCTGCTCGCCTGGCCGCGCAGGCCGAAGTCCCAGGTCTTGGTCACAACCTGCTTGAGCGGCGGATCGCCGGCCATGGCGTTGGGCAGCTTGCAGGGGTTGTCCGGGTTGGCGCAGCCAAGCTCGATGGCCGTGGGGGTGCGGCTGCCTTCGCTGTAACCGGCGTAGGCATTCCAGGCGCGGGACGGCGTGTAGGTAAGGCCGACGGCCGGGTTGAAGCGCTGGAAGCGGTGATCGCCGTCGAGCGAATCGGCCCCGCCGCCGGGATTGAGCTGGTCGCGATTGCTCACCGTGCTGCGGTTATAGCGACCGGAAAGGGTGGCGTGCCAGCGCTCGCTGAGCGACAGCGTGTCGGTGGCAAAAAGGCTCCAGGTGCGGGTGCGGCCGCCAAGGCTCACCCGTGAGTCGAGGCTGGTTTCACCGGGATCGGCGCTCTGGGAGCCATCCGCCCAGGCCGCCACCGGGGTCACGCTGCGGTCAGCATTGATGTAGCCGTACTGACCGGACTGCTGAAAGTGGATCTGGCTCTGGTCATAGCCGGCGCCGGCTATGAAGAGGTTCTTGCGCCCGGCCAGCTCGCCGGAAAAACTCGCCTGGCCGGAAAAGCCCAGGTTTTCCTGGCTGCTGCGGCTGCGGTTGATGAGGCCGGTGCACTTCTCGTTGGGCTGGTCGGCCGCCAGGGCGTTGGCGATGCAGGCCGCCGACGGAAACGGCGTGCCGGCAGCGGTTTCGCCGGGCAGGTAAACGTTCTGTTCGAGCGAAGCCTCGTTCAGGTCGCCGTTGTGGGTGGCCGTGTTGATCTTGCGATAATAGATGTTGCCGGAAATCATCAGCGCGTCGCTCAGGCTGTGCTTGCCGGTGAGGTTCACAAAAAGCGAGCGGTTCTGCGTGATGTCCGGCTGGGTATAGATGCTGCTGTAGTCGCGGGCCAGCAGACGGCGTTCCTGAAGGCCGTTGCCATTGAGCCTGTTGTCGGCGTAGGCCAGCGTCAGGTCCAGGTCGGTGCGGGCGTCCTGCCAGCCCAGCTTGCCAAAAAACTGGCGCACGTCAGAGGGCGAGTTGGTGCGCCAGCCGCTGTCACGAAACAGGTTGCCGGCCACGAACCATTCCAGCCCCTTGTCGTTGAAACCGCCGTGCTCCAGTTCCAGCGAGCGGCGGCTGTTAGAGCCCCCCGTCACCTGCACCGAACTCCCCGGATGGCTGCGCCCCTCCTTGGTCTGGATGGCCAGCGCGCCGCCCAGGGTGTTGAGACCGAACAGCGGGTTGGAGCCGGGCATCAGGTTCATCGAGGCGATCGCCGCCTTCGGAATCAGATCCCAGCTCACCACGTCGCCAAACGGCTGGTTGATGCGCACGCCGTCGAAATACACCGACAGGCCCTGGGGCGTGCCCAGCAGCGGCGAGGCCGTGTAGCCGCGGTAATTCACGTCCATCTGGAAAGGGTTGCCCTGCACCTCGTTCACATGCACGCCACCCAGCCGGCGGTTCATGAAGGCCGACACATCCAGCGCGCCGCTGCCATCGATATCCCCGGCCGTGGCCGACTGCACCGGTGCGGCAATCTGCCCAAGGGGCAGCTCCAGCCCCGGCAACGGCGTCTGGCCGATCACCGTGACCGTCGGAGCGACGGTTGCAGGCTCGTCGACAGCTTGCGCAGGCAGCGCAAAACACAGGGCAAGCGCCGAAACCAGCGGGTGAAGGGGCGGCAGCGGACGGGTTGGGTGCAGCATGATCGAAGTCTCCGTTATCGTATTTTTTGCAGAGACTACCGGCGCGCTGCCCGGCACACCATGGGAGAAACTCCCGACCCGCAACGGGCGCAGCGGCTTGGTCCCTTCCGGGCTCGCCCGGTATGATCGACGCCCCTTCCCCTTCCCGCTCCGCCGACCGGACGAAACGCCATGCACGCCATCATCGAGCCCACCGCCACCGACCTCTACTGCCACCTCGACGGCGCCCCCGACGAACTGCGCCTCGACAGCGCCGACGCCCTGGGCCGCCTGCAGGCCTGGACCGTGCGCTGCCGGGAGGCCGCCCGTGCCAACAACGACGACGCGCTGCTCGCCATCGGCCGCGAAATCTTCGCCTGGCTCAACATCCCGACCTGGATCAGCACCTGGGCCCGCAGCGAAGGCCCGCAGCGCCTCGAGATTCGTGCCGCCAACCCGGACGAACCCCTCGCCGCCGCCCTCCTCGCCTGCCCGTGGGAACTCCTCGCCGACGTGCAGGGCTTCATCGCCGCCGATCCGGCGCGTCCCTTCGAGATTGTCCGCGTACGCGGCGAAGCCTCGGCCGAAGACATCGAAGCGGCCACCGGCGCCGTTGCCCGACGTGGCTTTGCCGAAAACCTGCTGGCCGAAAACAAGCTCGACGAAGCCCTCGAAATCCTGGGCAAGGAAGTGCTGACCGTGTTCGAGCGCCTCGACGACAACCGCGAAAAAGCCATCACCCAGGGCCGCATCGCCGACGTCTTGTTTGCCCAGGGCAAGCTCGACGAAGCCATGGCCATGCAAACCGAGCGCCTGCCGGCCGTCACCGCCCTGGGCGATCACGAAGGCCTGGCCCACATCCGCTACTCCATGGCCAACATCCGCCTCGCCCGCGGCGAACACGAAAGCGGCAACCTGCAGCAGATCTACGAAGAGCTCGCCGAAGCTTTCCACCTGAGCTGCCAGTACGGCCAGCCCGACGCCATCGGCGGCATCGGCCTGCTGCTTGTCCAGGTGCTTGCCATGGGCGGCCTGCGCGACGAAGCCCTCGAAACCCTCAACACCGCCGAAGACGCCTTCACCACCCTGCGCGACCTCGACGGCATCGGCCAGGTGCGCGAACTGCGCGAAGCGCTGGGGGCCTGAGCTGACGACAAACCCGCAACAATCCGGCATGGCTTGTTGCGGGTTTTGAAACGACACGGCAGTTTCTGCACGGGCCAGCGTCCAGCGTATTGGCCCGCAGTTGTCCTTGCGAAATTCCCCGGTCGGGCTGGGCTGAAACCACGGCCTTTTTTCTTGGCCATGCCACCGTGGAATCTTTGTGGCGGCTGCAGGTGCGTTCTGTACCTTTGTAGGGGCGACTTCAGTCGCCCTCAGCCGGCAAAATCAGGGTAAATCCCGGGTTCGGCCTCCGCGGGCGACTGGAGTCGCCCCCGCATGGCGCCTGGATCGCACAGGGTGCATCGTCGGGTCGATGCATTTCCACAGACAACGATAACAGAGTGAAGGTAGACGAGATAAGTCACCGGGGAATCCTGAGATAAATCCGGGATGACGCTGGATGAGGCGGGACCAAGTGGGATCGAATCTGAAAGGCTGTTTAGCGGGGTAAAACCGCGCGGCGATGCGATTCGATCCACTTTCAGGGCAGGATTCTCACCAGCTTCGGATGATCAGCTCACCGGGTGACTTCGATGATCTTCCAGGGCCACCAACCGTATAGTTCAGGTCGACGCGGTCCATTGTGAGGCCGTCGAAGGCGCGACGCATCTCGGGAATGTCGTTCACCGAGATCACCATCCGGCCCTTGATCGCGCGGGCCAGTTCGGCCAGCCGGTCATACTCATCAAGGCCGAATCCAACGCCGTAGCCTTCAGTTCCCCAGTACGGCGGGTCGCAGTAGAACAGGGTATGTGGCCGGTCGTAGCGGGCCACGCATTCGGCCCATCCAAGGTGTTCGATAGTGCAGCGGGAAAGACGCAGGTGGGCTGCCGAAAGATCCTCCTCGAGGCGCAGCAGGTTGAGCCTCACACGGGTCGTTGTTCCGGTACCGAATGTCCGGCCGTCGACCTTTCCCCCAAAGCCCAGCTTCTGCAAATAGAAGAACCGCGCGGCACGCTGAATATCCGTCAGCGTTTCGCCCGGTGTGGCGTTCATCCACATCCAGATTTCTCGGCTGACCAGAGCCCAGCGAAACTGCCGCACGAATTCGTCGAGGTGGTGCTGCACGACCCGATAGAGGTTCACCAGGTCGCCGTTTATGTCGTTCAAGACCTCGGCCTTCACCGGCGGCTTGAGAAAGAACAGTGCCGCTGCGCCGCAGAAGGGCTCAACGTAGCACTGGTGCTCCGGGAACAGGGGCAGCAGGTGCTTGGCCAGGCGGCGTTTGCCGCCGATCCACGGAATGATCGGGCGGGCTTGAGTCGGATTTTCAAAGATTGGTGCCATGTGAAGCCTCTTGTGTGTCGGGCGCTCGGGGCGCGCACTTGGGAGGCTCGATGGCCTTCAGCTGGTTCAAGGTGCCACAGCGTGGGCACTTGATGTTGAGGCGGGTGTATTCCCCCTCCCCAAGTTTTCGGTTGCACTTACCGCATCGAATCGTTTCCATTTTTTATGCCTTTGCGATAGCCTCGCACCGCCGTCGCGACGGTGGCGGTGCCCTGGCTGAAAGCAGGCTGTCTCTGCTGGAAGTGGCCGGACGGGTGCGTCAACACCCGGTTCGGTCGCACCGTCTCTCTTTCCATCGCTTGATCAGAGCAGGGAGAGTTGGGCCGCGTTAGCCGGCGGCGGAGTGATCGGGGTGTTGAGGACGCCCTCTATGCGGCGGTACGAGAGGCGGTACTTCAGCGCGAGGTCGAGGACCGTGACGCCGGTGCCGTAGTCGGCGATGATCTGACGGTCGCGGGCGCGGAGGATGGCTTTCTTGCAGCTCGGGACGTACAGGCCGCGGTCGTCGCCGTAGTTCCGGACCAGGATCAACGTTGCCTCGTAGCCGACGATCTCGACCAGCTGGGCGAAGCGTGCGGCGCCGTCGGGGTTGTTGTTCTCCCCGCGGGGCACGGGGAAGCGGATGCCGGGCATGGCCTGGATGAGGGCCACGGTCGCCGGCAGCCCGATCTGGGTGATCAGGTCGCGGGCGGATTGGGGCAGATCATCCAGGCACACGTCCATCATTGACTCCGTGCGGCGTCAGCGGTTTTGAGGGTTTCCCATGCGGCAAGCAGCGCGTCGAAGCCGTCCGGCTTGCGCTTCGGCGCCACGCTCCGGGCGAGGTCGCGCACCGAGGCCCACCGCATGGGCGCCCCAGCTGCGGCGAGGGTCTCCATCCGCGCCTGGATGGCAGCCGGGAGCTTGCGGGCAGCCCAGGCCTTGAGGCCCTCGATCACCGGCATCATGCTCCCTACCCAGCGCAGGTCATCGACCCCAGCGATCCTCAGCACATAGCTGTTGAGCGCGGCTTCAGATGGGTCGCGAACAGCACCGATCTCGACCAGCAGCAGCCACACGGCCCTGGCCTTGCTGCCTTCGTCGGAAGTGTCGAGGGGGCGCCGCTCCGGCTTCGGTTTCGCCGCCGCCGGCTTGCGGGGTTTGAAGCCGAGCCGCTTGAGTTCGTCGATCACGCGGTCGAGCTGCAGGGTCGTGCAGTCCGAGCAGCTCGACTTGCCCTTCACGGCGCGGCCGACGGCCTCACGGTAGGCGTCGTCGGAGAGATCCAGCTCCCGCTTGGCGACCTGGATCATCCGGATCTTGCTGGCGCGGATGCGTTCGAGAGGGACGGAGGGCATGGTCAGGCGTCCTCCCCGTCGTCGTACAGCTTCCGCCCGGTCGCTTCAAGCATGTCGCCTGCCACCTCAAGGACCTCCATGTTCATCTGGTCGACCTCATTCCATTCGACGGCCATCTCGTTGAGCTTGCGGGCCATGGTCTTGAGGCGCCGCCGGTGGCCAGCGGCAATCTGTTTGGGGGTGCGTTCGGGCATGGTCAGCCCCTCCCTTTCACGGTTTCAAACTGGGTAGCGCCGTCGCGGAGCGTGGCCAGGGTGTTGCCCTGTTCATCCACGATCTTGAAGTGGGTGCGGCGGTCGGAGTGGTAGTGCAGCGTGCTGCAGCTGGCGTCCAGGTCGGCACGCAGCTGCGGGCTGTCGTCGAAGCGGCCGAGGACAGCCCAGCTGCCGCTGGCGTTGCTCATGAGGGTGATGCGTGCGAGGCCCATGTCACACCGCCGCCAGGTCGAGGGGGATGGCTTGCCACTGCCCCGACTGACCAACGCGCTTGTAGAAGCGCACGTACACCGCCGTGCCGCTGGCCTGGATGCTGTCGCGAATGGCCTGCATGGCGTTCGTCCATTCGGCGTCGTCGATTTCGAGGCGCAGCAGCTCGAGCACGGCGGCGGTTTTCAGTTGGCCTTTGCTATCGGTACGAAATGCGCGGTCGATGAGGACGCGAATATTTGCGTTGGCGCCCTCGCTCCAGCGGTGGATGCAGCGGTTGATCAGTTCTTTGGCCGCTTCGATCTGCTCCGTGAAGATGATCCGCTCGGCGTAGGCCCGCAGGATCTTGTAGTCGCCGTCGTAGGTGGTGATCTGCACGTTGCCCTTCTCGCCGCCCATCTGTACTTCGTACTGTGCGGCGCTGATGCTCACCAGCTCTGCAATGCTCGCCAGGGCTAGTTTTTTGAGTGCGGCCAGCTGGGCGTGTGCAGCAAGCGCGGATTCGACCAGGCTGCGGGCAACGCCGTCGCGCAGCTTGTCGTGGGCACTGACCTGGGCTTCGGGCACGAGGTGGCCGGCGGCGTTGCGCCAGTAGCCCTCGGGAGTGGCGGTTTGGGAGTTTTCAGCCATGGTGGGCGGTCCTTTCTGTGAGGGGTACAAAGCTGGCCGGCAGGCCGGGCAACGGAGAGGGGTCGAGCCAGGTGAGCTGGCATGCGAGGTAAGGCACGGCGTGGACTTCAGATCCAGCGATCCGGGCGCGGGTGTAGCGGCCCGGAATCGCCCGAACTGTGGGGTGATCGACGACGTGGATCACCGGGCTGTCGGAGAAGCTGCTGATCTCCGCGCTGATGATTTCCACTCCGGCAATGCGCAGGGCTTCGACGGCTTGGCGCAAGTCGCGCAGGTCGCGTTCAAAGCGGGTGTAGGCGTGATCTGGGTGGCGCGTCATACCCGTCTCTCGATCTTTGCTTTCGGCTTGGCCACACGAAACGAGTACGTGCTGATGACGTTCCCGGCCGGATAGCAATAGACGACCGGCCGGCTATTGCGGCGGGTGATGATCACGTCGCATACACGTCGCACCACGATCAAGGCATCAAGGGCGGCAGAGATGTCCTTCCGCCTACCTTTGATCGATGCGATCAGATCCTCGCGAGCGATCGGTCGCTGCTTGGAGTGCGGCACCAGTGCGCTGAGAATCTGCTCATCCAGCGCAGGGTTGGACTCGGGAACCGGCGCAACGCCGGTGGGGGCCGGCGGGATATCCTCAGCCCGGATGCAGACCTCTTCAGGGCGGGCCATGCCGAGGGCGGCTTCCAGCTTTTCAATAATTTTGGTCGGGCTGGCCGGATAGGTTCCGGCGAGCACGGCATATATCGTCTTGAGGCGCACGGTGCCAATCTCATACAGCCAGATTTTCGGCTTGCTGCATGCGGCCAGTTCGGCCTCGATGGCTTCGACGCGGGCAATGTCGGATCGGGAGTAGCACGCAGACCAAAGGCGGGTTTTGTGGGCGCTCATAGCGGCGTTGCTCCCGGCCGATACGCCCAGTGCGTTACCCCGCGGGCGGCGCCGCTATCCACATACCACCAGCCGCCACGCTCATCCATGTGGCCCAGCCAGGGGAGTTGCCCTCCGAGCTTGTCGGCCATCCAGATCAGCACAATTTCATCCACAGGCGGGCGCTCGGTAACAACGGCGATGCGCTCGACGAGCATCAGGCCCGTGGCCGGATCAGGCGTTGAAACGGCCAGGCCGGCCTGGTAGGCAAACAGCAAATCGGCAGCAAAGCGCAGGTCTGCTGAGAGCCGGTTAAGCTCGGCCAACGCGATCGTTTCCGTGGTGACGTCGGCCGTTTCGTTCACCAAGGTCACCTGCTTGTACAGCTCGCCCACCAGGCGTTCGGCTTCGGCACGGTCGGCATCGCGATTGCGGGGCACATGAGTAGGAAGGGGGGCGTTCATGCTTTGTCTCCGGTTTCGGTTTGCGGCTCGGCGATCATCTCGACGGGGCCGGGCTCGATGCACTCAAGGGCCATGCGGCGGGCGGCTTGGATACGCGCCTCGGCATCGGTGCCCACGCGCTCGAGCGTGATCAACACGCCCAGCCCGAAGGCCACTACGAGGGAAAGTGCAAAGCGTTGTTTTGGGGTGGCCATGTCAGTTCCCCTTTTTCTTCGCATCGAGCACGATGCCGCGGTCGATCTGCGGGGCGCCCAGCTCGGCCGCACCGTTGAGCGCCAGCGTGACCAGGTTGCCCACCAGCAGCGGGTAGCACAGCGACACCGTGTTGCCGTCGGCGTCGCTGGCCCGCAGCACATCGCGGATCGCCTGCCAGGCGTCGGGGGCGAACAGCGCGTCGGGCTTCTGGCCGGCGCGGGCCAGGCGGTGCGCGGCGTAGGCCTCCAGATCAGAATCGAGCGGTAGCATGCGCACGATCTCCAGGCGGTTCTTCACCTCCCGTGCCTCCAGCCCCTTGGCGTTCAGCTTGCGCAGCAGTTCGGGCTGGGCCAGCAGGATGATTCCCAGCGCCCGCTTCCAGCCCAGCTTGAATTCGTGGAAGCGCTTCAACTGCTTGATGGCGGCCACTGTCATGTCGTGGGCCTCTTCAAAAACCAGCACGCACTTCTGCCCTTCGGCCACCCGGTTGGCGATCAGCTCATGCGCCTGGCGGGCCAGCAGCTCGGCCGACTGGCGTAGCGTGGCGTGGGGCTCCAGGTCGCGCACGATCGCCTGCAGGATGCCCACCCCGGTCAGCCGGGATTTGTCCGTCACCTTCGGCTGGATCAGGTGCACCGGCTGCTTCTGCTCGCGCACCTGGTCCTGCACCCACTCCCAGATCGTGGATTTGCCCGAGCCCGACTCGCCCACCACGGCGATCATGCGGGCGTTATGGATGCCCTCCACGATCACCGATGCCACGTAGCGCTGTTCGTCGCCCAGATACACGTCGTCGGCGCACTGCGGGTCGGCCCCGAAGGGGTTGAACATCAGCTTGAAATGGCGTTTGGCTTGAGCGGTCAGCATTGCGGGTTCCAGCAAATAGGGGTCGGGTTCGGGGGTTTTGGGGGTGTCAGGGGTTTCGGGGACCGCGGCCAGGGGCCTTCTGCGGCCGCCCCGGCCAATCTCGTCGTCCGGATCGAACGCGGTGGCGATCTCGCCATCCGGCACGCCCTTGGCGCGCAGGACGTCGGCAATCTGCTGCCGGATCGACGCTTCCGGGGTGCGCTTGGGCCACTGCGCCCAGTTGCACAGCAGGTTCATCGCCGTCGTGTCCATCGGATTGCCGATCGCCTGCATCACCGCCGCGCCGAGATCCGTCTGTGTGATGCCATGGCGCTGGAGCACCGACTTGAGCTTGATGGGCATGTGGTACTCCGGTCGTTTAAAGGCGGGCTTCATGGCCGAGCCCTCGGGTTGTTGGGTGTTTCACGGTTAAACTCCTCACGTCGTTGCTGCGACACGGGGCCCGATACATTCGGTGCCCCACTCTCCGGCCTGGTGTGTTGGCGCACACCGGGCCGGAACCTTCTTAAAAACCACTCGCCTTGCGCCCATCGGCGCCCGCCTGCAGGGCCGCAATTTGGGCTTCCAGCCAGGCCGCGGGCACCTCGGCGCCGTGCTCGGCGATCAGCTGCGCATACACATCGGGGCGGGTGTCGCCGGCGGCCTTCAGGCGGCGCACCGCATCGGGCGTGGCCACCGGCGGCAGCTCGCGGGCTGCCGTTTCCATCGGGTGATCGATGCCGCGCTTGGGCAGGTAGGTCGGCACCGTCACCGCGTCGAAATCAGCAAACGGGTTCAGCGTGCCTTCGTAGGCGTTCGCCCGTGCCTTGCGGGCGGTGGCCACTTCCAGGGCGCTGGGCACCCCATAGGCCGCCTGGTTGATCCGGTCGAGTTGCTTTTCGGAGGCGCTCTTGGGCAGCGCCTTGTAGGTGCCAAAGTCCACCCCGTGGTCGAAGTAGCCCCCCGCGTCCTTCTCGGCTGGGGCGATGGTGTAGAGCCGCTCCGTGCCGTCCGCGTCGCACATCACAAGGTCGATGGCCGGCGCGCGGTACATGTTCAACCGCACCGTCACCCGTTCGCGGATCTGCACCCCCGGTACGCCGCCCACGTAATACGTGCGGCTGCCAAAGCCCTTCACTGCAAAACTGATCGTCGATTGGTCGTCCACCAGGCGCGTTTCGTCTTTGCCGGCAACCTGGTCGCGCATCAGTTCGATGCTTGGTGCCAGTCGCAATTGCTCGGCGGTGATGCGTTGCCACATGCCCCAGCGGGTCAGCCCGTGGCGGCTGTGGATCGCCTTGCTGCAATGCGCCGCGCGCACCTGGTCGGCGCGGGCATTGAGGGCGGCAATGTTCTCTGGCAGCCACATGAACAGCCGGCTCTCAAACACCTGCTCCCAGATGTTGTGCATGCCCTCCACGCTGCCCTTGGCCCGGCTTTTCTTAACAGCGTGCTCATGCACCGTAATGCCGAGCTGCTTGAGCAAGCGCCGTGCATGGGCCGCCCGGCCGGCGCTGCCCTTATCCAGCACAAAGTTGAGGGGCACGCCGTGCATCGGCTCGCCGCGGCTTTGCATCGCTTCAATCACAAACTCGATAAAGCCCATCGAATCCTCGTGGCCGGCGAAATAGCGCACGAAGTAAGACCCGGAGTACGGATCAGTCACCATCCAGCGGATGCACAAATCGTTCTGCACACGCTTGAGCGCATCGGGCTTGTTTTTGTACACCTCGGTTTCATCCAGCAGTTCCACGCCCCGGATGCCGCCACCCGGCGCGTAGAACAGCACCGCCACCGAGCTGTCGATCTGCCAAACCTGATTGGGGTGGGCGTACTTGATGTGCACCGCAGCATGGCCGGCCGAGAGTTGATCCGGATGGCAGCTATAGGCGCGCATCGCACGCGTCAGCGTTGTCGCCGATGGTTTGACGATCTCCCCCGTCAGTCCGTCGACCCTTCCAAGGCCCTGCGCATGAAGCAGGTCTGCGGCCGCGCCGAGCTTGAAATTACGTTTGCCGTTGGCCCGGGTGCCGTGGTGGATCAAGCCCGCCGCAGCCAGCGCCACATCCTCGCTCACCGAAATCCGGCCCGCGTCGGCGCGCTGTTTGCGGCCGGCGTCGTACAGGCCCGCCGCCTTCAGGCGGGCGTACAGCGTCGCCTTGCTCTTGCCCAGGCGCGTGGCCGCGTCGAGCATGATCGCCCCGCGCTCCCGGTGGCCCGCGGCCTTCAGCCGGCCGGCCAGCTCGCGCAGCAGCTCCAGTTCCACCACCGTGGCGGCGTCCATGTCAGAACTCCTCTGCCTCGGCCGCGGGGGCTGCGGTCATGTCGGCAAGCCAGGGCGGCATCACCACCTCGGCAAAATCCACCGGCATCCCGTGGGCGTTGGCCAGGTCTGCCAGGCGCTGGTACGTGGCGCGCAGAGTGTCGGCCGCCTCGGTAGCGGCGGTCGCATCGCCCAGGGCCATCACGTCGGCAACCGCCTGGTCAAAGCGGCTCACGTAGACCAGCATCGCCAGGGAGGCATCGCGCAGCGCCCCCAGGGCCCGGTTGCGCTTCTCCAGGGCCACCTTGCGGTTGGCGTCCTGGGTCAGCGTCATCCCGATCAGCTGCTCCTTCAGCCCGTCCCGCTCCTCGCCGAGCACGTGAATCCGGCGCTCCTTCAGCTCTACCTTCTGGCCCAGGTCGGCAATCACCCGGTCCTTCTCGGCGAGCTTCTTGGCGTGGCGCTCGGTCAGCTCGCCGATCAGGTCGGTAACGGTGTCTCGGTCGTTGGTGTCGGCGATGGCAGACTTGACCAGGGCCTGGTCGTCGTTGGGGAGCGCACGCAGGGCTCGGTAATCTTTGGCCCGCAGTCCAAGTCGCTCAGCAGACTCGAAAATGCGGTCGCCGAGCAGTTCATAGTTCTGGGCAATTTCTGCGCATGTCCGATAGCTCTTGCCGATCAGTGCATCGCACGCCTCCTCCAAAGTCTGCAACCGTCGCAGATTTCCGGATGCGTCAGCAAAATCTAAGTCTTTGTATTTCTTGTCATCCCTAAGCTGGATGAATGTCTCCGCAATCATTTTGTCTGCGACGTGTCGCAGAAAAAGCGTCGATTCGAGACGGCCGACCAACTTGCCGACCTCAAGCGACGAACTCTGCAGCCGATCGCGTGCGCCAACTTCGGTCAGGGCCTGGCCCTCCTCGGCGATCAGCCCAGCATCCAGTGCCGGCAGGGTTTCGGGTGCTGCGATAGGGGTAGGTTTGCGTCCCATGGTCAAGGCTCCGAGCTGTAGCGGTTACGGATTTCTTCAAGGCGCTGGGCGGCGCGCATCAAGGCTGTGGCGTGTGCCACCGAGATGCGTACGAGCGCCGGCCCCAGGCGGTAGCGGCCGGTCTCGCCGATCTGCTCCACAAAGCCCACCGCCTTCAGGTTGTGCAGGTCACGGGTGATCGATGCAGGGCTCACCTTCAACCCGGCCGCCAGGTCTTTCGGCGCCAGGCCGTGCATCTCCTGCCCGGCCAGCAGGAGGATCGCGTCGAGAATGCGGCGCTGGCTGCCGTTGTCGTGCATGTGCCGCTCGTCGTGCTTATTGGTCATGGCGCGCACCCCAGGTCCAGCTCGGGCTGCTCGCCCTTGCGCACGTTCTCCCGGTGCCAGGCCAGGGATTCCAGCCCCGCGCCGAGCTTGCCCAGCGTCGTTTCGCGGTCCATCTGGCCGGCCATGTAGTCCAGCAGCGCACCCGTCGCGCCGTGCAGGGTGGCCTGCAGCACATGCACATCCTCTGCAGTGGTTGCCCGCCCGGTTGGAATCGCGATCACGACCGCGGCCTCCGCGGCGGCCAGATAGCGCACCACGTTGATGGAGCCCGTGAGGTGCTGCCAGGCCAGCACGGCCTTGGCCGGCATGGTCTCGGCCTCGATCCACTTGTAGAGCGTGGCCGGTGTCGTACTCATCAGCTCGGCCAGCCGCTCAATGGAGAGGCGCCGGTGTTTGAGCGCGTGGCTCTTGTCCATTTCGAACGCCATGCGCAGGCTGTTCGGGACGGGTTTCGAATGTCGGACGGTCATTGGATTGGACTGAGAGGTCAGATTTCTGGACAAAAACCGGGTTGGAAAGGCTGAAATGGCGTTTCAGGCGGCTAAACTTCGGGGCGTCGAACAACGCAACCGGAGAAACGTCATGGACGATCCTTTCAAGCACCACTGCGTAGAACTCGAAGCCTGTCTCGGCTCCACAGAAGCCGGGCATCTGGCGGCGTTCATGGTGTTGGGCCTCGGCGAGTTGGCTTTGCAGTTGCATGAGCGTGGGCTTATCGATCTGCCACGTTTTGATGAGATGTTGTCGGCTGGGCCGCTGCGGACTGCGCTGAGTCCGACGTGGACTCATGCGTTTGGAGTGCTCTCAGCACATCTCCATCAAGACGAAAGTGACGCAACTGGCTGACCAGCTCGGCCACCGCGCTCTGTACGATCTGTTCCAGCGTGATCTCCTCGCCCGCAGCGGCCTGCCGGTCGGGCGTGGAATACACCGCGAGAGCGATCAGGCGCTTGGTGGCCGCCCCGCCAAACTCCTGCGCGCCAGCTGCGCGCTTGAAGCGGGTCGAGAGCGAGAGCGGGGTTGTGCTGGCGATGTGCTCTGTCGGGCTCTCGTCGTGGGGCGAGACGTGATTGATCTCGGAGCGCACCCGCCAGGCCTTAAAGAGGCGGCGAGGGGTTTCGGACGCGGAGGTTCGGGACGAAACGTCGAGCGGGTCGACTACATGCTGGGCCGGCACAAGGACGTAATCACCGGGCTGAATGCCGGGGCAGGCCGAAACGTCCCAGACGCAGCCGGCAACGTTGATCTGCAGGCGGGCATTGACGATGCGCAGGCCGCCGTCGAACTTATGGGTAGTAGTCATGGCGCGCCCCCTCAGAACTTGAAGCCCACGCCCAGGCGCAGGTTGTTGGCCACCACGCCCACTTCCAGCACCAGGCCGGCATTGAGCGCCGCGTCACGGTAGTCGGACGGAAGCGCGTTGAGGATCAGCGCCCCGGCCAGCGACCCGAGCAGGAACTGCCGATTCACGCGGCCGATGTCGCCACTTTCAGTGGGCTGTCGCAAATTCACGTTAGCCGGGCCGGCGTAGCTCGCCGCGTAAGCGCGATCCGGCTGGCCGGGAATACGGCTGACGGGGGCCGAGGTGTCGGCGGCGTCGCGGGCCCGGCTGTGTTCTTGGGCCCAGTTAATGGCTACGAGGGTCGCCAGGGCAAAGCCCTTGCCCTGTTGGGCGGGTGTCCAGTCGTCGCCGGCATGGGCTTGGGGAGCGGTAAAGATGGCGGCGGCGCAGAGCGCGGCAGCCAGCGGTTTGAAGTGTTTGAACATGGCGTCAGGCTCCGAGGGCAAAGCAGCGGAAAGCGTCGATGCCACAGGTGTTCCAGATCCGCAGCGCCGCCTCAAGAAAGGCGAGCTTGAGGTTGTCCGGTTCGACGCCGGTTTGTTGACGAAGGGTTTGCATGGCGGGCCTCACGGCGTGGGTTGAGAAACAGGCGCGGGCTTGAGGCCCAGCACGATCGCGGCGCGGTGGGTGTCGCCCCGAAAGCCCTTGGCGCGGCCGCGCAGCAGGTCGACAAAGGCGTAGCGCTGGATCTGGTTGTGGCGTGCCAGCTCCGACACACACAGGCCGTGCAGGCGGATGTAATCGAGGGCCGTCTCGGGCGTCTGGGGATACGGGATGACCGGCTTCGGGTCCGGCGCCTTATGCGTGGTAGATTGTGGTTTTTTCATGGTGCGAGGCGTTACAAGTCATGAATCAGAAGGCGACCGAAACATTCATCGTGGAAGCAGTAGACGGGGTCATGTCGCTGCTTCAGGTGCTGGTTGTTGCACTGTCGAAGGAGGGCAAGCTGGACACGGCGGAATACGCCCGCCTGCTGCTGGACTTTCGGCAGAAGCTGGTTCAGCCGGACTCGTATCAAGACGCGCTGTTTCAGCGAATGCTGGAGATGCTGGTTGATGGCGATCCGCAGGTGCTGATGCGGCGGTGGGAGATGCATGTGGTGCCCACTGGGCAAGAGCCTCCCCACGCTGACGAATGAGGGATTTGGCGTCGTCCGCAGTGCGGACGCCTGTCAGCACGTAGTTGCCGTCAATGCCGAGTTCCGGCCGCATCTGCACAGCAACAAGCAGGTCTTTTGTGGGGAAGGCGTTGCGCGACTTGCGTGCTGAATAGGCGGAGAACTTCATGCCGAGAAAGGTGGCCACCTCTCGGTCCTTGCTCACCCGCAGCTCATATTTCAGGCGGTTCTCGATGTCCACAAAGTTACGCGGCGCTTCATCTTGCGTCGCTGCCGAAAGGAGATCGCGCATGCGCTGGATCAATTGTTCTTCCGTGGCGGGCACGGCTAGGACTTTGGTTGCGGCCTCGTTGATGCGTTCGGCCTGCGCCTGGCCGGCAAAGGCCGCCACTTGCAGTGCTACCGGGTGGTTGGTCAGGCAGAAGGCGCGATAGGCATCCTGCCGTATGACGCCTGCAGCTAGCAGCGCCGCGGCGGCGTCGAGTACGCCGGCCTCGCTGTCGCCGATGCCGCCCAGCGCCCCGAAAAGAATGGTGGCCGGCGAGGCGGGCCATTCGTCGCTGAAGGCGGCTGAAACGAGCACGGCCCAGGCGTCGTTCTCGGTGAAGTTGAAGGTGCTCGGCATGGCTGGCTCCTTGCGGGCTGGTGTGTGGTGTTGTGAAGCGTTGTGCGGGTGTATGTGGCTATTTTGGGTAAAAAATTACACATAGTCAACGCTACTAGGGGAATTTTTTTATGCACTCTCACGTGCGACTGAAAGAAGAACGGGAGCGTCTGGGATTCAGCCAAGTTGAGTTCGCGGATAGAGCCGGGACGACACGAAAAACGCTTTTCAACTGGGAGAGCGGCACCGGGGGACCGACCGCCGAGGTACTGGCTACATGGGCAGATCTAGGGGTTGATGTTCAGTACATCGTCACCGGCCAGCGCCAAGGCCAAGGAATCGGTGAATCCGCCGTGCACCAGGCGGTGATAGATGCGGTGGATCTGCTCTCACTAGGCAAAAAGGTGGATGCCGCGCAACTGGCGAAGGCCGTGGTCAAGCTGTGCGCGAGACACTCCGCGGCGGGTCTATCGGGCTCTGTTATGAGTCAGCAAACCGTTCATGGCGGCACGGCGCAGCAGTTCAATGCACCCGTAGAGGCCGTGACGGGCATGGTCATCAACAAGGGCAAAGGTAAGGCATGAAGGTCGAGCAACATTTCCATGCTCCGGTGACCCATGTGACTGGGATCCAAGCAGAGATGAATGATGTGTGTGCGCTCACCCATGAGGAATGGTTGAGGGAGCACCAGCAGGATCAGGAATTCATCAAGGCCACTCGCATTGCAGCAACCCGCCCGGAGCGCATCCTGCTGGAGCGGCTGATCTGCCTTGGGGTGCGACCTGAGCACGTCCGTGAGCTGTGGAGCATGCGTTTGCTGCTGCGACAGGATGAAGGTGGTCTTGTCATCAAGCGCCCGCGTTGGCTTGTGTGGGCGGGCAGTGCAGCATTCATGACTATGGCAGCGGCTTCGCTACCTCTCGCTGCGCACGCTGTTCTGTTATCGAACCGCTCACCGCTATGGTTTGTGGCTTTTGTTTTGTTCGCGGTTTGTATCGCTTGGGCCGTCTGGTGTGGCTTAAGCTTTATTCGCCCATGGCGTTTGGCGAAGCGGATGAAGCCACTTGTTGATCAGGTAAACCGCGGAGTAGGTTTGGGGAAACCAGCATGAATACCTTGCTCAAATGTGTGCTTTTCGGACTTGTATTAAGTGTCACTGGCTGTGCGACCCAAAATCGCCAACAACTGACAAAGGACGAGTGGAAAACAGTCACACGACATACCTTCCCCGGTGTCACCAAGGATCAAGCCACCATCGCTGCCGAGCGTGTGCTTCAGCTCGCAGACGGCGACGACTTTGCAATCGTCCGCGATCAGGATGGATTGACGGCGGCACGTAACTGGTCAATCTATTTCGTGCTCGGTTTTGTGATGGGCACCGACTACTGGAACGTGAGAGTCAAGCAGGATGATCTGGGGGCGCATGTCAGCTTTGCTGTCGGCTCGCAAGCACAACCGAGCCAAATAAGGGCTCCTGCCCGTCACCCTTTAGATGAGCGTCCGACCGTCATGGGAACGATGCCTGAAGGCACCGCCATCTACGACCTCTTCTGGTCCCGCATGGCTTACCTGCTCGGCCAGCGCGATACATGGATGAGCTGCGCCGAATCCGACGAGCGGGTGAAGGCTGGCAAGGCGTGGGGCATGAATGAGGCGCTTTGCAACAGCTTCAACGTGAAGGACGAGACGCCGGAAGGGCCGATGGTCTCGGTGCAGGATGCGACCAGGACGAGTGCCAGATGATCTTGACGTGGCTGGCGTTGGTGTTTGTGGTGTCGGCGTTGGTCATTGCGCTTTGGATTGCCATGGGGCGCCAGGCACCTCCATCACTTGACGGAAATTCTAGCCCCACCGCATCAGATGCACGGACAGATGGTCCGAGCGGGGAGCAGGTGCTTTATTCGACACCGATTGCACCTGGTCTGAAGATGGAGCTGTTCGCCAGGCCCCGGTCAGGCTCAAGGGCTGAAGATGAGCTGCTGTCCAACTTTCACCGCTTGGAGCGCATTGACCGCTACACGGCCGCCGACTACCTGGATGCAGAGCTTGGGCGTTCCCGCTGGTCGGTGCTGGATGAGTTTGATCGGGAGCGGTTCACGCGTCTCGCAACGCCATCGGAGGTGCTCAACCACGAGCACAAACTCGATAGCCTCAGGGCCATGTGTCGGGCGGAAAACCTAAAGGTTGGCGGCAAAAAGGCGGAGGTCATCGCCCGGCTCCTGGCTGCCAATCCCTTGCGAGTGCCCCTTGAACAGTGCAGCGCATACCGCACCCTCACAGATGCAGGGATAGCGAGGGTGGAAAGCTACTACCGCAAAGAGGAGCGCAGCTGGAATGCCGTGGCAGCCGCCATCATTGCCGCCCTTGATCGGGATGACATTTCTGCCGTTGTCGAAATCGCTCAGCACTACAGCGAATCCTTGACCCGTCCCGTCATGGCAGTTCAAGGTGATATGGCGCGGAGCTATGTTGCGGGTATGTGGACAACTCCAGCTGAAAGCCGCGCGACTCGCATATACGCGGTGCTGATGGGCACCATTGGTACATCCTTTCCTGGCAAGTGGTGGTTGGATAGGCAGTCGCCACAGCCCGAAGGGACGGCTGCCGACACGGAAGAAAAAGAGCGAATGAGTAAAGCGGCGTCCATCATCGTGCGAGACGGCACGCACATGGAAATCTTTGGGGTGCGCATACCTCGCGATGCAGACCAGCAGCGCGCCTTGGGCAGGCAGCTCGCGGATGATGATCTGCGCAAATTGAAAGTGATCACGACCGAGGCCGAGATCTCAGCCGGTCGAGATGGCTGCCCCTCCTGCAAAGCCTTGGAAGGCGTGTGGAACATTGATCGCGCATTTGAGGAGATGCCTCTTCCCAACGAAAATTGCGAGCGCTATCAGCGCGGCTTTAATATGCATTGCTGCGCCTCGTGGGTTCTACCGCGTAGCTACATTGACCAGTTGATATCGCCAGAGGCAGACACCGAGCCTCCGAAGCCCTTCGCCTCCTAGTCCCCTCCGCGCGCGCGCAACACTGCGCGCATGCAATCCCCGCTTACCACTTCCCCCCGCGGCCTTGAGCTGATCCGCTCGTTCGAGCGGTTCGAGCCCCAGGCCTACCTGTGCCCGGCCGGTGAATTGACGATTGGTTACGGCCACGTCATTCGCAAGTCCGAACCGCACTTGCGCACCGCGACGCTGACCCGCGCCGAGGCGGAGGCGCTGCTGCGGGGCGACTGCCGGACCATCGAGATCTACCTCTCCGCGGTGCTGCCCGACTGGGTGCGCATCCACCACTTCGACGCGCTGGTTTCGTTCTGCTTCAACTGCGGCATCAAGGCCTTCGACGGCTCGACCCTGCGGGTCAAGCTCAGGGCCGGTGATCGCCTTGCCGCGCAGGCCAGTTTCAGCAAGTGGGTGTTCGCCAAGGGCAAGCGCTTGCGCGGGCTGGGGGTGCGTCGGGCGTGCGAGGCGATGATGTTTGCGGGGTGTTCCGACAATGCCATCGAAACCGAGCGCCGCCGGCTCGAATCCCTGAAAGGTCCGCTATGAGCATCCGCTTTTCCGTCGTGGCCAGCTCGGCCGAGGCCCAGGACGAGGACGTCCTGATCGACGCCCACCACATTTCCACCGACCGGGAATGGTTCGAGCACCCGATCCGCACCCACCGGTTGCGCATCGGTCATAGCCTGCACCTCCTGGCCCACGTGGCCCTCGGCTTCAAGCTGCACCGGGGCGCACGGGACGAGCTGTGCATCAACGTGAGCCACGACGACCCCGGCGCCTCCCACGCCCTGCAGCTGGTGAGCGTGATCACCGCGGCCCCGGCCGGCGACGAGCTGCCCGGCGCCATCACGCTGGACGAAGCCGGCGACGCGGTGGAGTGCGACGCGGTAACAGTGCGGCCGGGCGGCAGCGCCCCCATCACCCTACTGCGGGCCAATGTGCTGGTGATTCGCGAGGTGCCGGTGGAGGTGCGCCATGGCTGAGCCGCAGACCCTGCCCGAGCCCAAGCCGGCTCGCCAGTCCAAGGTGCTGCTGTTCAACGGCGCGGCCGCGGCTGTGTCGGCGCTGCTCACCGTGGCCGACAGCTTCGAGCCCTTCCTGCCGCCCGACTTCTACAAGGCCGCGCTGGCCGTGGTGGTGGTCGTCAATGCGGTGCTGCGGATCTACACCACGCAGCCGGTGTGCATGCGGGGGGGCGAGTGATGTTTCGCTACTACTTCTGCGCGGCGCTGGCTCCCACCTCGGCTTTCACCTGGTACTGCGGCGCCGTGGCCGCCCATCTCGACCGCTGGCGCAGCAGCTTGACCCCGTTCTCCCGCCTGCGCTGGCGCACGCCGGCGCTACGCGACAGCGTGCAGCGCCTCGCCCTCAACCCCACCGCATCGGCTCGCCTGTGCGGCCCGATGCTGCAGCGCGCCCGCGCCTGACCCTGCCATGACCGACTTTTCCGACCGCGCCAGCGAGCGCGAAGCCGAGTTCATCGACGACGCGCTGCTCGAGCAGCGCCTTCACGACCCCTCCGCCGGCAAAACGGTGGCCGACAGCGCAACCCACTGCGCCGGCTGCGCCCAGCCCATCAGCGAGGCCCGCCGCCAGGCCGTGCCGGGCGTGATTCTGTGTTTTGACTGTCAAGATGAAGCGGCTTGGCTCGAAGCCGCAGCGCGGCGAAATGGCAGGCCGGTATGAGCATGGATCTGGAGCTGCTGAAGTTCGTCCTATCAGTGATCAACCTTGTTGCCGTGGTGTGGCTGGCCCTGTCGGGTCGCAACCGTGTGACCAAGGACGCCCTGGACGCAAAGCTGTCTGGCTTCGGCGACCGGCTGACAGCCATCGAGCGCGACCAGCGCCATGCACCGACCCACGACGATTTGAAGCGCATCCACTCGCGCCTCGACGAAGCCCTGACCGGCTTGAGCTCGGTGAACGGCAAGCTCGAAGGCACCAACAAAACGCTGGATTTGATCCACGAACACCTTTTGAACAGGGACTGACCATGAGCTACACGGACCTGCTGCGCGAGGATGCACGGCTTGTTCTTCTTCGCACGCTTTCCGAACTGCCGGCCCGGCGCGGGAACTCGTCGGTGCTGCTTTCCATCATGGATAGCCAGTATGGCCATGCCGTGTCGCGCGACTACGTGAAAACCGAGCTGCGCTGGCTGGAAGAGCAAGGCCTGGTGAAGATCGAGGTGGCGGGTTCGGTGCTGGTGGCCACCCTCACCGAGCGTGGCGAGGATGTGGCCGGCGGCCGCGCCCGCGTGGATGGCGTGAAGCGGCCTGGAGCCTGACATGGGCCGCAAAAGCTCAATTGACCAGCGCTCGGAAGACTTCCGCAAGCATGTGTTTCAGCGCCTGCGCGAAAACCGTCTGACACTCGACGCGTTGCGGGCCGAGCTCGAGGATGAGTTCCCCGACGAACCGACGCCCAGCCGGTCGGCCCTTGGCCGATTTGCTCAGTCCGTGGATGACATCGTCGCCCATGAACGCGAGATGGCGGTGTGCGCCGAGGCGCTGGTTTCTGAATTGGGCGAGGACTTCGACGCCAAGAGCGGTGCGCTGCTGGCCCAGGCCGTGACCACCCTGACCAGCAAGTACGCGATGCGCCAGATCCGCGACAACACGGAGATGGAAATTGGCGACGTGCTCGATCTCGCCCGCGCGGCCAAAGCGGCTCAGGAGGCGCGCTCGCTCAACCTGAAAGAGCGCCGCGAGGTGGAACGCCTGGCACGCGAAAGGCTGCTGGCCGAGCAGAAGGAAAAGCTCGCCGACATGGAGAAAAAGGGCGGCCGCCGGTTCGACGCCGAAACCCTGCGCATCGTGCGCGAAGAGATCTACGGCATCGTATGAGCACGCCTGCCGTTCCCCTTTATGGCTATCAGCGCAGATGGCTGGCCGACAAGAGCCGCTTCAAGATCGGCATGTTTGCCCGCCAGACGGGCAAGACCTTCACCACCACGCTGGAGGTGGTCGACGATTGCTTCGAGGCCGAAGCGATGGGCGGTCGGACACGCTGGGTGATCCTCTCCCGCGGCGAACGCCAAGCGAAAGAGGCGATCGAGGAAGGCGTGAAGAAGCACTGCAAGGCCTACAGCCTGGGCATCCAGATCGTCGAGGGCGAGTTCAAGGGCGAATCCGGCGAGCGTTACACCATGCTCGACGTGACCCTTCCGGGTGGATCAAAGATCACGGCGCTGCCGGCCAACCCGGATACGGCGCGCGGCTTCTCGGCCAACGTGTTCCTGGACGAGTTCGCCTTTCATGCCGACAGCCGCAAGATCTGGACGGCCCTGTTCCCGGTCATCTCCAACGGCTGGAAGCTGCGCGTCACCAGCACGCCGAACGGCAAGGGCAACAAGTTCTACGAGCTGATGACCGACAAGGCGCTGGCCGGTGTGTGGTCGCGGCACCTGGTGGATATCTACAAGGCCGTGGCGGATGGCCTGCCGCGCAACGTCGATGAGATGCGCCTGGCGCTGAACGATGAAGATGCCTGGAAGCAGGAATTCGAGCTGGGCTGGCTCGACGAGGCTTCGGCCTGGATCTCGTTCGAGCTGATCGACGGTGTCGAGCACGACCACGCCGGCCAGCCGGACGGCTACACCGGCGGGCCGTGCTTTGTAGGTGTGGACATTGCCGCCCGCAATGACTTGTTCGTGATCTGGGTTGTCGAGATGGTGGGCGACGTGGCCTGGACGCGGGAGATCATCACCCGCAAGCGCATCAAGTTTGCCGAGCAGGATGCACTGCTGGATGACGTGTTTCTGCGCTACCGGGTGCTGCGCTGCTGCATGGACCAGACCGGCATGGGCGAAAAGCCCGTGGAGGACGCCAAGCGCCGTCACGGGGAGATGCGTGTCGAGGGTGTGTTGTTCTCCGGGCCCAGCAAGCTGACCCTGGCTACACGGGGCAAAGAGGCTTTCGAGGATCGCAAGATCCGGATACCGCTGGGCGACCGTGAGCTGCGCGCCGATCTCCACAAGCTTCAAAAAATCACCAGCCCCACCGGCGCCCCGCGATTTGTCGCGGACTCCGACGAGGCCGGGCACGCGGACAGAGCCTGGGCGTGCTTTCTCGCGCTGAATGCAGCGAGCGGCGAAGTGCAACCCGCTGCCGGCGCCACCGTCGAGGCCGCCAAATCCACTTACGACCCCCAATCCCTCACCGACCGGCAGCAGCGCGGCGTTTTGCTCAGCCGCCCCTACAGGCCGTTTTTCCGGCGGGGATAGGTCCGAGCGGTGCGGCACCGCTTGCCACCCGGTTTATAAACCCCTGTAAATCGCTTGCCGGGGATTTCTGGAGCCATGATGAAACTACCCGACTGGATTTCCCGGTGGATACCCGGCACTGAGCCGGCCCCCCGGGCCGAGACGATGCGCGAAGCGGCCGGCAGCTATGCGGACGCCGACGAAGACCAGTGGCGCAAGCTCACCGGCGATGCCGACCGCGACCTCTCGCCGATGACCCAGGACCGCATGCAGAAAATGGCGGCCTACCTGTGGGAATCCAACCTGATGGCCAACCGCCTGGTGGAGCTGATGGTGGCCTATCTGCTGGCCGAGGGCGTCAAGCTCACCTGCAAGGATGATCTCGGCCAGAAGACGCTGAACCGCTTCTGGCGCGACCCGATCAACAACATGCCGCTCAAGCTGGCCGAGAAAGTGCGCGAGCTGGCCCTGTTTGGTGAGCAGTGCTACCCGGTGTTCCTCAACGAGGTGTCGGGCGCCGTGCGCCTGGGCTACCTGGACCCGTCGCTGATCGGCACCGTGGTGATGGACCCGGACAACGCCAGCCAGCCCATCGGCGTGGTCACCAAGAAAGACCGCAAGGGCAACGCCAAGCGCTACCAGGTGATCATCAACGGGCCGGAAGAGGTGTTCACCGCCCGCACCCGCGAGATCCGCGCCGGCTTTACCGATGGGCCGTGCTTCTACATCCGGGTGAACAACATGGCTGCCGGCGGCCGCGGCCGCTCCGATCTGCTCGCCCAGGCCGACTGGCTGGACGCTTACGACAGCTTCCTGTTCGGCGAGCTGGACCGGGCCAAGTTCATGCGGGCCTTCTTCTGGGACGTGACGCTCACAGGGGCGACCGAAGACCAGGTGAAGAAGAAGGCCTCCGAGATCTCGGCGCCGTCGCCCGGCGCGGTACGCGTGCATAACGACAGCGAGGAGTGGAAGGCCGAGACGCCGGACTTGAAAGCGGCCGACAGCAGCGAGCATGCCCGCCTGTTCCGCAACCACGTGCTGGGCGGCGCCACGATTCCGGAACACTGGTTCGGTGGCGGCGGCGATGTGAATCGCTCCACCGCCGGCGAGATGGGCGAGCCGACCTTCAAGGTATTCAGCATGCGGCAGGGCCTGTGGAAGATCGTGCTTGAGGACATGGGCCGCTACGTGCTGCGCCAGGACGCGCTCGCCACTGGCGGCCGCGAGCCGGATTTCGAGGACGAGGCCTACGAGGTGGAGGCCGTGTTCCCGGAACTCACCAGCCGCGACACCACCAAGTGGGCAGCCGCCCTGCAACAGGTGGCCACGGCCATGCTGGTAATGGTGAATGCCCAGCTCATCACCCGCGCCACCGCCGTGAAGATGCTGGCCACCGTGGCCGGCCGCCTCGGGGTGGAGATCGACGCCGAGGCCGAAATCGCCGCGGCCGAAGCCGAGGCGAAGACCAAGGCCGCCAACGATGCCTTCAGTGGTCTCGATACCGCTGCGCCGCCGGCGGCCGCATGAGCACCCTTGCCCAGGCCGTCGAAGCCGAGCTAAAGGCCGTGCTCGAAGAGCGCGACCGCTACCTGGCCACCAGCGGCGACACCATCGCCAAGCTGCTCAAGACGGCGGAGGGCAGGCTGCTCGCCTTGCTGGCCGACCAGCCGAGCGACGCGGCCCAGTGGAGCCTCTCGCAGGTGCAGGCCCAGGTACGCCATGCGCTGGCCGAGTTTGGCGACCAGGCCGCGGCCGAGGTGGCCAGCCAGGCCGGCCAGGCATGGGAGATCGGGCAGGCGGCGATCGACGCCCCGTTGGCGGCCGGCCGCATCGCGGTGGTTGGCGCTGCGCCTGTGCTCGACACGCGCCTGTTGTCAGCGATGCGGGCCTTCATGACCGACCGCATCAAGGACGTGGGTACGGAGGCCATCAGCAAGATCAACACCCAGCTGGGCCTCACGGTGCTGGGCGCCCAGTCGCCGGCCGAGACGGTGACGGCGATCAAGGAGGTGCTGGGCGAGACCTCCCGCCGGCGGGCACTGACCATTGTGCGTACCGAGAACTCGCGGGTGTATTCGACAGCCGCCTTTGAAAGGTTGTTGCAGCAGGCGCAAATGGTTGAGGGCCTGCAGAAGCAGTGGCGGGCCAGCGGCAAGCCACACCCGCGTATCAATCACCTGGCAGCCGACGGCCAGGTGCAGGACGTGACCAAGCCCTTCAAACTCGGCGGCGCCGAGCTGATGTACCCCCACGATCCGAAGGCGCCGGCTTCCGAAACCATTCTGTGCGGCTGTACGATGGTGCCCTGGCACGCCGACTGGGCCGGCGCCATGCAGAACCCCACCCGCAAGTACGCCCAGGACGAAGTCGGCAAGCCCGTGCGCGAGCTGCTCGCCCGCTGATCCTTCCTTTTTTCCCTCCCGCAGTCTCCCGGCCTTCCGAAGCCTTTCGTCTCCCGGTCGTCGCGCGCGCGCCGGCAGGATGGCACACGCAATCACGTTGCCATTCACCAGGAGACTTCCATGGCCGAACCCGATGCCGTCGCCGCGGCAAAACTCTTCACGGACGCGGGCATCACCGTGCGCGTCCCCAAGCTCGACAAGGACGGCAAGCCCGTCCGTGATCCCGAGACCAAGCGCTTTGTGCTGGTCGACGAGGAGCTGAGCGCAGATCACATCGTCGGCGTGCGTGACCTGGGCAACAAGCTGTCGATCACCGTTGCCGACGGCCAGAAGTACCAGGCCTCCAAGTCCGCCAGGGCAGGCAAGTAGCCATGCCCAAGCCGATTCCCGCAACGGGCATCATCGGCGTGGTGGCCCTGCGTGAGGCCGCGACGACCGAATACGGGCAGATCGCCGACCTGGTGCGCGCGGGGCTGGATGCCGTTCTCAACGCCAACCCGGACCCGACCACCGGGCGCCGCTATTTCGATATCGAGGCGCTCTTTCCGGATCGCGTCGTTGTCGAGCTTGACGGCCGCTACTGGGCCTATCCCTACACCCTCGCCGACGACAACCAGGTGCAGCTCGGCGCGCGGGTTGAGGTGATCGAAACCTACGCGCCGGTGACCACCCCGCTGCGCGAGGCCCGCGACACGCCGGAAGGCCACTTCCTTGAAGCCCGCGCAAGCGACAGCACGGGCCTGGTGTGGGATGCCGTGCTGGTCCGGTCTGGCGCATCGACCAACGGCCGCTTCTACCCCGACGCCGTGCTGCGCGAATCCGCAGCCCTGTTCGACGGCCGCCCGATCTTCGTCAAGGGCGACATCCAGCACCTCAAGGGCGAAGGCAAGGACGTGCGCAACATCATCGGCTACGTCTCCGCCACCCACTTCGTCGAAGGTGCGGCACCCGATACCGGCTACCTGGCCGCCACCGTCACCTTCCTGGGTTCGGCATCGACGCTGCCCGAGACTATTCGTGAAGCCTGGGACCGGGGCAAGAAAGACCTGGTAGGCCTCTCCATCGACGCCACCGGCACCGCCCGCGATCTGCGCGTGGCCAACAAGACACTCAAAGTGGCCGCATCCATCAATCGTGTGGATTCGGTCGATCTGATCGTGGACCCGGGCGCCGGCGGCGGTCTGGTCCGGATGCGTGAAGCCGCCGACCCCAATTACCAACAGGAGGACTCCGATATGGGTCTGAAGGAACGCATGCTGGAGGCCATTCGGGTGAAGTCCCCCGAAAAAGCCGCCGCCATCGATCTGGCCACCGTCACCGACGATGCGCTGGAAACCGCTTACCGGGAAGCTGTAGCCCCTGCTGCAGCGCCCGTCACCACCGGCCTGGTCACGCTGGAAGACCTGCGCATGGTCGAGGCCCGCGCCAGCGCCCGCGCCACGATCGCCACCTGCACCTTGCCCCAGCCGGCCAAGGACAAGCTGCAGGCCGACTTCGCCGCCCGTGAACGCTTTACCGAGGCCGACGTGAGTGGCGCTATCAATGCCGAGCGGGCCTATGTGGCGCGCTTTGTCGAATCCGGCCAGGTGCGCATGCCGGGCTTGAACATCGAGATCACCGAGCCGCGCCACGTGGTGGTGGGCCAGATGCTCGATGCCTTCTTCGACGCTGGCCACAAAGACCACGTCCATGTGCAGAGCTTCAAGGAAGCCTACGGCCAGATCACCGGTGACTGGAAGGCGACCGGCCGGGTGGAAAACTGCGACCCGGTGCGCATGCGTGAAGCCCTGGGCGAAGCCTCGTTCCGCGAGGCGCTGGATTCGACCAGCTTTGGCAGTGTGCTGGGCAACGCCATCACCCGCCGGATGATTGCCGACTACCGGGACATGGGGCAGTACGACGTGTGGCGCAACCTGGCCGATACGGTGCCCCTGAACGACTTCCGGACCAACGAGCGCACCCGCTACGGCGGCTACGGCGATCTGCCGGTGGTGCCCGAGGGCGACCCCTACCAGGCCATGACCAGCCCGACCGACGAGAAGGCGACCTACGCGCCGGCCAAGCGCGGCGGCACGGAAGAAATCACCATCGAGATGATCCGCAACGACGATGTGGGCGCCATCCGCCGCATCCCGACCAAGCTCAGCCGGGCAGCCAAGCGCACCCTGGCCAAGTTCGTGCTGGACTTCATCCGCGCCAACCCGACGATCTACGACGGTCTGCCCCTGTTCCATGCCACCCACGGCAACCTGGGCGCGGCGGCGCTGGACTCGGCGGGCGTCTCCGCCGGCCGCCTGGCCATGCTCAAGCAGACCGAGCTGAACAGTCTTGACCGCATCGGCATCGGCCCGGCCCAGATCTGGGTGCCCGCCGACCTGCAGGAAACCGCCACCAACCTGTTTGCCCGCAGCACCAACAACGACAAGACCTTCGTGCAGAACCTCAACCTGCAGGTGAACCCGGTCTGGTACTGGACCGACACCAACGACTGGGCCATGTCGGCCGACAAGGCGGACATCCCCACCGTCGAGATCGGCTTCCTGGACGGCAACCAGGAACCCGAGATCTTCATCCAGGACAACCCCACGGTGGGCTCGCTGTTCACCCACGACAAGGTGACCTACAAGATCCGCCACGTGTATGGCGGCAACGTGGTCGAGTTCCGGGGTCTGTGGAAGTCGGTGCTGTAAGACATCTCACGGCCCTTCGGGGCCTACCAACTGCAAGGAGTCACCCATGTTCCGCAAGCCCTTTGTCTTTACCCGCAACCTCGTTCTGGCGCTGGCCGCCATGGCGGTAACGCTGTTCACGCCGGCAGCGCTGGCCGACACCGCCAACTACCCGACCACCACCTCGGTGCAGATCCTGCCGCTGGTGATCTCCGGTCAATACACGGCCACCACCATCGGCGTGGTGCAGATCAAGCTGCCCTTCAAGGCCCGCCTGGTGGGCGTATCGGCCACCGCCCGGGCCTCGGGCGGCACCAGCCCCACGCTGACGGTGAACGTCAAGCAGGGCGCCACCTCGGTGCTGTCGGCGCCGATCGGCATCACTGCGGGCACGGTGGCCGAGGGCACGATCACCAGCCCGCAGCTGGCCGACGAGAGCACGTTGACGGTGGATCTCACCATCGGTGGCACCTCGCCCACCTGGAACGACATCAGCGTCGTCCTCACCCTGGCGCGGAACTGAGCCATGTTGTCGGACTACCAGGGGCTGGTGGATCGGCTGGTCCGCGACGACGCGGGCAAGCTGACCGCCGCCGACCGCGACGAAGCCATCGGCCTGGCGCTGATCCGCTATGGCCAGGCCCGGCCGCGCCAGGGCGTGGCGGACGTGACCCCCACCGGTGACACGCTGCCGCTGCCGGCAGGCTGGGTGGTGGGCAGCTCGACCCTCGCCGGGCTCGAATACCCCATCGGCCAGGTGCCGCCGGCGTCGATCCCCGGCGAGCTCTACCTGGGGCCCGACGGCCTGGTGGTGATGCTGGCCGGCCGCCCAGCCGGCCCGGTGCGGGTGCGCTACACGCTTCAGCACGCGCTGTCGGCCACCGAGGACACCCTCCCGCCCGCCGACCGCGAGGCGGTGGCCAAGTACGCTTCGGCGCTGCTGTGCGAGCAGCTCGCCAGCTTCTATGCGTCTGACACCGATTCGACCATCAGCGCCGACCGCAGCTTCGGCCAGACCCGCAGCCAGGCCTTTGCTGCCCGGGCGCGGGAGTACCGCAAGCAGTTCCAGGCCGCGCTGGGCATCGAAGAGAAGACCGCCGCCCCGGCCGGGGCCGTGGTCCAGTTGAAAAGCACCGACAGCCGCGGCGGTAGCCGCATGTATCACGGGAGAATGGGATGACGGGAGTGATTGCAGGGCTGGACCGGAGCGATCCGACCAAGCCCAGAGCACGGGAACTGGCTGTCGACAGCCTGGGCCGCCTGGTGGTGGTGATGTCGGGCGACGCCGCGGCCGGCGCCGGCGCGCCGGTGGATGGCTCCGGCACCATCACGGTCGGCGGCACCGCCCAGGTGCTGTTTGGCGGCGTGGTGCCGGATGCCGGCTACGCCATCTACAACGCCGACCCCGACAACGACCTGTGGATCAACGACACCGGCGCCGCGGCCGCCCCCAACGCCGCCGGCACCATCCGCCTGGCGGCCGGGGGCGGTGGCTACGAGACGCCCCGGGGCGTGGGCGCCGCCGCGGCCGTGTCGATCTACGGCGCCGTCACCGGCATGGCCTTCACGGCCCGCCGCTGGACCCGCGACACCCCGGCCCTCACGCCCATCGACGGCTCCGGCACGATCGCCGCCGGCGGCACGGCCCAGCCGCTCTTCAACGGTGCGATTCCGGCCACGGGCTTCGCCCTCTACAACCCCGATCCCGACAACGATCTGTGGATCAACGACGGCGGCGGCAACGCCGCCATCGCCGGTGCGGGCTCCATCCGCATCCCGGCCAACGGCGGCGGCTACGAGACCCCCGCCGACATGGTGCCCTGGGCGAGCGTGTCCATCGTCGGGGCGGTGACGGGTCAAAAATTCACAGCCAGGAGGTGGTGAGATGCCGGTTTATTTTCCGGGGAACGGGTTGCCGGCGGGGGTGAAGCCTGTCGGATTTATTACTACGCCAACAAAGCGAAGAATCGAGACGCTGAATGGCGTAGTGATGCCGCCGCGAACTGCTCGCTATCCGACTCCCAAGTGGAATGCCGCCCGCGCGGGTGTCGCCGTCGGCACACGCAACGCCAAGGTCGCTCTGCTGAGCGACTCGACCGGACTCGGGGCGTGGGGGTCCGGTGTCTCCTTTGCGGGAAACTTATACAACGGCTGGTTCAGGCGCCTAGGCAATAAGATCAAGTCGGTCCCCGTCACCCTCGGAAGTTGGTACGGCGACTCCGGCTGTGGGATTGCCGGTGGTGGATCTGCCAAATTCAAAGAGTACGACCCACGTATTTCATTCGACACGGCAGTGTGGGACTACAACACGCCGTATCAGGTCGGATGCTTCGGTCTCAAGACCAATGCCGCAACGAGCGCAGGTACGATCGGCTTTCTGCCCGACAAGGCCTACGACACCGTCGACATCTACTACAAGAAGGCAAACGGTCTGGGTAGCTTTACTGTAGATGTGGGTGGGGCCGTGCTTGCGACAATCAACTGCAACCAGCCAACAACCGCAATCGTTAAGACCACGGTTACTGTTCCTCTCGGTGTTCAAACACTGAACATCAGCAAGGTCGGTACGTCTGTGCTGCAGTTCCGTGGAACGTCTTGCTACCGGAACAATGCGGAGGTGCAGCTCATCTCCGGTGCGTGGAATGCCCAGTCGATGTGGGGTTACTTAAGGGGTGGGGCGGCATCCGAACCGGCCGACGGCCCTCGGCAAGACATCCTCGCGATCGCACCCGACCTCACCATCATCTGCTTGGGCATCAACGACAGCACCTTGGCCAAGCCCATCGATGAGTTCAAGACGCGCTACCAGGAGATGATTGATCTGTGCAAGACCACCGGCGATGTAGTGCTGTGCATTCCCAATGTCATTGACTACGCCGGCAACGCAAACCAAGATACCTACTGGTCAGCAATCAGGGAGATCGCTGACATCAACGCCATCAACCTCTTTGATCATCAACTGGCACTCGAAAGTTGGGTTGCCGCGAACAATCGAGGGTTGTTCGCTGATGGACGGCATCCGTTGGCTGCCGGTTATGAAGTCATGAGCGAGGCGTTTTACGGTTGGGGGGTGCTTGGACAGTGACGACTGGGACTGCGTGTTGCCCACTTTTCGCTATCACTGGATCTCAGCCAAACACCCGTGGTGATCACTACCTTGGACCATGAGGAACGAAATGAATAAGGAAGACCCCTCCCAGGGGAAGATGCCCATCTGGATCTGGATCGTAACGTCGCTGACGGTCTTTTCCATTTGGTGGCTTTCGGGGATGTTGATCGATCACTTCGTCGATGAGGCGTCCAGGGGAACATTCGGAGATAAGTTCGGTGCGATCAACGCTCTGTTCTCCGGTCTTGCCTTTGCAGCGATCATCTACACGATGCTCATGCAGCGCGCCGAGTTGATGCTGCAACGCGAGGAATTAAAGGCGAATCGGTTGGAGTTGAAGAATCAGAGCGCTCAGCTTGAGGCCCAGGCGTCGATTTTGAACAGACAGTCGTTTGATGTGGCTTTTTTCAAGCTGCTCGAAATTCTGGAGGGAGTGAAGAAGGATCTCGCAAAGCTCGATGCGAGCGATCCTAGGTATGAGGTATCAAAGCGAGCCGGCGATGATTATTTTGTCTATTTTTTCAACAAGCTGAAAGCGATATGCTCTTACCATACTCAAACGGGTGAGGCTGGACGCGAGTCATATAGAAAGCTTGGCACTGACTTATCTGAAATTAATATCCAGGGGGTCGTGCTTGGTGCAATCATGACTGATGCAAGTCATGAATATCTATTCACTTTGAAGCCGTACTTCAGTGTTTATTCAGCATTGATCCGCCTCCTCATGGAGGGTACTCCAAAATCAATGCTCCAATACAAAGAAGTACTTAAGGCCGTCCAGTCGAGAGAAGAACAAATCGTTATATTTTATGGGGTTAGGCACTCTGTCGCACTCGGGGACGAGCAAATCGTGTCATTTATGTTGGAGCATGGATTGCTTTCTGACATCAACGCCGGCTTTCTTTTCCACGCAAGTCACGCTGTCGAGGTGGACAAAGGATTTTTCAAAAAAACTGCAGCCTCGGACTCCATCTGATTGCCTGACCATTCCACAGGCGCACGTGGAGTTTGGTAAGAGACATGAACCTCGAACTCACCCCCACCCCGCGCCCGGATCTGTCCTCCGCCACCCCGGCCATCCTCCACGCCGAACTCCACCGCGCCCTCCTGGAGGCCACCGCGCTCCTCGAGCGCGAGGTGAAGGACGCCACACCCACCGCCACCGGCCTGACCCGCGCCAGCATCGGCAGCTTCATCACTGAGATCCCCGACGGCCTGCTGGGCGTGGTGGGCAGTGCCCAGCCCCATGTGGAGTATGTCGAGCTGGGTACGCGGCCGCACTTTCCGCCGCTTGAACCGATCCAGGACTGGGTGCGGGTGAAGTTCGGGATCTCGGAGCAGTCCGAGATCGAGGCGGCGGCGCTGGCCATCGCCCGCAAGATCGCCGCCCGGGGCACCCTCGGGGTCGGCATGTTCCACCGCACCTGGGCGCGCCTGGAGCCGCAGGTGCAGGCCATCTTCTCCCGCGCTGCAGATCGCATCGTGGCGCGCATGGCGGGCGGGTCGGCGTAGTTCCGGCCTGGCTGCACCTCTCTTTCTCCATCCCTCCACTGCTGTTCCCTCCGAAGGGCTTCGCCTCCGGGCGGCTTCGCGCGCGCGCGTAGTCTGCCGGGCATGACGCACGTTGCCCTTGTCCGTTCCGCTCTCTTCGATTTGATCGCCTCCGTGCCCGAAGTGGGCCGGGTGCATGCGTACCAGCGCTTTGCCTCCCGCGAGGCCGAGATGAAGGCGCTGTACGTGGCCAACATCGGCGGTGCCGACCAGCTGCGCGGGTGGTTCGTCACTCGCACGGCGACCCGTGAGCGTGCCTTCACCCTCACTACCACCGTACAGCGGGTGAGCTGGACCATCGTCGGCTACATGGCGCTGGCGGATGCCGATCAGTCCGAGCTGTCCTTTGACTGGCTGGTGGAGGCGATTCGCGCCGCCTGGCGGGCCAACCCGACCCTGGGCGGCCTGGTGGCGCCGGTGGCGAGCGACGACGAGGCCGGCATTCAGGTGGATGAGCTGGCGACGGTGCTGTTCTGCGGCGTGCTGTGCCACCAGGCGCGCCTTTCCCTCAAGACCGAGTTCGAGATCTAGGAGCCCTCCATGGCCAAGACGCCCAACCCATTGCCCGCCTCTCCGGACCAGCCGGCCGAGCAAGACCCGCCCGCCGGCGGCCGCTGGATCCGCCAGCCCGACGGCAGCCTCACGCCGCACCCCGACGACCTTCCGCCGGCCGAGCCGGCGCCCCAGGAGTAAGCCATGTCCCGCTATTCCCGCAACGCCCTGATCCTGGCCAAGGTGGAGACCACCGCCGGCGTCGATGCCGCGCCCACCGGCGCCGCCAACGCGCTGCTGGTGGCCAACCTGACGATCAACCCGCTCAAGGCCAACAACGTGAGCCGCGACCTGGTGCGGCCGTTCTTTGGTGGCTCGGAGCAGCTGGTGGGCACCGCCACCGTGGAGGTGTCGTTTGACGTGGAGCTGGCCGCCAGCGGCACCGCCGGCACTGCGCCGGCCTGGGGCCCGCTGCTGCTGGGCTGCGCCTTTGCCGAGGCGGTCACGGCCGGCAGCCGGGTGGATTACACCCCGGTCACCACCGGCCTCAAGACGCTCACCCTCTATTACTACGACGACGGCGTGCTGCATAAGCTGCTGGGCGCCATGGGCGACGTGGAGATCAAGGCCGGCATCGGCGAGCGGCCGCTGCTGAGCTTCAAGTTCGAAGGCATCGACGGCGGCGTGAGCGCGGCCACGGCCACCGGCACCTACACCCCGTGGAAGAAGCCGCTGGTGGTGACCGACCCCAACACCGGCGACATCCTGCTCGGCTGCACCTACAGCGCCGGCGCGCTGTCGGGCGGCACCAGCTACCCCAGCCGCGGCTTCAACGCCAAGATGGGCAACAGCGTGGTCTATACGCCGCTGCTCGGCGGCGACTCGATCGACATCACCAACCGCGACGTGACGGGCAGCATCCAGCTCGACCTGACGCCCGCCCAGGAGGTGGCCATGTTCGCCTCGGTGAAGGCCAACACCACCCAGGGCGTGGGCTTCACCCACGGCACCACGGCCGGCAGCCAGGTGATGGTGTTCGCCCCCAACGTGCAGCTCATCAACCCCAGCAAGCAGGACGTGAGCGGCCGCCGGCTGATCGGCTTTGACCTGCGCATGACGCCCTCGGCCGGCAACGACGACGTGCGCATCGTGTGCCTGTAACCGAAAAGGACTTCCGCCCCATGAAAACTCCCATCCCCTTCGTGATCGACCCGGAACCTAAAGTCTGGTGGCCGGTGCGGGTGAGCGTGCCCGTCGATGCCGGCTTTGCCGAGTTCGCCTTCGAGGCCCAGCTGCGCGTGTACTCGGAAGCGGACTACGCCCGCCTGCTGCCCGAGGCGGCGCCCGACGCCGCCCAGCCCGACCTGCGTGCCGTGCTGGCCCGCAACGCGGAGCTGATCCCCCAGTTCGTGGCCGACTGGCGCGGCGTGACCGACCCGGCCGGCCAGCCGATGCCGATCGCGGCGCTGCCGGCGACGCTGACCGGCCCCTACGGCAAGGCCTTCTCGGTGGGCTTTAACCGGGCGATCGCCGAGCTGCGCTACGGCGTGGCCCCCGATGGGGAGTCGGCCAGCCGGGGAAACTCCGCGCCGCCGCCCGCCGCTGGATCGACTGCGGACGCGGCGGCGGTGGAAGAACCGACGATCTAGCCGCCCAGTTTGCGGCCTTCGGCCTGGCGCCCGCCGAGGGGAGCCTGCCGGAGGCCGACCGACCGCTGCCGATCTACCCCTGGCATGCGGAAACCGTGCGCACCTGGTGCGTGACCTGGCGGCAGTGGCGCTGGCTGGTGGGGGTGGGCGGCGCGGTGCGCCAGGGGCTGGACTGGCAGCAGGTGGAATCGGCCCTGCGGCTGATGGGCATCAAGCGCAAGCGCTGGCCCGACATCTTTGCCGGGCTGCGGGTGATGCAGGACGAGGCGCTGGCAGCGCTGGAAAAAATCAACGAGGGAGCACACTGAAAAATGGCTGACCGGGGCGTCGAATACGGGATTCGGATCACCGCCGACGGTAAGGTGGCGATCGCCGAGTCTGCCAAGGTCGAGAAGGCCCTGGACGGCGTGGCCCAGGCGCTGGACCACGTGGAGGGCAGCGCCAACCAGGCCCAGCCGGCCATTGGCACCACGATGAAACAGTTTGCCCCGCAGCCGGCCGTGGATACGGCCAAGGCGCTGGGCAACGCCGCCGGCAAGTTCGACCAGGTGCAGATGTCGGCGGCGCAGACCTCGGCGGCGCTGCGGCAACTGCCGATGCAGTTCACCGACATCTTTACCTCGCTCGCCGCGGGCATGCCGCCGATGCAGGTGGCGCTGCAGCAAGGCGGACAGTTGAAGGATGCCTTCGGCGGCCTCGGCCCGGCCGCCAAGGCGATGGGCGGCTATGTGCTGGGCTTGGTGAACCCGTTCACCCTCGCGGCCGCCGGCGCCGGCGTGCTGACGCTGGCTTTTCTGCAGGGCCGCGGCGAAAGCGAGGAATACCGCAAGACCTTGGCGCTGACCGGCAACGCTGCCGGCGTCACATCGGACCAGCTGGCCCAGATGGCGGCCCGGCTGGATGTGGTGTCGGGCACCCAGGCCAGCAACGCCAACATCCTGGTGCGCCTGGCTTCAACCGGCCAGGTCGCCAAGGGCCAGATCGAAGGCGTGGCCGGCGCGATCTCGGCGATGACCGAGGCAGGCATCTCGGACGCGGATGCGCTGGTGAAGGCGTTCGCGGACATCGGCAAGGATCCGGTCAAGGCGATCCTGAAGGTGAACGAGGCCTACAACTTCCTCACCCCCACGATCTACGGGCAGATCAAGGCCCTGCAGGAGCAAGGCAAGCAGGAAGAAGCTGTCGCCCTGGCCCAGGACACCGCAGCCAAGGCGATGAAGGAGCGCGCCCGCGAGGTGGTCGATCAGACCGGCACGCTGGAGCGGGCCTGGAAGAGCGTGACCACCTCGGCCCGCGAAGCCTGGGACGCGATGCTCTCCATCGGCCGCGAGAAGACCCTGCAGCAGAAGATCGCCGACCAGAAGAAGGTGATCGAGGACATCCGCGACGGCCTGACCCCCGGCCGGATCGACATGGCCCAGGACTACCTGGCGCAGCTCGAAGCCCAGGCCGGTGCCCAGCAGAAGGTGGCCCAGGCCGGCGCCGACGGCGCGAAGAACATGCGCGACTACCTGGACGTGGAGAGCAAGGTCGCGCCCATCCAGAAGAAAGGTGCCGAGCAGACCCGCAACCTCGCCGAGGCGCTGAAGGAATACCGCGACAACCTGGCCCGGGTGAAGGCGCTCGACCCGAGCAGCGCGCTCCTCGACCCGGCCAAGGTGGCGGCCGGCGAAGCTGCAATCCGCGAGCAGTACAAGCCGAAGACCACTGGAACCCGGAGCGGCCGCAAGGACCAGCCCGACGACGCCCGCGTGCTGGCCGACTGGGAGCGCCGTGTGGCGCTGCTGGACGCCCAGGCTGCCGGCACCGAAAAGCTGAGCGACACCGAGCAGGCCTATGTACGCGTGCTGTCCGACATCAGCTCGGGGCACCTCAAGGTGACGGTGGCCGGCCGCCAGCGCCTGGCTGTGGATGCCGCCCGCGCCCTGGCCCAGGACGAAGCCAACCGCCAGGCGGCAGAGCAGGCCAAGTGGTCCGAAGCGCTGGCCAAGGAAACCACCCGCGAGACCGCCCAGCTCGAGGAGCAGCTGAAGCGCGAGCGGGACCAGGTGGCGGCGATCGGCCTGACCAAGGAGGCCGTGGAGCGCCTGGCTGTCGAGCGCCTGCGCAACGAAGCGGCCGCGAAGGCCGAGTACGCCGCCAACCTGGATCTGGCCGCCCAGTACGCCGGGCCGATGGCCGACAGCTACCGCGCCGCCGCCGAGGAAGCCCGCAAGCAGGCCGATCTGCTGGGCAAGCGCGCCGAAAACCGGATCGATGCGGCCAACCGCGAAGCCGCGGCCACCACGGCCAAACGCTGGGAAAAGGTGGGCGACGACATCGAACGCAGCCTGACCGACAGCCTGTATCGGGGTTTCGAGAGCGGAAAGAACTTCGGCCAGTCCTTTGTCGATGCGATCCAGAACACCCTGAAGACCACGGTGCTCAAGATGGTGATCCAGGCCTACGTGGAGCCGGTGACGCAGGCTGCACGTAGCTTTCTGGGCGCCTTTCTGGAGTCGGCCGTCAAGAGCTACGCCGGATCGGTCTTCGGTTCGAGCGGCAGCTCGTCGTCCCAGTATTCCCTTTCGAGCGGCACCAACATGGATTCGATGGGCGGTGGCCAGGGCTTGAGCTTTGGCGGTGGCCGGGCCGGTGGTGGTTCGGTGGCGGCGGGATCGTTCTACGAGGTGAACGAGACGGGCCCGGAACTGCTGACCACCGGCGGCCGCACCTTTTTGATGATGGGCGCCGGCACTGGCCAGGTGACGCCGGCAGGAACGGCCTCGGCTGCGGCGCCGGCCCAGCAGACCTTCCGCGTCGAGATCCACAACGACGGCACGCCCCAGGAGGTGACCGGCGCCGTGCCGCGCTTTGATGCAGAAGGAACCGTAGTGCAGATCTTCACCCGCGACCTTCAGCGTAACGGGCCGATCGCCCAGTCGCTGAGCGCATTCAAGGGGCGGCGCTGAGATGCCGGCCTTTCCGAGCTACGCCCAGATCCTGCTGGATGGCTATGCCGTGCAGCAGGCCAGCGCCCTCAAGCGCACCGAGATGGATGCCGGGCCTGCCAAACAGCGCCTCGACCGCAGCCGCCAGATGACCGAACGGCAGGTGACGGTACGGCTGCGCAGCCGGGCCGACTACACGGCCTTCATGGTGTGGTTTCGCGACACGATCCACCGCGGCGCCGACTGGTTCGACTGGACCGACCCGGAGTCGCTGACCGTGGTGCAGGGGCGCATCAAGAACGGCGATATCCAGCGCCAGCCGAAGAACCCGGCGCTGACCCTGTGGCATGTGTCCTTCACGCTGGAGAGCTGGGATGAGTAGTGAACGTTACAAACGGGCCCTGGGGGCCGTGTCATCAAGCGACGTGGCGGTGGTGCTGCTTGAGATATCGCATCCGGACATGCCGGAGCCTGCGCGGGTGGTGCGGGACACGCAGGCTCTGGTGAGCAACGGAAACATGTTCATCGCCACGGGTTTCGACTTCACCTTTCCCGACGACCGCGGCGGCCAGGCGGCCCGGGCCGAGCTGGTGGTGGATAACGTCGGAGAGGAGCTGATGAGCTGGATCGAGGCCAGCAAGGGCGGGCGCGGTGCCGAGGTGCGGCTGATGGTTGTGCTGCGGGCCACGCCGGATGTGATCGAAGCGGATTACCGCCTGGGGCTGGAGCGGATCGTGGTGGATCAGTGGAAAGTGTCCGGAGAGCTGGGCTATGGAAATCTGCTGGATCTGCCGGCCGTTGCGGTGCGCTACGACCCGAGCACGGCGCCGGGGATTTTCTGATGGCGCACTGGACGGATGCTTACATCGGGCTGCCCTACATCGCGGGCGAGCAGGACTGCGCCGAGGTGGTGGCCCGGGTGCAGCGCGAGGTGTTCGGGCGCGCCGTGACCGTGCCAGCCGAGCGGGCGGACGGCCCCTTCGGCAGGTCGGCGCAGATTGCCCGGGGCGCACAGGATCTGGCCGACCCGGTGGCGGAACCCACCGAGGGAGACGTGGTGCTGATGCAGGTGCGCGGGCTGTGGCATGTGGGAGTGTGGTTCCACCAGGGCGAGCCGTGGGTGCTGCACGCGCTGAGGAGCAGCGGCCAGGTGGTGAGCCACCGTCTGCGCGATCTGGCGGGGCTGGGCATTCGGGTGGAAGGCTTTTACAGGATGCGCTGCGATGGATGATGTGGTGTTGCGGCCCCGGCCGCCGAACGTGGTGTTTTGCCCGCATCCGCTGATGCCGGCGCGGGATCGGCGGATGATCTTTGAGCCGCCGCGCACCGGTGAGCAGCTGGATGCTTATCTGGCGCGTGTGATCGGCGATCTGCCCGACCCGTGCGTTGTGACCATCGGCGATTGCAGCGTGCCGCGGGCCTGGTGGGGCCGCGTGAGGGTGAAGCCCGGCGCCGTGATCGGCGTGGCGGCCGCTGTCGCTGGCGGCGACGGCGGGTCGGATGTGGGTCGGATCGTGCTGACGATCGCTGTTGTTGTTGCGGCGGTCTATACAGGGGGTTTGGCTGCCGGCGCCATGGGTTGGGCGGGTACTGGTGCGATGACCCTTGGCCAGACCGCGGCTTACGTTGCCGCCTCTGCCGCGGTGATGACGGTGGGCATGATGGCGGTGAATGCGCTGCTGCCGCTGCCGACGAACGATCTGTCCGGCCTCGGTGGGGGTGAGACATCTCCGACCTACAGCCTGGCCGGCGGGTCAAACCGCGTGCGCCGCTACGAGCCGCTGCCGCTGGTGATCGGCACCCACCGGATGTTTCCGGACCAGGCGTGCGCGGGGTACACGCTGTACGTCAATGGCAATGACCAGTACCTGTTTATTGCCTACAACTTTGGTTTTGGAGATCTGGAAATCACCGATCTGCGCATCGGCGATACCCCGTTGACGGACTATAAGGATGTGACGGTTCAGTGGGCCACGGGCATGATGCCGACCCTGATCGCCGGCAATGTGGATACCCAGGGTGGAACGGTACTCACGTCCACCGATGGCCCCATCGTGCGGACTACATCGGTGGACACCATGGAGATCCACATCGATGTGCAGTACGTGATGTTTCATGCCGGTAATGGTGGGCTGGAACAGTACTCGGCATCGGTCATGTTCGAGTGGCGGGCGGTGGGAAGCCCTACCTGGTTGCCGTTCAGCAGCGCAGATGGAAGCGTGGCTTGGTTTGGCACGACTGAGAGCTCGCCATTCCTGCCCTTTGGAAGCACCGACGGCATTGTCTGGCTATACAGCGGGACTCGCGACGTTTGGCGCTTTACCCTGCGCAAGACGGTCACCAAGGGGCAGTACGAGGTAAGGGTCACCAAGCTTACCGCCGACATCAGCGACGCGCGGACTACCTGCGAGATCTCCATTCCGGCCATCCGCAGCCTGCAGCCCGACAGTGGCGACTACGCCGGGCAGCGCATCCTGGGCCTCAAGATTCGGGCGAGCGGGCAGTTGAATGGCGCGGTGAGTCAGCTGTCCGGGCTGGTCAGCCACCGGTTGAACGGCGCGCCGACGAGCAACCCGGCGACGTGGTTCAAAGCCTTTGCCCTCGGCGCCTTCATCGGCGGCCGCCGGATCTGGGGCGCCGGGCTGGCTGCTTCCCGGATCGATCTGGCTGCCCTGGACGCCTGGGCTGCCTGGTGCGATGCCAAGGGTTTGAGCTGCAACATGGTGCTGGACCAGGCACTCTCCGCCGACACGGTGCTCGATCGCATTGCCCGCTGCGGCCGCGGGTCCAAGACATGGGCGCCAGGCGCCTTGTCTGCCGTGTGGGATGCGGATGGGTTGCCGGCGGTGGCGATGTTCTCGCCGGTGAATATCAAGAAGGGCTCATTCCGCATTTCGTATCCGTCCGAAGAGATGGCTGATGAGCTGGAAGTCAGCTATATCAACCCGGACAACAACTGGCAACGCGACACTGTTCGAGTCTCGCCCAATGCAACGAACGTCCGGCGGACGGCCAGCGTGGAGCTGCTCGGGTGCACCAGCACCGCACTGGCCGGCAAAGAGGCGAACCTGATGTACGCCCAGAACCTGTACCGGTTTCGCAGCATCTCGTGGGAGGCCGACGCCGAGGGCCTGACAGTGCGCAAGGGCGATGTGGTCGCGCTGTCGCACGACCTGACCAAGTGGGGTGAGGCCGGCCGGCTGGTAGCCGTGGGCAGTGCGACGCAGCTCTCCCTGGACCGGACCATCACGCTGAAGCCTGCCGGTTGCTGGATGGCCGTGTGCCGTCCGTCAGGTGAAATCAGTTACCACCGGGTGCAAGTCGGGGCTACCGAGGCCCAGGCCGACGAGGTGACGCTGCTTGACCCGCTGCCCACCACCCCGGCCGCCGATGGCAGCCCCGCGGTGGATTGGCGCTACCTTGCCGACGCTAAGGCGACGCCGGGCTGGCGGGTGAAGATCACCGACGTGTCGCCACGCCCTGGAATGGAGGGCGTGCGGATCACCGCCCAGGACGATCCGGCCGAGTACTACGCCGCCGAGAGCGGCACGTTTGCCCACGTGGCCACGCCCGTGGTGAACAACCTTCCGGTGCTCTCGGGGCTGCAGGTGTCCGAGGAGCTGATTCGCGCCGGAGCCGGCTACGCGGTGCAGCTCAACGTCACGTGGGCGGCTCAAGGCGAGATCGCAGCCACGCGGCTGCGCTACAAGATTGATGGGGGCCCATGGCAGGAATCCGGACTCGCCACGGGCACACAGCATTCCATCCTGGTCCCGCAGACGGGATCGGCCTACATCGAAGTGACGGGCTACAACGGACTGGGGCAGAGCAACCTCAGAAGCCGGCTGGCAAGCACCTACGATATTCAGGGGCAGGATGTGCCACCGCCGGCGGTGACGGGATTCGGTGTGTCTGCGCTGGCCGATGGCACGCGGGCGTTTGTGTGGACGGTAGCGACCGTGCCGCCGGACGTGACGTATCTAGAGATTCGCTACGCAGCCAGCAGCGGCACGGCATGGGGCGCGATGACGCCATTGGGGCGGGTTCCGTTTGGCTCGGGGCGGGCAGAGAGCAATGTGCCTGCTGCCGGAACATGGACATTCGAGGCGCGGATGCTGGACGCGAGTGGTAACTACAGCGCGAGCGGAGCACGGGCGACGGTGACGCTCGGAGCCGCGCCGTTTGCTGTGACCAACACGAACCAGCTGACGGATGGAGCGGGATTTGGCGCTGCCGCTGCGGCTGCCCAGGCGGCGGCAAACTCCGCGAACGCAAAGCATGATGAACTGGCATCCGACTACAAGTTGAGTCCGCTGGAGAAGCAAGCTGCGTGGAAAGAGTATGGCGAAGTGAGCAATACCTATTGGGGCATCGACGGGAAGGCCGCGGCTTTCGGAATCGGATGGCAGAGGACGGCCCACGGAGATCGCTTCAACGAATTGTCGGCTTACTTGTCGCCGCTGCTGGGAAACCTATCAACGACAAGTGATATCGATGGGCCGACGTGGCGGGCTTATTGGTCAAACTATTACGCGGCCAGGCAGACTCTGCTTAACGAAATTTATGCTGTTGCCGGAACGACGGCGCTGTGGTCTGGCGTCGCTGGGTCTGGCAAGCCGATCGACAACGCCGGCCGCATAATCGACCTGGGCGACGGTGGTGGCGCAGGTCAGCGTTATGCGAGCGATGCCCCCGGCTGGTACCCGGTCGGGACGCTGCAGCAATTTAAATGGAGCGTGTCTGTGGGCCTCGGATTTGGAGAATGGGGCGTGCTGCGGACTGAGCGGGCATGGGGCGACGATGCGGCGGCAGTTGTGCAGACATGGAAAAGTTCAGCCGGAGAATGGAAGCGCACCGGCTTTGTGGCCAGCGGCTGGGGTGGCTGGACACGCAGAGTCGATCGTCCGATCACGAGCGGGAATGCCTCTGATTTTGTGGGGGCTGGGGCAATCAATACCGCCGAGCTCAACGGTACCGCAGCATCTGAACGGGTCGTGCTATTTGATGCGGCGGGTGTTTCTCACGCGAACTACGGGTAAATCATGGCGCTGCCATCTGGATCTTTTAGCAGCCTGTACGCGGGTAGCCTCCGTATTACTACCAGTGCCTCCATTGGGGGGTCGGCGTTTTCAAACAACTATATGGCGTGGGGGACAAGCGCGTCAGACATCGTCCTGCGTGCATGGGTCAACAATGGCGCGCTGATTTATCTGCCGATTATTTCGCGCGTTGGTCCGACTGCAGAGATTGTTCTGGCGTACCCCGGCGGCGGCGTTGTCTGGACCATGGGGATGGAGGAACTGGGTTACACAATCTCCGGCGCCGGGTCGGTGTGGGCAAACAATCTTTACTTGATTGCGGAGCTGTTCAAGCGATGAGTGTCTTCAGCGTATACGAGGTCGCCACGGGGCGGATGACCGGCGCGCAGGTGTCTGCCCCGACTGGTGAACTAATTGCCGCAGCGATCCCGGACGGATGTGCGGTCGTGCTGGGTGCGTGGGATTACCTCTCTCATGAGGTGATCCATGCTACGGGCGACGTTGTTCCGGTTTCTCCGCCGACTCCCGACTGGCGAGAGCGAATGGCCGCAGCTGCATCGATTGCATACGGGGATATCCTGCAGGCGGAGGCCGAGCAGGCCAGGCCAATGCGTGAGCTGGTCGAGGCGATGCTGGCAGGTGTTTCAGCAGCCCCTGAAGCCATCGCTCGCTTCGAAGCCCTCAAGTCTCGTATCGACTTGGCGAGATCTCGTTACAACGCCTTGCTGGCTGCAACGACTGAAGCCGAACTGGACGCCATCGTCGATCTTTGGCCCGTTTAGTGAAAATTTCTTTCGCCGGTTGAAAGTTGCCGCTCATCCACTTATCGCGCTTCCACCCTTTGATTTATCGCGGCGCGCTTCAACAGAGCCTTTTTCTTTCCCATTTTTCCCGCCGGAACGGCCCGCCTTCGCTTGACCTTCCCGGACTTCATCCATAAAATGCGAATCATTCTTATTTGCGTTAATCTGATTCACGCCTGAACCAAGGCCTGAATCAGCGCCGTGTCCGCCCATCACGCGAACACGCAATCGCAAACCCCAGCCAGCCAGCACTGCCCGTCGGCATGTCGCAAGCCAGCCAGGAAACGTCCTTTTCTGGAGATCGACATGACTGCCGCCCCGCTGGCGTTCGCGCCGCCCGACGCCCTCGGGTTGCCGGCTCCGTTTCTCGCCATGCCCCGCACCGAGCCCGCGTCCACCGTTCGCAGGAGCGGCGTCGGCCTTGGCGTGGCGGTGCTGCTGCACGCTGCGCTGCTGGCAGCGTTGGTGATCGGGATGAGCGAGATGCCGGCACCGATCACCCCGCCACAGCCCTATCTCACGGTCAGCCTCATCACGCCGGACACGCCGGCCCCCGCGCCGCAACCCGCCCCCCAGGCCCGGCCCGAAGTGCGGGAAAAAACACCGACGCCCAAAGCCCAGCCCCGGCCCGCGCCCCAGCCTCGCGCAGCCGACAAGCCGACGCTCACCTCGGCCGCCATCGCCACCAACCCGGTTGAAAGCAGCGCCCCCGCAGCCGCCCCGGCCCCGGTAGCCACGGCGGCCCCCGCAAAGGAAGCGCCCGCCGCCCCGGTGGCCATCACGGCACCGCGCTTCGACGCCGCCTACCTGGCCAATCCTGCCCCGCCCTACCCCAGCGCATCGAAGCGCATGGGCGAGGAAGGCCGCGTGCTGTTGCGCGTCCAGGTGGGCGTCGACGGCCGGCCCACCGAGGTCAGCATCGCCAGGAGCAGCGGTTTTTCGCGGCTCGACGACATCGCCCGCGAAACCGTTCTGCGCAGCTGGCGCTTCGTGCCGGCGCGCCAGGGCGATCAGCCGGTTGCCGGCGCCGTCAAGGTTCCCATCGATTTCACTCTTACTTCCGCATCCTGAAAGGCAAAGCCCATGAACGATTCCACTTTCAGCCTGGCCCGCATCTGGGCTCAGGGCGACGGCGTCTCCCACGCCGTGGCCATCATGCTCATCCTGATGTCGCTGGCATCCTGGTCGGTGATCGTCGTCAAGGCCTGGAACCTGCTGCAACTGCGCCGCATGAGCGCCGGCTCAAAGCAGTTCTGGCACGCCACCAGCTTCGACGCGGGCCTCGCCGCCCTCGCCCCGGCCGGCACCGACAATCCGTTTCGCGAACTGGCCAGCCGCGGCACCGAGGCAGTGGTCCACCACACCAGCCACCGGGACGAACTCCACGGCGTGCTCGGCCTCAATGACTGGATCACCAGCAATCTGCGCCAGTCCATCGACGACACCACCGGCCGCCTGCAATCCGGCATGGCGATTCTTGCTTCGGTGGGCAGCACCGCGCCCTTCATCGGCTTGTTCGGCACCGTGTGGGGCATCTACCACGCGCTGATCGGCATCGGCGCAGCCGGCCAGGCCACCCTCGACAAGGTGGCCGGCCCGGTGGGCGAATCGCTGGTGATGACCGCCGGCGGCCTCGCCGTGGCGATTCCGGCGGTGCTGGGCTACAACGCGCTGGTGCGCGGCAACAAGGAAATCCTGGCCAGGCTCAAGCACTTTGCCCACGACCTGCACGCCTACCTCGTCACCGGCGGCAAAGTGCGCAAGACCGCGTCCAGCGTGCATCCGCTGCCGGCCCGGAAGGAAGCACGATGAGCTTTCACACCGATCTGGACGACGACGGCGAGGTGATGTCGGAGATCAACATGACGCCGCTGGTGGACGTGATGCTGGTGCTGCTGATCATCTTCATCATCACCGTGCCGGTGATCAACCACGCGGTAAAGCTGGATTTGCCCCAAGCCAGCAGCCAGGCTTTAGAGATCAAGCCGGAGAAAGTCCAGCTGGCCATCCAGGCCGACGGCGCGCTCAGCTGGAACGGCGAAACCCTGCCCGCCGCAGCGCTCGAAGACCGCCTCGCCACCGCGGCAAGCCGCCAGCCTCAGCCGGAACTGCACCTGCAAGTGGATCGCCATGCCGAGTACGACCACGTGGCGCAGCTGCTGTCGTCAGCCAGCCGGCACGGGCTGGGCAAGGTGGCCTTCGTGACGGAGCCGGGCAGATAGCGGCCGGTTCAAGCCGGATTCAGCCCAAAAGGCGCAACTTTGAACATTCGGGTAGATCGGGTTGGCGCAGCGTAACCCGACAGCGACATCCCGAAGATCGGCAGGCTTCTGTCGGGTTACGCCCTGTTGGCTAACAGTATCTACGAGACTGAAAATAGTCGCCGATGGCTCGGCGGCTCGCTCAGGCCTTAACCTCGTCCTTCGCCGCCTCCGGCTCGCCCGTCCAGATCGTCACACGGTTACGGCCCGTTTGCTTGGACAGGTAAAGCGCCTTGTCCGCCTGGTCGATGAGTTCGGCCGGATCTTTTGCGCCCAGCCTGATCGACGCCACACCGAAGCTGGAGGTGATGCGGATGCCGGGAATGTCGCGCACCGCGGCGCCGGCGTTTGTCTCGATGGCGAAACGCAGGCGCTCCGCCACGTCATAGGCCTGTTCGGCCGTGGAGCCGGGCAGCATGATGCAGAATTCCTCGCCGCCGTAACGGCACAGCATGTCCACTTCGCGCAGGTCGGTGCCAAGGCACTTGGCCACCGACTTGATGACCTGGTCGCCCACCGCGTGGCCGTAGCGGTCGTTGAATAACTTGAAGTGGTCGATATCGCTCATGATGCAGCAGACTTCGGCGCCCTCTTCCTTGAGCTTCTCGTAGAGCGGATCGGCAGTGCCGAAGAAGGCCCGGCGGTTGAGACAGCCGGTCATCGGATCGCGGGTGGCAAGGCGATGCAGCTCCTCGTTCTGGCGGCGGATCTCTTCCTTCGAGGCCTCCAGATCCACGAGCGTGCCGAGCAGCTGGTCGTTGATGCGGTGCAGGACGGTAACGTCCGAAAAGTTCACGAGGCAGCCGCGCAAACGCCCGTGACCATCGAGAACCGGCGAGCAGCCCACGATGGTGCGAATCGGCTCCTCTTCACCCGGACGGATGATTTCGAGGGTTTCATCGCCAATGTTGCTGCGCGTCTCCATGGCGCGCATCCACGGGTAGGGATGCTCCGGCGACGCATGAAAACCCTCTGTCAGCCAGCTGAGTTCGGTCACCGGACGGCCGGTCAGGTCACCCTGGGCGGCAGGGTGAAAGTTGCGAAAAGCCTTGTTGGCCAGCACCACCCGCCCCTGCTTGTCGAGCACCATCACGCCTTCGGCCAGGGTGTCGAAGGCGGTACGCACCCGGTCGGGAATCGCCTTGGCGGGGTCGAGGTATTCAAGCACCCGGCGCAGGTAAAGATAAAACGCGACAAAGCCGCCGGCGGAAATCGCGACCAGCGCCATCAGGGTGGGATAGGTGAGCCATTCGATCAGGCTCTCCGGCAGCACCGGACGGAAGGTCAGCTCGACCTCGCCCCAGTTTTTGCCCTCGGCCAGCACCGGCACGCGTACCTGGGTGAGCGTCGAGGAGCCGTCTTCCGGGGGCTGCCACAAGCGCCCGTGCTCACCGGCCTGGGCGATGACGCTGGCGCCATCCTGGCGAACAGCCACCGAACGCAGATCGGTGTTGCGTTCGAGCACGGCATGCAGGGTGCTCTGGAGCGTGGCCATATCCCCCGACTGCAGCAGGGTGGCAGCCTGCACCGCGAGGCTTTCGCTGATCTGCTGACGCACCTCGCGGGCGATGTCGGAGCGATCGGGAATCAGCCCGAAGATGAGATCCACAACCATCAGCAAGGACACCAGCAGGGCCACCAGCCCCAGGGCGATTCGGGCAACCGGGTCGAGGGATATCTTGTGAAGGCTCACCGGGCGACTCCCACTTCGGCGTCAAAGACATCTGCTGCACCCATTTCGTCCCGCACCATTTCGTCGTCCACTTCAACTCCCCATCCGGATTCGTTTTCGTCCTGCGGGCCGAGTACCGGCAGCGGGTCGAAGCTGCGCCACGCGGGCGCGGCCATCAGCAGGCTGGCCACCAGACCGCCCGCCCGGGTGGCCCACCAGACAACACCGACCGAAAGAGCCACGCCAGACAGTTCAACGGCCTGCAGTACCACCTGGACATCGGCATAGGCGCCATCGGCCAGCGGCGGAATATGGGCCTTTTCGGCCGAAGCAAGGCGCCCGCCCGAAGACGCGCCGGTGCCGCTCTTGATGTCTTCGCCGGACAGCAGGAACTCCATCAGCGGGCCTGTCGTGCCTGCACCCAGCGTGAGCGTGACATGGGCGCGGTCAAAGCGCAGCATGCCGGCGCCGATGCCATAGCGCCGAACCCCCGGCACGTCGTCGCCCGACGCGTAGGCCTGCATTGTGGAAGGCGCCAGCCCCGTGCTGCCATCAGACCGGGACGTCTCCGACGACGTCCCGTCGCTTGCCGGCGGAGCCACGGGCCGGGCGGTAACCGGAGGATTCGTAGCCGACGGCTTTGCTGGCGCGGGTGTCGACGGGCCCGGCACCACCGGCGAAGGGGTGACGACGACGGGCGGCTCGACCGGCACAAGAATGCCACCCGACGGCTGGAAGGACACCCGCACCGACAAGGCCGGACCGCTCGCCTGGCCGTCATTGGCCTGCAGGACGATGACCGGCAGCGTGGCGCTGCCATCATGCAGAAAGACCACCTGCCCGGCCGCCAGATCGGCATAGCCGAACTCGCCGACCGTCACGCCCGGCGTGCTGCGCAGTTCAAAATGACCGCCCGTGGCACGCTCGATCTGGATGCGGATCGACGCTGCCACGGAATCGCTATCGGCGACGACAACGCTGCCGCTGCCAACGCTAGCCGAGCCTCCCTGCATCACCTCGATGGCGGCGCTTTCGATGAGCGGCGCATCGTTGATGGCTTGCACTACAAGACGCACCGCTACCGGCGCGCCATAGCCCGTGCCGTCAAAACTGCGGTAACTGAAGCTGTCGGCGCCAGACCAATCGGCAAGCGGCGTGTAGCGGAAACTGCCATCCGCCGCGAGGGTGAGGCTGCCATGGGCCGGCCCGGCGAGCAGCTCGGCGCTGAGCGAGTCAGCGTCCGGGTCGGAATCGTTGGCCAGCACACCCGGCCCGCTGACGACGAGCGGCGTGTCTTCATCCAGGCTGTAGCTGTCGTCGGTGCCAGCCGGCAGATCGTTGACGGCGCTGACGTCGATCGTCAGCGTGTGCTGGCCGGCCTCGGTGTCCACACCCCCGCCCGCGGTGCCACCGTCGTCGCGCACGCGGAAGTTGAGCGCTGCGTAAGCCGCGCCGTTGTCGTCGGCGGCCGGCGCGTAACTGAAGAGACCGGCAAGAATGTCTCCCGCCGGGATCCACTGCCCATCGGCCACCGGCACGCCGGCCAGCAGGAAGCTGCCCTGCCCCGGCACGGCAAGAATCTGCACCGCCGCGAGCCCGTTGGCCTGTGTATCGAGCGGATCGGTGAAACCGAAATCAGCCAGCACGAAAACATGGCGGCCATCCTCGGCAACACTCACACGACCATCGCTGCCCTGCGGCATCTCGTTGCGGTTTTGCACCGCAATGGCGAGCGTCTGCGTCACCGTCAAGACGCCGTCAGAAGCGCTCACGACCACGTCGTAAACATTGTCGCCGTTGGCGTCGAGTGGGGTTTCGTAGTCGGGGGCGGTGATGAAGCTCAGTGCGCCGGTCGAAGCGTCGATGGCGAACAGCGCGGCATCGGCGCCGCCGGCGAGACGATAGCTCAAAGTTGCCGCCGGCCGGTCGGGGTCGCTGGCGGTGACGGTGCTCACCGTCGTGGTGTTTTCCGCGACGCTGGCAGTGGCGCTGCTGGTGATCGTCGGCGATGTTTCGTTCACCGGGGTGACGGTGATCGCCAGCGCCTGGCTGGAGCTGAAGTCGCCGTCAGTGACTTCGACCGTCACGTCGTAGATGTTGTCGCCACCGGCATCGAGCGGGGCTTCGTAGTCGGGGGCGGTGATGAAGCTCAGAGCGCCGGTGCTGGCGTCGATGGCGAACAGCGCGGCGTCGGCGCCACCGGCGAGGCGGTAGCTCAAAGTTGCCGCTGGCCGGTCGGGGTCGGTGGCGGTGATGGTGCTGACCGTCGTGGTGTTTTCCGCGACGCTGGCGGTAGCGCTGCTGGTGATCGTCGGCGGGGTTTCGTTCACCGAGGTGACCGTGACCGCAATGGTCTGACTGGAACTGAAATCGCCGTCGGTGACTTCGACCGTGACGTCGTAGCCGTTGTCGCCACCAGCATCGAGCGGGGTTTCGTAGTCGGGGGCGGTGATGAAGCTCAGCGCGCCGGTGCTGGCGTCGATCGCGAACAGCGCGGCGTCGGCACCGCCGGCGAGG
>NZ_JAOAUU010000020.1:70066-74224 GCF_030157465.1 Zoogloea sp.
GCGTCGATCGCGAACAGCGCGGCGTCGGCACCGCCGGCGAGGCGGTAGCTCAGGTTCGCGGCGGGCCGGTCGGGGTCGGTGGCGGTAAGTGTCAGGACCGCGGTGGTGTTTTCTGCGACGGCGGCGCTGGCGCTGCTGGTGATCGTCGGCGGGGTTTCGTTCACCGGGGTAACGGTGACCGCCAGCGCCTGGCTGGAGCTGAAGTCGCCGTCGGTGACTTCGACTGTCACGTCGTAAACATTGTCGCCACCGGCATCGAGCGGGGTTTCGTAGTCGGGGGCGGTGATAAAACTCAGCGCGCCGGTTGACGCGTCGATGGCGAACAGCGCGGCGTCGGCACCGCCGGCGAGGCGGTAGCTCAGGCTTGCGGCGGGTCGGTCGGGGTCGGTGGCGGTTACCGTCAGGACCGCGGTGGTGTTTTCTGCGACGGCTGCGCTGGCGCTGCTGGTGATCGTCGGCGGGGTTTCGTTCACCGGGGTGACGGTGACCGCGATGGCCTGAAGGTCGACGGCGCCGGTTCCGTCTGCCACCTGCACGACAACTTCGTAGATGTTGTCGCCGTTGGCGTCGAGCGGGGTTTCGTAATTGGGGGCTGCGAGGAAACTCAGCACGCCGGTCGACGCGTCGATGGCGAACAGGGCTTTGTCGGCGCCCGATGAAAGGGTGAAGCTCAGGTTCTGGGCGGCGCCGTCAGGGTCGGTGGCGGTAACGGTGGTTGCAAGCGTGGTGTTTTCGGCCACGATTACCGCTGCGGTGCTGCCGCCGCCATCACTGGTGATCACCGGTACGTTGGTGAAGATGCTCACGGAAAACTCGGAGGTTTCAACGGCGTCGAGGCCGCTGGTGAGCCGCGTGGCGGTGGCAGAGACGACATGGCCGGTCGGCACCGCCACGCTGAATGTCGGGTTGTAGCTGGCGTCGCCGCTGGCATCGGTGAGGACGTCGACAGAACCGAGGTAGATCTGCCCCTCACCGTAGCCGGACAGATTCGGGCTGGCGCTGGCAAAGAATTCGATACGGAAATGGGTGCTGGCCACGCTGTTCAGCGTGCCGGCAAGAATGATGTCGGTGCCGCTGGTCAGCGCGGAAGTCAGCACAGGGGCGTTCTGACGATTGTTTGCGCCGGTGTCGGCATCGCCCGTGTCGTTGGAGCTAATCCCGTCGTTGCCCAGGTCGATGCCGAGCGCTCCGCTGGCAGATATCCGGTTGCCAAGCAGCACATTGCCCGTCGAATCGGCGCTGGCGATGTTGATGCCGCTGCCGGTGTGGTTGGCGATGATGTTGCCCGCAGCGGCCGTCGTGCCGCCGATCAGGGTATCGTCGGCTCCGTTTGCGATGCGCACGCCATCGCCGGTATTGCCGATGGCCGTGCTCCCGTCCAGGCCCACGCCGATGCGGTTGCCCTGGATGACGCTGGCGTCGGTGGTTTCGCCATCGATGAGGATGCCGATCAGGTTGCCGGCGATCACGTTGCCGGCGCCCGCGATGCTTCCACCAACGGTGGTGGCCGCGGCACCGGATTTGAGCACGACCCCCGTGGCGCCGTTGCCCCGATCCAGCAGCCCGGTGCTGTCGGTGCCGATCAGGTTGCCGGCCACGGTGTTGCCCGTGGTGGTGGTGCCGCCTGCGCCGTCGATGACGATGGCGCTGCCGGTGTTGCCCGAAATCACGTTGCGCTCGGCCGGCGTGGTGCCGCCGATCATGGAGCCGCTCACGCCGTTGTAGAAAACAATGCCGTTGTCGCCGTTGCCGATCACCTGGCTGCCGTCGGCGCCCAGGCCGATGGTGTTGCCGCGGATCAGGTTGCCGCTGCTCGCGTCGACGATTTCGATGCCGTCGTCCACGTTGCCCGCGATAAGGTTGTCCACCACCGCGGTCGATGCGGCGCCGAGCTGGACATAGATGCCGTCCTGCTGGTTTCCGATGGCCGCGCTGCCGGCGGCATTGGTGCCGATGCGGTTGCCCTGAATGGTGTTGCCCGTGGCAGCGGCACCCGCCAGATGCACGCCGTTGAGCAGGTTGCCGGAGATGAGGTTGCCGTCCGCCGCAGCCGGGCCGCCCACGGTGTTGTTTGCACCGGCGATATAAACGCCGTACTGGGTGTTGGCTTCGGACGCACCGGCGTCGTCGCCGGCCGGGTTGAGCCGGCCGATGTAGTTGCCGGCGATGGTGTTGCCGTCGGAGCCGGCCTGAACAACGATGCCCGAGCCGTCGAAATCGCGGATCACAAGGCCGCGGATCGTGCTGCCGTCGGCGCTGGCCGTCAGCTCCAGGCCCGAGGCGGTGAGATTGTTGCCATCGAGCACAAGCGCCGGCTTGTTGCCGTTGGCAGCAAAGCTGTCGTCGGTGCTGGCGTCGAGGATGACGGCATCGGTGACCGCTGGCAGCGCCGCCGCAAGGTTGATCAGGTGTTCGCCGGTGCCGGCAATCCCAAAGAGGATGCGGTCGGCCCCGCCGCTGCCGTTGGTGCTGTTGTTGGCCGCGATGATCGCCTCGCGCAGGCTGATGAGGCCGTCGCTGCCCTTGTTCTGCAGCAGCGCGTAAAGACTGGACGTGTCACCGTCGATTGCATCGGCAGCGTCACTCGCGGTCGTGACGACGATCGTGCTCTGGGTGTCGTTGTCGCTGTTTGTCACCACCACGTCTGCGGGCTTGACGCCGTTGTAGGCGGCGTCGGTACTGCTCGCGGCGCCCAGCACCACGGTGTAGGCCCGATTGCCGTCGACAACGGTGTCGTCAATGCCGGTGATCGTAACGGTCTGTGCGACGCTCCAGTTGGCGGCCGTGAAGCTCAGCAGCGACGTGCTTACCGTGCCTTCCTGCGGGTTGCTGCTACTCACCGCGATGGTCACGTCGCCGGTGGGCAAAGCGTCCAGCACCACGGTGAAGCTGGCCGTACCACCGGCTTCGGTGGTGGCGCCGCTGATGGCGCTGACGGTGATTCCCGGCGGGCTCAAAAGGCTTACGCTCACGCTGCCGCCTGCGCCAAGCGCCCCGCCCGCACCTTGCGCGCCGGTGTTGCCGTCGCTGAGGGTCCAGTCGATCTGCACGCTGCCGGCCTGGCTTCCGCTGTTGCTGTAGGCAATCTGCTGCAGCGCCGAATTGACGAGTGCATTGGTGGCATCGGCATTGAAAGTCAGGCGCAGCGTGCCGGCACTGTTCGTTGTCACGCTGCCGACGGCCGTAGCGCCGACGCTGACGGTGCCACCGCTGAAACTCAGCGTTCCGGTGGCACTGAAAACGTCCTGCCCATTGGCGCCGCCGCTCCGTTGCAGCAGCAGCGTGACGCCGTCAAAGTTCGCCTGCGAGAGTTCGGCATCGAAAACCTGCACGTCGCCATCCAGCACCACCGGATCGCGGCCAGAGGTGTAAGTCGGCGCGCCGTCCAGGCCCGTGAAAACCGGGGCGTCGTTGATGGCGGTGACGGTGATGTCGCGGGTAGCGGCGGCGCTGCTCGCGCTGCCGTCGCTGGTGACGAAGGAAACCGTGCGCGTGGCCGTGCTCGGATTATCCGAGCTGTTCAGGTAGGTGACGCTGCGCAGCGCCGTCTGGTAATTAGCCAGCGTGGCGCTGCCGGTGAGTGTCAGCACGCCGGTGCCAGCATTCCAGCTGCCGGTGATGCCGTTCTGGTTGGTGAATGACAGTACATCCTCGCCACTGACGAAGCCGGCGGTGATGCTGACCGTGGCACTGGCCAAGGTGGCGGTGTCCACGTCGGACACCGTCAGGCCGCTGTCCACCGCCGTCGCAGCAGCGTTCTCCGTGTAGGCCAGTGTGCTGCTGGTAGTGGTCACGACGGGGGCGTCATTGATGGCGGTGATGGTGATGTCGCGCGTGGCGGCGGCGCTGCTGGTGCTGCCGTCGCTGGTGACGAAGGAAACCGTGCGTGTTGTGGTGCTTGGGTTGTCCGAGGTGTTGACGTAAGTGATGCTCCGCAGCGCGCTCTGGTAGTTGGCCAGCGTAGCACTGCCGCTGAGTGTCAGCACGCCGGTGCCAGCGTTCCAGCTGCCGGTGATGCCGTTCTGGTCGGTGAAGGCCAGTACGTCCTGGCCAGTGACAAAGCCGCCGGTAATGCTGACCGTGGCGCTGGTGAGTGTGGCGGTGTCCACGTCGGAGACGGTCAGGCCGCTGTCCACCGCCGTCGCAGCAGCGTTCTCG
>NZ_JAOAUU010000021.1 GCF_030157465.1 Zoogloea sp.
CGTTTCTTTGCCTTCTTTCTTGTCGTACAACAAGAAAGAAGGTCGCCCGCCGGGGCGAGACCCGGCCGATGTAAGGTCATACACCGGAAAGCCGTCCCGCAAGGGCTAACCGGTTCGCGGTCGAATGGAATGAACCACCAAGGTTCGCACAACGTGTGGAAAGCGCTTCCCCCGACAAGTGAGACCCTCCAAACCCGGCGGGTCGGCCAGGAATAGTGATTACACACTTAACGCGAACACAGCCATTTCAATCGCCCGTCCGCGCGTTGAATCACAGGCAGGCCGTTGACCAGCCTCAGCGGGCGACTGAAGTCGCCCCTACATCACCCCTGCATTGTCGGGTTACCGACAACGATGACAGACGCTCGTGCCTGGCCCGCTGGTCTGTGCCCGCAGGGTTTTGCGCTTATTCCTGCAGTAAATGCCGCCGCACCGCTTCGAGGTTGCGGCGGATGCGGCGGTCGTCGGGCATGAGTTCGGCTGCGCGCTGAAGCCGGGCGGCGGCTTCTTTCCAGTTTTTTTGCTGCCCGGCCACCAGGCCGAGGGCGAAGTGCAGTTCGCCGGGCTGGCTGGAGCGGGCGATGCCCTCATCCAGCAGCCGGGTGGCGGCGTCGAGCTGCCTGCTTGCGACAAGCTGGCGGGCGAGGCCGAGGCGGGCGGCGTTGGAACCTGGATCCTGGGCGATGGCGCGGCGGTAGTGGGTTGCGGCGGCCTGCGGTTTGCCGAGCTCGAGCTGGAGCAGCGCGAGGTTGATCTGTGCGCTGGGCATGTCGGCCATGGCCTCTTGTGCGGCGATGAATTCGCTGATGCCGCGCTGGCGCAGGCGGATCTGATCCGGCGCGAGCTGCGCTTCCGGAATGTCGGCCAGCCCGCGGGCTGCGGCGATGCGCACGGCGCGCAGCGGATCGGCCAGCAGCGCCGGCAGGCGGGCCAGGCGCTCGGGCGCGGGACGGGCGCCGAGGCTGGCTGCGGCGGCGCTGCGCACGGCGGGGTCGGCATCGCTGAAAGCCGCGTCGGGCACAGGGCTGGCGAGGCTTTCGATGGCCGTGGCGCGCACGATGGCCGGCTGCCGGGTGTCGTTGATCAGCGCCACGAGACGGGCATCGGCACCGGGCTGGCCGGTGCGGGCGGCGTGGAGTGTCTCGCCGTAATGCTCGGGCCGCTGGCGGGCGCCGTGCTGCGCGTCGATGGCGGCCTCCAGCCATTCGGCCGGGCGGTCGGGGTGGCAGCTTTGGCAGGCATTGGGCGCGCCGATCTTGCGGGTGAGATCCGGCCGTGGAATGCGGATCGCGTGGTCGCGGCGGCCATGCACGACCATGTAATCGCGGCTGGGCATGTGGCAGGCGACGCACTGGCTGCCGGGCTGGCCGGCGGCGTGGAAGTGGTGCTCGGGCGAGTCGTAGTTCTTGCTGACGAGCCCGGGAAATTTCGGGTCGGGCGTTGGGCTGTGGCAGCGCAGACACAGGGCGTTGCCGGTGGCGCGGGGCTTGCCGCCGTGGGGTTCGTGGCAGTCGCTGCAGGCCACGCCGGCCTGGTACATGCGGCTCTGGCGAAACGAGCCGTATTCGAAGACTTCATCGAGCTGCTGGCCGTCCGGGTAATAAAGCCCGGCGCGCAGGGTGTCGGGGATGAAGTTGTCGAGGAGGGGCGTGCCGGGTGCGGCGTCTTCGACGATGCGGGTGCGCCGGGCGTGGCAGCTGGCGCATTGGTCCACCTGGCCGTGGGCGCTGGCGAGGGCCGTGTTGGTGGTGGGCACGGGCTTGCCGCGGCGGGCGCTTTCGGTGTGCGCCCGGCCGGGGCCGTGGCAGGCCTGGCAGCCCACGTTGGGCGCGGCCCAGCGGGTGGTGTAGCGGTCGCTGGCCGCGTCGTAGCCCTTGCGGAAGGCGGTGGTGTGGCACTCGCCGCACATCAGGTTCCAGTTCTGGTAGCGACCGCTCCAGTGCAGCGGCGAGCCCGGAGGAAAGGCGCCATCGGGGTAGAGGGTGAACCAGCGTTTCCTGACGGTGTCCCAGGCCACGCTCAGGGCTTGCAGGCGTCCGCCGGGAAGCGGCAGCAGGTATTGCTGCAGCGGATGTACGCCAAAGCTGTGGGTGACCGGAAAATCCGCCGGGCGCCCATCGGGGCCGTCGGTGTGCACGAAGTGGCGGGTGCCGCGCCGGAAGAAGCGGGTTTCCTGCTGCGGGGCACTGAAGCGTGCGTTGTCGAAATCGCCCAGCACGCTGGCGGGGCTGGCCGCCTGCATGGCCCGGTCGTGCTTGGAGCCGGCCCACGCGGCCGCCTGCCGGGGGTGGCAGGCGGCGCATTCACGATCGGCGATGTAGCCGGGGCGTGCCTCGGCCTGGGGCTCTGCGGCGCCCGCCGACAAGGCGGCGAGCAGCGCCAGCAGCCCCGACAGCCAAGCGACCCGGCGGCGCACGGTGCAGGCCTTTTTGCTTATTGCGCGGTTTTGGCGGCGGCCCGTGGCTGCATCTTCGCTTCGATCTCGAGATCCTCGTAGTACCTGGCGCCGTTGCTGTAGCCGGGGCGGTTGGCGAGGTTTTCGATTTCAAGGGTGCCGGTTTCGGCCACGTACTGCTTCCACGCGGCGACAAGCTCGTTCAGCTTGGCCGGGTTTTTGGCGGCGAGGTTGCGGCTTTCGGTACGGTCCCGGGCGATGTTGTAAAGCTCCCAGTCGCCGGTGCCCCAGGGCTTGTTGGCGTACACGATTTTCCAGTCGCCCTTGCGCAGCGCCTTGCGGCCGCCGAGTTCCCAGCCCACGGCGTCGTCCTTGCCGCGCACGGTTTTGGTCTTGCCTTGCAGGTAGGGCAGCATCGACTTGCCGCGCAGGGGCAGCACTTCGCGGCCCTGGTATTGGGTGCCGGGGTGGGTAGCGCCGGCCAGCTCGAAGATCGTCGGGGCGACGTCCATCACGTGGGCGAATTCGCGCTTGAGGGTGCCGCCGTTGATGCCGGGGCCCCAGGCGATGGCGGGCACCGAAATGCCGCCTTCGTACATGAAGGATTTGTAGAGCTTGAACGGCGACATGCCGACCTGTGCCCAGCCGGGGCCGTATTCGATGAAGGAGCCGGGCTTGCCGATGTTGGCGGTGCTGTTGTCCATGTCCTTGTGGATCCACTCGCGGGTGCGGGCCACGTCGTACACCGAGTTGCCGTCGGCGCCGTTGTCGGACATGAAGAACACGAAGGTGTTGTCGAGCTGGCCGCTGGCCTTGAGGTGATCGAGCACGCGGCCGATCTGGCGGTCCATGTTTTCGACCATCGCCGAGTACACCGTCATGCGGCGGGCTTCGGATTCCTGCTGTTCCCTGGTGAGGCTGTCCCACTTGGGCCAGTTGGGGTGGCCTTCGTAAACCGGGGTGTTGGCGGCGATCAGGCCGAGCTTTTTCATGCGCTCGAGGCGTTCCTTGCGCAGCTTGTCGTAGCCTTCCTTGTAGCGGCCCTCGTACTTGGCGATGTCGGCGTCGGGGGCGTGCAGCGGCCAGTGGGGCGCGGTAAAGGCGAGGTAGCCGAAGAAGGGCTTGCCTGAGCCTTCGCCGCTCTTGATGTATTCGAGCAGCTTGTCGGTGAAGGCTTGTGACGAGTAGAAGCCGTCCTTGGGAATGTCGATGGCCTTGCCGTTTTCGCGGTAGATGGCCTTGGGCGGCTTGTCCGGGTCGAGGGCGACGATGCCGCTCTGGTCGCCCCAGTGGCTGGCGCCACCCATCACCATGGCGTAGGAATTTTCAAAACCGCGGCTGGCCGGGCTGAATTGTTCGGCCACGCCCAGGTGCCACTTGCCGGCCATGGCGGTGCGGTAGCCGGCGTCCTTGAGCACCTGGGCCATGGGCACCACGCGCTCGTTGAGGTTGCCTTCGTAGCCGGGCTTGCCGCGCTGCTCGGGGGTGATCAGCTCGGCCATGTCGCCAAAGCCGACGAGGTGATTGTCGCTGCCGGACATCAGCATCGCGCGGGTCGGCGAGCAGAAGGGCGAGGCGTAGAAGCTGGTCATCTTGGCGCCGGTGCGGGCCAGTTTGTCCAGGTTGGGCGTGGAGATTTCGGCGCCGTAGGCACCGAGGTCGGTGTAGCCCAGGTCGTCGGCGACGATGAGCAGAATGTTGGGGCGCTTGGCGGGCTCGGCAAAAGCCTGGCCGGCGGCAAGGGCTAGAACGGGGCTGAGCAGCGTGGCCAGACGCAGGGCGCTGGGCTTGATCCGGGATTTCATCTTGTGTCTCCTGTGTTTTTTATCGTCCCGGCCGATGCTCTGAACCGGGTTTGCGAATCCTTGCACAGAGTCTCGAGATTTGCTTTTTCGACAGCGCGGCGTTTCACTCAGTGGAACGTTTTTCGGTGGATGCCTCCGCTGCTGCGGCAATGGCGGCGGCCGTTTCCTGCATGTCGGCCAGATGCTCGCGGACGATCTGCGCCTTGAGCTTGTATTTGCGCGGCCACACCAGGTTCATCGTGGCGAGCAGTTTGTCGCCGTGCTGCACGGGCACGGCAATGGCGTCGATGCCGTCGTCGGAAACGCTTATTTCCTTGTCGTCAGTGCCGCCGAAGAGCGGGTCGCGGGAGGCGTAGCCGAGGCGCCGGGTTTCTTCGAGGATGGCCGCCAGTTCGCCCCCGGCAATGACTTGCCGGCTGCGCGCCAGTAGCGGCGGATGGGCGGCTGCGTCGGCAAGAATGGCGTCCCGTTCGGCATCGCTGCAAAACGCCAGAAAGGCCCGTCCGGGTGCCGACAGGAACATCTCGACCCGGTAACCGATGGCGTACACCGTCACGTTGAGGCTGCTCTGGCGCCGGGAGGTTTCGACGAGTTCCATGCGGTAGTTGCGATGCACAAGCACGTCCGATGGCCAGATCACTTTTTTGCGCAGCCCTTCGAGGAAAGGCGCCGCGATTTCGCCGATGCGCAGCAGGCTGTCGTCGATGCCCGGCCGGAAGATCAGCGCAACGCTGCGCCGGTAGCGTCCGTCGCCGATGGCACGCCAGGCAAAGCCGCTTTGCTCCAGGGTTTCGAGAATGCGCAGCAGGCTGGCCTTGGGAATGCCGGTGGCCCGGTGAAGCTCGGCCAGCGACTGGCCACGGCGTTCTTCCAGGCCGCGCAGCACATCGAGGCCGCGGCTGAGGGCGTCGATGGTCTTCATGACGGGCGGCGCTCGAGCAGCGCGGCGCGGGTGGCCGGGTTGTCGAGCCGGGTGAGCCACCACTGCAGTGCCTTGCCCGCGCCGGTGGCGTGCTTGCGCCACGCGTAGCTGACCTGGAAAACCCGCTCGTCGCGCTCGACCCGGCGCTCCACCAGCCGGCCGCTGTCGATGTAGGGGCGGGCCAGGCATTCGGGCAGAAAGCCGGCGCCGATGCCGCGCAGCTGGGCGTCGAGCTTGGCCGGCAGATCGGGCACGGTGAACACGTCCTGGCCGCCGAGCAGGCCGATCGACACGCCGTTGCCGCGCGGCGTGGAGTCGGCCACCGCGACAACCCGGTGCAGGCGCAGCACCTCGTCGCCGATGGGCTCGGGCGCGCGGGCCAGCGGGTGGTGCGGCGCCACCGCGAAGATGAAGCGCATCTGGCCGAGCAGCGAGGTGCGCAGGCCGGGCATCGGGGTGGCCGGGCTGACCAGCCCGATGGCGAGGTCGGCCTGACCCGAGGTGAGCGCCTCCAGCGTGCCCGACAGGGTTTCGTCGCGCAGGCGCAGGCGGGTTGGCGGTTCGAGGGCGAGGAATTCGCCGCACAGTTCGAGCACCGTCGCCCGGTTGATCACGCCATCCAGGGCGATCGTGAAGTGGGCTTCCCAGCCGGTGGCGACCCGGCGCACCCGGTTGGCAATGGCGTCAATCTCGTCGAGCAGGCGGGCGCCTTCGTGGAGCAGCTCGCGGCCGGCGTCGGTGAGGCGGGCCTGGCGTGAGCTGCGGTCGAACAGCAGCACGTCGAGGGCGTCCTCGATCTGGCGCACCCGGTAGGTGAGGGCGCTGGGCACCATGCCGGCGGCGCGGGCCGCGGCGGCAAAGCTGCCGGCGTCGGCGATGCGCTGGAGCATGGCCAGCGCGTCGGGGGTGAGCACGTCGCGGGGGGAGGCTGGTATTTGCGGCATGGGCTTCTTATCGTTCAGTATTTTTGAATGATGCCATCAAAGCACCTGCACCGCGAGGGCCTGCTGCAGCGCTAAAGTGGTGTCACTTCAGGAGAAAACACCATGCGGACGCCGAAGTGCTGGTGTTCGACCTGGCGCCCTGATTCTCTCTTCGAACTACCAACCCGAACCACCCAATCCGAACCCGCAAAACAAGGAGCTCCACCATGACCCGGATCGTTGTCGTCTTTCATTCCGGCTACGGCCACACCCAGCGCATGGCCCAGGC
>NZ_JAOAUU010000022.1 GCF_030157465.1 Zoogloea sp.
GGCAGCCTCAAACCGCACGGATTCTCCGGGGGCTGCAACGCCGCCAGCCGGGAGTCTGGCTGCCGTGAAAAAGGCCCCGCGGGGCCTTTTTTCGAACTTTCAGCGCAATGAAATTACCGGCCAGCCGTGAGCGCTGGCGTGGGCGCGAAGGGTGTCGTCGGGGTCGACGGCAACCGGGTTTGCCACCTTGTTCATCAGCGGAAGATCGTTGTGGGAGTCGCTGTAAAAGCTGCTCTTCCCGAAGCTCTCCCAGCACAGGCCGAGGCTTTCTAGCCAGGCCTCGACGCGTTCGATCTTGCCGGCCTTGAAGGCCGGGGTGCCGCGGGGCTTGCCGGTGAAAGCGCCGTTTTCCTGGGCCGGAATGGTGGCGACCAGATGCGGAATGCCGAAGGCACGGGCAATCGGGCCGGTGACGAAGCTGTTGGTGGCGGTGACCACGGCGACCACTGCGCCGGATTCCAGCTGCGCCCTGACCAGAGCCTGCGACTTTGCGGTCATCATCGGGTGGATGCGGGTTTCCATGAACTCCCGGTGCCAGGCGTCGAGTTGGGCGCGACTATGGCGGGCCAGCGGCTTGAGCTGAAAATCGAGGAACTCGAAGATGTCGAGGGTGCCGGCCTTGTACTGATCGTAAAAGATCTGGTTGCGGGCTTCATGGACTTCCTTGTCGAGCACGCCCTTGGAAATCAGGAATTGGGCCCACTCGAAGTCCGAGTCGCCGGCGAGCAAGGTGTTGTCCAGGTCGAAGAGTACGAGATCCATCGTTCGTGTTTGCGGCTTATAGGGTGGGGTCGCGCTGCAGGACTTCCCGCAGCAGGGGCAGGGTGATCGGACGCTTGCGCTCGAGGGAAGCCGCATCCAGGGCGTCGAGCGTGCGCAGCAGGCTGGCGAGGTCGCGGCGGCCGTGGCGCAGCAGGTACTGGATGATTTCCGGTTCGAGGCGCAGGCCGCGGGTGCCCGCCTGGGCCTGCAGGATCGCCTCGCAGTCGTCGTCGGTGAGCGATTTGACCTCGAAGATCAGGCTTTGCCCGATGCGCGTGCGCAAATCCTCGCGCAGGGCCAGATGCAGCGGGGCTGCGCCGCCGCTGGTAATCAGCGTCATGCGCTGGCTGCGGGCCGCGTTGAAGGCACGAAAGAGCGCGATCTGGGCGTCGGGGCCGAGGGCTTCCACGTCATCGACTGCAAGCAGCAGGCCGGGCGCTTCGGGGAGGCGGTCGCCCACGTCGGCGGCCTGCAGGTAGCAGGCAGGCCGGCCGGCCTGGGCGGCGGCGGTGACGACGCTTCTCAGCAGGTGGCTGCGGCCGCTGCCCGCGTCACCCCACAGAAAAAGATGCTGCGGCACATCCGCCAGCGGCACCGCCTCGTAGAGGGCTGCGAGGAGGTCGGCGTTGGCGGCTGCGACGAAATTTTCCAGCTTTGGCGGCGCGTCAGCGCGCAGATCGAGGGTGAGTTGCTTCACGCGGTGGTCTGGATGGCACACCCGGCAGGGCGGGCCGTCGACATTTCGGCTAAAATTCGGGTTTGTTTGCACGCAGCTGGCTATAAGCCCCTGCTGCTGCAAGGCCCGTTAATGTAGCCGGTCCCGGCGGGGCGCTCAACCCGATGAGTGCATTCCGGTGGCGGTCGGACGCTTCAAAAGAGATCACAGAACCCATGAGCTCCCTTACTTATCGCGATGCCGGTGTTGATATTGATGCCGGCGATGCACTGGTCGACCGTATCAAGCCCTTTGCCAAGCGCACCATGCGCCCGGAGGTGATGGGCGGCATCGGCGGCTTTGGCGCGCTGTTCGAGATCTCGAAAAAATTCAAGGAGCCGGTGCTTGTATCGGGCACCGACGGCGTGGGCACCAAGCTCAAGCTGGCTTTCCAGCTCAACAAGCACGACACCGTCGGCCAGGATCTGGTGGCGATGAGCGTCAATGACATCCTGGTGCAGGGTGCCGAGCCGCTGTTCTTCCTCGATTACTTCGCCTGCGGCAAGCTCCACGTGGATACCGCCGCCACCGTGGTCGAGGGCATCGCCCGCGGCTGCGAGCTGTCCGGCTGTGCGCTGATCGGCGGCGAAACTGCTGAAATGCCTAGCATGTACCCGGATGGCGAATACGATCTGGCCGGTTTCGCGGTGGGTGCAGTTGAAAAATCGCAGATCATCGACGGCTCCACCATCCGTCCGGGCGACGTGGTGCTCGGCCTGGCTTCCAGCGGCGCGCACTCCAACGGCTACTCGCTGATCCGCAAGGTCATCGAAATCGCCAAGCCCAACCTTGAAGGCGACTTCCACGGCCGCACGCTCAAGGACGTGATCATGGAGCCGACCCGCATCTACGTGAAGTCACTGCTCGCGCTGATGGAAAAGCGCGCCGGCCTGGTCAAGGGCATGGCCCACATCACCGGCGGCGGCCTGCTCGAGAACGTGCCCCGCGTGCTGGCCGACAACCTGACCGCCGTGCTCAAGAAGGACGCGTGGGAAATGCCTTACCTGTTCCAGTGGCTGCAGCACGCCGGCAACGTGGAAGCCCAGGAAATGTACCGCGTCTTCAACTGCGGCATCGGCATGGTGGTGATCGTCGCGAAGGAAGATGCCGAGCTGGCGGCCGAACAACTGCGTGGCACCGGCGAAACCGTGTTCCACCTGGGCACCATCGAGGCCCGTGCCGAAGGTCAGGCGCAGACTGTCGTGGTGTGATGGCCGCCGGGCTCTGCGGCCCCGGCCGTTGATGCAGGTTTGATCAAGGCGGGCCCGTGTGGCCCGCTTTGAATTTTTGCGTCATGAATGAAAAACCCCAGCCAACAGCGAGAACGCCGCTGGCTGGGGTTTTTTAATGCAGGCTCAGGCGATCAGGCGAAATTCGCGGAAGCGAAATCCCAGTTGGCCAGGCTGCTCAGGAAGGTCTCGACGAACTTCGGACGGGCATTGCGGTAGTCGATGTAGTAGGCATGTTCCCACACGTCGATGGTCAGCAGGGGCTTGCCTTCGCCGCTCTTCAGCGGGTTGCCGGCAGCGCCGGTGTTGGCGATGTCGACGGAACCATCGGCCTTCTTCACCAGCCAGGTCCAGCCGGAACCGAAGTTGCCGACAGCGGAGGCCTGGAAGGCCTTCTTGAACTCTTCGAAGGAACCCCACTTGGCGTTGATGGCGTCAGCCAGGGCGCCAGTCGGAGCGCCGCCGCCGTTCGGCTTGAGGCAGCTCCAGAAGAAGGTGTGGTTCCAGACTTGGGCGGCATTGTTGTATACGCCGCCGGCCGGGGCCTTCAGGAAGGTTTCTTCCACGGACAGGTTTTCGTACTCGGTGCCCGGGATGAGGTTGTTCAGGTTGGTGACGTAGGCCTGGTGGTGCTTGCCGTAGTGGTATTCGAAGGTTTCTTCGGAAATGTGCGGAACGAGTGCGTTCTTGGCGTAGGGCAGTTCGGGCAGGGTGTGAGCCATATGTTCTCTCCGTGGGGTTAGGGATTGAAAATTGCCCGACGATTCTAGTCGGGAATAGGTTTTCTATACAACCGGGCGCAGCGCTTTATCCCGCTGCTGCGGCACAGTTTTCTATTCTGCACCGCGTTTAGCCGTTTTGCTCGGCTTGTCTACGGTGGCCTCGATGTGGCCGTTCTGGAATTCGACCTGGATGCGCGCGCCGGCGTCGAGGCTTGCCGCGTCGCGCACGATGCTGCCGCCGGCATTGCGGGTGATGCTGTAGCCGCGCGCCAGCACGCCGCGGGGGTCGAGGTGCGCAAGGTGTTGCCCGATGGCGTCGAGCCGGCTTTGCTGGCGCTGGACAATGCCGTGGGCGGCACGTTCGAGGCGTCCGGCGAGGGTTTCGAGCTGGCCGCGGCGGGCGGAGATGTCCGGACGCCGGGCGGCCAGCCGCAGGCCGAGGGTGAGGGTGCGCGCCTGGCCGGCGGCGAGCTGCTGGTGCGCCCGCGACTGGAGGCGCTGGGCAAGGTTGGTCAGTCGCAGGTAGGCCTGCTCGATGCGTTGCCTGGGGTGGATCAGTCGGGTGGCTGAGCGGTCGAGGCGCTGGGCGGCTGTTTCGAGGCGCCGGTGCATGCCCCGGGCGAGGCGGGCCGAAAGCGCTTGAAGCCGGTCATGCAGGTCGGCGAAGCCGGCGCTGGCGAGTTCGGCCGCTGCGGTGGGTGTGGCGGCCCGCAGGTCGGCGGCGAAATCGGCAATGCTCACGTCGGTTTCGTGGCCGACGCCGACCACCACCGGCAGCAGGCAGGCACGGATGGCGCGGGCGACGGCTTCGTCGTTGAAGGCTGCGAGGTCTTCCAGGCTGCCTCCACCCCGAATCAGGAGCAGCACGTCGTTGCCGTCGGCGAGGGCACGCCGGCTCGCGGTGGCGATGGCGGCCGCGATGCGGGCTGGTGCGCCGTCACCTTGTACCGGGGTTGGATAGAGCGTGATCGGGAGGTGCGGCGCACGTCGGGCGAAGGCTGCGGTGACATCGCGCCAAGCTGCCGCTTGCGGGGACGTGACGACGGCGACGCCGCGCGGGAAGCGGGGCAGGGGGCGTTTGACGGCCGGGTCGAACAGGCCTTCGGCTTCGAGCCGTGACTTGAGGCGTAGGAAGGCTTCGTAGAGGTTGCCGATGCCGGCCTGGCGCACGGCCTCGACACTGAGCTGGTAGTCGCCACGGGGCTCGAAAAGGGTGACGAGGGCACGTACCTCCACCCGCATGCCATGCTCGAGCCGAAAGGGCAGCAGTTGGGCGCGATTACGCCACATGGTGCACCGCACCTGGGCGTCTTCATCCTTGAGCGTGAAGTAAACATGGCCCGAGGCGGCGCGGGTGAGGGTCGAGACCTCGCCGCCGATCCACATGAGCGGAAAGCTGCCCTCCAGCGCCTCGCGGGCTGCGCGGTTGAGCCAGGACACGGAAACGACTTCGCCGGGCTTGACTTCGGCGTTAAAACGGGGGGCATTCATGGGGCTGGATTGTACCGGAATCCACATCCGGGCCTGATCCGCCTCAAAAAATCCCGCGACCGGGCTTGACTTGGGTGAAAAGTTGTAAGTAATTGATTTTAAATGAAAGTAACCTTAGCTTAATTTTTGACCCGAGTAGAAAAAAGCCTTACAGGCTCTGGGTTTAGCGCCCCTGTTTGGCTTTAATCCACAAAGTTATCCACAGATTTTGTGGATTGTCTGGGCTCGCACTTGTGTTGCTCTGAGCCCTGCTCCGGGTTACATTCTTGGGCTTCGTTCGATTCGCAGGAGTTCTCGCGTGTTCGCCATTCTTCAGGCTGCCGGCTGGCCAATCTGGCCTTTGTTGTTTGCTTCAATCGTTGCAGTGGCGCTGATCATCGAGCGACTCATTACACTGCGCCGCAGCAAGATCCTGCCCGAGGGTCTTCTCGAAAAAGTCGTCGGCGAACTTCGCCAGACCGGCGCCACTCCGGAGATGATCAACCGGGTCGCCCTCAGCTCGCCGCTGGGCCGGATCTTCGCTGCCGGCCTGCGCAATGTGCGCAGCCCCCGCGAGGTGATGAAGGAGTCCATCGAGGAAACCGGCCGTGCGGTCAGCCACGACCTGGAGCGTTTTCTGACCACGCTCGGCACCATCGCCTCGATCAGCCCCCTGATGGGCCTGTTCGGCACCGTGGTCGGCATGATCGAAATCTTCGGTTCCCAGACGCCCGGTGGCTCCAACCCGCAGCAGCTCGCTCACGGTATTTCCATTGCGCTCTACAACACCGGTTTTGGTCTTGTGATCGCCATTCCGAGCATGATCTTCTGGCGCCACTTCCGCTCGACCGTGGATGGCCTGATCGTCGAGATGGAGCAGCAGGCGATCCGTCTGGTCGAAGTGGTCCACGGCGACCGTCGCTGAGGCACAACCATGAATTTCGGCCGTGGCCGCTCCCGCGAGGAGCCGGAGATCAACCTGATCCCGATGATCGACGTGTTGCTGGTGATCATCATCTTCCTGATGCTCACCACGACGTATTCCCGCTTTGCCGGGCTTGAAATCAATCTGCCGACGGCGGATGCCACGGCGAGCAACGACAAGCTTGTCGAAGTGAATGTGGCGGTTACGGCAACCGGTGAAGTCGTGATCAACAAGCGCCCGGTTAACGGGGCCGGCATTCCGGCCATTGCCGCAGCCATGCAGGCGGTGGTTCCGGCGGGCGCCAAGGATCCCGTGGTGATCATCAACGCCGACGCCAAGGCCGCCCATCAGCGCGTCATCGACGTGATGCAGGCGGCCCAGCAGGCCGGGCTGGTGCACATTTCCTTCGCCACCCAGGCGGCCCAGCGCTAGTCCTTCTCCCTTTCGAGACGCCATGCCACGTAGCGCCCCCGGGTTCTGGCAGCACCGCGGGGTGGTGGCCTGGAGCCTTTTCCCGCTTTCTCTTGTTTTTGCGTTTCTTGCCGGCCTGCGTCGCCGGCTTTTTGCGCTTGGCTGGCTGAAGTCCGAGCGCCTGCCCGTGCCGGTCATCGTGGTGGGCAACATTGCCGTGGGCGGCAGCGGAAAGACGCCGGTCGCGCTGTGGCTGGCGGCCGAACTGCGCACCTCCGGTCGTCGGCCGGGCATCGTAAGCCGGGGTTACGGCGGATCGATCGAAGGCGTGGCGGGTGTGCCGGCCGGCGGCGATCCGGCCCGCTTTGGTGACGAGCCGGTGTTGATGGCGTCGGTTTCGGGCTGCCCGGTGTTTGTCGGGCGGGATCGTCCTGCGGCCGGTCGGGCCTTGCTGGCCGCCCATCCCGACGTGGACGTTCTGATCGCCGACGACGGCCTGCAGCATTACCGTCTGGCGCGTGACGTGGAACTGGTGGTGGTGGACGAAGCCACGCTGGGCAACCGCCTGCGTCTGCCCGCCGGGCCGCTCAGGGAGGGCGTCGGGCGGCTCGCCGATGCGACGCTGATTTTCGCTCACGGTGAATTTTCCCCGGCGCTGCTGGGTGCGGTCCGGCCGGTGCCGGTGTTCAGTTTCAAGCTTGCAGGCGCTGCCTTCGAGCGCGTCGCAAACCGCTCCGAGCGCTGTGTTGCCGCCGATCTGCGCGGGCGACGCATCCACGCGATGGCCGGTATCGGGCGTCCGGAGCGATTTTTTGCCCAGCTCGAAAGCATGGGGCTTGTCATCGAGCGCCGGCCTTTTGCCGATCATCACGCCTTTACGCCGGCCGATGTGGCGGTGCCGGATGGCGATGTACTTCTGATGACCGAGAAGGATGCGGTAAAATGCGCGCCTTTCGCCCCGGCCGACAGCTGGGTGTGGCCGGTTCGGGCGCAGCTTGCGCCGGGGGCGGCAGAACTGATTGTGGAGAAGATCGATGGACCCCCGACTGCTTGAAATCCTGGTGTGCCCGATTACCAAGGGGCCGCTCGACTTCCACAAAGACAAGCAGGAGCTGTGGAGCGTGAGCGCCCGCCTGGCGTATCCCATTCGTGACGGCATTCCCGTCATGCTCGAAGACGAAGCCCGCGCGCTGACCGACGAAGAAGTCGCCCAGGCGCGCTGAACATGCCTTTCAAGATCGTCATTCCGGCCCGTCATGCGTCGAGCCGACTGCCCGGCAAGCCGCTTCTCGACATCGCCGGCAAGCCGATGATCTTGCGCGTGCTGGAGCGTGCCCTTGATGCGGGTGCAGACGAGGTCTGGGTCGCCACCGATCACCCGGGAATCGCCGGAGTGGTCGAAAAGGCAGGCGGCAAGGTGATCGTTACCTCCGCTGAACATCCTTCCGGCACCGATCGCCTCGCCGAAGTGGCGACGCGTCTGGGCTGGTCCGATGACACCATCGTGGTGAATGTGCAGGGCGACGAGCCGCTGATTCCGCCGCAGCTGATCGACGATGTCGCCGCCAAGCTTGCCGCGGATACCGAGGCGGCGATTGCCACGGCCTGTCATCCGCTCGAATCCGCGGAAGAATTTTTCAATCCGAACGTCGTCAAGCTGGTGATGGACGCCCGCGGCCGGGCGCTGTATTTCTCCCGCGCGGCCATTCCCTGGGCGCGGGACGCCTTCGCCACTGATCGCAGCGCGCTGCCGGCAAACCTGCCGGCTTATCGCCACATCGGCCTTTATGCGTACCGGGCGGGTTTTCTCAAGCGTTATTCCAGTTTGGCGCCCTCACCGCTGGAGCAGTGGGAAGCGCTCGAACAATTGCGGGCCATGGCCCACGGCTATCCGATCCAGGTCATGGTCCTCGACCACGCTCCGCCAGCCGGTGTGGATACGGCGGAGGATCTCGAACGGGTTCGCCGCGTGTTTGACCTGCTGTAAGTTTCACGTTAATTTCATCGTTCATCATTGCAGCCACAATAACCAGAGGAGGGGAAGCATGCGTCTGATTCTGTTGGGACCGCCGGGGGCCGGCAAGGGCACCCAAGCCAATTACATCAAGGAAAAATTTGGGATTCCGCAGATTTCCACCGGCGACATGCTGCGTGCTGCCGTCAAGGCCGGCACTCCGCTGGGGATCGAAGCCAAAAAGGTGATGGATGCCGGTGGCCTCGTTTCCGACGAGATCATCATCGGGCTGGTCAAGGATCGCCTGAAGGATGCCGACTGTCAGTCCGGCTACATGTTCGACGGCTTTCCGCGCACCATTCCGCAAGCCGAAGCCATGAAGGCGGCGGGCGTGCCCATCGATTTCGTGCTTGAAATCGATGTGCCCGACGAAGAAATCATCGGTCGCATGTCCGGTCGCCGTGTGCATGTGGCGTCCGGCCGTACCTACCATGTCAAGTTCAACCCGCCCAAGGTCGAGGGTAAGGACGACGAAACCGGCGAAGCGCTGATCCAGCGCGACGACGACAAGGAAGAGACCGTCAAGAAGCGTCTCGACGTCTACCATTCCCAGACCAAGCCGCTGGTGGCCTACTATTCCGACTGGGCCGCAAACGGCGAGGCGAACGCGCCGAAGTACCGCAAGATTGCGGGCCTTGGCAAGGTCGACGAGATCCGCGACCGGGCGTTCGGCGCGCTGAAGTAAGCGCAGTACGCAAGGCACCGAGGGCCGGCCGTCAAAGCCGGCCCTAATTTTTTGTCGAAGCGTTTTGGATGGGAGCCCGCGATGACAGGAAATCTTCTTTACGCCCAGTCGGGTGGTGTCACGGCCGTCATCAACGCTTCGGCGGCCGGTGTGATCAGCGAGGCGCGGCTGCAGCCCGAGCGCATCGAGCGCGTGCTCGCGGCACGCAACGGCATTCTCGGCGTACTGCGCGAAACCCTCGTCGATACGGCCGCCTTGTCTGGCGCCGATCTTGCACGCCTGCGCACGACCCCGGGCGGTGCCTTCGGTTCATGTCGATTCGATCTCGATCCGGCCGAGAATAATCCGCTCCAGTACGACCGACTCTTCGACGTGCTGGCCGCCCACGATATCCGCTTCTTTCTCTACAACGGCGGCAACGGCTCGATGGAAACCTGCCGCCAGATCCAGAGCGCAGCCGATGCGCGTGGCTATCCGCTTACCGTTGTCGGCGTACCCAAAACTGTGGACAACGACATCGTCGGCACCGATTGTTGTCCGGGTTTTGGCTCTGCGGCCAAGTACCTGGCCACGTCGGTCCGCGAAGTGGGGCTGGACCTTGCCGCCATGACCACCAATGCGGGGCGTGCCTTCGTGCTTGAGGTGATGGGGCGCAACGCCGGCTGGCTGGCGGCGGCCTGCGCGCTGGCCGCCGAGGACGCCGATGCGGCGCCGCACATCATCCTGATGCCCGAAGTGGTTTTCGATGAAACGCGCTTTCTGGCCCGTGTGCAGGCGGTGGTGGAGCGTGTGGGCGCCTGCGCCGTGGTCGTGGCCGAAGGCATTCGCGGGCCGGACGGGCATATCCTCGCCATGCAGGATCGTAACCAGAAAGGTTACGTCCAGCTGGGCGGCGCGGGCGAGGTGGTGGCCGAGCGGATTCACGCCTGCCTTGGCTACAAGGTTCATTACGCGCTGGCGGATTATCTCCAGCGCTCGGCCCGCCACATTGCCTCCAGAACCGACACGGCCCAGGCCTTCGCGGTCGGCAAGGCTGCCGTGCGCCGGGCTGTTGCCGGCCAGCGTGGCGTTGTGGGCATCGAGCGTCTGACAGACGAAGCTTACGTCTGGCGCACCAATCTTTTGCCCTTCGAGCAGGTTGCCAACCTGGAGCGCAGGTTGCCGGCGGAGTTCATCGCCGCCGATGGCTTTGGGGTGACGGAGGCTTTCCGGTGCTGGTGCCGGCCGCTGATTGCCGGCGAAGACTGGCCGCTCTTCAAGGATGGCCTGCCTGATTATCTGCGCCTGCAACTCCCGCTGCTGCCGCCCCGACTGCCGAGCCATTTCCCCTGAGTGGTTTTGCCTTCGCCGTTGCGTATCCCGCAAGGGGCGGTGGCGCAAACAAAAAACCGGGCACTTTACGTTCCCGGTTTTCGGTGGGCTTGCGTGCTCAGGCCGGGACGGAAGGATTCAGGCTGTAGGTGCCGGTGATGCTGGCCTGGGCCAGGATGTGTCCGGCAATGGCTTCGCGGACCTGCTGGCCCGTGAAGTGGCCTTCCACGGCAACGCTCGGCACATCCAGCGCAAAAACGGTGAACACGTAGCGGTGGCGGATCGAGTCGTTCCACGGGGGGCAGGGGCCGTCATAGCCGAAGTAGTCGCCCTTCATCTGCCCGTCGCCTGCGAACCAGCCGGTGTAGTCGTTGATGCCGTGGCGGCTGCCGTCTGCGCGCGCCGGGCCGGGTTTGCCGTTGGCGGTGACGGTTTCGGAGTGCGAGCCGGCGGCAATGTTGTTCGCGTCGGCCGGCAGGTCGACCAGAACCCAGTGGAAGAAGTCCACCCGTGGCAGATCGGCCGGCACGCTGCGGCCTTCCTGGTTGACGTCGTCGCCGCGACTGGGCACGTCAGGGTCATGGCAGATCAGGGCGAAGGACTGCGTGCCGGCGGGCGCGCCGGTCCAGGCGAGCTGGGGATTGCGATTGCTGCCGAGCGCCACGTGGCCCTCGGCCGCCGGGATGCAGAAGGCGAACTCGCCCGGAATCGGGCTGCCGTCGGAAAAGCTCTGGCTGGTCAGTTGCATGCTGGTGTCTCCGCTGGGATGTCCGGAGATTCTAGCTAAATTCGGGCGGGCTCAGCTGGCGCCGCGGCGGCGGAAGTCGGTGACCCGGAAACCGAGAACAAACAGCGTTGCGAAATAGATGGCCATGCCACCGACCACCAGCAGGCACAGGCGGATAACCCGTTCGGCGCCGGACGCGTGAAGCCACAGGCTGTCGGCGCCCGCCGAGAACCAGACGGCCACGCCAAGCACCGCCATCGCGACCAGCAGCTTGCCGGTGAACAGCGCCCAGCCCGGCTGGGGCTGGTAGATGCCGCGCTTGCGCAGGCCGAAGTAGAGCATGCCCGCATTGACGCAGGAGGCAAGGCCGATGGAAAGGGCCAGGCCGGCGTGCTGCAGCGGGCCGATGAAGACGAGGTTCATCAGCTGGGTGACCGTCAGGGTGATCAGCGCAAATTTGACCGGCGTGCGAATGTCCTGACGGGCGTAGAACGCCGGGGCCAGCACCTTGACCAGAATCAGCCCGGCAAGGCCGATGCTGTAGGCAATCAGCGCGGTGCGGGTCTGGTAAACATCGCTGACGCCGAAGGCGCCGTGGTGGAAGAGGGTGGTGACCAGCGGAACCGCCAGCAGGGCCAGGCCGAGGGCGGCCGGCAGGGTCAGCATCAGCGTGAGGCGCAGGCCCCAGTCGAGCAGGCTGGAGAATTCGACCGGGTTTTTGTCGGCGTGCATCTTGGAGAGGCTCGGCAGCAGGATCGTGCCAAGAGCTACGCCGAGCATGCCGGCCGGAAACTCCATGAGACGGTCGGCGTAGTACAGCCACGACACGCTGCCGCTGGGCAAAAACGATGCGAAGACAGTGTTGATCAGGAGCGAAATCTGGCCCACCGATACGCCCAGGATGGCCGGCGCCATGAGCTTGAGGATGCGCCGTACGCCGGGATCGGAAAAATCGAGGGAGAAGCGCGGCAGCATGCCGATATTCGCAAGCGGGCGCAGCTGCAACGCGAGCTGGGCCAGCCCGCCGATGAACACCGCCCAGCCGAGGGCCAGCACTGGCGGATCGAAATACGGGGCGGCCAGTAGCGCCATGCCGATGAACGAGAGGTTCAGCAGCACGGGCGTGAAGGCCGGAATCGCAAAGCGGCTCCAGGTATTGAGCACGCCGCCGGCCAGGGCTACCAGCGACATGAAGAAAATGTAGGGGAAGGTGATGCGGGTGAGCTGGACGGTAAGCTCGAACTTGCTGGCGTCGGCGGAAAAGCCCGGTGCGGTGGCGTAGATGATCAGCGGGGAGGCGATGGTGCCGAGAATGGAAACCAGCAGCACGGCCAGACCGAGGGCACTGGCCACGTGGTTGACCAGGCGGTGGGTTTCTTCCTCACCGCGTTTGTTCTTGTACTCGGCCAGAATGGGCACGAACGCCTGCGAAAATGCGCCTTCGGCAAACATCCGGCGCAGCAGGTTGGGCAGGCGGAAGGCGACGAAGAACGCGTCGGTTTCCACGCCGGCTCCGAAGGCGCGGGCAACCACGAAGTCGCGCACGAAACCGAGTATTCGCGACAGCAGGGTCATGCCGCTGACGGTGGCGAGGGCGCGCAGAAGATTCATCGAAGCCATAGGGAAGCCGGTAGGAAGAACGCAAAAAGGGTCCACTTTAGCGGCTTGTTGCGCGATGCAGCAATGCGATTTGCCTGCCGGATGTGCGCCATTGCCTGCCCGTCGGGCGAGTTTTGAAGCGATGGGGTAAAATGGCGCAAATTTTTTTGAGTCTTGACCCCCAATGAAAACGACGTTCCTGGATTTTGAGCAGCCCATCGCGGAGCTCGAGGCAAAGATCGAAGAACTGCGCTTTGTGCAGGATGACTCGGCGGTGGACATCTCCGAGGAGATTGCCCGTCTGGAACAGAAGAACTACGGGCTGACCAAGGACATCTACGCCAAGCTCTCGCCCTGGCAGTGCGCTCTGGTGGCGCGCCACCCGCAGCGGCCCTACACGCTCGATTACGTGGAGCACATCTTCACCGACTTCGAGGAGCTGCACGGAGACCGCAGCTTTGCCGACGACAAGGCCATCGTTGGCGGTCTGGCCCGCTTCAACGGCCAGCCGTGCATGGTCATCGGCCACCAGAAGGGGCGTGACACCAAGGAAAAGATCTTCCGCAACTTCGGCATGCCGCGCCCCGAGGGCTATCGCAAGGCGCTGCGCATGATGCGCCTGGCCGAGAAGTTCGGCCTGCCGGTGTTTACCTTTGTGGATACGCCGGGTGCCTATCCGGGCATCGATGCCGAAGAGCGCGGCCAGTCCGAGGCCATCGGCCACAACCTGTTCGAAATGACCGAACTGAAGGTGCCGCTGATCTGCACCATCATCGGTGAAGGCGGCTCGGGTGGTGCGCTGGCGATTGCCGTCGGCGACCAGTTGCTGATGCTCCAGTATTCCACTTACTCGGTGATTTCGCCGGAAGGTTGTGCGTCCATCCTCTGGAAGAGCGCCGACCGGGCTCCCGACGCGGCCGAGACGATGGGCATCACGGCCGGCCGTCTGAAGTCGCTGGGCCTTGTGGACAAAGTGATCAGCGAACCCGTGGGTGGCGCCCACCGGGATCATCGCGCAATGGCCCAGAGCCTCAAGCGCGCACTGCAGGACGCCCTTCGCCAGGTCAGCGACCTGTCGACTTCCGAGCTGCTTGAACGGCGTTTCGAGCGCCTCATGAGCTACGGAAAATTCAAGGAAATTGCGGTCGACTGACCTGCTTTTGCACGTAGCGCGGAGCTGGCGGCAACTGCCGTCGCCCGCCCGGCGTGTGCGGGCCGGCCTTTCCGGCGGGCTCGATTCCACGGTTCTACTCCATGTGCTGGCCTGTTTGCGACCCCTGTTGGGGTTTGAACTGGCGGCATGTCATGTGCGCCACGGCCTCGTTTCCGGTTCGGAAGCCTGGGCCGACGTCTGCCGCGCGCTGTGCGATCAACTCGAAGTGCCACTTGCCGTCTGCGATGTGCAGGTCGACCGCCGCCATTCCGGTGGCCTGGAGGCCGCAGCGCGGGAAGCGCGACGTGCGGCGCTGCTGGGTTTTGGCGACGACTGGCTAGCGCTGGCCCATCATCGGGACGACCAGGCCGAAACCGTGTTGTTCCGGGCGATTCGCGGCACCGGCGTGCGCGGTGCCGGCGGCATGCGCGCGGCAGTGCCGGGACGGGGTGCCGCCGGCGTGTGGCGCCCCTTGCTGGACGTGTCGCGGCACGAACTCCTGGCCTATGCGAAGGCCCGCGGGCTGGCGTGGATAGAAGATCCGAGCAACGCTGACAGTCGTTTTTCCCGCAATTTCCTGCGTAAGGACATCATGCCTGCCATCGAGGAGCGCTTTCCCGGTGCCTCCGCGGGGCTGGCGCGGCTTGGTCGCTTGTGCGATGAGGCCTCCGTGCTGCTCGACGATCTGGCAGCCGGCGATCTGGCCGCGCTGGCCCTGCCCGGATCGGCCCGCTTCCGGCGGACTGCCGCCCTGCAGCTTTCGTCTCCCCGCCTGCGCAATGCGATGCGCCACCTGCTGGCCGGCTCCGGCGAGCCGATGCCCGATGAGGACCGCCTGCGCGAGACCGAACGACAGTTTCGCCTTGATGACGCGGGCGCCGGTTTGCGCCTGCCATTTGGCAGGGTGGCCCTGTGCGTTTATCGGGATGCCTGGTGGCTGGAGCCGCTGAGCGCCGAGGGCGCACCGGATTGTGTCGCGTGGAGCGGCGAGTCGTCGGTAGGCTGGGCCGGCGGGACGGTCGCGTTCGGGGAGGCGACGGGAGAAGGGCTTGCGGCAAGGCTGATCGCCGGCCAGCCTTGCGAACTGCGCTGCCGCAGAGGGGGCGAGCGCCTGCGTCTCCATGCGCGCGGCACCTCACGGACGCTCAAGAACCTTCTTCAGGAAGCCGGCGTGCCGCCCTGGTTGCGCAGCCACCTGCCGCTGCTGTGGATTGGCGGGCGGCTGGCGTGGGTTGGCGGTGTGGGGGTGGCAGACGAGTTCCGTTGCCCGCCGGGCGAGGCGGGCGTGATGCCGGTCTGGTCCTGTTTTTAGGCGCGTCAGTCGCGACCCGGCGCGAGTAGCTGCGCCAGTTCGACCGCCGAGCGCACGCCCATTTTCTCGAACACCCGCGAACGGTGCACTTCCACGGTGCGCATCGAGATGTTCAGTTCGTCGGCGATGACCTTGTTGAACTTGCCGACCAGCACCAGTTGCATCACTTCCTGCTCGCGGGGGGTGAGCTGGGCGAGGAGGCCGGCGACGTTGGCCTGGGTTTCCTGGTTGGCCTGGCGGCGTGCGTTGGATTCCAGCGCCCGGATCACCACATCGACCAGCGCGTTGTCGTCGAAGGGTTTTTCGAGGAAGTCGAACGCACCTTTCTTGAGCGCACCGACGGCCATCGGCACGTCACCGTGGCCGGTCAGGAAGATGACCGGCAGGGTGTTGCCCCGTTCGAGCAGGGCGTCGAAGCATTCAAGGCCGCTCATCTCGCGCATGCGGATGTCCAGCACGATGCAGCCGCGCCAGTCGGGCTGCCATGCAGCGAGAAAATCCTCGGCCGACGGCCAGGCCCGGGATTCGACCTTGCGGGTGCGGAACAGCCAGCTGAGGGCGTCGCGGATGGCTTCGTCGTCATCGACAATGTGGGCAAATGGCGTGGCGAGGGACGGGCTCATGATTGGGTGACGGGCAGCGAGAAGTTGAAAATCGTACCACCGCCCGGCCGGGCTTCGAAGGCGAGGCGGCCGCGGTGGAGTTCGGCGATGGAGCGGCAGATGTTGAGGCCCATGCCCATGCCTTCTTCCTTGGTGGTGAAGAAGGGCGCAAAGAGCTTTTCGGCCACTTCGGGCGGGATGCCCTGGCCTCGGTCGGCAACCGTGAAGATCAGCATGCCTTCGTGCTCGCGGGTGGTCAGCTGCAGCCGGCGCTCGCTGCGGGGCGTGCTGGACATGGCGTCCATGCCGTTCCTGATCAGGTTGACGGCCACCTGCTCGATCATCACCGGATCGGCGAGGATGGGCGGCAGGGCTTCGGCGAGATCGAGATCGATGGCCACGCCGCGGCGCTCGGCGTCGGGCTCCACCAGCCCGACCGATTCGCGGATGATGGCGTCGAGATCCACCGTTTCGAACTTGGGTTCGCTGCGCCGCACAAAGGCGTGCACCCGGCGGATGATCTGGCCGGTGCGCTGGGCCTGCTTGCCGATCTTGTGGAGCACGCCGGTGAGCTCGGTTTGCGACAGGTCGCCGTGCTCGATCATGTTGAGGCAGCCGGTGTTGTAGCTGGAAATTGCGGCCAGCGGCTGGTTGAGTTCGTGGGCGAGGGTCGAGGCCATTTCGCCCATCGTGACCAGGCGCGCGGTGGCCTGCAGGCGCTCTTGCTGCTGGCGGGCGAGTTCCTGGGTGCGCTTCTGTTCGGAGACATCCACCATCGAGCCCATCCATCCGATCTGGCGGCCGTTGGCGTCGATCAGCGGCGCCTCGATCAGCAGCGCGTCGAAGCGCTCGCCGTCACGGCGCATCAGGCGGATTTCCACGCCCTGCGACGGGGCGTTGCCGCCGAGGATCATCGAGTGCACTTCGTAGGTACGGTCGAGCGCTTCGGGCGCCCAGTAGGGCATGGGCGGCATCAGGCCGACGAGTTCCTCGGCGCTCCAGCCGACCATGCGGCAGAAGGCCGGGTTGACGTAGGTGATGCGGCCCTGCATGTCGCGGGCGCGCATGCCGGTGTTGAGCGAATCCTCCATCGCCTTTCGAAAGGCGTGTTCGCTGCCCAGCGCCTGTTCGGCAGCCTGCCGGCGCTGCATGTGCCGGCGCAGTTGCCACAGGCTCCAGACAATCGCAGCGGCAAGCACGCCGAGGGAGCTCATCAGCAGCAGCGAAATCCAGCGCACTTCGCTTTTGTAGGCGGTGATGACCAGGTTGAGCCCGTGGCCGGGCGGCTCGAAGGGGATTTCGTAAGCCAGCGTCGATACCGGCGAAACCTTCGACCTGGCGGCGATCTCGGTGCCCAGGTTGTTGGTGACCGATACCCGGTAGCGCTCCGAAAACCACCACGGAACCTGCCTCGCCAGCATCTCGTTGACGGAATACACGCCGACTACCGAGCCCACGTAACGCCCGCCTTCGAAGATCGGCACGTGCACCTCGAACTGGGTCTGGTTGTCGATGACCGCGTAGGCATCGCTATAAACCGGCCGGCCAAGAGACCGGGACAGGCGGTAGGCGGCGCTGGACGGAAAGACGCCGGTGGCTTCGCCGACCAGGTGGCTGTCGGTGTAGGGCGGTTCGGCCCCCTTGACCTTGCCGCCCGCGTCGAGCCACAGGATGCGGATCAGCCCGCTTTCCGGGTCGAGGGCGCGCTTGAGGCGGGCCTGGGTGGTGCCCTCGTTGGGGGCGTGGGCGCCGTTGCCAGCCAGCAGGTTCGGGCCCAGCTGGCTGAGCTGCGCGTCGTTGCGCTCGAACTGGAAGGAGAGGTTCTGCTCCATCCACAGCACGTCGTTGATCAGCGTGGCGCGCTGCTCTTCGGCGTCTTGGCGGTGGGTGAGCCACAGCAGGGCCGCCATCGTGGCGATGAACAGCGTCACGGCAGCGTAGGGCAGGCTCCAGTACCAGCGTGGTGGTGCTGCGGTCGGGGTAGGCAAAGGGTTGAGGATCACGGGTTGGGGGACTTCCTTATCGCTGCTCTGGAGCGGTGCGACCATCCGCTCTTTCCACACTGCGGATAACCACAATTGAAGACCATCTTGCGACTTTCGATACTGCAAGCGCAATCTGTTAAGTGATCGCCCGATAAAAAAATTCAATGAGTTCCTGTTGAGGAGACAAAAATGAAAATTCGCACCGCATTGTTCAGCCTTGCCGCCCTGGGTTTGTGCAGCACCGCATTGGCCCAGGCGCCGATCGTCATCAAGTTCAGCCACGTGGTGGCGGCCGACACGCCCAAGGGCAAGGCCTCGGAGTTTTTCAAGAAACGCGCCGAAGAGCTGACCAAGGGGAAGGTCAAGGTCGAGGTCTACGCCAACAGCGCACTCTACAAGGACAAGGAAGAACTGGAGGCCCTGCAGTTGGGCGCCGTGCAGATGCTGGCCCCGTCGCTGGCCAAGTTCGGCCCGCTGGGGGTGAAGGAGTTCGAGGTTTTCGATCTGCCCTACATTTTTGACGATTACACCGAACTGCACCGCATCACCCAGGGGCCGGTCGGCGCCAGCATTCTGAAGAAGCTGGAGCCCAAGGGCATTGTCGGGCTTTCGTACTGGGACAACGGCTTCAAGTCATTCTCGGCCAACACCCCGATCCGCACCCCTGCCGATCTGAAAGCCAAGAAGCTGCGCATCCAGTCCTCCAAGGTACTGGAAGAGGAAATCCGTGGCCTCGGCGGCATGCCGCAGGTGATGGCCTTCTCGGAGGTTTACCAGGCGCTGCAGACGGGCGTTGTGGATGGCACCGAAAACCCGCACTCCAACATGTACACCCAGAAAATGCATGAGGTGCAGAAGCATCTGACGGTGACCGATCACGGCTACCTGGGTTACGCGGTCATCGCCAACAAGAAGTTCTGGGACGGCCTGCCCGGCGAGGTGCGCGGTCAGCTCGAACAGGCGATGAAGGAGTCCACGGTTTTCGCCAACAAGATTGCCCAGGAAGAAAACGACAAGTCCCTCGAGGCCATCAAGAAGAGTGGCAAGACCCAGGTCTATGTGCCGACAAAGGATGAAAAGCTGGCCTTCAAGAAGGCGATGCTGCCGGTTCATCAGAAGATGGAAGGCCGTATCGGCAAGGATCTGATCCAGTCCATCTACAAGGAAACCGGCTTCGATCCCGCGAAGCTGTAAATCCCGCCCGGTTTTCTCTGCCCATCGTGTCCGCCGTTGCGCCATGCGCTGCGGTGCGACCGGTCGCAACCTTTTGCGAGGCTGAATCATGAAAATACTCGATCACCTGGAGGAGTGGATCATCACCCTCCTGATGGGCGGCGCCACGGCCATCATCTTTTTGTCCGTGATGCACCGCTACCTGGCCGGCGTCAGCATTCCCGGCCTTCAGGACTGGCTGCTGTCCCTCAATTTCAGCTGGGCCCAGGAGCTCTGCATCATCATGTTCGTATGGATGGCCAAGTTCGGCGCTGCCTATGGCGTGCGTACCGGTATCCACGTGGGCGTCGATGTGCTCATCAACCGCCTCTCCGACCGTAGCCGGGCGAAGTTCATCATTTTCGGCCTGCTGGCCGGCGCGTTGTTTACTGGCGTTGTCGCCACCCTTGGCGCCCATTTTGTCTGGGAGAACGGTGCCCACTACGCCTTTCTGCAGATGACCGGTGCCGAGATCGGAGAGGTGCCCGAAGGCCCGACCACGCCGGACCTCGAATGGCCGACCTGGATGGTTTACAGCGCCATTCCGCTGGGCTCCAGCCTGATGTGCTTCCGCTTCCTGCAGGTGGCGCTGAATTTCGTCCGCACCGGCGAACTTCCGCACCATGATCACGGACACGTGGATGGCCTTGACGAAGTGCTGCCGGTGGATGCGGACGTTTACGGCATGGACGACAACCTGCACATGCACGACCTCAAGCACACCCCGCTGGGTGGCAAGAAGGGAGGCCGCAAATGAACGCCGCAATCATCTTCGGCATCCTCCTGTTGCTGATGCTGACAGGCATGCCGATATCCATCTCGCTCGGCCTCACCGTGCTGAGCTTCCTGTTCACCATGACCGAGGTGCCCCTCGAATCGGTAGCGCTCAAGCTGTTCACCGGCATCGAGAAGTTCGAAATCATGGCGATTCCGTTCTTCATCCTGGCCGGCAATTTCCTCACCCACGGCGGGGTGGCCAAGCGGATGATCAACTTTGCCACCAGCATGGTCGGACACTGGTACGGCGGCCTGGGCCTTGCGGGTGTGATGGCCTGTGCGCTGTTCGCCGCGGTGTCCGGCTCGTCGCCGGCAACGGTGGTGGCGATCGGTTCGATCCTGCTGCCGGCGATGGTGCGGGCGGGTTTTCCGAACAAATTCGGCGCCGGCATCATCACCACGGCAGGTGCGCTGGGCATCCTGATCCCGCCCTCCATCGTCATGGTGATGTATTCGGTGGCCACCAATACATCGGTGGGCGCGCTGTTCATGGCCGGCGTGGTGCCCGGTCTGGCGCTGGCGGCAACGCTGGGTGGCGTGACCTGGTATCGCGCCCGCAAGTTCGACTACCCGCGCCAGCCGAAGGCAAGCACCGCCGAGCGGCTCAAGGCCTTCCGGGAGTCGGTGTGGGGTTTGCTGCTGATCGTCGTGGTGATGGGCGGGATTTACACCGGCATGTTCACCCCGACCGAAGCGGCCGCGATGAGTGCGATGTATGCCTTCTTCGTCGCGGTGTTCGTGTATCGCGACATGCCACTGCGTGACGTGCCGAAGGTGCTGCTCAACTCCGCCAACATGTCGGCGATGTTGCTCTACATCATCACCAATGCGGTGCTGTTCTCTTTCATCATGACCAACGAGAACATCCCGCAGGCGCTGGCCGAATGGATGCTGGGCAACGGCCTGGGGGTGATCGCCTTCCTGCTGGCGGTGAACGTGCTGCTGCTTCTGGCGGGCAACTTCATGGAGCCGTCCAGCATCGTGCTGATCTTCGCGCCGATCCTGTTCCCGGTGGCGATGAAGCTGGGCATCGACCCGGTGCACTTCGGCATCATCATGGTGGTGAATATGGAGGTCGGCATGTGCCATCCGCCGGTGGGCCTCAACCTTTACGTGGCCTCGGGCATCACCAAGATGGGCATTACCGAGCTTACCGTGGCGGTGTGGCCGTGGCTGCTGTCGATGCTGGTTTTCCTGGGCCTTGTCACCTATTGGCCGGGTCTGTCCTTGTGGTTCCCGCGCATGCTCGGGATGTTGTAAGGGTCTTTCAAGGTCCGATCCAGAAGCGCGCCCTGCGGGGCGCGTTTTTTTTCGGGGCTACGCCGGTTTGGACGGCCTGCGCAGTTGTGATAAAAGGGCGTGTTTCCCGCGGCCATCCCCGACCGCGCGCATTGTCTGCGAGGCTCTCGTTGTCCCAGTCGTTGCCCCAAAATTCCCCCGCACCCGAACACGATTGCTACCACTGCGGCTTGCCGATTCCCGCCGGCGTTGATCTTCCCGTCGACGTCGACGGCGCCCGGCATCAGATGTGCTGCACCGGCTGCCAGGCGGTGGCCGAGTCCATCGTCAGCAGCGGGCTCATCGATTATTACCGCCGCCGCGACGCCATGCCCGAGCAGGCCCGCGAAGCCATGCCCGACGAGCTGAAGGATCTCGGCCTTTTTGATCACCCGGATTTTCAGCAGGGCTTCGTCAAACCGGTGGGGGAGCACGAGCGCGAAGCGGCGCTGATCCTCGAAGGCATCACCTGCGCCGCCTGCATCTGGCTCAACGAGCAGCACGTCGCGCATCAGCCCGGCGTCACGGCCATTGACATCAACTACGCCACCCGTCGCGCCCGGGTGCGCTGGGACGAGCGGCGCATCAAGCTGTCCGACATCCTGGCCGCGATCCAGGCCATCGGCTACCGGGCCTATCCCTACGACGCGGCCCGTTCCGAACAGATTTCCCAGCGTGAGCGCCGGTCTGCCCTGTGGCGCCTGTTCGTGGCCGGCTTCGGCATGATGCAGGTGATGATGTATGCCTTCCCGGCCTACATCGCCGAGGACGGCGACATCACTGCCGACATCGAGAGCCTGATGCGCTGGGCCAGTCTGATTCTCACCGCACCGGTGGTGCTGTATTCGGCCGCGCCTTTCTTCAGCCACGCCTGGCGTGATGTACGCCTGCGCCGGCTGGGCATGGACGTGCCGGTGGCGCTCGGCATCGGCGCGGCATTTGTCGCCAGTTGCTGGGCAACCTTCATCGGCCACGGCGAGGTGTATTTCGACTCGGTGACGATGTTCGTGTTCTTTCTGTTGTGCGGCCGCTACGTCGAGATGCTGGCCCGCCAGAAGGCCGTGCGCGGCGTTGAGGAGCTGGGCAAGGCCCTGCCGGCCTTCGCCGAGCGCCTGGCCGCCTGGCCCGGGCCGGATGGCGAGAAAGTCCCGGTTTCCCAGCTTCTGGCCGGCGACGTGATCCGCGTCAAGCCCGGTGAAGCGCTGCCCGCTGACGGTGTCGTCGTCGACGGCGAGAGCGATGCCAACGAGGCCCTTCTGACGGGCGAAAGTCGCCCGGTGCCCAAGCGGCCGGGCTCGGCAGTCACTGGCGGCAGCGTGAATATCGGCAGCCCGCTGTGCGTCCGCGTGACGCGCACCGGCGAGCACACGCGCCTCGCGGCAATTCGTCAGCTGATGGAACGGGCCTCGGCCGAAAAGCCCCGCGTCGTCCAGCAGGCCGACAGGTTCGCTGCTTACTTCATCGTTGCGCTGCTGGTGCTGGCCGCGGTAACCGCCGCCTGGTGGTACTGGCACGACCCCGACCGGGCCCTGTGGGTCTTTGTCTCGGTGCTGGTCGTGAGCTGCCCCTGTGCGCTGTCGCTGGCAACGCCGGTGGCGCTGACGGTGGCCACCGATGCGCTGGCGCGTATGGGGGTGCTTGTCACCCGCGGCCACGCCATCGAGGCCCTGGCGCGGGCCGACCACTTCGTTTTCGACAAGACCGGCACGCTGACCTACGGCGAGATGCGGGTCGAGCAGGTGCGCCTGCTGGGTGCCATTGATGACGCCCGGGTGCGGCAGCTCGCGGCCGGCCTCGAACAGGGCTCGGAGCACGCCATTGCGGCTGCGCTGCGTCTCGGTGGCGGCGACGCTCCGCTGCCGGCCTTTGCCGGGTTGGCGGCAACGACGGGGCAGGGCGTGGCCGGCGTTCTTGACGGCACACCTTACCGGATCGGTCGCCCGGCCTTCGTCGCCGAACTCGTCGGCACCCCCGTGCCAGACGTGCTGCTGGACGATGAACGCTCTGGCCGCACGGTGATCGCGCTCGCATCCAGCGCTGGCTGGCTGGCCGGCTTTGCGCTCTCCGACGGTTTGCGCGAAGACTGCCCGGCGGCGTTCGAATCGCTGCGCGGCAAAGGCATCGAACTGTCGATCTTCAGCGGTGACACACCCTCCACCGTCGAGGCGCTCGCCGGCCGGCTGGGTGTGCAGCACGCCCTCGGTGGAATGACCCCCGAGGGCAAGCATGCGGCCCTCATTGCGCTGCAAAAGGGCGATGCAGTCATTGCGATGGTCGGCGACGGCGTCAATGACGCGCCGGTGCTGGCCCAGGCCCAGGTTTCGGTTGCCATGGGCGGCGGTACCGACCTGGCCCGCAACCAGGCCGACATCGTGCTTCTGTCCGGACGCCTCGGCTCGCTGGCGGAGGGCGTCACCCTGTCGCGGCGTGCGCTGGCCATCATCCGCCAGAACCTGTGGTGGTCCTTTGCCTACAATTTCACCGCTGTGCCGCTCGCCATGTCCGGGCTCGTCACGCCCTGGATGGCCGGTATCGGCATGTCGGCGAGCTCACTTCTCGTTGTTCTCAACGCCTTGCGCCTGCAGCGCAAGCGCCCTCGCTGAGTCGCCATCATGGAAAGTCTTTACCTTCTCATCCCGCTTTCGATTGTCCTGGTTTTCGTGATCGGGCTGATTTTCTGGTGGTCTGTACGCAGTGGCCAGTTCGACGATCTGGAGGGGCCGGGCTACCGAGTGGTGAGCGACGACGACGATCCGCCCACCGAGGGTGGCCCGGCACGGCGCCCGAAAGCCAAGCCCTGACACCGCAGTTCAGATCATTTCCCCTTCACTTGAAAGGGTTTTGATTAAGATCAAGTCGGCCCCCTGAACACTTCTGCATACTTCGCGCCAGGTTGAAGACGCAAACACGAGCAACAAAAAAGCCGTCTTCCTGGCACGCGGTGCCAAAAGCTGAAGTCTCTCTGTTGGGGTTGGGGGTGCGCGATGCGCACCCTTTTTTTTGCTTGTCGCCCACAGATATCCGCCCGTTTCTTCCGGTTTGTTCCCCGCATCCCTCTCGTGCTCGGCCCTGTCGGCCAGGGCGCGCAGCATCCTGTTTACGCGTCACCGTTTACCATCGAGCCGAAAAACGCCGATGCGACGCATCAACCTGTTAAAATTCCAAGCTTTCGGTTTTTCGACCATCCTTTGAATCACGGAGTCCAGTCTCATGGCTATTGAACGCACCCTTTCCATCATCAAGCCCGATGCCGTCGCCAAGAACGTAATCGGTCAGATCTACGCCCGTTTCGAAGGCGCCGGCCTCAAGGTCATCGCTTCCAAGATGGCTTACCTGTCCGAGCGTGAAGCCGGCGAGTTCTACGGCGTGCACAAAGAGCGTCCCTTCTTCAAGGATCTGGTCTCCTTCATGACTTCCGGCCCGGTGATGATCCAGTGTCTGGAAGGCGAAGGCGCGATCGCCAAGAACCGTGACCTGATGGGCGCCACCGACCCGAAGAAGGCCGCTCCCGGCACCATTCGCGCCGATTTCGCCGAATCCATCGACGCCAATGCCGTTCATGGCTCCGATGCTCCGGAAACCGCAGCCGTGGAAATCGCTTTCTTCTTCCCCGGCATGAACGTTTACAGCCGTTAATGATCTCTACCGGCGGGATGAAATTTCTTCTTCCCGCCGGTCTGGATGGATACATACGTGGTCAATCTCCTCGATTTCGACGCAGCAGCCCTCACCGACTGGTTTCTCCAGCAGGGTGAGAAACCCTTTCGTGCCAAGCAGGTGCTCCGCTGGGTGCATCGTTTCGGCGCGACCGATTTCGAACAGATGACCGACGTCGCCAAGTCGCTGCGGGCAAAGCTCGCGACGACGGCCAGCATCACGCCTCCCGTGCCGGTGCGTGACAGCATCTCCACGGATGGAACCCGCAAGTGGCTTCTCGACGTGGGCAACGCCAACGCGGTCGAAACGGTGTTCATTCCCGAAACCAACCGCGGCACCCTGTGCATTTCGTCGCAGGCCGGCTGCGCCCTCGACTGCGCCTTCTGCTCGACGGGCAAGCAGGGCTTCAACCGCAATCTCACCGCGGCCGAAATCATCGGCCAGCTGTGGCTGGCAAACCGCATGCTTGGCGCCAACGGCGACGGCGAGCGTGTCATCAGCAACGTGGTGATGATGGGCATGGGCGAACCCCTGGCCAACTTCGAGAATGTCGTCTCGGCGCTCAACCTGATGCTCGACGACAACGCCTACGGCCTGTCCCGGCGCCGCGTCACGGTGTCCACCTCCGGTATCGTCCCGGCCATGGACCGCTTGCGTGATGCGTGCCCGACAGCACTGGCCGTTTCGTTGCACGCCTCCAACGATGCGCTGCGCGACAAGCTGGTGCCGATCAACCAGAAGTATCCCCTGCGCGAACTGATGGCCGCCTGCCTGCGCTATCTTCAACGTGCCCCGCGGGATTTCATCACTTTCGAATACGTCATGCTCGACGGAATCAACGATTCCGACGCCCATGCCCGCGAACTCGTCGCACTCGTGCGCGACGTGCCGTGCAAGTTCAACCTGATTCCGTTCAATCCTTTCCCGAACTCCGGTTTCGATCGTTCGCCGGCACCGCGCATCAAGCGCTTCGCCGAAATCCTGATCGATGCCGGCATCGTCACCACCACCCGCAAGACCCGTGGCGACGACGTGGACGCCGCCTGTGGCCAGCTGGCCGGGCAGGTCACGGACAAAACCCGCCGCACCACCCGCATCATTCCGGTCGGCGGAGCGTGAGCATGAAACGCGCCCTGTCTGCCGTCGCGTTGCTGCTCGCCCTTGGCGGCTGTGCAGCTCCCCAGTTCGGCGGGCCGATGGCCAGCGTCGAGCGGCCCGTGTCCGAGCAGCCGGTGACCACTGAAGCGCGCCGCAAGGCCAAGGTGCACGTGGAACTCGGGCAGGCTTATTTTCAGGTTGGCCGTTTTGGTGTCGCCCTTGACGAAGCCAAGGCCGCTGCCACCTACGATCCCGGCTACGCGCCGGCTTTCCAGCTGATGGGGCTGGTGCACATGTTCCTCGAAGAAAATGCGGTGGCTGTCGCCAACTTCGAACATGCCCTGAAACTCGCCCCCGGCGACCCCGAAATCCAGAACAGCTACGGCTGGTTCCTGTGCTCCACAGGCAAGGAAACCGCAGGGCTCGAGCAGCTCTCGGCGGCGGCCCGTAACCCGTATTACCAGAGTTCGACGCGGGCCTTTGCCAACGCCGGGCTGTGCCAGCTGCGGCTCAAGAACGATACCGCGGCAGAAGTGCTTTTCCAGCGCGCAATCGACGCCGACAACGGTAACCTGCAGGCGCTATACCACCTGGCTGCAATCAAGTACCGGCGCGGCGCCTATGATCTGGCGAAGCGTTATCTTGCTGCGTTGCATCAGGGCGGCGATCCAACGGCCGAAAGCCTGTGGCTCGCCATCCGCGTCGAGCGCAAGCTCGGCGACCGCAGCGCCGAGGCTGCTTTCGTTCAGCAACTGCGACGCCGCTTCGCCGGCTCCCCCGAATACCAGGCTTTCTTGCAAGGGCAGTATCAGTGACAGATCCTCAAGCTTTGCCGCTTCCCCAGCAAACTTCATCCCAGGAGTTTTCCACCGGCGACACCTTGCGGCGCGCCCGTGAGGCCCAGGGGCTCAGCGTCGCCGAAGTGGCGAATTCCCTGAAGCTCAATCCGCGCCAGATCGAGGCGCTCGAATCCGGGCGTTTCGATCAGTTGCCGGGCTACGCCTTCACGCGGGGTTTCCTGCGCAACTATGCCCGTCTGCTCAAGGTCGACGCCGCTCCGCTGCTGGCCGGACTGCAGGCTCCGGGCAGCAACGATGCGATGGAGCTCTCGCCGGCCTCGAACGCCCAGGGGGACATGCCGCAGGTTGGAAGAGGGCGTTTCCGGCGCTCCGTGATTCCTGGCGTGCTTGCAGCGCTCGCGCTGTTCGGCATCGTCGTCGCCGGCTGGTACTACGACGCCCAGCGCAAAAAGCCTGCCGATGAATTGATCGCCAGCCTTCCGGCGCCGGCCGAGCTTCAGACTCCGCAGGCCGAGCCGGTGGCTGTGCAGCCGGCCGTTTCGGCCGAAGCCCCGGCTCAGCCCGCCGATTCGCAGCCGGTTGCGGTGCTGCCGTCGCCTGTCGTGGTGGCCCCTGAGGCTGCGCCGGCAAGGGTCGAGGCGCCCAAGCCCGAAGCCGGCAGCGATCGCCTGGTTTTCCAGTTCGAGCAGGACGCCTGGGTCGAAGTGAAGGACAAGAGCGGCAAGATCATCTTTTCCCAGCTGGGCAAGGCCGGCTCCCGCCAGGAAGTCCAGGCGGCCGCTCCCATGTCCCTCGTGGTCGGCAATGCCCGTTACGTGAAGCTCGAGCGCAACGGCAGTCCTGTCGATCTCGGAGCCTCCACCAAGGTGCCGGTTGCCCGCATCAAGCTTGATTGAATAGACGTACTATGGATCTCCTTATTTCCGGGCGTGCAGGCGCCCGCCGCTTGAGTCGCCAGGTGCGTGTCGGCCATGTACTGATCGGTTCCGACGCTCCGGTGGTCGTCCAGTCGATGACCAACACCGATACCGCCGACGATTTCGCCACGACGATGCAGATCGCCCAGCTGGCGCGGGCTGGCTCTGAACTTGTGCGGATCACCGTCAATAATGACGAAGCCGCCAAGGCCGTACCGAAGATCCGCGAAAAGCTGTTGTCGATGAATCTCGATGTGCCGCTGGTGGGTGATTTCCACTACAACGGTCACAAGCTGCTGATGGACAACCCGGCCTGTGCCGAGGCCCTCGACAAGCTGCGCATCAATCCCGGCAACGTCGGTCAGGGTGTCAAGCGTGATACCCAGTTTGCATCCATCGTCGAAATGGCCTGCCGCTACGACAAGCCAGTGCGCATCGGCGTCAACTGGGGCAGTCTCGACCAGTCCGTGCTGGCGCGGATCATGGACGAAAACGCTACCCGCGCGGTTCCCCGTGATGCCGGCGCCGTGATGCGCGAGGCGCTGGTCACCTCGGCGCTGGAATCGGCCCTCAAAGCCGAAGAATATGGTCTCGCCGGTAACAAGATCATCCTGTCGGCCAAGGTCAGCAGCGTGCAGGATCTGATCGCCGTGTATCGCGATCTGGCTGCCCGCTGCGATTACCCGCTGCACCTCGGGCTCACCGAGGCCGGCATGGGCTCGAAGGGCATCGTCGGCTCCACCGCGGCGCTGGCCGTGTTGCTGCAGGAAGGTATCGGCGACACCATTCGTGTTTCTCTCACGCCCGAGCCCAACGGCAGCCGTACCCAGGAAGTCATCGTTGCCCAGGAAATCCTGCAGACGATGGGCCTGCGCGCCTTTACGCCGATGGTTACGGCCTGCCCGGGTTGCGGCCGTACCACCAGTACGCTGTTCCAGGAAATGGCTTCCGACGTTCAGAGCTTCGTCCGCGACAACATGCCCTTGTGGCGCGACAAGTTCGACGGTGTCGAAAACATGACGCTGGCCGTGATGGGCTGCATCGTGAACGGCCCCGGCGAGAGCAAGCACGCCAACATCGGCATCTCGCTGCCCGGCACCGGTGAAACGCCGGCTGCCCCTGTGTTCGAGGATGGCGTCAAGACGCTGACGCTTCGCGGCGACAATATTACCAACGAGTTCAAGGCCATCATCGAACGCTATGTGGCCCGCACTTATCCCAAAAAGGGCGTGTCGGCCTGAGTGCCCGCGCCAACCAGAAAAACAAAGGGAATCATGAGCAAGACCCTCCAGGCCGTGCGCGGGATGAATGACATCCTGCCCGACGACGCTGAAGTCTGGGAGCAATTCGAGGACATCGTCCGCGACTGGCTGCACAGCTACGGCTACCGCCCGATCCGCATGCCGATCGTCGAACCGACGCCGCTTTTCAAGCGTGCCATCGGCGAGGTGACCGATATTGTCGAGAAGGAAATGTATTCTTTCGAGGACGCCCTCAACGGCGAACACCTCACGCTGCGTCCGGAAGGCACGGCTTCCTGCGTGCGGGCGGTCATCCAGCACAACCTGTTGTTCGGCAATCCCCGCCGGCTGTACTACCACGGCCCGATGTTCCGTCATGAGCGTCCCCAGAAGGGCCGCTACCGCCAGTTTCACCAGGTTGGTGTCGAGGCACTGGGTTTCGACGGACCGGATATCGATGCCGAGCACATCCTGATGTGCGCCCGCCTGTGGGATGACCTCGGTCTCGAAGACGTCAAGCTGGAGATCAATTCCCTCGGCAGCAGCGAGGAGCGGGCCGCCCACCGGGCCGCCCTGATCACTTACCTCGAAGCCCACCAGGACAGTCTCGACGAGGATGGAAAGCGGCGCTTGTACACCAACCCGCTGCGCATTCTCGACACCAAGAACCCGGACTTGCAGGCCATCGTCGAAGCCGCACCGAAGCTGGCAGATTTTCTTGGCGAGGAGTCGCTGAAGCACTTCGAAGGCGTGCAGACCATCCTCAAGGATGCCGGCCTGCCTTACCGCATCAACCATCGGCTGGTGCGCGGTCTCGACTACTACAACCGCACTGTCTTCGAGTGGGTTACCACCCGTCTTGGCGCCCAGGGCACCATCTGCGCCGGTGGACGCTTCGACGGACTTGTCGCCCAGCTCGGCGGCAAGCCGGCTCCGGCCTGTGGGTTTGCAATGGGCATCGAACGCCTGTTGTCCCTCTGGCAGGAGTGCGGCGGGCAGGCGGAACGCGTCGTACCCGATGTCTATGTCGTTCACTCCGGCGAAGCCGCGCTGCGGGCCGCTTTTCGTGTCTCCGAGGCGCTGCGAGGAACCGGTTTCGCGGTTACCCAGCATTGCGGCGGTGGCGGCTTCAAGTCGCAGATGAAACGTGCCGACGCTTCCGGCGCTCCCTTCGCCGTGGTTATCGGCGAGGACGAGGCTGCGGCTGGCGAAGTGAGCCTCAAACCCCTGCGCGACGGCGGCGAACAGATTCGCGTGCCGATGGATGCGCTCCCCGAAACCCTGGCAGATCGCCTACTTGAATCGGAAGAAGACGATGGCAGCATTTGACCTCGAAGAGCAGGAACAGATTTCCCAGATCAAGGGCTGGTGGGAGCAATACGGCAAGCTCGTGACCTCGGTCGCGGTGGCCGCTGCGCTGGCGTCCGTCGGCTGGCAGGGCTGGAACTGGTACAAAGGCAAGCAGACGCTGGAAGCGTCCGCCCTCTACGACCAGCTCCAGAAAGCTGCCGGCGAGCGCAATGCGCCGAAGGCCCGCGAGGCTGCCGGCGTCCTGATCGACAAATACAGCGGGACCGCCTACGCCGGTCTGGCTGCATTGTTGTCGGCCAAGGTTCAGCTCGAGGCTGGCGATGCCAAGAATGCCCGCGTGCCTCTCGCCTGGGCTGCCGAGAAGGCCGGTGATGCGGCTTTGCGCGATCTGGCCAGGCTGCGTCTGGCTACCGTGATGTTCGACGACAAGGCTTACGACGAGGCGCTCGCCCAACTCCAGGCGCCGTCGGATGAGGGTTTCGTTGCCCGTTTCGCCGATCTTAAAGGCGACGTTCTCCTGGCCCAGGGCAAGAAGGAAGAAGCCCGCACGGCCTACAAGGCCGCGGTGACCTCTCTTGAAAAGGCAACCAAGGCCGAAGCGGTGACGCTGCGTGAAATTGCCCAGGCCAAGCTGGATGCCGTCGGAGGTGCTCAATGAAGGCCCGACAGCTGGCTCTTGTCATGGCCGCTGCGCTGAGTCTCGGCGCGTGCAGTTCGCTCAACCCCTTTGCGTCCGGCGATTCAAAGAGCAAGGCGCTCAAGCCGCTGACCAATCCCGTCGCCATCACCGAAACCTGGAATGTGCGCCTGGGGAACGCAGGTGTTTTTGTCCTGCAGCCGGCACAGGTTAATGGCGCGGTTTTTGCCGCTGACAGCGAGGGCGACGTGGTGCGCGTCGAAAGTGGCCGCACGGTCTGGAAAACGCGTCTCAAGACGACGGTTTCGGGCGGTGTCGGTGCAAGCGCTGACCTGGTTGTGGTCGGTACGCCCAAGGGCGAGGTGATTGCCCTCGATGCTGCGTCGGGCGAGATCAAATGGCGGGTTGCGATCAGTGCCGAGGTGCTGGCGCCGCCGGCCGTGTCCGACGGCATCATCGTGGTGCGCGGTGCCGACAGCCGCCTGTTCGGGCTTGATCCGGCCGACGGCAAGCGCCGCTGGATGTATCAGCGGGCTACGCCATCTCTTTCGCTGCGCAGCGCTGCGGGCGTGGTGCTTGACCGCAATGCCATCCTCGCAGGCTTTCCGGGGGGCAAGCTGGCTGCGATCAGTCCGGCCAATGGCAGCCTGATGTGGGAAGGCACGGTTGCGGTTCCGCGCGGGGCGACCGAGCTTGAGCGCATGGCCGACATCACCAGCCTGCCGGTGGTCGGTTCCCGTGCAACCTGCGCCGTTGCCTATCAGGGCCGGGTTGCCTGCTTCGACATGTCGAATGGTTCAACCCTCTGGACGCGGGATTTGTCCAGCTCGAGGGGGCTTGATCTCGATGAAAAACATGTTTTCGTCACCGACGACAAGGGCGCCGTGCACGCACTCGACATTTCCAGTGGTGCAAGCGCCTGGAAACAGGACCTGCTTGCAGGCCGTGGCACCGGGCGTCCGCTGGCGTCGGGTGAGCACGTGGTGGTTGGCGATAGCGAAGGCTATGTCCACCTTCTCCGGAAGGACGATGGATCCCTCGTCGGGCGCCAGCGCGCTGCTTCCAGTCCGATTCTTGCCGACCTGCAGCGTGCAGCCGGCGACATCATCGTCCAGACGCGCGACGGCAATATCGCCGCCGTCAACGTCAAATAACGGAGTCGCCACCGCGTGAAACCCACCCTCGTCCTGGTTGGACGCCCCAATGTGGGCAAATCTACCTTGTTCAACCGTCTCACCAAGACCCGTGATGCCCTTGTGGCCGATTTTCCGGGCCTGACCCGTGACCGCCGCTATGGCCTCGGGCGTGTCGCCGAGCGCGAGTTCCTGGTGGTCGATACCGCCGGTTTCGACCCGGTTGCCAAGGAAGGCATCGTTCATGAAATGGCCAAGCAGGCGGAGCAGGCGATTGCCGAAGCTGACGCGCTGCTGTTCATGGTCGATGCACGTAGCGGCCTGACACCCCACGACGAGCAGATCGCCACCCGGCTGCGTCGCGCCGGCCGTCCGACCTTCCTGGTCGTGAACAAGGCCGAAGGCATGAACCGCTCGATGATCGCCGCCGAGTTCCATGAACTTGGCCTCGGTGATCCCCTGTGCATCTCGTCGGCCCACGGTGACAACGTCACCGCGCTGATGGAGCTGGTGCTTGAAACCTTCCCGGTCGATCCCGAAGACGAAGAGCCCGAAGGGCGCGGTCCGCGGGTCGCGATTGTCGGACGCCCCAACGTGGGTAAGTCGACACTCGTGAATACCCTGATCGGCGAAGAGCGCGTCATTGCCTTCGACATGCCGGGCACCACGCGGGATGCCATCGAGGTGCCCTTCGAGCGTAACGGCCAGCACTACACGCTGATCGACACCGCCGGCCTGCGCAAGCGTGGCAAGGTCTTCGAGGCCGTCGAGAAGTTTTCTGTCATCAAGACCCTGCAATCGGTCGAGCAGTCCAACGTGGTCGTGCTCGTGCTGGATGCCAGCCAGGAAATTTCCGACCAGGACGCCCACATCGCCGGCTTTGTCGTCGAGGCCGGCCGGGCGCTGGTTGTGGCGGTGAACAAATGGGATAGCGTCGATGATTACCGTCGTCAGCGCATCAAGGAAGACATCGAGCGCAAGCTGCCCTTCCTGGCATTTGCACGCTTCCTCTATGTTTCGGCGCTGAAGGGGCAGGGCATCGTGCCGATGCTCAAGGCCGTGGATGGCGCTTACGCTGCCGCCATGACCAAGCTGTCGACGCCAAAGCTGACCCGTCTGCTCCTCGATGCCGTTGCACGTCAGCAACCGCCGCGTCACAGCGGTTTCCGCCCCAAGATGCGTTATGCCCACCAGGGCGGCATGAACCCGCCGGTGATCGTCGTGCACGGCAGCGCCCTTGATCACGTTTCCGCGTCTTACACCCGCTACCTGGAACGAACCTTCCAGGAGGCGTTCAAATTGCAGGGCACGCCGCTGCGCATACAATTCAAATCCGGCCACAACCCCTTTGCCACCAAGGATTGAAGAATCGCTGTCCACACCAGCGATCGGCTTGCTGCGTCGATGTGGCAACGCAGCAAACCACACTATAATTATTTCAAACTAAAACCAAAGAGGTTCTACCATGAGCAACAAGGGGCAACTCCTTCAAGATCCCTTTCTTAACGCCCTGCGGCGCGAGCACGTGCCGGTTTCGATTTATCTTGTGAACGGGATCAAGCTGCAGGGCCAGGTCGAGTCTTTCGACCAGTACGTCGTCCTGCTGAAGAACACGGTAACCCAGATGGTCTATAAGCACGCCATCTCTACCGTCGTTCCGGCTCGCCCCGTGAATATCCAGCAGGAACAGAACGAGGCAGCAAGCTGACCTCCCTGATCAACTGGCCCGTCTGCGGCCATTGCAAATCCGGGGGTGGAGGTGTTTGACAGGCCGGCCTCTGGAACGCGTGCGGTGTTGGTCCAGGTCGATTTTGGCCAGGGCGGCATCGAGGAGCGCCTCGCCGAGGTTGCGCTATTGGCCGAAAGTGCCGGTGCGACGATCGTCGATGTTGTTCAGGGCCGGCGACAGGCACCCGACCCCGCGCATTTTGTCGGCAAGGGCAAGGCCGAGGAAATCGGGACGGTCGCCCAGGCCAACGAAGCCGATATCGTCATATTCAATCACGACATCACGGCTGCGCAGCAGCGCAACCTCGAGCGCAAGCTCAATTGCCGGGTTGTTGATCGCTCGGCTCTCATCCTCGATATTTTCGCGCTGCGGGCCAAGAGTCACGAAGGCAAGCTGCAGGTCGAACTCGCCCAGTTGCAGCATATGTCCACCCGCCTTGTGCGGGGCTGGACGCACCTGGAACGCCAGAAGGGCGGTATCGGCTTGCGCGGTCCGGGTGAAAAGCAGCTCGAGACCGACCGCCGCTTGCTGGGCGAGCGTGTCAAGCTGTTGAAGGATCGTCTCGCCAAACTCGAGCGCCAGCGTGCCGTGCGTCGCCGTGCCCGCGAGCGCAGTGACGTGCTGACGATCTCGCTGGTCGGCTACACCAATGCCGGCAAGTCGACGCTATTCAATGCGCTGACCAAAGCCGGCGCCTACGCGGCTGACCAGTTGTTCGCAACGCTGGACACCACGTCTCGACGGCTTTTTCTTGGAGATGCGGGGAACATCGTCATCTCCGACACTGTCGGATTCATTCGTGATCTGCCTCACTCGCTGGTGGCCGCCTTTCACGCCACGCTGGAGGAAACCGTTTCGGCCGATCTCCTGCTGCACGTGGTCGATTCCGCCAGCGAAGACAGGGAAGGGCAGATCGCAGCAGTCAACGGTGTTCTCGAGGAGATCGGAGCCGGTCATCTTCGACAAATCCAGATATGGAACAAGATTGACGCTACCCTGGCGAGTCCGGAGGTTCAGAGGGATGCGTATGGTAATATCTCGCGCGTTTTGCTCAGCGCCCTTACGGGCGAAGGGCTTGATCTGCTCAGGCAGATCCTCACCGACGTGGCTCTGACACACAAGGCGGCATTGGCCGCCGCTTCGCAAACACCGGATTCGGATTGACGAAGCACCGGTAGCATTTACCACGGAGCAAACTTTCACTGTGATCTCAGGCATCCTTATGTCTCTAAACGATCCCAAATGGGGTAATCGCGGCGGTGGCGACAACCGTGGTGGCGATGGCAATCAAGGGCCTCCCGACCTCGAGGAGTTGTGGCGTGATTTCAATCGTCGCCTCTCCGGCATGTTCGGTCGGGGTGGTGGCTCGGGTGGTGGTGACGGCGGGAATAAAATGCCTGACCTGAACTTCCGCCAGTTCGGCGGTGGTATCGGACTCATCGCCGCTTTTGCTGCCGTAATCTGGCTGGCGAGTGGCTTCTATATTGTTGACGCCAGCCAGCGGGGCATCGTCCTGCAGTTTGGCCGCTTCGTCGAATCGACCGAGCCGGGGCTGCGCTGGCGCCTGCCTTATCCGGTCCAGACGCATGAACTGGTGAACCTGACCGGCGTGCGTACCGTCGAGATCGGCTACCGTGGTTCCGAGCGCAACAAGGTGCTTAAAGAAGCCCTGATGCTGACGGACGACGAGAACATCGTGAACATCCAGTTCGCGGTCCAGTACGTTCTCAAGGATCCGCAGCAGTATCTCTTCAACAACCGCAACGCTGACGATTCCGTGATCCAGGCCGCTGAAACCGCGGTGCGCGAAATTGTTGGCAAGAGCAAGATGGACTTCGTTCTCTACGAAGGCCGTGAGCAGGTGGCGGCAAACGCCCAGAAGCTGACCCAGGAAATTCTCGATCGTTATTCGACGGGTATCCAGGTCAGCAAGGTGACGATGCAGAACGCCCAGCCGCCTGAGCAGGTTCAGTCGGCCTTTGATGATGCAGTGAAAGCAGGTCAGGACAGGGAGCGTCAGAAGAACGAAGGTCAGGCCTACGCCAATGACGTGATTCCGCGTGCCCGTGGTGCAGCATCACGTCTGTTCGAGGAGGCCGAAGCCTACAAGGGGCGTGTGGTGGCTCAGGCAGAAGGCGATGCGTCGCGCTTCAAGCAGGTCTACACCGAGTACGCCAAGGCTCCTGAAGTGACCCGTCAGCGACTCTACCTCGATACGATGCAGCAGGTTTTCTCGAACACTTCAAAGGTAATGGTCGATTCGCGCAGCAACAGCAACTTGCTTTACCTGCCTCTGGACAAGCTGATTCAGGCTACCGCTGCACCGGCGACGGCTCCGGTGGTCGAACAGGCTCAGGGTAGTCGTCCCGCATCCGTGCCGGGGGTTGCCGAAAGCAATATCTCACCGCCGAGAGTCGATGCGCTCTCAGGGGAAGCGCGAACCCGTGAATCGACGCGCAGCCGTGAGCGGGGAGAGCGCTGATGCGTGAACGTTTGCCGTTATTTGCAGGGATTTGCCTCTTTGTTTTTGCGATCCTGTCGATGAGCCTATTTACCGTGGATCAGCGTCAGCACGCGCTGGTTTTCCAGCTCGGCGAGGTCAAGGGGCAGATCAGTGAGCCCGGTCTGTATGGCAAGATTCCGCTCATCCAGAACGTCCGCTATTTTGACAAACGCATCCTGACCCTCGACACGACGGAGCCGGAACGTTTCATCACTTCGGAAAAGAAAAACGTCCTCGTTGATCTTTTCGTCAAGTGGCGCATCGTCGATCCCAAGCTTTATTACATTTCCGTTGGTGGTGACGAAGCACGCGCAAAGACCCGCCTTGAGCAGACCGTGAACGCGGGCTTGCGTGAGGAGTTCGGCAAGCGCACCGTGCACGAAGTCGTCTCCGGCGAGCGTGACAAGATCATGGACGATATGCGGGACAAGGCCGACCAGGATGCCCGCAAGATCGGTGTTCAGATTGTCGATGTTCGACTGAAACGGGTCGATCTTCCTGCCGAAGTGTCCGAGTCGGTCTATCGACGCATGGAGGCCGAGCGCAAGCGCGTGGCCAACGAGCTGCGCTCTCAGGGCGGCGCCGAAGCCGAAAAGATCAAGGCCGATGCCGACAAGCAGCGTGAAGTGATCGTTGCCGAAGCGTACCGGGATGCCCAGAAGGTCAAGGGCGACGGGGATGCCAAGGCTTCCGCGATCTATGCCCAGGCTTTCGGCCAGAGCCCGGAGTTCTATGCTTTTTATCGTAGTCTCGAAGCCTACCGGAGCAGTTTCAAGAGCAAGTCCGACGTTCTGGTAGTCGAGCCGAATTCCGAATTCTTCAAGTATCTGAAAGGGCCCGGTGGGCGCTCGGCGCCTGCGCCGGAATCCGCCAAGAGCAGCAAGAACGGGAAATAATGGGGCGTACCCTGATCCTGGCGTTCGCACTGATGCTGGTGCTCGAAGGGCTTATACCCTTTGTTGCACCGGCCACGTGGCGCGAGACCTTTGCCCGTCTGATCCGCATGGCGGATGGGCAAATCCGCTTCGTGGGGCTCGGATCGATGGTTCTCGGCCTCGTCATTCTGATTGTTTTTTCCTGAGGCGCTTTACCCATGTTGCGTTGGGTTCTACCCGAATATATCCAGGACGCGCTGCCCGCCGAGGCAGCCAAGCTGGAAGATCTGCGCCGTCGATTGCTCGATGCATTCAGGCTGAACGGTTATCAACTCGTTTCGCCGCCACTTCTTGAATACCTCGAGTCGCTGCTGACCGGGGCTGGCCAGGACCTCCATCTGAAAACGCTGAAGCTCGTTGATCAGCTTTCCGGCCGGACGATGGGTGTGCGCGCAGACATCACACCCCAAGTGGCACGTATCGACGCCCACCTGCTCAACCGCAAAGGCGTTGCACGGCTGTGCTACTGCGGCAGTGTCGCCCATGCTGTGCCGTCTTCGCTTACGGCTACGCGTGAGCCCCTGCAACTCGGCGCCGAAATTTATGGTCACGCCGGCATCGAGGCGGACGCGGAGGTCATTCGCCTGCTCGCGGAAGCTTTGCAGATCGCCGGTGTCGGCACCTCGCGCATTGATCTTGGCCACGTGGGACTTTTCAAGGCCCTGGCCCAGAAAGCCGGCTTGCTGCCCGATCGTGAGGAAGCCCTGTTCGACTGCCTGCAAGCCAAGGATCTTCCGGGCCTGCGCGAACTGCTCGTTGACGTGGCTGATGATGTGCGTTTTGCGCTTTTAATGCTGCCTACGCTCTACGGCGGGCCGGAAGTGCTGGCCAGCGCCCGGGAAGTTCTGCCCCGGGACGTCGAGATCCAGGCTGCGCTCGACGATCTGGAGCAGCTCGCCGCCCGACTGGCCGGCTTGCCCATCAGCTTCGATCTTGCTGATTTGCGCGGCTACCACTATCACAGCGGTGTGGTTTTTGCTGCCTATGGCGGCAATTCGCCAGTGGCCCTTGCTCTTGGTGGTCGCTATGACAGCGTGGGCAGGGCTTTCGGGAGAGGACGTCCGGCGACGGGCTTCAGCCTCGATTTGCGTGAGTTGGCGACGCAGGTGCCGGATCCGCATCTGAACGGGGCGATCCTTGCCTCGGATTCGCGCGAGCCCGGATTTGCCGAGGCTGTTGCTGCATTGCGAGCCGCTGGCGACAGCGTAACGATTGAATTGCCCGGCCATGACGGCACGTGGCGCGAGGCCGGCTGTGACCGGCGTCTGGTTCTGCGGGGCGGTGCCTGGCAGGTTGAACCGCTTCAGGGAGAGTAAAAAAATGGCAAAGAACGTAGTGGTTGTCGGCACCCAGTGGGGCGACGAGGGCAAGGGGAAGATCGTCGATTGGCTAACCGATCAAGCTGTGGGCGTGGTTCGTTTTCAGGGCGGTCACAACGCGGGTCACACGCTGGTTGTCGGCACCACCGAATACAAGCTGAATCTCGTTCCGTCCGGAATCGTGCGCGAAGGTGTCGAGTGCTTCATCGGCAATGGCGTTGTCCTCGACATTCACCATCTGCTGTCCGAAGTGCGTGGCCTTGAGGCCGGCGGAATCAAGGTGCGTGAGCGCCTCAAGATCAGCCCGGGCTGTCCGCTGATTCTCGGTTATCACTCGGCTGTCGATCGTGCCCGCGAAGCCAAGAAGAGCGCCGGCACAAAGATCGGTACGACCGGCAAGGGCATCGGCCCGGCTTACGAGGACAAGGTTGCCCGTCGTGCGCTGCGCGTCTACGACCTGTTTGATCCAAAGCGTTTTGCCGAGAAGCTCGCCGAAAACCTCGAGTATCACAACTTCGTGCTGACCCAGCATCTGGGCGCCGAACCGGTTGAATTCCAGGCGGTATTCGACCAGGCCATGGCCGATGCCGAAGAAATCAAACCGATGGTCACTGACGTGTCGGCTGATCTTTATGCCATCAACAAGTCCGGTGGCAACCTTCTCTTCGAAGGCGCGCAAGGTACCTTGCTCGACATCGACCACGGTACCTACCCGTTTGTCACTTCCAGCAACTGTGTTGCCGGCCAGGCGGCTGCGGGTTCCGGTGTGGGTCCGGGCCGTTTGCATTATGTCCTGGGGATTACCAAGGCTTATTGCACGCGGGTTGGCGGCGGTCCTTTCCCGACGGAGCTGGATTTTGAAACCGAGGGTACCCCGGGCTACCAGATGTCGACCGTTGGTCGCGAGTTCGGTACTGTTACGGGTCGTAAGCGTCGCTGTGGCTGGCTGGATCTTGCGGCTCTCAAGCGCTCGATCATCATCAATGGTGTTTCAGGCCTCTGCATCACCAAGCTTGACGTGCTCGACGGCCTCGAGGAACTGAAGCTCTGCACAGGCTACATGCTGGATGGCAAGCGTATCGACCTGTTGCCGATGGGCTCTGAAGAGGTTGTGCGTTGCCAGCCAATTCTTGAAACCATGCCTGGCTGGAGCAGCACGACCTTCGGCGCTCAGACCTGGGATGCGCTGCCGCCGGAGGCTCGCGCCTACCTGCACCGCATCGAGGAAATCTGTGAGGTTTCGATTGACGTGATTTCGACCGGTCCCGAGCGCGACGAAACAATCCTCAAGCGCCATCCTTTCGGCGTCTGACCAGATAGACGGAAGACAGCCTGTCCGGTTTGCGAGGGTTAAGCCCGTCGCAAACCGGACAGCAAGCAGGGTGGGAGCTATATGTGCTGTATTTATTCAGGAAGTACAAATAGAAAAAGCCGGTCATGAAATGACCGGCTTTCCCGAAATGCTTGGTGCCCAGAAGAGGACTCGAACCTCCACGCCTCGCGGCACTAGTACCTGAAACTAGCGCGTCTACCAATTTCGCCATCTGGGCAACGAAGGCGCTATTATAGATCAATCAAACGAAGATGCAAATTTTTTGTGAGCGACTTGTTGTGAAGAATCTTGTCGAAACATGCACCAAAATTCTGGTCAAGAAAGCGTGAACGTTTTAGCCGGAAATGCATTTTCGACAGACGAAAAAAAACCGGTAAAAACCGGTTTTTTAAAAATGCTTGGTGCCCAGAAGAGGACTCGAACCTCCACGCCTCGCGGCACTAGTACCTGAAACTAGCGCGTCTACCAATTTCGCCATCTGGGCAGCGAGGCGCCATTCTAGACTAGAAAGAACACGTGTCAACACCTAAATCAAAAAACACCAAAAAACTAAGCAAGCTGCGTCGTAGCGACCCGTTTTTCGAGCGCGAAAGCCAAAAGTACGATTTTCCGTTGCCGAGCCGTGAGTTCGTCATCCAGACCCTCGGTGAGCATGGGGTGCCACTGGCGTTTTCCGATCTGGCCAGCGCGCTGGATATCCTGCCCGAAGAGCTCCAGTTTTTCGAGCGTCGCCTGTTTGCGATGCAGCGGGATGGGCAGGTCATGCGGAATCGTCGCGATGCCTACTTGTTGCCGGCCAAGGCGGACTTGATCCGTGGAACGGTGCAAGGGCATCCGGACGGCTATGGCTTCGTCACGACTGATGAAGAAGGGCCGGATATCTTCCTGGGTCCGAACGAAATGCGGGAGGTTCTGCACGGAGACCGGGTGATGGTCCGCGTCGCAGGCATGGACAGGCGGGGGCGGCCGGAAGGCAAGCTCGTCGAAGTGCTGGAGCGAGCCAATACGCGCATCGTCGGCCGGGTCCTGGTCGAGAACGGAGTGACGCTGGTGGTGCCGGAGAATCGGCGGATCTGTCAGGAAATCATGCTGGCGCCGGGCGGCAAGGCCAAAGTCAAGCCGGTCGCGGGCCAGGTGGTGGTGGTCGAGATCATCGAGCAGCCAACCCGCTACGCGCAACCAATCGGGCGCATCGTCGAGCTTCTTGGTAATTATGCCGATCCGGGAATGGAGATCGAGATTGCGCTGCGCAAGCATGAACTTCCCTTCGAGTTTTCGGCAGAGGCAAAGGAACAGGCGAGGCGTCTCCCCGACAAGGTTCGCAAGATGGACTGGAAGGGCAGGGAAGACATCACTGCGCTGCCCCTCGTTACGATCGACGGCGAGACTGCACGGGACTTTGACGATGCGGTTTTCTGCGAGCGGCAGGGGCGTGGTTTCCGCCTCGTGGTGGCGATTGCGGATGTCTCCCACTATGTGACCGTTGGGTCGGCACTGGATGGGGAGGGCTACGAGCGGGGCAATTCGGTTTATTTCCCGCGCCGGGTTATTCCAATGCTGCCGGAAAAGATCTCGAACGGATTGTGCTCCCTCAATCCCCAGGTCGAGCGCCTGTGCATGGTTTGCGACATGGCGATTTCCCAGACGGGTGTGATCAAGCAGTTCCGTTTTTATCCGGCGGTGATGTTCTCGAAGGCGCGCCTCACCTACAACCAGGTGGCAGCGGCCCTTTACGACAAGGATGCCGCGGCGCTCGAAGTCGTTGGCGAACTGCTCCCTCATCTGCAGAACCTCGACAAGCTTTTCCGCGTACTGCTCAAGGCACGAGCCAAGCGGGGAGCGATCGATTTCGAGACGCAGGAAACGCGCATGATCTTCGACGATAACGGCAAGATCGAGAAGATCATTCCTGAGAGTCGCAACGATGCCCACCGTGTTATCGAGGAGTGCATGCTGGCGGCCAACGTCTGTGCCTCCGAGTTTCTGCAGGCCAACGAGCATCCGGCGCTGTATCGGGTGCATGAGGGACCCACACCGGACAAGCTGGCAAAGCTGCGCGATTTCTTTGCCGAGTTTGGATTGCAACTTGGCGGCGGTGATGAACCGAGGGCGTCAGATTACGGCCGTCTGCTCGAGCAGATCCAGGGCCGGCCGGATCTCCAGCTGCTTCAGACGGTGATGCTGAGATCGCTCCGCCAGGCAGTGTATAGCCCGGAAAACGTCGGTCACTTTGGTCTGGCCTACGATGCCTACACCCATTTCACGTCGCCGATCCGGCGTTATCCCGATCTGCTCGTGCATCGGGCGATCAAGGCCGTGCTGAGCGGTCAGCGTTACCAGCCCGTGCAGGACAACGGAGACTGGGAAGCGATTGGCATGCATTGCTCGATGACCGAAAGGCGCGCCGACGAAGCCGACCGCGACGTGGAGAACTGGCTCAAGTGTTACTACATGCGCGACCGTATAGGCGAGGAATTCGACGGCAGTGTTTCGTCAGTGGTACCTTTCGGCCTTTTTGTCGCTCTGGACGACGTGTTCGTCGAAGGGCTGGTGCATATTTCCGATCTCGGCAACGATTATTTCCACTACGACGACGCGCACCACACGCTGGTCGGCGAGCGCGGCGGCGAACGTTACCGGCTGTCAGATCGCATTCGCGTGCAGCTTGTCCGCGTGAATATGGAAGCGAGCAAGATAGATTTTCGCCTTGTTGCCGGGCCGTCCCGGGTCACCGAGAGGGTTGGCAAGACGTCACGTGACAAGGCTGTCGAGCGGCCGGTAGTGAATGACGACAAGCCGGCCTCCAAGTCTTCGCGTCGCCGTGTTGCAAGCAACGTAGTCGAGGCTGAACGCCCGTTGCCGGATGAAACGCCAAAGACCCGGGCCATCAAATCCGCAAAACCGAAAGCTGTGGCGCCGAAAGCCAAAGTTGCCAAGGCCGCCCCGGCAAAAACCGCCAAGCCTGCCAAGGCCGCCAAGCCCCGCAAGAGTGCGGTCGGCGGTGTGAAGAAGAAAGCGAAAACCAGTGACTGAAACAAGCAACTCCCGGCTCATCTACGGCTTTCACGCCGTTCTCGCCAAGCTCCGCCACGATCCCGAGGGGATCTTCGAGATTTATACCGATTCAAAGCGCAACGATCCACGCGCCCGCGACCTCGTGCGCCATGCCGAGCAGCTGGGAACCCGTCTCATTCCCACCGATGGGGACAGGCTGGACCGCATGGTCGGCACGCGTCGTCATCAGGGGGTGGTGGCGAAAATCGATGGTCGCCGCAAGGAACTCAAGCTGGCCGACGTGCTCGACGGTTTGACCGAGCCCGCTTTGTTCCTCGTTCTTGATGGAATCCAGGATCCTCACAACCTGGGCGCCTGCTTGCGGGTAGCCGATGCAGCCGGTGCTCACGCGGTTATCGCTCCAAAGGACAAGGCTGTTGGCCTGAACGCCACCGCGGTCAAGGTTGCCAGTGGGGCAGCCGACACGGTGCCTTATGTAACTGTGACCAACCTGGCCCGCGCCCTGCGGGAAATGCAGGACGCTGGCGTGTGGATTCTTGGTGCCGCGGGCGAGGCGGAGAAGTCCCTCTACACCGTAGACCAGAAGGGATCGATTGCCTGGGTGCTCGGGGCGGAAGGCGACGGTTTGCGCCGTTTGACTCGTGAAACCTGCGATGAGCTGGTCCGCATTCCGATGTATGGCTCGGTGGAAAGCCTTAACGTGTCGGTTGCCAGCGGCCTGTGCCTTTTCGAGGCCCGGCGCCAGCGCAGTGTGTAACAAGGCATGAGAGTCGATTACGCCGAGGCGCGATCCCTGCTGCGACAGGGATGCCGCGGCGCGCTTGGCTCTCATTCGGTCAGTGCGCCAGGTTACCCGTTTGTCACTGCGCTGCCGTATGTGCCTGACGGGGAGAGTCGTCCGCTCTTTCTTTTAAGCGGGTTGGCCGAGCACACCCGGAATCTGATCGCTGATCCGCGCGCCAGCCTGCTGGTGACGGGAGGCGGGGGTGGTCTCCTCGACGAAGCCAGGCTCACGCTGCTCGGTATGGTTCGTCCGGTGGTGATGGATGAAGCGTCCCTCGCCCGGTTTCTGCGTTACAGCCCCGAATCCGCGGAATACCTGTCATTGGGGGATTTCCGTTTTTTCCGCATGGAGCCTGCCAGGGTACGTTTCATTGGCGGATTCGGGCGTATGGGCTGGGCTGAGGCGGTGTGCCCAAGCCTTGTCCTGGACCCGGCGGAGGAGGAGGCCCTGGTGGATCGCCTCGCTCATAGGGTGCCTGTCGGTACACGCTTGCTGGGTGTGGATTTCGAGGGAATCGATATGCGCATCAGCGGAGTCTTTCGCCGCTTCGCGCTGCGCCCGAAAGAATGCAGCGTCGATGCCATTCATGAAGCCGCGGCAGAAACGCTGTCCGGGACAGGGAATGATCTGCCCCGGAGCGACGGCTCAGCCTGGGCCTGAACTCAATCGACCCGGTTGAGCTTGTCCATGTATTGCTTGGTGAATACCCGGTCGGGGAGATCCTTGGGAGTCATCTGCGAGTAGCGCAGGGTTGAAACTTCGCCTTTCTTCAGCGCATCTTCCATGACGAGTTGAGTCGGGCGGATCCGACCGCCAATGTTCTGGTACTTCTCGTAGCGGCAAACCTTCAGAAGACGGTCCGACAGGGAGTAGAACTCGGCCTTGTGGGGCCAGTTGTTGGACTGGCGCACCCAGTAAAGCACCTTCGCGTACGTGACGCCCCGGTCGACGGCCGTAAGTTCCAGAACATACATTTTTTCGCCATCGATCGTGTCGGTGCGCAGGATCTTCGGCTCGTAGTCGCCGGCGAAGTTGGCGCGCGCAAGGTCGCCGTTTGCCACCTGCCCCGTCAGGCGCTGGGCCAGGGAAAGTCGAACAGGCTGCGAGATGTTCGGCATGAAGATCCACAGATCCCGGCCTCTCATCAGCATCGCCTGACCCCGGTCGGACGCCGGCTCAAGGGTCTGGACAATTGTGTTTTCATTGCCCTTGGAAAGAATCCGGAACTTTCGATCGTCGGCTGCTTCACCGGGCGTTGCAGAGCTGATGTCAATGATGACCTGGAAGCCATCGCGGGGGAAACGGACTTCGTCAGCCTTGGCGACGACGCTGCGTGCAAGCTCGGGATCCTCGGCGCGGACCAGGTTTCCTGAAACCAGGGCGAGAGCCGCCAAGGCAAGCCCGAAGCAGCGCGTACGATAGCCCGAGGGGGAAAAATTTAGGCTCATAGTGTTATCCTTTAAAAGCAAACAACATAGATCGGTGTGCCCATGCCAACTCCCCGCGATGACAACGCAGCAGAGCCAATTTCAGGCGAGCCGTTGAAAACGATCATCAAGATCGATAACGTCAGCAAGGTGTACCGCTTGGGCGAGCAGGACGTCACGGCACTGAAAAACGTCATTCTTGAAGTGAAAGAAGGCAATTTCATGGCGATCGCAGGATCGTCCGGGAGCGGGAAGTCCACGCTGCTCAATATCATGGGGTGCATCGACACACCAAGCAAGGGGCGCGTCATCATCGACGGAAAGGATGTTTCCGGTCAGACTCCCGACGAACTTGCCAATATCCGTGCAAGAACTGTCGGCTTCATTTTCCAGACATTCAACCTGCTGCCGGTCCTGTCGGCAGAGGAAAACGTCGAGTACCCGCTGTTGCAGATGCCCGAACTCGGCCGGGACGAGCGGCGAGACCGCGTCAACCACTATATGAAAATGGTGGGGCTGGGCAAATATGCCCGCCACCGTCCGAATCAGCTCTCCGGCGGACAGCGTCAGCGGGTGGCTATCGCCCGGGCCCTGGTGACCCATTCCCGCGTGGTGCTTGCCGACGAGCCGACGGCCAACCTGGATCGCCGCACCGGCGAGAGCATTCTCGAGTTGATGCAGCTGATCCACCAGGAGAACAGAACAACTTTCGTTTTTTCCACGCACGACAAGCGCGTCATGAGTCGCGCCAATCAGCTCGTGCGCATGGAGGACGGGCAGATCACCAAGCTGGGGCTCAAGCAGAACGGTGCCTGGATATTCGTCCAGGATCGTAGCGAGGGTGAAGATGGACCTGAAATCTGAGCGCCCCGATGGCGCACCAGTTACAAGAAGGGAAAGTTTGTAATGCACTGTGTAAATCAGGGGCTTCGCCATTTCGCCGTCGCGTTCTCGGTAATGGCCTGCTGTGGCGCCGCTGCCGCTGCCGACGATGAGCTGGATCTCGATCTGGGAGAGGGCTCGAGTTTCAGTCGGGGGGGATTCCTCCAGTTTGACATGGCCCGAACCTACGCCGGCAAGGATCACTGGTCGATGGCGCGGGCACGGGCCGAGTTGTCAGCAAAGGGTGGGAACGACAGCCTGAAGTGGAAGATCTCCGGCCGGGCAGATGCGGACGCCGTATTCGGCATCGACTCCGGCTTCTATCCCGATGCCGTGCGTCGCGATCAGCAATACCAGTTCGACTTCCGCGAAACCTACATCGACTTCTCGGCGGGCGACGTGGATTTCCGGATCGGTCGTCAGCACATCGTGTGGGGTGAGATGGTCGGACTGTTCTTCGCGGACGTGGTTTCGGCCCGCGACCTGCGCAGCTTCTACCTGCCGGACTTCGAGCAGCTCCGTATTCCTCAATGGGCGGCCCGGGCCGAATACTATTTCGGCGAAACCCACGCCGAGCTGGTGTGGATTCCGGTGCCGAGCTACGACCGGATCGGCAAGCCGGGTGCGGAGTTCTACCCACTTCCCAGAAATGCCAAGGTTCTCGGCGAGGTCAAGCCGGACAACTCTCCAGAAAACAGCAACTGGGGTGGTCGCGTGTCCCGGCTGGTGGGAGGGTGGGATCTGTCGGCCTTCTATTATCGAAGCCTCGATGTCGCCCAGACTTTCTACCTGACCGGGGGAACGCCCCTGCAGCCGGAGTTCCAGCCCCGTCATGAACGGATCACTCAGGTGGGCGGCACGCTCGCCAAGGATTTTGGTGATTTTGTTCTGAAGGGCGAAGCGGTGCATTCTCGCGGGAGAAAGTTCAGTGCCGCAAATCCTGTTGCACCGCCCGGTCTGGTTGATCAGGACACCATCGATTATGTGGCTGGCGTGGATATTCCGGCTTTCAACGATGGTCGGGTGAATCTGCAGTATTTCGCCCGGAGGATGCTTGATTACAACCCGGCAACAGGTTTCGAGCGGACCGAGGGCGGGGCGAGTGTTCTGGTTGGAACCCGGCTTGCCAAGGCCTGGGAAGCCGAGGCGCTTTACGTCTCGATGCTTAACCGCAACGACTACATGTTCCGTCCCAAACTGATCTGGGCTGCGAACAAAAGCACGAGGGTCGTTTTCGGCGTCGATGCCTTTGGTGGCAGTTCAACGGGCCTGTTTGGCCGCTATGCCGATCGGGATCGTGTCTATACCGAAGCCCGCTGGAGCTTCTAGGCGTGGCGTCCGGATTCGGCGTTATGTCGTCCGGGTTGAATTGAGCAAGAATATCCTGTTGTCCTGATGGCGGAGTCATGTACCCTTTTTGGGGCGTCGTGACGTTTTTCTCCGGGCGTGTGCACAGGCTGCCGTAATATCCGCCCACTATCATTCAAAGGCTGAATTTCGGCCGTATCCAGGGGAAGTACCTTATGAAACGTTTTTTGACAGAGGGTCTGCTGGTTTGCGCCGCTATCGGCCTGGCGGGTTGTGCCACGACCTATCCGCCCGCTCCGGTGAATGCCGATAGCCCGGATTACAACTACCTGATCGGGCCGGGCGACAGCTTGAATATCGTTGTGTGGCGCAACCCCGAGTTGTCCACGTCGGTAACGGTCAGGCCCGATGGCAAGGTCACCACGTCGCTTGTCGAGGATATCCCCGTAACGGGTCGGGATAGCACCACGCTGGCGCGCGAACTCGAGCAGGCGCTTGGCAAGTACATCCGGGATCCGGTTGTCACGGTCATCGTTTCCGGTTTTGTGGGCCCTTACTCGCAGCAGATTCGTGTGTTGGGCGAGGCTGCCCGGCCCCAGAGTCTCTCGTATCGCCAGAAGATGTCTGTACTGGACGTCATGATCGCAGTCGGGGGTATCACCGATTTTGCAGATGGAAACCGCGCAACCCTGCTGCGGACTTCCGAAGGCAACAAGCAGTACACGGTTCGTTTGAAGGATCTGGTGAAGCGCGGTGACGTTTCGGCCAACGTCGAAATGAAACCGGGTGATGTTCTCATCATTCCCCAGAGCTGGTTCTGACCAATCCTTGATCTTGCCCCCCGGCGCAGCCCGGGGGTTTTCGGAATCTCCCAATGGAAGAAATACTAAGACAGCTGTCGGTCATCCTCCGAGGCATGTGGCTTTATCGCTGGTGGGGCTTGGCGGCTGCATGGATCGTGGGGCCGATCTTCTCTGCGGTCGTCTACCTGCAGCCTGATCGCTACGAGTCGTCGGCACGTGTCTATGTGGATACCCAGTCGATCCTCAAGCCGCTGATGTCGGGCCTGGCAGTTCAGCCCAACGTGGATCAGCAGATCAATATTCTCAGCCGTACGTTGATCAGCCGCCCTAACGTGGAAAAGCTGATCCGGATGGCCGATCTGGATATCTCGGCCAAGACCAAGGAGGAGCGGGAGGTTCTGATATCGAGCGTTACCAAGTCTTTGCAAATTCGCGAAGCTGGACGCGATAACCTCTACACGCTGGCTTACACCGATACCGACCCCGAGCGCGCCAAGCGCGTCGTGCAGTCGATGGTTTCGATCTTCGTCGAATCAGGCCTGGGCGACAAGCGCAAGGATTCCGATTCCGCACGGCGGTTTATCGAGGAGCAGATCAAGGCTTACGAACAAAAGCTCGTCGATGCCGAAAACCGCCTGAAGGAATACAAGCTGCGCAACATGAACACGATTGGCGCAGGCGGTCAGGATTATTTCCGGAAGATGGCCGAAGTCAACGAGCAACTCAATCAGGCAAGGCTTGCCTTGCGTGAGGCTGAAAATTCGCGGGATGTCCTGAAAAGGCAGCTCTCCGGTGAAGACTCGATAGTCTTGCCAGAGAAAATGTCCGGTGCTTCGCTGGCGGCTGTACCCCTGCCTGAACTCGACGGCCGTATCGAATCGGTGAAGAAGTCCCTTGATGGATTGCTCCAGAAATATACCGACCGGCACCCGGACGTCGTTGGCGCACGCAAACTCATCGAAGAGCTGGAAGCCCAGAAATCCCAGGAGTTGCAGGCCCGCCGCAAGGCCTCGGCTGCAGCGGGTGCTGCCGGTGGCGTAAGCACGAGTGGAGGCTCCAGCGTCAACCCGGTTTTCCAGCAGATGCGGCTGTCACTCTCCGAGGCCGAAGCCAACGTGGCTTCGCTGCGTGTGCGGGTTGCGGAATATGAAGGCCGGCTCCAGCAGCTCAACGCAGCGTCCAGAACACTGCCGCAGCTTGAAACCGAGTTCACCCAGCTCAACCGTGACTACGACGTAAACAAGAAGAACTACGATGCGCTTGTCTCCCGGCGCGAGTCCGCCACCATGGCGGTCGAGATGGGGGCAACGTCGGGTGTTGCCGATTTCCGCCTCATCGACCCGCCGACCGTGCCGAACAAGCCTTCCGCACCGAATCGCCTCCTGCTGATGCCTGCAGCGGGTCTCGGGGCCTTGCTCGCCGGTTTTGTCGTTTCGTTCCTGATCAGCCAGATCCGGCCTGTCTTCACGGATATCCAGGTGCTTCGCGAAGTGACAGGGCTGGCGGTTCTCGGCTCGGTCAGCATGATTGCCGACCCGGATCGGATGCGCAGTCAGCGTCGAGGAAAGATTGTTTTCCTGGGGGGCGTGGGCGCATTGGTGGGGTTGTTTGGCGCAATGACGGTCTGGCTGCTGCTGGCCAGAATGGGGTAAGGGGCGAACATGAGCATTATTGAAAAAGCTGTCGAACGGCTCGAGCAACTTCAGAAAGCCAGTGCTGCGCCGCAGGTTCAAAGCGACACCGTGGCAGATCAAACCGCGGGCTCGCCCGCGCCTGCAGCGGCCGTGACGCCTCCTGCCTCTGCCTTTGCTGCCAAGTCTGTTGTTGCAGAGCCTGAAGCCGTGGCTCCTTCCAGGCCGGCTGCAGCCATTACCCCCAGGCCGGACGGGGCCCCGGTTCCCGTTGCCCGGCACGTGGAAATCGATCTCGAGCGTCTTCAGTCAATCGGCATCGTGACGCCCAACGCGCCACGCTCGCTGATTGGCGATGAGTTCCGGATCATCAAGCGCCCGCTGCTTCGCAACATCCAGGGGAAGGGCGCCTCTGCGATCAACAATGCCAACCTGATCATGATCACGAGCTCCTTGCCCGGTGAGGGCAAGAGCTTCAGTTCGATCAATCTGGCGATCAGCATGGCGATGGAGCTCGATCACACCGTATTGCTGATCGATGCTGACGTATCTCGCCCGTCCGTGCTGAACCTTCTCGGCTTGCCGCCCAAGAAGGGTCTGATGGATGTGCTGACCACGCCCGGCACCCAGATCGGCGATGTGCTGCTGAAGACCAACATCGAAAAGCTGAGCCTTCTTCCGGCAGGTACGCCACATCCGCGGGCCACCGAGCTCCTCGCCAGCGATGCGATGAACAACCTTCTCGAAGAGCTCGCCGAGCGCTATTCGGACCGGATCATCGTGTTCGATTCCCCGCCGCTGCTGGTCACAACCGAATCCCGCGTACTGGCAACGCACATGGGCCAGATCGTGATGGTCGTCGAGTCGAACAAGACGGCCCAGGCCGCCTTGAAGCAGGCGATAGCAACAATCGAAAGCTGCCCTGTCAAGCTCATGCTGCTGAACAAGGCCCACCATTCCGGAGCCGGGTCTTATGGCTACGGTTATGGCTACGGATACGGCTATGGATACGGACATGCCCCGAAGGAGAATGCGTGAAGATTCGTGCGTCGTGCGTTTCCCGGCGGTTTCGCCCGCGCCATCTGGCCGTCCTGTGCGCCTCTCTCGGTCTGGTTGCCGGCCCGGCCTTTGCCCAACAACAGACGGTCAAGCTGGAATCCTCGCTGAGAGTCAGCGAAACGGTTACAGATAACGCTGGTCTGGGGCAAAGCGGGACGGGAAAAACGGACTGGATCACGCAGATCAGCCCCTCCGTCCGGCTGATTGCCAACGGTAGCCGGGTGAACGGGAATCTCAGTGTTGGCGTTAATTCGGCTTTCTATGCCAATGATTCTGCTCCGCAATCCAATCATTTGATGCTTGGCGGATCGGGAAAAGTGAATCTTGTCGATAATTACGCCTACGTGGACGTGTTCGGCTCGATTTCCCGCCAGTCAGCATCCGCATTTGGCCCGCGTGGCGCGGATACGGTTACCGGTACGAGCAATCAGGCCGAAGTTCGGACTTTCAGCGTCAGTCCTTACCTGCGTGGCCGCCTCGGATCGACCGGATCGGTTGAACTTCGTTACGCGTTGATGCAGACGGAGTCCGACAGTTCGGTGCTTTCAAAGACACAATCAGACACCTGGACACTGAACGCCTCGGATTCTCGTGCTTCAGCGCTTCTGGGATGGGGCTTGAATATCCGGGATAGTCGCTCTGACGTTACGGATCGGGGAACCGTTAGTCAGCGGTCGGGCCGCCTGACCGGATTTGTGAATCTTGATCCCCAATTCACCCTGAGATTGATCGGCGGGGCTGAGTCGAACAATTTTGGCGGTTCGAACAAGCGCAGCACAACGATTTACGGTGTCGGTGCCGACTGGCGGCCGACGCCCAGAACCACCGTGTCCGGAACGGTCGAGGACCGTTTTTTTGGTACGGGCTACATGCTGAATGCCACGCACCAGACCGGCCGTGCGGCTTTTACCGGCAGTTTTACGAAGAACGTCAGTTCCACAAGCCAGACGATGCTGGGCGCCGTGAGCCTTTACGATCTGCTGATGTTGCAGTATTCCGTAAAATACCCCGATATCAATGAGCGTTCTGCCGTTGTCCGGCAACTGATAGATACCAATGCTGCGGGCCAGGGTGGTGTCATTGTCGGAGCCCAGTCCGTTCTGGCGAACGGATTTTTTCTCGATCGTCGTTTCCAGCTGGGGGTGACGTTCAGCGGGGTTCGCAATACGGTTTCATTGATCGCTTTCACTTCCGAGCACGAGACGCTGACCGAAAGGCTTGCTGTGACCGGTAATGCGGCTGCCGGCCAGAATGCAACCACGACTGGCGGTACCTTGATGGTCAGCCATGCCTTGTCGCCGCTGACATCTGCCAATGCTGCGTATTCAAGCATCCTGAGCCAGTCCACCGACCGTTCGCTTGCAGCAAGCCGGTCCAATATCATCACCGCGGGTCTTTCGACGCGCTTTTCATCAAAGATGAGCGGCTCGCTCAATATTCGCAGCAACAAGGGCTCGGGCTCCTCCAGCTACTCCGAGAACGCCTTGATTGGCGCTGTCGCAATCCAATTCTGAGCACTTAATGTACGAAGCCTATTTCGGTCTCCGGGGCAAGCCTTTTCAGCTGAATCCGGACCCCTCTTTTTTCTACGGTAGTCGCGGGCATCGCCGCGCGATGGCTTATCTCGAATACGGTCTGCATCAGAACGAGGGCTTTATTGTCATTACCGGCGAGATAGGCGCAGGCAAGACATTGCTCGTGCGCAGTCTGCTTGAAAAGCTGGACTCGCAGAAGATCGTTGCAGCCAATCTTGTCAGCACCCAGATCGACGCCGATGACATTCTTCGTCTGGTGGCTGCCGCCTTCGGTATTCCAAGCAAGCACCTCGCCAAGAGTGATCTTTTGCTGGCCATCGAGGCTTTTCTGGTTGCCACGACGGCGGCCGGAAAGCGTGCGTTGCTGATCGTCGACGAGGCGCAGAACCTCACGCAGAAGGCGGTTGAAGAGCTTCGCATGCTCTCCAATTTCCAGCTGGAAGACCACGCCCTGCTGCAAAGTTTCCTGGTCGGCCAGCCTGAATTCCGGTCGATCATGCAGAGTCCGGAAATGGTGCAGTTGCGCCAGCGTGTCATTGCGTCCTATCACCTCGGTCCGCTGGATGCACAGGAAACGCATGCCTATATCGAGCATCGTCTGGCCTGTGTGGGCTGGAAAGGCAACCCGAGCTTCGATCCGGAGGCCATGCGCGAAATTTTTACCGTCAGCCAGGGCATCCCGCGGCGAATCAATGCTGTGTGCGACCGGATCATGCTCGCCGCCTTTCTGGGTGAGCTGCGTCGCGTCAATGCGGATCTCGTTGGTCAGATCGTTTCCGAAATGCGCGAGGAGCAGGTTACGCCGACACCGGTTGCCGCACAGGCCGTGAGTGCAGGCGCAGGTGTGGCATCACCGGTTGTTGATCTGCAGCGCCTGCTGGGTGATACAGAGGCGGTGCGGGCGCTGGCTGCCGCGGGGCCGGCCTTCGATATGGCGCGTTTCGATGAGCGCCTGGCGCTTGTCGAGCGAACCCTTTCCTCGACGCTCAATGCCCTCGGCCAGTTGCTCAATGCGGCGCAGGCAGAGCGTGACGCGCCGAAAGAGGGTGGAGCACCCACAAAATGACGTCCAATAAAGGTAAATCCGGCATTATCGTCAATGCGTTGACCATCGACGTTGAAGACTATTTTCAGGTGTCGGCACTGGCGCCGCATTTTCCCAAAGAGTGCTGGAACGACACGCCGTGCCGGGTCGAGCGCAACGTCAATCGCATTCTCGAATTGATGCACCTTCACGGAGCCAAGGGTACGTTTTTTACGCTGGGCTGGATTGCAGAGCGCTTTCCCAAGCTGATTCGCCTGATTGCAGTGGAAGGTCACGAAATTGCCAGCCACGGATACGGGCATCAGCGGGCGAGCGACCAGAGTCCGGAGGCGTTTCTCGCCGACATCCAGTTGGCAAAGGCGGTTCTCGAAGATATTACCGACTGCGAAGTAAGGGGCTACAGGGCGCCGAGTTTTTCGGTCGGCCTCTCCAATCCGTGGGCTCACGGCTGCATTGAAGCTGCCGGCTACGCCTACAGTTCGAGTGTCTACCCGGTCAAGCACGACCACTATGGGGTGCCCGATGCTCCACGCTTTCCGTACCCGGTCGGCAAGGGGTTGGTGGAGATTCCGATCACCACCGTGCGCCGCTTCGGCAGGAATTGGCCGGTCGGTGGCGGCGGCTATTTCCGGCTTCTTCCCTACCCGGTATCGGCGTGGGGAATTCGCAAGGTTAATGAAGAAGATCGGCGTCCGGCCATTTTCTATTTTCATCCCTGGGAAATTGACCCCGATCAGCCGGTGGTGAAAGAAGCGAGTGCCAAGACCCGTTTCCGTCATTACGTCAATTTGAAGCGCACCGAGGCCCGGATCGGTCGCCTTTTGCAGGATTTTTCCTGGGGGCGAATGGACGAAGTCTATCTCCCCGCACTAAACACGTCAGTCTAGGGATTCCAGAATGGTGTCTGTTGTGAATGTACGTCCGTGCGTGGCGGGGGATTCTGCGCGCTGGAACGAATTTGTCTTTGCCTGTCCAGACGCAACTTTCTTTCACAGAATTGAATGGAAGGACATCATGGAGTCGGTGTTTCGTCACCGTACTCATTACCTGCTCGCCGAGCGGGACGGGCAGATCGTTGCCGTGCTGCCTTTGGCCGAGGTCAAGAGCCGCCTGTTCGGGCATGCGATGACTTCGCTGCCCTTTGCCGTGTATGGCGGCGTGGCCGGTTGCGACAGCGAGGCGGTTGCCGCGCTCGAGGCGGCTGCAGAGGCTGTGGCCCGCAAGGCCGGCGTTCAGCATCTTGAATACCGTAACCTCAAGCAGCGGCATGCCGACTGGCCGAGCCAGGAGCTCTACGTCACCTTCCGCAAGGAAATCCTCCCGGACGAAGACGCCAACATGGCGGCGATTCCCCGCAAGCAGCGGGCGATGGTGCGCAAGGGAATCAAGAATGGACTCGTCAGCCAGGTCGACCCGAATGTCGATCGTTTCTTTGCGCTGTACTCCGATAACGTCCTGCGCCATGGCACGCCGGCGCTGCCGAAACGTTTCTTTGAAACCTTGAAGGCGGTTTTCGGGCAGGATTGCGAGGTGATGACCGTTTCGACGCCCGAGGGCAAGCCCCTTTCCACCGTGCTGACCTTTTATTTCCGGGATGAGGTGCTGCCTTATTACGCCGGTGATGATCTGGCCGCGAGGGATCTGGCGGCCAACGATTTCAAATACTGGGAATTGATGCGCCAGGCCTGTGCCCGTGGCTACAAGATTTTTGATTATGGCCGCAGCAAGATTGGCACCGGGCCCTACAACTTCAAGAAAAACTGGGGTTTCGAGCCGGTTCCGCTTTCGTATGAATACCGGCTCTACAAGCGTGACGCCGTGCCCCAGAACAATCCGATGAACCCGAAGTATCGTGCCTTCATTGCCATGTGGCGGCGTTTGCCCCTCGCTGTTGCCAACACGATCGGGCCGCATATCGTGCGCAACCTCGGGTAAGTGCCGGTGGCTGACGATCGCACTCCGCTCCTTTACCTGGTTCATCGCATTCCCTATCCGCCAAACAAGGGCGACAAGGTGCGCTCCTTCAATATCCTGCGCCAGTTGGCCCGGCGGCACCGGATTTTCCTCGGCACCTTCGTCGACCATCCGGACGACGTCCAGTACATCGACACACTGGCCGAGTGGTGCGAAGAAACCAAGGTGATCCGGCTCGATCCGCGTACTTCGCGCATCGCCAGCCTGCGCGGGCTGCTTACCGGCGAGGCGTTGAGCGTGCCGTATTATCGGAGCGCCGCGCTGGCCGAATGGGTCGGGCAGGTGGTGGCGCGCGAGGGCATCACCCAGGCCGTCGCCTTTTCTGGCCCGATGGCCCAGTACGTGGACGCGCCTGGCCTCAGGCGGCGCATCGTTGATTTCTGCGATCTTGATTCTGCCAAATGGACTCAATACGCCGGGGATCACCGCTGGCCGATGTCCTGGCTTTATCGCCGTGAAGGTCGCACCTTGCTGGCTTTCGAACGGGCCGCGGCCGCCAGAAGCGATGCCAGCCTGTTCGTCACCGATGCCGAGGCGGGGCTCTTCAAGGCCGCTGCGCCAGAAGTGATGGCGCGGGTCGGCACCATGCAGAACGGCGTGGATTCCGATTTTTTTTCCCCCGAGCACGATTTCGCCAATCCCTACCCGGACGGCGGCCCGGTGCTGCTGTTTACCGGGGCGATGGACTACTGGCCGAACATCGATGCGGTGGTCTGGTTTGCCAGCGAATTGTTGCCCAAGGTCCGGGCAAAATATCCTGACGCGCGCTTCTGGATTGTAGGCATGAATCCGGCGCCGGCCGTCCAGGCGCTGGCAGGGGAGGGTGTCACGGTGACCGGTACGGTGCCGGATGTGCGCCCCTATCTGGCCCACGCCGACGTGATTGTTGCGCCGCTCCGCATCGCCCGCGGCATCCAGAATAAGGTGCTGGAAGCGATGGCGATGGCACGTCCGGTCGTGATTTCTTCGGCGCCGGCCACCGGATTGGAGGCGGTCTCAGGGCGTGACTGTGAGATCGCCCACAGTGGGGATGAATTCGTTTCGCGTATCTTCGGGTTGTTGGCCAATGTATCATTGCGCCCCACAATGGGCCAGGCGGCGCGCCAGTGCGTGCTGAATCGCTACAGTTGGGCCGCGCACCTGGCTACCCTCGAAAACCTGCTTGATGCGCCGCACCATCCAAATGTTTCAAACGATACGTAGCTGGTAATTCAAGAGTAATGAACGATCCCCGTCCCCTGGTGATTCATGTTGTGTACAGCTTCGATGTCGGTGGGCTGGAGAACGGGATCGTCAACCTGATCAACCGGATGCCGGCCGACCGCTTCCGTCACATGATCGTTGCCCTTACTCAGTGCGTGCCGGCTTTTTCCGAACGCATCCAGCGGCACGACGTGGAATTCATCTCGTTGCACAAGGGTGCCGGCCACGTTCTCAAGCTCTATCCGGCGCTGTTCCGCCTGTTTCGCGAGAAGCAGCCGGCCATCGTTCACACGCGCAATCTTGCAGCGCTGGAGATGGTCGTTCCGGCCTGGCTTGCGGGCGTGCCCGTCCGTATCCATGGCGAACATGGCTGGGACAGCTTTGACCACGAAGGCACGAGCCGCAAGTACCGCCTCGTGCGCAAGCTCTATTCACCTTTCGTCAGCCGCTACGTGGCGCTGTCGCGCAAGATCGAATCCTATCTGCACGACAAGGTCGGTATTGCTGCCGGCCGTGTTCGACGTATCTGTAACGGCGTGGATGCCAGCCGTTTCGTGCCGGCGCCGGTGCGTCAGGAAATTCCCGGTTCGCCCTTCAACGATCCGGCACTGACGGTGTTTGGTGCGGTGGGGCGGCTGCAGGCCGTCAAGGACCATGCCTCGTTGATCCGCGCTTTCGGTGTTTTCGTTCGTGGTAACGCGGAAGCCGCGCGGCGGGCGCGCCTGATGATCGTGGGTGGCGGCCCCCTGCAGGGCATGCTGCAGGATCTGATCCGTGCCGAGCAGCTCGACGGCCACGTCTGGCTGGCTGGCGAGCGTGCCGATGTGCCGTCGATGATGCGCGGCATGAATGTTTTCCTTCTGCCGTCCCTGTCGGAAGGCATCTCGAATACCCTGCTGGAGGCCATGGCCACCCGCCTGCCCATCATCGCCACGGATGTCGGCGGTTCTGCCGAACTGGTGGTGGATGGGCAAACCGGCCGGCTCGTGCCGCCGGCCGACGTGGTCAGGTTGGCTGAGGCCATCGCCGAGCTTTTCGCCGACCCCGAAAAGGCGGCCGGGATGGGAGAGGCAGGCTGTGAGCGGGTACAGGCCCAGTTCAGCCTCGATGCCATGGTCCGGGCCTATCTGTCGTTGTACGAGGAGCAGGTCAAGGCTGGCCGCAACGGCGTGCAATCCGCGGCGCAATCCAGAAACGCCCTTCGCTGAGAGACACCATTCATGTGCGGCATTGCCGGTCTTTTTGACACCCGCGGCAGGCGTGATTTCGATCGTGACCTGATGAAGCGGATGAACGACATCCAGTTCCACCGTGGCCCGGACGAGGGTGATCTTTATTTCGAGCCCGGCGTTGCCCTGGGTCACCGCCGGCTGTCGGTCATCGACCTGTCCACCGGGCAGCAACCGCTGTTCAATGAGGACGGCTCGGTGGCCGTGGTGTTCAACGGCGAAATCTACAATTACCAGGAACTGGTGCCTGAGCTTGAAGGCCTGGGTCACCGTTTCCACACCCGCAGCGACACCGAAGTCATTGTTCACGCCTGGGAAGAATGGGGCGAGGACTGCGTGCTGCGTTTTCGCGGCATGTTTGCCTTCGGCCTGTGGGACCGCAATCGCCAGACCTTCTTCATTGCGCGCGACCGCCTCGGTGTAAAGCCCCTGCATTACGCGTTGCTCGACGACGGCACGCTGGTCTTCGGCTCAGAGCTCAAGGTGTTGATGCAGCATCCGGGCCTTGACCGGCGCATCGATCCGCTGGCCGTGGAGGAGTACTTCTCCCTCGGCTATGTGGCCGAGCCGCGCACGATCTTCAAGGGTGCCCGCAAGCTGCAGCCGGCCGAAAGCCTTTGCATCCGGCGTGGCGAGCCGATTCCCGCGCCCAAGACATACTGGGATGTACGTTTCTCCCTCGACAATCCGCTGTCGCTGGGCGAAGCCTGCGCCGAACTCACCGAACGTCTGAACGAGTCGGTGCGCCTGCGCATGATTGCCGATGTGCCGCTGGGTGCCTTCCTCTCGGGCGGGGTGGATTCCAGTGCCGTGGTGGCCTGCATGGCCGGCCAGAGCAGCGAGCCGGTCAATACCTGCTCGATGGCCTTTGACGATCCGGCCTTCAATGAATCCGAATTTGCGCAGATGGTGGCAGATCGCTACCAGACGCGGCATTTCGTCGAAACGGTCAAGTCTGACGACTTCGATCTCATCGACACGCTCGCCGCGCTCTACGACGAGCCCTATGCCGACAGCTCGGCCATCCCGACCTACCGGGTCTGCCAGCTGGCCCGCAAGCACGTCACGGTGGCGCTTTCGGGTGACGGCGGGGACGAGAGCTTCGGGGGTTACCGGCGCTATCGCCAGCATCTGGCCGAAGAGAAGATGCGCGGTGCGGTGCCCCACGGTGTGCGCAGCCCGGTGTTCGGCCTGCTCGGGCGGCTCTACCCGAAAGCCGACTGGGCGCCGCGCGTGTTGCGTGCCAAATCCACTTTCCAGTCGCTGGCCCGTGACGGCGTCCAGGCTTATTTTCACGAAGTGTCCATCCTTCGCGACGACATGCGGCGCAGGCTGTTTTCTTCCGGCTTCCGGCGCGAGCTTGCAGGCTACAACGCGATCGAGGTTTTCCGCCGGCACGCCGCCAACGCGCAAACCGACGATCCGCTGGCGCTCATTCAGTATCTCGATACCAAGACTTACCTGGTCGGCGACATCAACACCAAGGTGGACCGGGCCAGCATGGCCCATTCGCTGGAAGTGCGCGAACCGCTGATGGACCACACGCTCGTCGAATGGCTGGCCACCTTGCCGTCCGATCTCAAGATCAAGGGCCAGGAGGGCAAGTTCCTGTTCAAGAAGGCGCTCGAGCCGCTGCTTCCGAACGACGTGCTCTATCGCCCCAAAATGGGTTTTGCCGTGCCCCTGGCCCGCTGGTTCCGTGGCCCGCTCAAACAGCGCGTGCGTGATGCCCTGCTCGGCAAGGTGCTGGCCGAAACCGGCATCTTCAACCGCGATTACCTGGAGCATCTGCTTGACGCCCACCAGTCCGGAGCGCGCGACTACAGCGCACCCCTGTGGTCGCTGCTGATGTTCGAGGCCTTCCTGCGTAACACTCATCGATCGGCTGCCACGCCCCCCATGTCAGTCGCAACGGCCCCGTAAATGCGCATCCTTCATATTCTCGATCACTCCATTCCGCTGCACAGCGGCTACACCTTTCGCACCGCAGCCATCCTGCGTGAGCAGCGTGCGCTCGGCTGGGAAACCTTTCATCTCACCTCACCCAAGCAAGGCAGCACGGCCAATGCCGTCGAGGACGTGGATGGCCTGCGTTTCTACCGGTGCCCCGTGCCGCCGGCCGGCCCGGCGGGCATCAACGAGTTGCGCCTGATGCGCGCCACCGAGGCACGCCTCGAAGCGCTCGTCCGCGAACTCAAGCCTGACGTGCTGCACGCCCATTCCCCGGTGCTCAACGCCATTCCGGCGATTCGCGTCGGCAAGCGGCTGGGCATACCGGTGGTGTACGAAATTCGCGCCTTCTGGGAAGACGCGGCCGTTGACCACGGCACCACGGCCGAAGGCAGCCTGCGCTACCGGGCCACCCGAGCCATGGAAACCTGGGCCATCAAGCGTGCCGGGCATGTGTTCACCATCTGCGAGGGCCTGCGCCGGGACATCATTGGCCGGGGGCTTCCCGAGAGCAAGGTGACGGTCATCCCCAACGCGGTGGACGTGGAAGGCTTCCAGCTTTCCGGCGAGCCGGACGCCGCGCTCAAGCAAAAACTCGGCCTCGACGGCAAGACGGTGCTCGGTTTCGTCGGCTCGTTCTACGCCTACGAAGGCCTGGACCTGCTGCTCGACGCGTTTCCCACGCTGCTCGAGCGGCACGCCGAGCTGCGCATCCTGCTCGTGGGGGGCGGCCCCCAGGACGCCAACCTGAAAGCCCGGGCCGAACGCCTCGGCATTGCCGACAAAGTGGTGTTCACCGGCCGCGTTCCCCATTCCGAGGTCAGCCGCTACTACGACCTCATCGATTTGCTGGTCTATCCGCGTCACTCGATGCGCCTGACCGAACTCGTTACGCCACTCAAGCCGCTTGAAGCCATGGCCCAGGGCCGGATTTTCGCCGCTTCGGATGTAGGCGGGCACCGCGAACTGATTCGCGACGGGGAAACCGGCCGTCTTTTCGGCGCCGGAGACGCGACCGCGCTGGCCGATACCGTGAGCGCCATGCTCAACGGCCGCGAGAACTGGCCGGCGATGCGTCAGGCCGGACGGCGTTTTGTCGAGGAAGTGCGCAACTGGAAGAACAGCGTGCGCAACTACACGGCCGTCTATCGAGCCCTCATCGGGCGGCAGGCCGGATGAGTGTTTCCGGGTTGCGCATCCTGTTGGTCGGACCACTGCCGCCGCCGGCTGGCGGCATGGCCAGCCTGACCCGACAACTGGCCGATCTGCTGGACGCGGAGGGCGCCCGGGTCGAACTCGTCCAGAACAATGCCCCGTATCGGCCCGCATGGGCCGGGCGCCTGCCGGGCCTGCGGGCGTTGTTCCGCCTGGTGCCCTATCTGGTGGCCCTGTGGCGTGCTTGCGGGCGCGCCCAGCTGATGCACCTGATGGCCAACTCCGGCTGGTCCTGGCACCTGTTTGCCGCACCGGCGATCTGGATCGCCCGGCTGCGCGGTACGCCGGTCATCGTGAATTACCACGGCGGCGAAGCGGCAGCCTTTCTCGCGGGGGCTGCCCGCTGGGTGCTTCCGTCGCTGCGCCAGGCGCAGGCCATAGTGGTGCCTTCGGGCTTTCTCGTCGAGGTGTTCGCCCGTTACGGCGTTGCCGCGCGCATCGTTCCGAACGTGGTCGATCTGCAGCTCTTTACGCCGCGATCTGCGGTGCAGCAGGGCGCTGATGCGCCGCACATCCTGGTTGCCCGTAATCTCGAGGCGATCTATGGCGTCGATGTCGCCCTCAAGGCCTTCGCCAGGTTTGTCGCTGTTTTTCCTGGTGCGAGGATGTCCGTTACCGGTTCGGGCCCGGCCCGGGCCAGTCTGGCAGCCCAGGCCGAGGCGCTCGGAATCGCTGGCAAGGTGTGCTTTACCGGGCGGCTGGAGCGTGCCCGCATGGCTGAATTGTTTCGTTCGGCCGACATACTGCTGAACCCGAGCCGTGCCGACAATCTCCCCGGTGCGCTGCTCGAAGCCCTGGCCAGCGCGGTGCCGGTGGTGGCCACCCGGGTCGGCGGGGTGCCCCATGTCGTCGAGCACGGCCACACGGCGCTGCTGGTGCCGGTCGATGACGATCTCGCCATGGCCGATGCCATGCTCACGCTTCTTCGTGACAAGGCGCTGGCGGCCCGCCTTGTCGAGGCGGGCCTTGCGCAGGTCGCCCGCTACGAATGGAAATCCGTTCGCCCGCAACTTCTTGCCGAATACCGCGCAGTACTGCAACCCGGCGACGCTATCGTCTAGGCCTGCAGAACAGGAAAAAGCCATGTCTGATCTCTACACCCGATTCATCGCCAACCTTGTCTTTCCGCTCCAGGAGCGCGTCAAGAAGCACGACACCGTGCGCGTGCGGCGGCAGATGGAAGAATCCCAGTGGTGGTCGGCAGAGCGTATCGCCGCCCTGCAGCTCGAGCGACTCAAGGCTTTCCTGACCGATATCGGTGCGAATGTGCCGTATTACCGCGAGCTGTTCGCCAGCACGGGCTTCGATCCCCGTGCCGTAAAGAGCACGGCGGATCTCCAGGCCCTGCCGTTCCTGACCAAGGCCGTCATCAAGGACAATACGGACGCGCTGCGCGCCGACGACGCAAAGGGCCTGGCGCGCTTCAATACCGGCGGGTCCAGCGGCGTGCCGCTGATCTTTTTCATCGGCACCGAACGCGTTACCCACGACGTGGCGGCCAAGTGGCGCGCCACGCGCTGGTGGGATGTGGACATCGGCGATCCGGAGGTGGTTGTGTGGGGCTCGCCGATCGAACTCGGCACTCAGGACCGCATGCGCCTGATCCGCGACAAACTGATGCGTACCGAGCTGCTGCCGGCCTTCGAGATGTCCGACGAGCGTGTCGAGGCCTTCATCGCCCGCATCCGCGACATGCGTCCCAAAATGGTGTTCGGCTATCCGTCAGCCATCAGCCATATCGCCGGCTACGCCGAAAAAAAGGGCCTCCGGCTCGATGATCTGGGCGTCAAGGTGGTTTTTGTGACCTCGGAGCGCCTTTACGATCACCAGCGCGAAGTCATCAGCCGGGTCTTCGCGTGCCCGGTTGCCAATGGCTACGGCGGGCGCGATGCGGGCTTCATCGCCCACGCCTGCCCGTCGGGCTCGATGCACATCACCGCCGAGGATATCGTCGTCGAAATCATCGACGGGGCAGGCAATGTGCTGCCCCACGGGCAGAGCGGCGAAATCGTCGTGACCCACCTTGCAACCAGAGATTATCCGTTCGTGCGCTACCGCACGGGCGATGTCGGTGTCCTGAGCGATCATGCGTGTCCCTGCGGGCGGGGCCTGCCGGTACTCAGCGAGATCCAGGGGCGCAGCACCGATTTCGTGATCGCGGCAGATGGAACCGTGATGCATGGCCTTGCCCTCATTTATGTTCTTCGGGATATTCCGGGCGTCGCTTCGTTCAAGATCGTCCAGGAGACGACCCTGCTCACCACGGTGTTCGTGGAGCCCGGCAAGCTTTTCAAGGCAGAAGACGTGACGCGCATCGAGGATGGCCTGAAACGCCGGCTCGGCGATGCCGTCACCATTGATGTCAAGCTGGTGGATGTCGTGCCGGCGGAGGCGTCCGGCAAGTTCCGCTACGTGATCAGTCGCGTGGCGGCCTGATTTTTCTCGGAGGGTTCATCCTGGTGGTGTATCTGTGGTCTGACTGGGGCAAGGCTCGTGCGTGATCTTCTGGTAACAGCGCTGTTTTGTTACGGCGCAATGAAGGCGTTCAAGCACCCCTATTTTGCAGCGCTGCTGTGGGTCTGGATCGGCCTGATGAACCCCCACCGTCTGGGCTGGGGTTTTGCCTATTCGATGCCGTTCGCCATGATGGCTGTCGGCGTCCTGGTGATCTCGATGTTCGCGAACCCCAAGGATGTGCGCTGGCCATCCAGCGGCCCGGTCAGGGTGTTCATCCTGTTTGCCGTCTGGATGGGGCTGACGACCGCATTTGCGATCCATCGCGAGGAAAGTACCTACATGTTCCTCAACGTCATCAAGGTCATGGTGGTGACGCTGGGGGTTGCTGCGGTGGTGCGGACACGGGAGGAGATCCTCGGCCTTGTCAGCGCGATTGCCCTGTCCCTCGCCTTTTACGGCGCCAAGGGCGGCTGGTTCACCCTGGTAACCGGAGGTGCGTTCCGGGTGTGGGGCCCCCCGTCCACCGTCATCGAGGGCAACAATGAACTCGCGGTGGGGCTGATCATCACGATTCCGCTGCTGTATTACATGGTGCTGCAGGCCGACAAATTGTTGGTCTTCCCCTGGCTCGAAAAGCTTGGCGTCAAGTGGTTGAAGCGCTCGATTTTCGTTCTGATGCTGCTGTGCGCGATTTCCGCCATAGGCAGTCACTCGCGCGGTGCGCTGTTGGCAATGGTTGCGATGGCGACCATGTTGTGGTGGCGGAGCAAATCCAAGCTTGCCGTCGGCCTGGTGGTGTTGCTGCTTTCGCCGGCCCTGATCTTCTTCATGCCCGACGAGTGGAGTTCGCGCATGGGAACCATTCAGACCTACGAGGCAGACCAGTCTGCCATGGGTCGCATCAATGCCTGGACCATGGCAATCAACATTGCCAACAACCGGATTTTCGGCGCCGGCTTCACGACTGATTCGGCGCTGATCTATCAGATGTATGCCCCGAACCCCAGCGAGTTGCTGGTTGCCCACAGCATCTACTTCCAGGTGCTCGGCGCACACGGCTACATCGGCTTGTTCCTGTATCTGCTGTTCTGGTTCCTGACCTACCTTACGGCGGGGCGGCTCACCAAGGTGGCCAGAGGGCGCCCCGACCTGGAGTGGGTCGGGCAGCTCGGCGCGATGATCAAAGTGAGTATTGTCGGCTTCGCCGTCGGCGGGGCCTTCCTCAGCCTGGCGTTCTGGGACATGCCTTTCTATTTCATGGTCCTTCTGGTGGCGACGGAAAACTGGGTTAAAAACAACCGGGCCGAAGAAACCGCCCCGGGTGTGGCGCAACCTGTGGTTAGCAACAGCATGGGCCGGCTAGAGGCCTCGAGGTAGTGAGTAAATCCGATGACATCCATTGACCGTCAATTGAAATCCGCCGAACCATTGATCGCGGGAGCGCGTCCCGGCAGCGGGTGGTTGGCTGCCGGCCTGGTTCTGGCTGTCTGGAGCGCCATCCTCATCAGTTTCCGCTCGCATGTCGCCATGGTGCTGGAGGCGTGGGAAACCCTGCCGAGCCACGCCCATGGTTACGTGGTACTGCTGATCGTCGGCTACCTGCTGTGGAACAAGCGACCGCAACTGCAGGGGCTGGCGTGCCGCCCGTCGTGGAAGGGATTGGCGGCATTGGCACTGGCAGGTTTGCTGGCCATGCTGGGTGAGATGGTTTCGGTGGCGGCCGTGGTCCAGTTTTCCATCGTCTTCATGCTTTTCTGCGCAGTGTGGGCCGTAGCCGGCGACAGGGTGGCGAGGGTGACCCTCGGCCCCCTGAGCTTTCTGCTGTTTGCCGTTCCGTTCGGGGTCGAGGCCCTGCCGGTGCTGATGAACTGGACCGCCGACGCCACGGTGCTCGCCTTGCGCTACACCGGCGTGCCGGTTTTTCAGGAAGGGCGCAATTTCGTCATCCCCAGCGGGCAGTGGTCGGTGATCGAAGCCTGCGGCGGTATCCGCTATCTGCTGACTTCGGTCTTCATCGGAGCCGTGTTTGCTTATCTGACCTACACCCACCTCTACAAGCGGGCGCTTTTCATGGTGTGGGCCGTGATCATGCCGCTGGTTGCAAACTGGGTACGGGCCTACGTGATCGTGATGGTCGCCCATCTGACCAATAACGAGTGGGGGCTTGGCATGAGCCACCTGACCCTCGGGTGGGTCATCTTCGGGCTGGCCATTTTTGCGAGTTTCGCGGTCGGCGCACGCTGGCGCGACCCGTTGCCGGTTTTTCAGCCGCAGCCGCAGGGGGCGAGCAGCCCGATGGCGGTGGTGTTGGCTGCCAGCGTGCTGGCGGCAGTCATTCCCTTTGCCTGGCATGGCATGGCGGCAGCCATGGAGGGGCAGGGTGACAGCCGGGCGCCGCTGCTTCGCCTCGACACCCTGGCCAGCCTTGAACAGGACCCCGCTGCCACGAGCGGCATCCGTCCGGAATTCCAGGGGGCTCGCGCCGTTCATCAGGCCAGCTATCGCTACAAGGGCGAGCCGGTGGATGTGTATGTGGCCTATTACCGCAATCAGCGCCAGGGGGCCGAGCTGGTGAGCGTGTTCAACAGGCTGGAGCCGAGTCACGACTGGAACTGGTCGATCTCCTCGCATGTAAGCCGTAACAGCCCGACTGTGCCTGAGGTGCGCCTGGAGGGTTATGTCAAGGGTGACCGGCACGCGGCGGTCTATCACTTCTACTGGGTTAATGGGACGACGACAACCAGCGACGCGGGCAGCAAGGTGCTCGAAATGATTTCCCGCTTGCGTGGTCGGGGCGATGATGCCGCGGCGATCACCATCACGGCCTACAGCACGGACAACCTGGAAGCCGCACGGCTCAAGACCGAAGCCTTCGCCGCCGAACATCTGGCCGGCGTGCTGGCCGACCTGTCGCGCACGGCCGAGGCGGGCCGGTGAGGGGCGAGGGAATGAACCAGACGCCCAACCCGACGCCCGAAACGGGAGCCTGCCTGATGGTGGCGAGCATCTTTACGCCGATCCAGGGGGGCTCGGCAACGGTCTATGCCAATCTGTGCCGCTTTGCTCCAGAGGGCAGGATGGTGGCGCTGGCCACCCGTCGCCACTACCAGGACGGCGTCGAGATTCCCGGCTGGGAGGCCCACGACGCTGCCTGCACCTTTCCGATTTACCGGCTCGACCTGCTGCGCCCCGAGATGGCGCCGCCGCCTGCCAACAAGCTCGTCTCGGCGTGGCGCTTCCTGACCATCGACATTCCCTTGCGCCTGAAGGTGGTGACGACCGTCTGGCAACTGATCCGCAAGCACGGAATCAAGGTGATCTGCATCGGCGAGCTGGCCTCCACGGCCTGGCTTGCCGAGTTTTTCAGGCGCGTGCTGGGCATCCGGATGGTGCTTTACGTGCATGGCGAAGAGATCACGACCCGTTTTGATGCGGGCTCATTCGGGAGCCGCCGGGTTGCCCACCTGCGGGCTGCCGACGCTGTCGTCGCGGTGAGCCGCTTTACCCAGCGTGCTCTGGTCGAGCAGATGGGCGTGGCGGCGGATCGGGTTTGCCTGATCGAGAACGGTGTGGATACCCAGCGTTTTTCACCCGGCCCCGATGATCCGGCCTTTCGTGCCCGATACGGGCTGGGCAGCAGGCGGCTGGTGGTTGCCGTTGGCCGCCTGGTGCCCCGCAAGGGTTTCGACAAGACGATCAGCGGCTGGGCGCGAGTGCTCGCGGCACACCCCGATGCGCAGCTCGTCATCATCGGAGACGGCCCGCAGCGGGCCGAGTTGCAGGCCCTGGCGGATGCCACGGGTGTTGCGGGCAGCATCACGCTGACCGGCGCCGTCAGCGATGCCGACCTGCTTTCCGCCTATCGCAGCGCAAGCCTGTTCGTGATGCCCAATCGCACGATGCCTGACGGTGACACGGAAGGCTTCGGGCTGGTATTTCTTGAAGCCAATGCCTGCGGTCGCGCCGTCATCGGTGGTCGTGCCGGCGGTGCAGTCGAAGCCGTGCGGGACGGGGAGAGCGGGCTTCTGGTCAATGGCGAAAATGTGGATGAAATTGCAGATGCAATCATCCGGGTGCTTGGCGACGACGCCATGCGCGCCCGGCTGGAAACCGGCGGGCTGAAGCACGCGCAGGCAAACAGCTGGGCAAACCGGGTGCGGATCTTCCAGGATCTGTGCCGGAAGTTGCAGTCAAAGGGAGAACACAATGTCTGAGCCGCGCACCCTGCTGGTGATCGCGGGCGAATTTCCGCCACTCAAGACCATCGGACGAATCCGCACGGTCAAGTTTGTCGAACAGCTTCGGCAATATGGCTGGCGCTCGATTGTCATTACCCTCGAACCCTCGGGCACCGAGGGCAACTACGACCCGTCGCTGATGGCCGAGATTGCCGACGGCGTCGAGGTGGTGCGTTTGCGCCTGCGCAACCGCGAGGTTGAAATCGCCGATGCCGTGAAGCGTCTGCTCGGCCGCAAGCCTTCGGCCGCGGTCAGTCCGGCCGCTGCGCCGGCTGCCGGCGTTCAGCCCGCGCCGCGCCCCATGTCGTCCCAGCGCAGTGGCGGCCTGATGGATCACGCCCACGACTTCACCCGCTGGGTGATGCGCAATTTCGTGGACGTACCCGACAACTACCGCCCCTGGGCCGACGAAGCGCTCAAGGCCGCCCGCCGGCTGTGTGCCGAGCGCCGCATCGACGCGATCTACACCACGCTGCCGCCGTTCTCCAGCATGCTGGTCGGGCACGATCTCCGGCGTGAAACCGGCCTGCCGTGGATCGCCGACTACCGTGACCTCTGGTACGGCGACGTGCTGCGCGAATGGGTGCCCGAGTGGCGCAAAAAGCTCGAACTGCGCATGGAACGCCGTCTGCTCAAGGAAGCCGACGTCGTGGTTACGGTGTCGGAGCCGAAAACGGCTTACATGCAGCGCCTTCACCCGACGATCAAGGCGCGCTGGGAAACCCTCACCAACGGCTACGACACCGAACTCTACGGCGACCGCCTGCGGACCCGGCCTTTTACCCAGGACACCGTCGAGTTTGTTTACACGGGGCGGCTGTTCAAGAATCGTCGCGGCTACGCCTTCGCCGAAGCGCTCGGGCGCATCCACCGCGCTGATCCGGCGGCGGTCAGCCATGTGCGCGTGCGCATTCTGGGCGGGGTCGAGCCGTCGATCCGTCAGCGCTACGACCAGATCCTTTCCGAGTACGGCATCGCCCATCTCTACGATTTTGCCGGTGATGTCAGTTACGCCGAGGCGATGAATGCCCAGGTCAATTGCGACTATCTGCTCCTGATCGTCGATACCGGCGAAACCTCCGACGGTGTGATTCCCGGCAAGTTGTTCGAATACGTCTCGGTGCGGCGCCCCATCTTTGCCCTGTGCGATCCCGGCGCCACCCAGCAGATCATCGAGCGGGCGCGGCTTGGCCGCGCGGTTCCCGCCGAATCGGCCGAGGCCTGCGAAGCAATGCTGCGCGAATGGCTGAAGAAGCCGGTTCCCGAAACCGTCGATTCCGACGACGCCTACCTTGCCCAGTTTGATCGCAAGGCAATCACCGCGCGTTTTGCCCGTCTGCTCGACGAAGTCGTGGACGCCTCAGCGAAATCGGGGGGGCGATGAGCGTCAAAGCCCTCAAGCAATGGGTCAGGCAGACCGCTGCCAAAACCGTTTGGGCCTACGGCCCGGACAAGCTCGTCCGGCAGTTGAAGGCCTGCGGCGTCGTGCCGGGCTGCACGCTGATCGTCCATTCCTCCTGGCTGCCCTTCAACGGCTTCCAGGGCAAGCCCGCCGACGTGGTCCGGGCGCTCAAGGAAGCGGTCGGGCCCGAAGGTCTTCTCGTGATGACCTCGATGCCCTACCACAACATGAGTTCGGCACAGTGGCTGGCCAAGGGCAAGCCCATGAACGTGCGCCGCAGTCCGTCGATGATGGGTCTCATTTCAGAGGTGTTCCGGCGCAGTGAACATGTTTGCCGCAGCCTGAGTGTCACGCATCCTCTGTTGGCCTGGGGCCGCGATGCCGAGGCTTTTATCGAAGGCCACGAGAACGCCGAAAAGCCTTTCGGTGCCGCATCGCCGTTTGCCCGCCTGCTCGAGCGTGACGCGCTGATCCTGGGTTTCGATGCGCCGTTTGCCAGCTTCACCTACACCCATTTCGTCGAGGATCAACTCGCCGCCACGCTGCCGTGCGCGCTCTACGAGCCCGACAACCGTTCGGGTGTCGTGATCGACCGCAACGACCGGCAGATCGATTGTTCCGTCAAGGTCATCTCGGCCCAGGCCAACAGCCTGCGCCGGGAATCCCGCCTGGTTGAACACCTTAAGAACACGGGCGTCCTGCATGTCGGGAAGATCGGCAACACGCGCCTGACCTGGATCCGGGCGGTGGACCACAGCCGGGAGTCGGCGCGTTTTGTCGGCACCGGCGGGCATTTCTTCGACGCTCCGGCGGCAACGCCAAACGCCTGACCCCAAAAGCTATCTTGAATCAGACCTGGAAACCGCGATGAGTATCAGCGAAACCCTCCGCCAGAAGCAGCTTGTCCTGAAAGACAGGTTCGGCATCGGCATGACCACGCCCGCAGACAACCGCGTCCACCTCGATGCGGCGATCGCCTGGCTGAAGCACGCCCAGGACGTCACCGGAAACGGCGGCGTGGCCCAGACCTATCTCGTGAAGTCGCGCCACTGGGCGCCGTCCTACCCCGAGACGACCGGCTACATCATTCCCACCCTCTACCGCTACGCCGACATCGCCGGCGATGATGACTCCCGCGTGCGGGCCCGTCGCATGGCCGACTGGGAAATCGACATCCAGCTACCGGGCGGCGGCGTGCTTGCAGGCGCTCTCGGCGACTCCGACAAGCCCACCGTGTTCAATACCGGGCAGGTGATCTTCGGCTGGGTGCGCGCCTTTGAGGAAGAGCAGGACGATCGCTACCGCGATGCCGCGGCGCGCGCCTGCAGCTGGCTGTGCGACATCATGGACGACGATGGCTGCTGGCGGCAGTTCGGTTCCCCGATGACCATGGCGGGAACCTCGATCAACACCTACAACACGCGTTCGGCATGGGGCCTGGCCCGCACCCACGAAATAACCGGCGAGAAGCGCTTTCTCGATGCGGCGATACGCAACTGCGAATGGGCGCTGACTCAGGCCCGCGCCAACGGCTGGCTCGAATCCAACTGCCTGCAGGACAGCACCCAGCCCTACACCCACACGATCGCCTATGCCATGCGTGGCCTGATGGAAATCGGCGCCTATGCCGGGCGCGAGGATTTCATGGCCGTAGCCCGCAAGATCGGTGACGCGATGCTGGCCGCGCTGCCGGCCGACGGCTTCATGCCGGGGCGCTTCAACGACCAGTGGAGTCCTACCGTCAAGTGGTCCTGCCTGACCGGCGACTGCCAGCTCGGCATCAACTGGGGGCGCCTGTTCCAGATTACCGGTGAAGCGCGCTACCGCGACGCGACGACGCGCATCCTCGGCTTCGTCAAGCGCACCCAGCCCCTTTCCGCCGAAGACAGCAATGCGATCGGCGGCATCAAGGGTTCTCATCCCATCGACGGCGGCTATCACCCCTGGCAATACCCGAACTGGGCAACCAAGTTCTACGCGGATGCGTTGATGATGGACATGGCGAACAGAAGCGGCGGCCATTACGGGCTGACCGGTCAGGCAAAGGCAAAGTGAAAATCTGAACATCCGGCCGGGGGCGACGCGGGTTACCTGCCTCGCCTGTTCCGGATCTGGATGCGCCAGTCGGCCGGGGCTGCAGGCGGTAATCAGGGCGCGCTGCGGTTAGGGCGTCCGGACTACCGGGTTCCAAGGCTTGCCGAATAGGCTCACCGAAGCTCCGTCGCCTTCAAATAAATGGGCTTGAATACCGAACCACCAGAAAACGGCAGCATGAAGACAAACGCTTTGAACGCAAAAAGCTCGGGAAATCTTGCTTCCTCATATTCTGGTCAATAAAAATAAACATGTCCATCCGGCGCGCTGTAATTTTCTCGACTCTCCAGCGCTATTACGGTTTCGTAATAGCGTTCATCTCTACCATCGCCGTCTCGCGGCTGCTGTCGCCGGCAGATCTCGGCGCCTTCTCCGTGGCCATGTCGGTTGCAGGCGTGGCGACCAGTTTCAGGGAGTTCGGTGCTTCGGCATTCCTGATCCGCAGCCCCACGCTTGAAAAGCACCATGAATCCTGCGCCTTTGGTCTGACCCTGCTGCTCGGGGGCGGCCTGGGTCTTGTCCTGGTAGCAGTGGCAAAGCCGCTAGCCCTGTTTTTTCGCACCGACGAAGTCGCGGACCTCGTGTGCATACTGTCACTCAATTTGTTCCTGCTACCCTTTGGTACGGTGAATAACGCGCTGATCCGGCGCCAGATGCAGTTCGATCTCCTGGCCCGCATCAACGTCATCTCCGTGACTTTGGGTTTCTTCGTCACTCTGGGCCTTGCCTGGCTGGGTTTTGGTGCCTATAGCCTCGCCTGGGGCGCAGTGGCTTTCTCGCTTTTCAGCTCGGGATTCTCGATTCTCTGGGGGCCGGCACCTGCCATCATCCGGCCGCGTTTTACGGGCGGGGGCGACATGATTCGTTTCGGCTCGCAAACAACGGGCCTGTCGGTTCTCTGGGATATCAGCTCGCGCTATTCCGATTTTCTTCTCGGCAGAATGCAGGGCCTTGCGGCAACCGGTCTCATGTCGCGTGCTGCCGGGCTGGCCAATAACGTCAATGATGTCCTGCTGAGCGGCTTTGGTGCTGTCGCCCTGTCCTATTTCTCGCAACTTCAGCGCGAGAAGGGTAATCCGCTGGCGACACACTTGCGGCTTGCTGCCTTGGTCACCGGGCTTGGATGGCCTGCTTTTGTCGGTCTTGCCTTTTTTGCCGAGCCGCTCACTCTCGCCCTCTATGGCGAAAAATGGCTCGGTATTGTGTTGCCGCTCCAGATCCTCTGCCTGCAATACTGCCTGGGCCTGCCTTTCTCGTTTCAGTACGAACTCGTCATGGCCAAGGGGTCGATGGATAAACAGGTCAAGGCCATTGTCTTCATCGAGATTTTCAGGATCGTTGCAGTAACCGTCGGCGCAATGTGGGGGCTGATTGGCGTTGCGGTGGCTCTGGTCGTAACCCAGCTGTTTGCGACGCTGAGCTGTTCTTTGGTGGTCTGGCCGACAATCAATGTGGGCTGGGCGGATTATTGGGTCGTGATCAAGACCAATCTGTCCATCACGGCGGTGACTATTGCCTGCTGCTGGGGGGCTCTTGCCCTGGCCCATCAGTGGAATGCGTCGTACGTGCAGTTGATACTGGTCGTTGGCCCCGTCGTGGCGGTGTGCGTTCTGGCCGGCTACGCAGCCTTGCGTCACCCCTTGTTCGTCGAGGTGATGAAATTGCTTAAGGGCTGGCGGCCGGCCTAGATTTCAGTGCGTATTTAAATGAATTCTCCCCGCCTGGGCGGATGTTGATCAAGACGGATTACTGCATCAATGTCTTTCCAAGCGTGCCGGAAAAGTGAAGTTATGGGTGAAGGGCCAAAATGCGATCTCTCCTGTTTCTGACGCCTGTTGTTCCCATGGTGTCGGGCAACGGCGCCAGCATGCGTGCCGGAATGGCTCTGGAAGCCTTGTCGAAGACTTATCGTGTGACGCTGCTTATCGTCAGCCAGAATCCTTCTGTTACCGAACAGAGCGTCCCGCCCGAGATGCGCAGTCTTTGCGAAAGAGTCTGGGTGAGGGGGCTCGGAGACGACGACCGAAACAGCGTGGCGGGCCGGATCCGGTCATTGCCGTCCGGCGCCCGCGAAATTGCCCAGTTTTTCTGGCCGAATCCCCTCGAACTCGGCTGGGTGCCAAAGGCTTGGCTGCGTGATATCAAGGCGTGGCTGGGTGCTGCACAGTTTGACCAGGCACATGTTTTCCGTTTGTCCATGATGCAAATTGCCAGCAAGGTGTTGCCGGTAAAGGTTCCACTGGTGCTCGATCTCGACGATATCGAGTCCAAGGCCTTGCTGCGCCTTACCGAACTGCAGCGGCCGCAGCTCGGCCGCCTGACCAGTGCGGTTCGGCGGCGTGAGGCAGCCAAACTGGCCAAAGCCGAAAACCAGGTGGTTGCTCGGGCAAATCGGGTGCTGGTGTGCTCGGCCGCGGATCGTCGCGAATTGGCGGCCCGGCTGGGTGACGGAAATGTCGCAGAAATGCCCAACGGCATAAGGCTCCCCGATGCCTTGCCCGAGCGACGCAGGGAAGGGGCTTTCAAAATATTGTTCGTCGGCAGCCTGGACTATGCGCCGAATCAGGATGCGCTCGAAGTGCTGGCGCAGGGCCTGGCGAGTCACGTCGCAGAGGCTATTCCCCAGGGGGTGACGTGGCGTATCGTGGGGCGACGCCCGCCCGCTTATCTGGTGGATATGGCCAGAAATGCCGGTCTGGATCTGGTTTCCGATGCGCCGTCTCTCGATGAGCATTACCAATGGGCCGATGCGGTGATCGTTCCGCTGCGCAGCGGTGGCGGTACCCGAATAAAAATCCTCGAAGCCGCTGCGTGGCAATTACCCGTGGTGTCGTCGACCATCGGAGCCGAGGGGCTCGAGCTCCGGCACGATCAGGATCTGCTTATCGCCAATACCCCTGAAGAGTTTTCGGAGGCTTTCTCGAGACTGGCAGGCGATGAGTCGCTGGCTACGGAAATCGCCCGTGCCGGCCGTAAGAAAATTGAAGAAATTTACGCGCAGACTGCGATTTCATCCAGGATTCTGGCAATTC
>NZ_JAOAUU010000001.1 GCF_030157465.1 Zoogloea sp.
CAAGAAAGAAGGTCGCCCGCCGGGGGCGGAGGCGGGGTTTCGCGGAGCATCGCTCCGCGCCGCCGTAGCCGGCCGGGTGTGCAAACCCGGCCGTGGGAAACCCCGGCCGATGTGACGCCAAACACCGGAAAGCCCACCCTTGAAAGCTCAATCCAGGAAGAGCCCATTTTCGCGCCGGCATGCCATTACCCTCCCCGGCAGGCCTGCCAGACTCGGAACGCCTGACCTGTCGCGGGGAAAACGCTTTCCACACTTAACGCGAACATAGCCTTGAATTTTGACTAGCCGTTCGTGCCAAGCGTGTCGAAAGGCAAAGGCAGATTGTGGGGGCCTGCGTGCTGCGCGCATGCGGAACATTGTCCGCGAGGACTCATCAGGATGCCCGGCCCCCGTCGCGGGCATCCTGAGTGGATTGACGGCCTGCTTCGTGCTCGGCCCACAAGGCGTTGAGAATGGCGAGGAAAACGGCGAAGCCGATGCCCAGAACCCAGGTGAAATACCACATCGTGTTGTCTCCTCAGTAAGCCGAATGGCTGTTTTCGCGCACGTAGGCGGCGGTGACCTTGCCGCCCATGACGCGGTAGGCCCAGCTGGTGTAGATGATGATGAGCGGCATGAAGATCAGCGTGGCCCACAACATGATGTTGAGCGTCATGCGGCTCGACACGCTGTCCCACACGGTGAGGCTGGCGTTCGGGTCGAGGGAGGACGGCATGATGAAGGGGAACAGCGCCGCACCTGCGGTGCCGATCACCCCGACAATCGCCCCCGACGACGCCCAGAAGGCCGCCATCGTGCGCCCGCTGCGGGCCAGCGCCTGGGCGGCGATCACGCCGGCAAAGCCCAGTACCGGCAGCGCCATGGTGGCCGGGTAACGCCGGTAGTTGGCGAACCACGCCCCGGCTTCGCGCACCACGGTTTTGGCCAGCGGGTCGGGCTGCGCGGCGGTATCCACCGCCGACCGGATCACGTAGCCGGGAATCGCCATCCACAGCCAGGCCCCCGCCGCGGCAAAGGCCAGCAGCAGCAGGCCACCAAAAAAGCCGGCCGCCCGCAGCGCCCGCCACTGAATCTCGCCCTGGGTGCGGTGCGCCAGATAGATTGCACCGTGAAAGGTGATCATCGCCGTCGATACGAGTCCGCAGAGCAGTGCGAAGGGATTGAGCAAGGCCCAGAAGCTGCCCGAATAGGTGGACACCAGGTGGTCGTCGAAAGTGAAGGGCACGCCCTGGAAGAGGTTGCCGAAGGCTACCCCGAAGATCAGCGGCGGCACCGCTCCGCCGATGAACAGGCCCCAGTCCCAGGTCTTGCGCCACGCGGGATTGTCGATCTTGCTGCGGTAGTCGAAGCCCACCGGGCGGAAGAACAGCGCCCACAACACGGCCAGCATGGCCCAGTAAAAGCCCGAAAAGGCCGTGGCATAGACCAGCGGCCAGGCCGCGAAGAGGGCTCCGCCGCCGGTGATGAACCACACCTGGTTACCGTCCCAGTGGGGGCCGACGGTATTGATGACGACCCGCCGTTCGGTGTCGTCCTTGCCGACGAAGGGCAGCAGCGTTCCGACGCCCATGTCGTGGCCATCCATGATGGCGAAGCCCACCAGCAGCACCCCGACGAGCAGCCACCAGACCAGTTTGAGCGTTGTGTAATCCAGCATTTTGAGACTCCTCGTGATCAGGCGTGGGCTTCGTTGGCATAGCGGCCGGTGCCGAGGCTGCCGGGGCCCTGCCTGGCAAACTTGATCATCAGGAACATCTCGACGATCAGCAGCACGGTGTAGAAGCCGACAAAGCCGGCCAGGGAGCCATACAGACTTTCGACGCTGAGCGTCGAAACGGAAAGATGGGTGGGGAGCACGCCGTAGATGGTCCAGGGTTGCCGGCCGTACTCGGCCACGAACCAGCCCACTTCGCAGGCCATCCACGGCATCGGCAGGCTATACAGGGCGGCGCGCAGCAGCCAGGGCTTGTCGGCAAAGTCGCCCTTGATCGAATGCCACAGCGCCAGGCCAAACAGCATCAGCATCGCAAGGCCCAGCGCCACCATCAGGCGGAAGCTCCAGAACATCGGGGCGACACGGGGCACGGTGTCGTGCATGGCCTTGTCGATGATGGCCGGCGTGAGCTGCCTGAAGTCGCTGACATACTTTTTGAGCAGCAGGCCGAAGCCCAGGTCGGCTTTGTGCGCCTCGAACTTCAGGCGGGCGGCCGCGTCGTTCTGGTTGCGGCGCAGCGCGTCGAGCGCCGTCACGGCTTCGATGCCCGAGACAATGCGCTCGCGGTTCTTGGCCTTGATCTCCTTGATGCCGGGAATCTGTTTGTCCAGCGAGCGGGTGCCGATGAGGCCCATCACCCACGGAATCTCGATGGCGAAATCGTTCTTCATCTCGGCCTCGTTGGGAATGGCGACGAGATTGAACGAGGCCGGTGCCGGCTCGGTTTCCCACATGGCCTCCATGGCCGCCAGCTTGGTCTGCTGGGCCTCGCCCACCGTGTAGCCGGATTCGTCGCCCAGCACGATCACCGAACACACCGACGCAAAACCAAAGGCCGCGGCAATGCCGAAGCTGCGTTTGGCAAACTCCACGTCGCGCCCTTTGAGCAGATACCAGGACGAGATCGACAGCACGAACATTGCGCCGGTGACATAGCCCGCCGACACGGTGTGCACAAACTTGGCCTGGGCGTCCGGGTTGAACACCACAGCCCAGAAGTCGGTCATCTCCATGCGCATGGTCACGTAGCTGAACTCGGCGCCCACCGGGTTCTGCATCCAGCCATTGGCAATCAAGATCCACAGCGCCGACAGGTTGGTGCCCACCGCCATCAGGGTGGTCACCATCAGATGTTGCGTGCGCGAGAGCCGATCCCAGCCAAAGAAGAACAGCCCGATCATCGTCGATTCGAGAAAGAAGGCCATCAGCCCTTCAATGGCCAGCGGCGCGCCAAAAATGTCGCCCACGTAGTGCGAGTAGTAGGCCCAATTGGTGCCGAACTGGAATTCGAGGGTGATGCCGGTGGTCACGCCCAGCGCGAAGTTGATCCCGAAGAGCTTGCCCCAGAAGCGGGTCATGTCCTTGTAGAGGGGCTTGCCGGTCATCACATAGACCGACTCCATGATGACCAGCATCCAGACCATGCCGATGGTCAGCGGCACAAAGAGAAAGTGGTAAAGGGCAGTGGCGGCAAACTGCAGCCGCGAGAGGTCGACCAGTTGTTCACTGACCATGGGGTTCTCCTTGAACGACGGGGTTGGGGGCGAGATGCCTGGCGACCGCGCCCGGATCGACACGCACCCCGGCATCGCGAATGAACACCCACCACAGGGCAAGCAAGGCCACCAGCTTGATGGCGATGATCCAGCCCAGGTGACGCCGGAGGAGAGAATCGGAAGGAATCACGGTTTGGCAGCTTTCTTTGAATATCAGCAAGTGCTAATCAAGAGCCGTGCCATTCTGCCCACCATCAAAAAAACCGTGTTGCGACAAAGGCTTGTTTTTTGTCGCATGTGACGATAGGCCGCATGACATTGACCCCGGCACACCGTCATGTCAGCCTGTGGCAGAACTTCTGGCAGAAAACGAGCCCTCCATGACAGTCGAACCGCCCCCCTTGCCCGAGCTGGTTTCCTTTCTCGAATCCCTGCCCGAGCCACACATTCTGTGCGACCGCAGCTACCGCATCCTGGCCGCCAATGCGGCCTACCGGGCCAACTGCGGGCGGCCCGACGACCTCATCGGCCGCAAGTGCTTCGAGGTCTCGCACCACTACCCGGTGCCCTGCGATCAGGCCGGCGAATCCTGCCCGCTGGCGCACAGTCTGAAATCCGGGCAGCGGGAGCGGGTGGTGCACCTGCACCACACCTCGGCGGGCGAGAGTTACGAGAACATCGAGCTGTCGCCGATCCGGGGCCACGACGGCGAGATCGCCTACTTCATCGAGAAGCTGGAGCCCCTGCCGGTGGCGCGCGGCCTCGCCCACGCCCAGGGCCTGATCGGGCGGGCGCCGGCTTTCCGGGCGATGCTGGAACTGGTGGCCCGCGTGGCGCCTTCCGACGCCACCGTGCTGCTGCAGGGCGAATCGGGTACCGGCAAGGAACTGGTGGCCCAGGCCATCCACGACGCCAGCCGACGCGCCAAGGGCCCGTTTGTGGCGGTGGATTGCTCGGGCCTCACCGAAACCCTCTTCGAGAGCGAAATCTTCGGCCACGAGCGCGGCGCCTTCACCGGCGCCACCACGCGCAAGATCGGCCTGGTCGAAGCGGCCCGGGGCGGCACCCTGTTCCTGGACGAGATGGGCGACATTCCGCTGACCATGCAGGTCAAGCTGCTGCGCCTGCTTGAAACCGGCACCTACCGGCGCGTGGGCAGCACCGAGCTGGTGCGATCCGACATCCGTTTGATCTCGGCCACCCACCGGCCACTCAAGGCGCTGGTCGAAAAGGGCCAGTTTCGCCAGGATCTGTTCTACCGGGTCAATGCCTTTCCGATCTGCCTGCCGCCACTGCGCAAGCGCCGAGAGGACATCGCCCTGCTGGCCGACACCCTGCTCGGCCGGGTTGCCCCCGATCGAAAGCTCAAGATCGCCCCCGACACCCTGGCCAGCCTGCTCGGCCACGACTACCCGGGCAACATCCGCGAACTGCGTAACATTCTCGAGCGGGCCAGCCTGCTGTGTGACGGCGACACGCTGCAGCGCCGCCACCTGCCCGAAGAGCTGCAGAGCCCCGGCAGCAGCCTGCCGGCCCCGGCCGCCGGGCTCGCCCGGGACGCAACGCGTCCGCCCCTGAGCGACGAACTTCTGGCCGCCGCCGTGCACGCCCACACGGGTTCGCGCAAGGCGCTGGCTGAAAAACTGGGAATGAGCGAACGCACCCTGTACCGGCGGCTCAAGATCCTGCCCTGAGCCGCCGGCGGGCGGTTTGGGTGACGAGCCGCTTAATCGGGCTTGCGGGCCACCAGGCCGATCAGGGCCGAGCGGCCCTTGTGGCCGGTGCCTTCGGTGATGTCTTCCTCGTATTCCACGAGTTCTTCGATCTCCCAGTCGGCAAAGGCATCCCTGAGGATGTCGTCGGTATAGAGGTTCTCTGCGGCCGACGGGCCGCCGGTGCGGTATTCGAGCTGCTTGACGGTGTAGCCCTGGAGCAGGATGCGGCCACCCGGGCGGGTGAGCTGCTTCATCACTTCAAACTGCCGGTCACGCCATTCGGGGCCGACAAACTGGATGAAGATGCCCACCACCCAGTCGAAGGCATTGTGCAGTTCGGCCGGCGGCCAGCCCGGCGCCAGCATGTCGACCAGCTGGAAAGTCACGTCGACCTTGCGCCCGAGGGCGAGGCGCCGGGCCTTTTCAATGGCCACGGCCGAGATTTCGATGGCAGTGACCTCCAGCCCCTGCTCGGCCAGCCACACCGAGTTGCGGCCTTCGCCATCGGCCACCGACAGCGCAGTGCGGCCGCTTTGCAGCAGCTCAACCCGGTGGGCGAGAAAACGGTTCGGCTCGGTGCCAAACAAATACGCCTCGCCGGCGTCCCGGTAACGATTGCTCCACGTGCTTTCCTGATTCATGCGGGAGTTCTCCTTTTTGTTGTCGATTACGCCCTTGCGGGCGGCGCTGCGTGCCCCGATTAAAGGGGCATTCTTCAAAAGGGACACCGCGGCTGTCGCGGCGTTCAAAAATCCGGTCATCGCGGCCATCGCCTGCGTCAGTTCACCGTAGTCGTCATGGCTGCCGGGCATCAAGAACAAACTGACCCGTTCATCCTGGCGGTTGGCGTAAATGCGTTCGGCATCGCCCGGCGGCACCGTGGCGTCTTCGGTGCCGTGGGCCAGCAACACCGGGCAGCGGGCCTGCCGGATGGTGTTGCACGGGGCAATGTCGTCAAAGCGGTGGCCGATCACCCACTGCACATAAAACAGGATGTAGGCGCCCAGCGGCCGGTAGGGAATGCCCTTCCAGGCCAGCCAGCGGCGCATCATTTCCGCCGGATGGGCAAACGCCGCCAGGCTGACCACGGCCGCCAGACCGGGGCTGCGGGAGGCCGCCAGCAGCGCCGCGCCGGCGCCCACCGAATGCCCAACCACGCCCACCCGCTGCGGGTCCACCTCGGGCCGGGCCTTGAGCCACAGCACGGCGTGCTCCAGATCCTCGGCAAAGCGCGGCAGCGACGCAAAGCTGTCGCCATCGCTGCGGCCGTGGCTGCGCGCATCGAAGAACAGCAGCGCATAGCCGGCTTCATGCAGGGGCCGGGCGAGGGGCAGCATCACCTCGGCGTTGCCACCCCAGCCGTGCAGGATGGCCAGCGCCGGCGCCGCCCCACCCTGGGCCGTGGCGGCGGGAATGAACCAGCCGAACAGGCGCTTGCCCCGCGGGCCCGGCACACCGACTTCGATCCACGGCAGGCCTTCGGGCACCCCCGCCTCCACAATCCGCGGTGCCGCGAGGCCGCGGCGGATCAGCCAGTTGACGCCCAGCATCGCCACCACCACCAGCACCGCGCCCAGGGCGACGAGGCTCACAGCGCCCGCCCCTCGCCGGCTTCCTCGAAGGTTTGCCCGTCGCGGATGTGATAGATGCGCCGGAAGGTGGGAATGATCTTCTCGTCGTGGGTGACGACGATGACGGCCGTGCGGTACTGGCGGGCCATGTCGTTGAGAATGCGCATCACGCCGAGCGCCCGTTCGCTGTCGAGGGGCGCGGTGGGTTCGTCGGCAAGGATCACCGGCGGCTGGTTGGCCAGCGCCCGGGCAATCGCCACCCGCTGCTGCTCGCCGCCGGAGAGCGCCGACGGCCGGGCCGCCGCCCGGTGCCCCACGTCGAGCGCGGCCAGCAGTTCGGCAGCCCGCCGGCGGGCCACCGCGTTGGGCTGGCCGGCCAGCATCGGCAGCAGCGCCACGTTGTCGGTGACATCGAGAAAGGGGATCAGATAAGGCGCCTGGAACACAAAGCCGATGCGGTCGCGGCGCAGCGCCCGCAGGTCGGAGGTTTTCCAGCCATCGTCGAAGATCAGCTCGTCGCCCAGCCACATGCGCCCGGCCGTCGGCTCGATCACCGCGCCCAGGCACTTGAGCAGGGTGCTCTTGCCCGAGCCCGACGGGCCGATCAAGCCGACCACTTCGCCGGGCGCCACGGTCATGTTCACGTCTTTGAGCGCATCGACGGCGGCCTCGCCGTGGCCGTAGCGCTTTTTGAGGCCTTCGATGCGGATGCCGGTTTCAGACATTTCAGGCTCCGATGGCGCTTGCCGGATCGACCCGCAGCGCGGCGCGAATGGCCAGCGTGCTGGCGAGGGCGCAGATCAGCATCACGATCACGAAGCCGCGCAGCGCATCGCCCGGCTCCAGCAGCACGTATTTCGGAAAGAACGGCGCCCACAGGGTTGCCACGGTTTTGCCGACCACGAAGCCGATGAGCCCGAGGCCGAGCGCCTGCTGCAGGATCATGCCGGCGATGGTGCGGTTGCGCGTGCCAATGAGCTTGAGCACGGCGATCTCGCGGATCTTGCCGAGCGTCATGGTGTAGATGATGAAGGCCACGATGGCCGCGCTGACCACCGACAAAATCACCAGGAACATGGCGATCTGGCGCGCCGAGGTGGCGATCAGGCGGGCCACCAGAATGTCCGCCATCTGCACCCGGGTGTAGGCCTCCAGGTGCTTCCAGCGCCGGATTCCGGCCGCCGCCTGTTCGGGATCGACGCCCGCCTTCACCTGCACCAGCACCGCGTTCACGTTGTGGCTGCTGGCCTGGGAGGCCTGGATCGCCTCGAGCAGACCGGGCACGCCGGGGCGGTTGAGCTGCGGGTTGGCCGCGCTGCGGGCGCGCTCGTTGATGAGCGCATCGTTGTCCTTGAGAAACTGCACTTCCTGGGCATCCTTGAGCGGCACGAAGAGCATCGGGTCGCCGCCGGCGGACACCATCCGCCGGGTCAGGCCGACCACGGTGTAGTCGTGCCGCCGCACCCGGACGCGCTCGCCAAGCCTGAAGCCGGTCTTCACGTCGGCCACCACCTCGTAGTGGTTGCGCGTCACCGGGCGCCCGGCCACGAGATAGCCCGGCTCGCCCGGCTGCCCCGGCTCGAAGCCGACCAGCATGACCCGCACGTCGGCCCCGCCGCGGGTGACCTGCATGGTCAGGTAGGCCACGTTGGCAGCGCGGGCCACGCCGGGCATGCCAAGCAGGCTGCGATAGAGGTCATCCCGAATGCTGGACGATTCGGCGTAGGGGCCGAGGGTGTCCTTCTGCACCACCCACAGGTCGGCGCCGCTGTTGCCGAGCAGGGCTTGGGCGTCGTCCACCATGCCCCGGTAAATGCCAGCCATCGACAGGGTGACGCCGATCAACAGCCCCAGCCCGATGCCGGTCAACACGAAGCGCCCCCAGGCATGCAGGATGTCGCGGCCGGCAAGGTTGATCACGACCCGGCTCCGGGCAGGCTTTCCACCACGCGGATGCGGCTGCCGGCGGCGATCTCACGCTCGCTGTGCACGATCACCCGGTCGCCGGCCTTGATCCCGCGGCTCACCCGCACCCGGCCGTCCAGCCCCGCGCTGCCGATCTGCACGGGCACAAAGCGCGGGCCGTCCGCGTCGAGCAGCCACACGCCGGTGGTGCCGCCCTGGCGCTTGATGCTGGCACCCGGCAGCAGCAAGCCGGATGGGCCGGCTGGCTGGGTGAGCGTCACCTCCGCCAGCTCGCCCACCGACACCCCCGCCGGAATCGCCTCGAAGGCCACCAGCGCCGCGCGCTCCTCGGTCACGCTGTCACTCACCAGCTCCACCCGAACCACCTTGCCCGGCACCGCCTGGCCGGGGTTGGAGCGCAGCACGATCTGCGCCGGCAGGCCCAGCGCCAGCCCGCTTGAACGCCCCTGGTCGATGCGCACCCGCAGCCACAGGCTCGCCGGCTCGATGAGCCTGAGCACCGCCTGCCCGGCAATCACGGTGCTGCCCGGTTCGGCGTCCCGCGCGGTCACCACCCCTGCGGCGGGGGCCAGCAGGCGCAGTTTGCGGCGCTGCCCGGCCAGCCCGTCACGCTCGGATCTGAGGCGCGTGATGTCCTGCCGGGCAGCCGCAAGGCCCGCGTCGGCGGCCTGCAGGCCCGCCTGGGCCGACACCTGCTCCTGCTCCTTCGCCTCGACGACGCTGGCACTCACGAAGTGGCTGGCGCCCAGCTCCACGTAACGCCGGGCGTTGATCGTTGCCAGCTCGCGGCGGGCACGGGCGTCACGCAGCTGGGCTTCGGCCCCGGCCGCCACGCTGCCGGCACGCGCAACCGAGGCGTCCAGCGCGGCGGTGCGCTCGTCCAGATCCACCGGGTCCATCTCGGCCAGCAACTGGCCGGCCGTCACCGTGTCGCCCACATCCACCACCACGCGCAACACCCGCCCGGCCACCGTCGGGCCGATCAGGTAGCTGCGGCGGGCCTCCACGCTGCCAATCCCGAACAGCTCCGGCGCAAGAGCGCCCTCCTCCACCTGCGCGGTGGTCACGCGGATCGGCGCCAGCGGGCCGGTGCGCGCCAGCACCCACCCAAAGGCCCCGAGCAGCACCAGCACCAGCCCCGCAAGGCCGGCCCGGCGCAACAGCACGGCGGCGGGCTTCATGATTTCTCCCCGATGGCGTGCAGGTACAGCGCCACGACACGGCGCGCGTCATCCTCGATGGCGGACGCATCGGCCGCCAGCATCGACTGCATCACCAGCCCCTGGATGGTGCCGATGAAAAGGGTTGCCGCAGCCTGCCGGTCGAGCCCCGCAAGCAGCAGGCCCCGATCCGCCGCGGCGTCGAGCAGCCGGGCGAGGATCTGCCGGTAGCGGCCCAGCAGGGCCCGGACGCGCTGCTTGAGCGGCGTATCGTCGGGGTGCTGCAGCTCGTGAAAGATGATGCGCGGCACGCCGGGGCTGGCCACCACAAAACGGATGTGGGCCATGAACACCCGCTCCAGCCCCTCCAGCGGCGTGGCGCCCTGCTGTGCGGCCGCGTCGAGGGCTGCGATGAGTTCGGCGTCCACCCAGTCGAGCACCGCCATCCAGATGGCGTCCTTGGCCGGAAAATGCCGGAACACCGCCCCCTGGCTGAACCCCAGCTCGGCGGCCATGTCGCCGGTGGTGATGGCCGCAGGGCTGCGCGTCGCGGCCAGACGCAGCACCGCGGCAACGATTTCCGCCCGGCGGATTTCCGTGGACTGGCGAACCGGGGTGGCTTCAATGGGGGGTTTCATTCTGGCGGCAAGTAATTAATCAATTACTTGCCAGTGTAGATGAAATTTTAGAAATTGCTAATATTCAAATATACGTTAGGGGAGGCCTCGCCATGCCGGGTCAGTGCTGGCTGCTGTCTGTCGTAGCGACTGTCTCGCTCGACGACGACGGCCCCCGCGCCCATGCGGCGTTCATCGCCAGCCTGCCCAGAGGTGGGTAGACTCCCACCGATCGACACCGAATTTGATCCATAAAGCCCGAGCGTCAATTCCATGAACATCGAACCGTGGGTCACCGCCGAGCATGTCGCCCAGCACCAGGGCTTGGCCAAGGACACCGTCTACCGCCAGGAGCGCAAAGGCCTGCCCGCACACCGCGTAGGGCGACTATGGAAATTCCAGTTGTCCGAGGTTGATGACGGTGGCGTGATGGAGCGCAAGCCATGAGTGATCAAACCATCTCACCGCCCACCGATTACGCAGCATTGCTGGGCGACATCAAGCTACGCGTACGCCACGCGCAGACGCGAGCCATGCTGGCCGTCAATGCTGAGTTGATCCGCCTGTATTGGGATATCGGTGCCCTGATCCACAGCCGCCAGCAGCAACAAGGCTGGGGCGCTGCAGTAATCCCGCGTCTGGCCCGTGATCTGCACAACGAACTGCCCGAAGAAAAGGGCTTTTCCGAGCGCAATATCAAACGCATGCTGGCCTTTTACCGGGAATATGCCGATCTGGAATTTGTGCCACAGCCTGTGGCACAAATAGAGGCTGGCTCCCCATTGGCGCCGGAAAAAGTGCCACACGCTGCGGCACTTTTTTCGGCGGAACTCATCCTTGCTCTGCCGTGGGGGCACCACGCCGAGCTGATGAGTAAAGTCAAAGACCCGGCCACGCGCCAGTGGTACATGCGCACAGCATTCGAAAATGGCTGGAGCCGCAACATTCTGCTCATGCAAATCGAAACTGCCGCCCACCGCCGCCAGGGTAAAACCGCCAGCAACTTTACCCTGCGACTGCCCAAACCAGATTCGGATCTGGTGCAACAAACGCTGAAAGACCCCTACCTGTTCGACTTTCTGACGCTGGAAAGCGGCTTTCACGAGCGTGAACTGGAAACGGGATTGATTGCGCACCTGGAGAAGTTTCTGCTGGAACTCGGCCAAGGCTTTGCCTTTGTCGGCCGCCAATATCACATCGACATTGGCGATCAGGATTTCTATATCGACCTGCTGTTCTACCACCTCAAGCTGCGCTGCTATGTCGTCATTGAGCTCAAACGCGGTGATTTCAAACCCGAATACGCCGGAAAAATGAGCTTTTATTGCAGCGTGGTCGATGACCAACTGCGCCATGAAACCGACAAACCCACCATCGGGCTGATCCTGTGCCAGCAGCCCAATCGCCTGCTTGCGGAATATGCCCTGCGCGGCGTGGATAACCCCATCGGTGTTTCCGGCTTTGAGCTCACCCGCGCCTTGCCCGAAACCTTACAAACCAGCCTGCCCAGCATCGAGCAGATCGAGAGCGAGTTGGGCGGGTTTGAGCAATGAGCAAGCGCCCCAGGAAGGCTGCGGAATCTCTGAGCTTCGTCGCGGCAACGGGCAACGTCGACCACGACCGCGCGGATAGCCCCCAGGCCGCCGCCCGATTCCCTTACGCAACGCTGGCGGTCAGGCCGTTCACATACACCAGCAGGCCGCTGGCCGGGTCGCGCACGTAGCTGAGCTTGGCCTTGCGGTTGGTGCCGGCGCCGGGTGGTTTCAGGGAGATGTGCACCCAGCCCGAGTTGGCGCCCTGGCGCGGGTCGTAGCATTCGCAGATCACCTGGTCGAAAACCTTGAGCTTGTCGGTGGCCCACTGGGCCAGCTCCAGCGTGGGCATGCCGGCGATTTCCACGTCGCAGGCTTCGCCGCGGGCGTGCTGGCTGGTGCTGATCCAGCTCGACGGCTTGCGCTTCAGGGCGCGTTCGAGGCGCTGGCCACGAAACACGCTGTTGGGCGTAAAGCTGCCGAAGGCGTCGCGCAGGGGCTGCAGCACCTCCCGGGCGAGGTGCACCGCGGCCCGCAGCTGGGCGTCGGTTTCGAAGCCGTTGTCGATGCCCTGCCGGATGGCGAGATCGGAACGGGTGAGTTCGTACACCCGGAAATTGGGCGCCACCAGATCACGGGGGTGGGCGGTGGCCACCTGGAAGCTGTCGAGGGGGTCTTTGCAACGGTCGCTGCCTGCGTCTTTCATGATCGGCCTCCTCTCACAGCCCTGAACGGATGATCCCGAGCGCTTCGCGCAGGGTTTTCTCTCCGGCACTGCGCCGGGCCTTTGCGATGGTGTCGCTCATGGCGATGACGAAATCGAGGTTCTCGAGTACCGATGCCCTTTCCCGCGGGCTGGCGCCGCGCCCCAGCACATCGCGGTAAAGCCCGGCAATGCGCGCGGCCACGCCGGGCATGGCCTCCCGGGTCGGCGGCGCGGCCACCAGCCGCAGCAGTTCGCAGTCGGCAACGCCCAGCGCGTTCCAGATATGGGGGTCGGTCTCGTTCATCTGGCGGGAGATCTCGGCCATTTCGGTGCAGCGCTCCAGCAGCCCCGGGCGCCAGGCGCCGTTGCTGTCGTCCTCGATGCGGGCCGCCAGCACCCGTGCCATGCCGGCGTTGGTGAACGAATACGGCAAGGGCGGCCTGCCGGCCTGCGCCGCCATTTCACCCGCGGCCTGGTAATAGTTGCTCATGTTGAGCAGGGCTTCGCGGCGCGGCTGCTCGTCGCTGTACACCCAGGCCAGCCGCTTGCAGGCGCTGCCCAGCAGACTGAGGCGCTCAGAAGTGGGCGCCCGGGTGCAGATCAGGTCGAGTTCCATGATGGCGCTCTCGATGCGCTGCACCAGCGCGGCGCGTTGCCGCTCGTCGGGGGCCGAATCGCGCAGGCGCGTCCATTCTTCGCCGGCCAGGCGCACCTGGAAGTTGGCACACTGCTCCACCACCCGCACCGGGCAGTCGCCCTCGTCGGCCAGGAGCGCGCGCTCCAGCCATTCGACGGCATTGGCCCAGGCGCCGGTTTCGCCCCAGGCCGTGCCCACCGCGGCAGCCACGTCGGCCCGCATCAGCCAGGCCTCGCGCAGATTGGCCGGAATGCGGTCGAGAAGCTCGCCGATCCGCGCCTGCATCTCGGCGCGCACGTCTTCGTCGTTGCCCGCGGATTTCATGCGGATGGTGGCGCGGTGGTTGTCCAGATCGGCCAGCAGCTCGGAGGGCACAAAGTAGGGGCGCGGCGTCTGGGCGACGGCCGCGGAACCATCGCCGCGCAGGCGGTAGCCGGGGTCGCCGTAACACTGGTAGGCGCCCCAGGTATTCACGCCGGGGAAGCGGGTCATGGCGGCTTCGCGGGCCGTGCGCACCGCGCAGCCAAAGGGCTGGCCGGCCAGCATTTCGGTGTAGAACACGCTGGCAAAGGCGCTGGCGGCGCTGTCGTCCACCGCCCAGCCGGCCGCCACCACGGCCTTGACGCCCATGTTCACAAACTCGATGGCCAGGTTGGCGGCCAGTTCGTTGAAGCGGCCGGGCCTGGGCGTGCCGGGCAGGGTCTGGCCCAGGTGGCAGCAGTTGATGAAGACCAGTTCCGGCACCCAGCGCATCTGCTCCACGTCGCCGGGGGTCAGGAAGACCTCCTTGCCGATGACCATGCCGGACATCAGCCGGGTGCTGCCGTCGGGGCGCCTGACCGGGTATTCGTGCTCGCCGTGACCGGCCAGGTGCAGGATGCGCCACGCGTCGGCATGCAGGCCGCAGAGGATGGAATCTACCGTTTCGGCGAGGCTGTCGCGCACGTTGAAGCCGCCGCTGCGCAGCAGGCTGGCCACGGTTTCGGCTTCTTCGAGGGCGCCGGGCAGATCGGGGAAGATATCCCAGCCGCTGAGGTCGGGATTGCCCACGACGAAGGCGCGGGCCTCGACGGAATGGGCTGGATGGGGCCGGAAATGCGGCGTCTTGAGCTGGCGCACCAGCCCGCCAGCCACCGCCGGCGGACGCCCGGAGGCACTCCAGCGGTCTTCCAGAAGCTCCCACGGGTAGCGCGCCGACACCTTGTCCACCAGCAGCACCAGGTTGGATTCCTGCGGCGCCAGCTCCTTGAGGCGGTTGGGCAGCAGCATTTCGAAGAGCGTCTTGGCCACTTCCGCGTTGGCGGTGGACGAGCGCACGGCCTGGGCGATGAAGGAATCGGCAAGGGTAAGCTGGCCGGCCACCAGGGTTTCCTCGGCGCGGGCGCGGTCGGTGGAGAAGATGAAGCGCAGCGCGTCCTGGTTTTCTTCCTGGATGATCTCGAGGCGCTGCCACCAGTCTGGCTGATCGTCGAAGCGCACCCGGCGCCGGCCGCCGGTGCCGGAGCGGATGGCCCGGTCGGGCCAGCTCACGCGGGCCGCCAGCACGTCGTCGCGCAGGGCCGCACACAGGGCCTCGGCGGCCACGATGGCCACGTCTTCGAACACCTCGATGAATTCAATTTCGTCGATCACCACCTTGTGATCGAGTTCCTGCTCGACCAGGCGGTTGCCGGCCGCCACCGCGGCCCGCAGGATGGCCTCGACCGAGCCGGCGATCGGCATGCCGCCGGCCCCCGAGCCCACCAGCAGGCAGCTCAGCGCGGCGTGGCGCGGCTTGTCGGACGGGCCGAAGCGGATGTCGTCGGGCCACTGGGCCACCTGCAGCGCGTAGTCGAGCAAGGCCTTGCTCATCCCGGCGGCGAGCAGGCCGGGGGACAGTTCGCCCACCTGCCCGAGCCCCACCACCACGGCGCCCCCCGGCTTGCCGTCGGGCTTTTCGTGGAAGAACACCGAATGGGTGCCGAGCTGCGTGGGATACAGGCCCAGCTGCTGGCGGCGCGACAGGGCACCGTTCAGTTGCCGGTCGAGGGCGCCCTCGGCGCTGACGATGGCGTCGCCCAGGTAATGCCCCACCAGCACCGCGTGGCGCGAGTAGGCCAGATCGCAATGGCTGACGCTGACCTTGAGCACCGGTGCGGCACCCGTGGTTTCGAGGGCCTCGACGGCCATGCCGCCGCCAAAGCCCATGTGATTGACGGCGTTTTCGTCCGGCAGATCGTCGGTGAAGGGCTGATCGGGCAGCACGAAGCTTTCGTCGGCGGCGCCCTCGCCCCGCAAGCCGGCCGGCGGGTGGTCGGCCAGGAGCCGCGTCTTGCCCGTCATCAGCAGGTCAAGGTAGCCCGGAAAGGCCTTGCGCTGGGAACACAGGGCGTCATGGGCGGTGTTGTCGACAAACCACATGGGCACGCCCGGCAACTGGCCGGAGGCCCAGGTCACGGTGCCGTCGCCCCGCGCGGTGGCCTGGTAGATCATGCGCTTGCGGTTGGCGGCGAGCAGGTTGTCGGCGTCGGCAACCCAGTAGCTCGTCACCGTGGCCGGCTGGCGCCCGGCCACGTACACCATGTGGTCCGGATCGGGCGCAGCCGCCAGCAGGCGCTGCCAGGTCTGGCGGGCGTCGCGCAGGGTGGCGGCGTCCACGGTGGCCCAGCTGGCCGAAATCTCCTGGCGCAGGCTGCGCCACAGCTCCGGATCGCTGAAATCGCGCTCGCCCGGCGCAAAGGGCAGCAGCTCCACCAGGCCGGGAAAGCGCCGCACGATGTCGATGACGCCCCCGGTGCCACGGGTGAAATCGAGCAGGGCCAGCTTGAGTTCGGTGGCGTTTTCGCCCACCAGCCAGCGCACCGCCTCGTGGGAGCCGGCGTTGGGTGTGCCGAGCATCATGAAGCGGCTGTTGGGCAGCGCCGTGATGCGCCGCCACAGGGCGGCGCCCGCCGCGCCGTCGGCAATCATCGCGCGCACCACGAGGCCGCCCATCGAGTGGGCCACCAGGTGCACCGGCTGCTGGCTGCGCTCCGCCGCGGCAACCAGCGGCTCGAGGGTTTGCACCAGCCGCAGGGCGGCGCCCCTCACCGACATGCGCCAGTCGTAGGGAAAGATTTCGACGCGGTGGCTGCGGGCCAAAAATTCCAGCAGCGGGCCGTAGAAATCATCGAGCAGGTCGGTGGCCTCGATGTTCGGCCGGCCCATGCCGATGCGGTCCAGCCCGCCCCGCAGCAGGCGCCAGTAGTTGAGCCACACGTCGTCGCCCGCGGCCTTGAGGACGCTGCCCATGGTGCCCGGCAGCACCACGGCAATCGGCCGCGGCGTGGTGGCGGCGCGGCTGCGGCGCACGGCATCGCGCCAGCGCGGCGCTTCGCGGGGCGCGGCGGACAGCGGCTGGAAGCCCCCGTCGCTGCCTTCGGCGCGGGTCAGCCCGGCGAGCAGCCACTTGACGCTTTTTTCGTTGGTGAAATAGTTGAAGTGATTGACGTCGGCGCCCACGTCCCGCAAGAAGCGCGACTGCCCCGGCGAGCGCCGGAGGCCGCCGAACATCGAACCGGTGTTCACCACCAGATCGTGGTCGGCGCCGTAGAACCAATCCACCGCCAGCAGCTTGAGCTGGCCGCCCAGGGTTTCGCCCTCGATGTCACCGGCGATCACCGACAGATCGGCGCTCACGCTGAGATCGGGGTGCTGCAGGAGCCGGGTGAGCGCCGAGCCGGGCATCATGGCTTCGATGCCGGGCAGCACGCGGGGGTCGGTGCGCTCTTTCACCACCGCCAGCAAAAAATCCAGGCACTCGCCGAACAGGCCCGTGCCGGACAGGAAATCCACCACCGACAGCCAGCGGTCGAGACGGCCCGACGCCAGCGTCGTGCCCCGCGCCGGGCAGGCCACGCGCACAAAGCGCCGGATGTTGAATTTTCTGGCGTCGAGTTCGGCCAGCAGTTCGAGCAGCGCCTTGCGATCGTCCTCGTAGGCCTTGTCCCGCTCGCGCGCCGAGTCGGGGCCCAGGGCCGGCAGGCCGAGCTGCTCGGCCACCGTGCGGTCGGCGGCAAACAAATCCTTGAGCAGCGGGGCCTGCAGCGGATCGCTGGCCGAATCGCGCTGGCCCAGGCACATCAGCTCGCCCACCAGCCCGCCGCGGGAATGGCTGACCAGATGGATCTCGGCGCCGGCCGGCAAAGCCCGCGCCAGGGCCAGCGCGTTGGCAATGGGGCTTTCGGTCAGCGTGCGGTGTTCGAGGGCAAAAACCCGCTCGCCGTAGCGCTCCAGCAACTTGCCGCGGAGCGCCTCCCCCGCCCGGTTGCGGGGCGCCCACAGCTTGCCGAAGCTGCCGCTGCAACTGGACCCGGTGCCATGCAGAAATACCAGGATCGGCCCGGCATCGGCCGGCATCACCGCGCCTTCGGCCACCGGTGTCAGCCACGGCCCCGGCGCTGCGGCCTCGGCAAGCGCCAGCGGGCAGTGATAAAGGCCCGGCGTGCCGGCCTTGAGCTGCCGGTCTTCAAGTGTTTTGGCCAGTTCGCGGGCGGTCTTCTCTTTAAGGTCGACCCCGAAAACCTCCATCAGCTTCACATCCAGGCCCGACCGGCCCCGCGCCGAACCCCGCGTCGGCATGCCCGGCCGCGCCCCCATCGACACTTCCCACACCGGCGTGCCATCGACCCCGCTGCGTGCCGTCGCCTGGCGGCCCCGCTCGCGCAGCAGATCGTCGGCCCGCGACCACAACACGAAGCCATTCGCCAGCACCACGCGCACCACGGCATCGGCGGGCATTTCGAGCTCGCCCACCGCCGCCCCGCGCGCCGCGCCCTGGGTGACACTGCTCGCCGACGTGATGGCGACTTCGCTGACGGGCGGATGGGCGGCGGCCGAAGTGGCCAAGCGAAGGCGGAAAGTCTTGTCGGCAGGCATGGCAGAACTCCTCGGTCCGGAACATCGACGCGCACTGCGTGGGCTTCAGGCTGCGGCCGGGCGGCGCGTGACCAACCGGGAGCCGCCCGGGATTTACATTCTGTGGAATCTTTGCGCTGCTTGCAGCACGGGTAGGTAGGGTTACCCGACACCAACATGAACATCGATGGACACGTCCGATGTCGGGTTACGCTGCGCTAACCCGACCTACCCAAGCTGAAGTCGCCCCTACATGACTCGTGCATCGTCGGATTTATGCATTTTCACACCCAGCGATGACAGAGCCGTTCCAATAGGTCCATTTAAGCACCCGGCCGTCAAAGCGCAAGCCCGGCCCCGGCAGGCACTTGCCAAACCCCCGGATGGATTTAGTATGAGCGCCCCCGCCCGGCAGCCCCTTTCCGCCAGCCCCCCCCCGACCCATGAACCACCGCGAGCGATTTCTCGAACTGCAATCCGTGCTCAACGCACACCAGGCCTTCTGGCGGCCGGCGCCGTTTTACATTCGCCGGCCCGATTGGTGCGCGCACTGGCCGGCCCTGGCCGACGCGGTGCTCGGCCTCGACGACGCGACGCTCGAAAGACTGGGTGCCGACCCGGACGCCAATCTCGCCTGGCTTGAAACCCTGCTGCCGCTGGCCGGGCAGCTTGGCGCCCTGTGCGACGTGCCCCGGCTGGCCATGCGCGATCTTCCGCCCAGCGATGCGCATTTCGACTGGCACATCCCCGGGCGCAAACGCGAGCAGATCGACGCCTTCGCGGCCCAGGGGCCGGCCTCCCGGGCGCCGCTGCTGGAATGGTGTGCCGGCAAGGGGCATCTCGGACGGCGCCTGGCGATGACCGACCGCCTGCCGGTGCGCTCGCTGGAAATCGACCCGACCTTGTGCGAGGACGCCACCCGCCTCGCCGCCCGCTCCGGCATCGAGCAGACGGTGCTGTGCGCCGACGCGCTGGATGAGGCCTCCCGCAGCCACGTGCGCGATCACGCGGTGCTGGCGCTGCACGCCTGCGGCGAGTTGCACCGCTCGCTGGTACGCACCGCGGCGCACGACGGCGCCCACAGCTATCGCATCGCGCCCTGCTGCTATTACCGCGGCGCGCAAGACGGCTACCGCCCCCTGAGCCGCGACGCCGCGCTGGCGCTCGACGGCAATGCCCTGCGCCTGGCCGTGACCGAAACGGTCAAGGCCCCGCTGCGCATCCGCCAGCGGCTCGCCCGGGACCAGGCCTGGAAGCTCGGCTTCGTGGCCCTGCGCAATGACATCCAGGGCGAGGCGATCCGGCCCTTCAAGCCGGTGCCTTCGATCTGGCTGTCGGGCGATTTCGTCACCTACTGCCGCTTGCTGGCCGAGCGGGAAAAACTGGCCCTCCCGGAAACCGTCGACTGGGCCCGCTGGCTGGCCGCCGGCGAAGCCCGCCGCGCCGAAGTCAGGCGTTTCGAACTGGTCCGCCATGCCTTTCGGCGGGCGCTGGAAATGTGGCTGGTGCTGGATCTCGCCCTGGGGCTGGAGGAAGCCGGTTTCGAGGTGCAGGTGGGCACCTTCTGCGACCGGGAGCTGACGCCCAGAAACCTGATGGTGCTGGCCCAGCAGGCCGGCGGCGCAGCGGGCAAAGAAGATATTTCCCTGCCAGCCTGACCCGCCGGCAAGGGCGCTCGGTTAGGCGGCCAACCCGCGCAGATGGCCAAGCACGCTCGCCGACACGCTGAGAATGTGGGCCTGCGCGGCGGCGTCGGCGCGCCGGGGGTCGCCGGAGGCGATGGCCTCGATCACGCTGTCGTGCTCATCGACCACCCGCTTCAGGTGCGCCGCGAAGCCGCAGCTCTGCACGATGAAGAAATCCGACAATTCGAAGTTGGCCAGCTGACGGTTGCAGATCAGCGGCGAATGCGCCATCTGGTGCAGCTGCCGGTGAAACTGCACGTTGATGCGCCGGTACGCTTCGGGGCTTGCCGCGTCGGGCCCGGGCGCATCGAGCTGGCTGTTGATCTCGCGCAGCGAGGCCAGCTCAAGGGCGCTCGCGCGGGTGGCGGCCAGCCCGGCGATCACGCCTTCCACCGCGGCAAACATGCGATAGAAATCTTCCACCTCGTCGGCCGACGGCGCGATCACCTCGCAGCCAACCTGGGCCGTGATGCGCACAAAGCCCCGCTCCTGCAGGCTGTTGAGCGCCGTCATGATGGGCTGCCGGCTGATGCCGGTTTCCTCGCCGATGTCCTTCACCGAAATCCGTTCGCCAAAGCGATAACGCCCGGCGAGCAGACGCTGCAGGATCTCCTGAAAGATGACGGCTTTTTTGTGGGGTATTTCCATGCTGTCCGGCTGTGTGGAAGAGTCGATCGCAAAACGGGGAGGAATGTTAGCACCCGCAAGCAAAGAGGCGGCCGCCGGAAATTTACCTCCTGTCAGTGTGAAGAGCGCTTGCTTTTCATTTCTTGCATGCTAGCATGCAAGATCAAACAGCAGCCCATAAAACAGGAGACAAACCATGCAGACCCACCTCAAGACTTCCGTTGCCGCCCTCGCCCTTTCGCTGGCCGGAGGCTCCGCCCTGGCCGACATCAACGTCGGCGTCGTGTTCTCGCTGACCGGCCCGGCTGCATCCCTTGGCGCCGAAACCAAAAAGGCCGTCGAGCTGATGCCGCAAACCCTGGGCGCCGAGAAGATCAACTACATCATCCTCGACGACGCCACCGACCCGACCAACGCGGTGAAAAACGCCCGCAAGCTGATCGGCGAGAACAAGGTCGACGTGATCCTGGGGCCCAACCTGATCACCTCCGGCACCGCGATGGCCGATGTCGCCAACGAGGAAAAAACCGTGCTGCTGTCGATGGCCCCGATCGAAGTCGCGGCCGACAAGCAGAAGTGGGCCTTCCGCGTCGAACCCACTGCCGAAATCATGGTTGGGCGCGCGGTCGAGGACATGAAGGAAAAGGGCATCAAGACGGTCGGCTTCGTCGGCTTCAATGATTCCTGGGGCGAGCTGCTGCTGAAGGCCCTCACCAAAACCTCCGACGCCGCCGGCATCAAGATCGTGGCCACCGAACGCTTCGCCCGCACCGACACCTCCGTTACCGGCCAGGCGCTCAAGGTGGTTGCGGCCAAGCCGGATGCGGTGTTTGTCGGCGGCTCCGGCACGCCGGCGGCGCTCCCCCAGTCCACGCTGCGCGAGCGCGGCTACAAGGGCCCGATCTACCAGTCCCACGCCGTGGCCAACCGGGATTTCCTGCGCGTCGGCGGCAAGGCCGTAGAAGGCGCGCGCCTGGCCGTTGCGCCGGTGCTGGTGGCCGAACAACTGCCCGACAGCCATCCGAACAAAAAGGTTGGCCTTGCCTTTGTACAGGCTGTAGAAGCCAAGAACGGCGCCAACACCCGCTCCACTTTCGCCGGCGCCTCGTGGGACGGCTGGCTGATGCTCGAAGGCGCCTTCACCACCGCGCTGAAATCCGCCAAGCCCGGCACCCCGGCCTTCCGCGAAGCCGTGCGCGACGCGCTGGAAAAAACCTCCAAACTGGTCGGCGCCAACGGCACCTACACCATGTCGCCCACCAACCACGGCGGCTACGCCCCGACCAGCCCCGTGCTGATCGAAGTGGCCAACGGCGGCTGGAAGCTGGTCAAGTAAACCGGCGCACCGACCGAGACGGACAACGATGAGCACTACGACAAATTTCGACACCGACGTGCTGGTGGTGGGCTCCGGCCCCACCGGCGCGGTCACCGCGCTGGCGCTCGCCACCTACGGCGTGCGCGTGCACATGGTGTCCAAGTGGAACTGGCTGGCCGACACGCCGCGCGCCCACATCACCAACCAGCGCGCCATGGAAGTGCTGCGCGACCTGGGCATCGAGGACGAGGTACGCAAGTACGCCACCGCCTGGGACCAGATGGGCGACACCCTGTTCACCACCAGCCTGGCCGGCGAGGAAATCGCCCGCCTGCGCACCTGGGGCACGGGTGACGAGCGCCACGGCGACTACGTGCAGGGCAGCCCCTGCCCGCTGCTCGACCTGACCCAGCCGCTGATGGAGCCGCTGCTGGTGAAGAACGCGGCCGAACGCGGCACCACGCTCGCGTTCAACACCGAGTACCTCGGGCACGACCAAGACGCCGACGGCGTCACGGTAAGCCTGAAGGACCGCCTCTCGGGCCGCGAATACACGATGCGCGCCCGCTACCTGGTTGGCGCCGACGGGGCCCGCTCGAAGATTGCCGACGAGATCGGCCTGCCGCTGGTTGGCCAGCTGGCACGTGCCGGCACCGCCTACGTGGTCTTCAACGCCGACCTCAGCCGCTACGTGGCCCACCGGCCGGCGATCCTGCACTGGATCGTCACGCCGGCGGCCGGTTTTGGCGAGATCGGCATGGGCCTGCTGCGGGCCGTGCGGCCGTGGGACCAGTGGATTGCCGGCTGGGGTTTCAACATGACCGACGGCGAACCCGACCTGTCGGACGAAACCGTGACCGGCAAGATCCGCACCCTGGTGGGCGACCCGAACCTGGAAGTTGAGCTGGTGCGCAGCTCCACCTGGTATGTGAACCAGCAGCACGCCACGCATTACTCCAAGGGCCGCGTGTTTTGCGGCGGCGACGCGGTGCACCGCCACCCGCCGTCGAGCGGGCTGGGGTCCAACACCTGCATGCAGGACGCCTTCAACCTGGCCTGGAAGCTGGCTTTCGTCGTCAAGGGCTACGCTGGCCCCGGCCTGCTGGAGTCATACAGCGACGAGCGGGCGCCGGTTGGCAAGCAGATCGTGGCGCGCGCCAACCAGTCGCGCCAGGACTACGCGCCGCTCAACGCCTGCTTCCGCGCCGAGGGCGGTGAAAACCCGGTGGCGGCCGGCCTCGCCCGCCTGCGCGCCGCAACGCCGGAGGGCGTAAAAACCCGCCAGGCGCTGCAGGAGGCGCTGGAGCTGAAGAACACCGAGTTCAATGCCCAGGGCGTGGAGCTGAACCAGCGCTACGAATCCACCGCCGTCGCGCCCGATCCGGCCGCCGGCGAGGAAGTGTGGCAGCGCGATCGCCAGCTCTACCTGCAGGCCACGACCCGCCCCGGCGCCAAGATTCCTCACGCCTGGCTGGTCAATGAGCGCGGCGTGCGCGTGTCCACGCTGGATGTCACCGGCAAGGGCAAGTTCTCCCTCGTCACCGGCATCGCCGGCCAGGCCTGGGTGCGCGCGGCACAGGCCATGGAACTGCCCTGGCTACGCATCGTGGTCACCGGTGAAAAAGGCAGCCTCGACCCCTACTGCGCCTGGCAGCGGGTGCGCGAAATCCACGAAGCCGGCGCCCTGCTGGTACGCCCGGACGGCTACATCGCCTGGCGCCAGAGCGACGCGGTGTGGGATGACGCCGACGCGCAAAGCCAGTTGAAGGCCGCGCTCGACGCGGTGCTGGATCGACACGACTGACACGCCGAACGCGCAGGCGCTGCGAGCAAAAAATCCGGAACCCGCTTTGGGTTCCGGATTTTTTATTCTGGATAATTGCAGTGCAACGCGCCCGATGGCGCAGCACGGGTAGATCGGGTTAGCCCGCAGGGCGTAACCCGACACCAGCATGAACATCGATGGATACGTCCGATGTCGGGTTACGCTGCGCTAACCCGACCTACCCAAGCTGATCAACGGCTTGCCTGTGATTCAGCTCGCGGATGGGCGACTGAAGTCGCCCCCACAAAGGCACAACACCGCACCCGATGGCCCAGCCGGGCTAACGGGCCGCGCCAAAGCGGACCTTCGCCGCGGCCTGCATCGCGGGGGAGTCCAGCCCCGGATCACCCTCAAGACAGGCCCGCAGCATGGGCAGGGAATCGAGCCCCCAGAACAGCCGGTCGCCCACGGTGATCGTCGGCACGCCGAAGATGCCGTCGGCGGCGGCGCGGGCGGTGTTGTCCCGGAGGCGCGCCTTGATCTCGGGCGCATCCAGCTTGAGGGCGGCTTCGCTCACGTCGAGCCGCGCGAGCATGGCCTGCCAGGCCTCCGTGCTGTCGGGGTCGCAGCCCGTGGTGAACAGCTGGTCGAACACCGCCGATACCGCCTGCGGCGTGGTGCCCAGGGCCAGGATCAGGCGCAGGTAGCGGAGCGGATTGAACGGGTGCGCCGACGGCATGACGAAGGGTATTCCCTGCTGCTGGGCCGTCCAGATGCACAGCTCATAAGTGAAGCGGCGCTTGCGCTCGATCTCGGCCGGGCCCTTGTGACCGAAGGCATTGAGCAGCCCGGCAAACAGCACCGGGCGCAGTTCAAGCGTGATGGGCAGGGGCGCCCGGCGCAAGGCGTGCTCCATCAGGTAGGCCCACGGGGAAATCACGTCAAAGTAGAAGATGGCCGGGGGCCTGGGTTCTGAAGTGCTCAAGGCAGACTCCTTTGCGGGTGGGCAGAGCGCGTGTCAGTGAATATTTTGCGGTTCGGGCTGAAGTCCGATCGGCAGGTGCTCGATCCGTGCTTCGCGAATCGGCAGGTTGATCACCGCAGCCATCGCGGCCAGGGCCATGTCGGCGTACCACATCCAGTTGTAATTGCCGAACTCCACCACCGCCAGGCCGCCCAGCCAGGCGCCGAGAAAACCGCCGATCTGGTGAGACAGCAAGGTAAGGCCGAACAGCGTGCCGAGGTAGCGCACGCCGAAGAGCTTGCCGACAAGGGCTGCGGTGGGCGGCACGGTGGCCAGCCAGGTAAAGCCGAGGCCGGCGGCGAACACGTAGAAGGTCAGCGCCGAGGACGGCAGGAGCAGGTAGGCGCCGATCAGCACGACGCGGGAGGCGTACATCACCGCCAGCACGTACTTGCTGCGGTAGCGGGACACGCAGGAACCCGCGTAAAGGCTGCCGAAGAGATTGGCCAGCCCGATGATGGCGAGGGACCAGCTGGCGACGACAGGCGGCAGGCCGCACAGGTCCACCTCGCCCGGCAGATGGGTGACGAGAAAGGCGATGTGAAAGCCGCAGGTAAAAAAGCCCAGGTGCAGGAGCAGGTAGCTGCGGTCGACCAGCGCGCCCCGGATCGCATGCATCACCCCCTGGTCCGCTTCGGGATGGGCCGGCGGCGGTGTCGTCACCGGGCGGGTCAGCCGCCCCACCAGCGGCAGCGCGGTCAGCGCCATCAGGGCCATGGCCCACATGGCATTGACCCAGCCGACGGTCTGGATGAGCTTTTGCAGGATGGGGGCGAACAGGAACTGGCCAAGGGAGCCCCCGGCGTTGATGACGCCCGACGCGGTACCACGCGCCTCGAGGGGCAGCCGCCGTGCGGCGGCGCCGATCAGCACCGAGAAACTGGCCGCCCCGGCGCCAACCTGGGTCATCAGGCCGATGGCCACCGCAAGGCCGAAACCCGAATCCATGAACGGGGTGACGGCGCAGCCCAGGGCCAGCAAGATCACGGCCGCCAGCAGCACCGGGCGGGGCCCGTAGCGATCGGCCACCGCGCCCGCCACCGGCTGGATCGCGCCCCAGGTGAACTGGCCGACCGCCATGGCAAGGCTGATGGTGGCAATGCCCAGGCCGGTCGCGCTGTTGAGCGGGCTGACGAACAGGCCGAGCGACTGGCGCGTGCCCATCGTGATCGCCAGGATGCCGGCGGCCAGCAAGGTGGTGAGCAGGGCCCCGGGGCTGCGCAGGGAGCGGAACATGGCTTGGATCTCGGCAGGACGGAGGCGCTAACGGGGCCAGGGCGCCGGCCAGCTGTACAGGTCGATCATGACGTTCTACTTTTCGACCTTGCCGTGCATGACCATGATGGTTTGCTGCATCAGCGCACACAGCGATTCCTTGCCGTCCTTGACCGCAAAAACCTCGGCCTTGGTGACGATCAGCGTCCGGCCGGAGCGCAGCACCTCGCCCCGGGCGATGAGCTTTTCACCATCGGCCGGCGCCATCAGGTTCATCTTGAATTCCACGGTGAGCACCGAAGCGCTGGCCGGCACCATGGTCATGGCCGCATAGCCGGCCGCCGAATCGGCAATCATGCCAACCACGCCCCCGTGCACAAAACCGTGCTGCTGCTCGACGCCCTGCCAGTGGGGCAGGTGAATTTCGGTGCGGCCCTGTTCCACGAGCGGCAAGCTGGCCTGGATGAGGTGCATCGCGTTCTGCCGCTCGAAGCTGGCGCGGACACGCTCGGCGAAGTGGGGATCAGAAATGTGGGCCATGTCTCAAGTCTCCGGGGAGGGGGAAATCACCTGCATTAGAATTCATGGATTGGCGCCGCTCAACCGAGTTTTTCGGCCCTTCACATGAGTAAACAGAATGCCAACGCCCCTCGCCAGAATCCCGTCGCTAGACCTTTTGCGCGGCTTTGTCGCCGTGGGGCGGCGCATGAGCATCACCCTCGCCGCCCAGGATCTGTTCCTGACCCAGTCGGCGGTCAGCCGGCAGATTCACGGGCTGGAATCCGCCCTGGGCATCAAGCTGTTTGAACGGGCGCACCGCGCCATCCACTTCACGCCCGAAGGCGAGCGGCTGTTCCTCAGCGCCGACAATGCAATGCAACAGCTGCAGGACACCATCGGCGCCCTGCAGGCCAGCCAAGCCCACCACCCGGTTACGTTGACGGCCAGCATTTCGTTTGTCGGCCTATGGCTGCTGCCGCGCCTGCCGGGCTTTCAGCAGCAGCATCCCGAGATCGAAGTTCGCCTGTCGGCCAACAACAACATCGTCGACCTGCGTCACGAGGGGCTGGACATTGCGATCCGCTATTGCGCCGGGGACAGCATGCCCACCGGCGCCCGCCGGCTTTTTGGCGAGACGATCTTTCCGGTGGCCCACCCCAGCCTCGGCATTGCCCGACTGAACGACCCTTCAATCATCGCCCGCTCGGTGCTGCTCGAATTCGAAGGCGACCACTCCCCCTGGTGGAACTGGGAGAGCTGGCTGGACATGCAGGGCTGGTCCGGCGTCAAACCCAAGGGCGTCATCCGTTTCAACCTCTTCGACCAGATGATCCACGCCACCATTGCCGGCCAGGGCATTGCACTTGGACGCAGCCAGTTCATCCGCCCGATGCTGGACGACGGTCGCCTCGTTGCGCTGCCGACACCCCGCCCCGGCCCCAGATCGAACAAGGTTTTCTGCCTGCTTCAGCGCAGCCCGACACCGTCGAAAGAAACCCAGGCCTTGATCGACTGGATTGTTGCCGAAGCACGGCTGACGGATGAGCTTCAGCGTGCCTGAGCCTTGTTCAGCGAAGCGACGCGCAAACCTCCTTGACGTGGCCGCGCAGCCAGCGATGGGCCGGATCGGCATCCAGCCGGGGGTGCCAGAGCAGTGACACTGTGATCTCCGGCGTGGGCACCGGAAGCGGGAAACTATGCATTCCGGCACGCAGGTTTCCGGTGTGGCGTTCAGGAACACTGGCAATCAGGTCGGAGGCCCGGGCCAAAGCCAGCGCATTCGAAAATCCGCCCACAATGGTGACGACTTTTCGCTCCAGGCCCAGGAGCTTCAAGGCCTCATCGATCGCCCCCCTGTCCAGACCTTGCCGCGAAACGTGGATGTGCCGGCCGGCGGCATAGCTGACCGGGCTTATCGCAGCCTGGCTCAGCGGGTGCCCCAGGCGCACGACGCCGACGAAGCGGTCACGGATCAAGGCCTGCACACGCAGCTCCGGAGCGGTTGCTGAGTCCACAACACCGGTTTCCAGATCGACGGCGCCATCGCGCAGCGGCCTGCTGTCCTTGTCGGATTTCTGCATGAAGAACAGCCGCACGCCGGGCGCTTCGGCCTCGATGCGGGCGACAAGCGCCGGCCCGAAATTCTCCACAAAGCCGTCACTGGTCCGCAGCGTGAATGTTCGAACCAGCTGGGCAGGATCGAGCTTTTCGACGGGACGCAAAACGGCGTGCCCTTCCTGCACGAGCTGACCGACGCGCTCCCGCAGTTCGATCGCCCGGGGCGTAGGAACGAGCCCGCGCCCGGCCCTGACCAGCAAGGGATCGCCGGTTGTCTCGCGCAAGCGCGCCAGCGCCCGGCTCATCGCCGACGGGCTCAGGCGCAGCCGCCTGGCAGCCCGCGCAACGCTCCCTTCGGCGAGCAGCACATCAAGGGTTACCAGCAAGTTGAAATCGGGCATCGACATGAATGGAACATGGCGTTCAATGCACGAATACTATGCAAATGCTGCGCCTTCCGCCATGCAAGCCCGAGGGCTAAGCTTCAGATCGATCCCGTTCGGGCGTCGTCAGAAAAGGAACTCATCGTGAAGCCAATCATTGCAGGGCAAGCGTCGGTTCGGTGGGCACTCACCAGTCTCGCGCTATCCGTGCTGCTCTCGTCGCTTGGCACCAGCATCGCCAACGTGGCTTTGCCGAGCCTGGCCGAAGCGTTCAATGCCTCGTTCCAGGCGGTCCAATGGATCGTTCTGGCGTATCTCCTGGCCATCACCACGCTGATCGTCAGCGCCGGACGGCTCGGCGACATCCTTGGACGCAGAAGGCTGCTCTTGGCCGGGATATCCCTGTTTACGCTGGCATCCATCCTCTGCGGTGTCGCGCCCACGCTCGGGCTGCTGATTGCGGCGCGCGCGCTGCAAGGCCTTGGCGCCGCCGTCATGATGGCGCTGGCCATGGCGTTTGTCGGCGAAACGGTTCCCAAGGAAAAGACCGGCAGCGCCATCGGGCTGCTCGGCACGATGTCGGCGATTGGCACCGCACTGGGCCCGTCGCTCGGCGGCATGCTGATCGCCGGCGCGGGCTGGCGCTCGATCTTCCTGATCAACCTGCCCCTAGGTGCGCTGACCCTCCTGCTCGCGCAGCGCCACCTGCCCGGTGATCAAAGCGCGCCCACCACCGGGGAAACCCGCTTCGACTACCTGGGCACACTCCTGCTTGCGCTGACGCTCGCCGTCTATGCCCTGGCAATGACGACCGGGCGCGGCCATTTCGGGCTGTTTAACCTTGCCTTGCTGCTGCTTGCGGCATGCGGTGTCGGGCTCTTTGTGCGCGCCGAGGCGAGGGCAATCTCTCCGTTGATCCGGTTGGCGATGTTCCGCAACTCGCAGTTGAGCGCCCCCAGGGCCGGGCTACGCCCCGCCCGCCCCCCGTGGGGGACAAGAAAACTTGGGACGGCCCTGCCTTTTCTTGAGAGTCGTCGCCTCGCCACAAATGCGCTGGTTTCGACGGTGATGATGGCGACGCTGGTGGTTGGCCCCTTTTATCTCGCGGTAGCGCTCGGGCTCGATGCGTGGCGGCTTGGACTCGTGATGTCCGCCGGCCCGCTGGTGGCCGCGCTCACCGCAGTGCCGGCCGGGCGCATGACAGACCGGTTTGGCGCTGCAGGCATCGCCGGAATCGGGCTGCTCGGAATGGCGGCCGGCGCCGGCATCCTTGCCTTGCTGCCGACACGCTTGGGCATCCCCGGCTACCTCGCCCCCATCGTCGTCGTCACCTTCAGCTATGCGCTGTTCCAGACGGCCAATAACACCGCGGTCATGTTGAATACCACCCCTGACCAGCGAGGCGCCATTTCGGGCCTGCTCAACCTGTCGCGCAACCTGGGGCTCATCACCGGCGCATCGGTCATGGGCGCAATTTTTGCGTTCGCTTCGGGTACGACCGACATCACAACCGCTCGCCCCGAAGCCGTTGCAGCCGGCATGCGGATCACTTTCGCCGTCGCGGCAGCCCTCATCGTCATTGCGCTCGCCATCACGGCCAGGGCCGAGCGTCGACAGCCTGCTTCGTAAGCGGCGCCCCCTGTTGGGGCGACTTCAGTCGCCCCAACAATCGGCCCGGACTCTCTCCGGTTCAGAGCGCCTACGCCATGAAGTTCGTTGACCGCCCGGCTTCGGCATCGGCCAGCAGGCAGGCGTCGTTGCGCACCGCATGGGCGATGGGAAGCGTGGCGCCTTGCTGCCAGGCGAACAAGGCGGGGGCTTTTTCTGCGCCGGTGATCAATACCAGTTGCTTGCGGCAAGCGCGCAATGTCTCAAAGTTCAGACTGACACGCTCGGCAGGTGGCTTCGGTGCGCCGTGCACGGCAATGACCGGGGCGATGGGGTCGCCGCTCGTCGAAAACAGACTGGCGGTGTGCCCGTCTTCACCCATGCCGAGAAGCACCAGATCGAAGGGCTTCCGGTCAAGAACCACCTTTGTATATTCGGCCGCCGCACGGGCTGCGCCGAGTTCGGCCGGAATAGGGTGAATCTGCCCGGCCGGTATTGCCACGTGGGAAAGCCAGACATCCTGCGCCATGCATGAGTTTCGTCCGGCGTGGTCGGAAGGCAGGCAGCGCTCGTCACTCCAGAAGATTTCCCAGGCGCTCCAGTCCTGCGCCATTCCGGCCAGCATTTCATAGGTCCGTTGCGGCGTGCTGCCACCGGCCAGAACAATCCGGAACATCCCGCGCTCACGGATCGCGGCCTCGGCTTCGGCGATGACAATACGGCAGGCCTGACCCGCGACCTCTTCGGGATCTGCCAACACTTTGCAGTTGACCGGCAGCATCAGCATTTTCCCCCGGGTTTGCCATCGCAGCGCAGTGTCTGTCGCCATTCCCGATCAGCCTGGCCGAATATCTGGTCCGCCGCTTTCGGCCCCCAACTGCCCACCGGATACTGCAAGGGCGGGCGCTCGTCATCGGCCCAGCCGCGCATGAAAGGATCGACGACATTCCACGCGGCCTTGACTTCGTCATAGCGCAGAAAGAGCGAGCGATCGCCCTGAATGACATCCATCAGCAACTCTTCGTAAGCTTCGGCCTTGCGCTCGCCGGGATTGCCGACCGACGCATCCATCGATATCTGGCGGGTACGGGTTTCCTGGCCGGGCACCTTGGCGGATATTTCCATCTGCACCACGTCGTCCGGCTGAATCCCGATCAGCAACCAGTTGGGATGGGCGGCGGAGGCACCCGCGCCCTGAAAGAGCTGTATCGGTGGCTCACGAAAACGTACCGCAACCATTGAACGCCGCTCCTTAAGGCGCTTGCCGGTGCGCAGGTAGAACGGCACGTCGCGCCAGCGCCAGTTGTCCACGTACAGCTTGAGCGCGGCATAGGTTTCTGTATGGCTGCCGGCGGCGACGCCGGCCTCCTGCTGATAGCCGGCGTACTGCGCGCGCACCGCATGGCTGGCCAGCTGCGACGGGTCGAGCGGGCGAATCGAGCGCAGCACCTTGACCTTTTCATCACGCAGGGATTCGGCCTCCAACGATACCGGGGGTTCCATGGCCAGCAAGGCGAGAACCTGCAGCAGGTGGCTCTGGATCATGTCGCGGGTCGCCCCGCCATGCCGGTCGTAGTAGCTGGCCCGGCCGTTCACGCCGATGGTTTCCGCGTGCGTGATCTGAACCTGGTCAATGTAATGCCGGTTCCACAGGGGTTCCAGAATCATGTTGGCAAAACGCAAGACCAGCAGGTTCTGCACGGACTCCTTGCCGACGTAATGATCGATGCGGTAAATCTGCTCTTCCTTGAGGCGCAGATTGAGTTCGTGCTGCAAGTCGCGGGCCGATTGCAGGTCGTGGCCGAAAGGCTTTTCGATCACCATCCGGCGCCAGCCGGTGCGCTCGGCCAGCAAGCCGGCCTCGACCAGCCCGACGGTGATCGGCACGTATAACTCGGGGCTGACCGAGAGATAGAAAATCACGTTGTTGCCGCATTCGCCGGCCCCGATCCAGATGTCCAGCGCCTGATAGAACGCGGCATCTTCGAGGCTGCCAGTGAGATAGTCGAGGCGCGGGAGAAAGCTCTCCAGCGGCCCGGGGTCTGCAGCTTGCAGATGTTCTCGCACCTCGCCCCGCCAGGCATCCCGGGTAAAAGGTGTTCGGCCACAGCCGAGAATACGCACGTCAGGCGCCAGCTGCCCGAGGCAGTGCAACTGGAACAGGGCGGGCAAAAGCTTGGCCATTGCCAGGTTGCCTGTCGCTCCGAAGATCACGTAGGCATGCGATTCGGTGGCGCAACTCATGGCAGTTCCTCCTCGCCCCCGTCGCCCGTCCAGCGGGTGTGAAAGTGCGCCGTCCCGTCGCGGTCGATACGCTGGTACGTATGGGCCCCAAAGAAATCCCGTTGTGCCTGAATGATGTTTGCCGAACCCCTGGCAGAGCGATAGCCGTCGTAAAACGCCAGCGCCGAACCCAGCGCCGGCGCCGCGATGCCGTGCCCGACGGCCAGCATGACCGCCTTGCGCCAGCCGGCTTCCGCGGACCTGACCTCGGCCGCAAAGAACGGATCCTGCAGCAGGCTGGGCGGCACCGGCTGGCGCTCGAAGCTGTTCTTGATGTCACCCAGAAAGCGGCTGCGGATGATGCAACCGGCGCGCCACAGCAGGGCGATGTCACCGAAGGGCAAGTCCCAGCCGTTCTTTCCGGCGGCAGACTGCATGAGCATGAAGCCCTGGGTGTAGGAGACCAGTTTTGCTGCGTACAAGGCATCGTGCAGCGCATCGAGACAGGCCGCGCGTTCCGGCTCGGGCACGACAGTCGGCACGCTGCCCAGCAGCGCCGCCGCCGCAACCCGTTCAGATTTGCGCGCCGACAACATGCGGGCATGCACGGCTTCGCTGATCAGGGTGAGCGGCACGGCGTTATCGAGGGCATCCTGCGCCGTCCACACCCCGGTTCCCTTTTGCCCGGCCTGGTCGAGAATCGAATCGACCAGCGGGCTGCCGTCGTGGTCTCGCTGACGCAGTATGCGGGCGGTGATTTCAATCAGATAGGATTCCAGCCGACCGCCATTCCAGGCCTCGAAGCAGTCGGCCATTGTGTCGTGACTCAGGCCGAGGGCGTGCTGCATCAAGTGGCAGACTTCGGCGATCAATTGCATGTCGCCGTATTCGATGCCGTTATGAATCATCTTCACGTAATGGCCGGCCCCGCCCTCACCCAGCCACTGGCAGCACGGAATGCCATCCACCGTGGCGGCGATGGCCTGGAACATGTCGCGGATGGCGGGCCAGGCAGCCACAGCGCCGCCGGGCATCAGTGACGGCCCGAAACGGGCGCCGTCCTCGCCGCCGGAAACGCCCATGCCGACAAAGTGAATACCCTTGGCGGCAAGCGCCCGCCAGCGGCGGTCGGTGTCCTGGTAATTGGAGTTGCCCCCGTCAATCAGGATGTCCCCCGCTTCCAGCAAAGGTAGCAATTGCTCGATCACGCCCTCGACGGCGCGACCGGCAGTCACCATCATCAGAATCACGCGGGGTGAGCCAAGCTGGCTGACCAAGCCCTCGAGGTCATCGGCCACGGCGATGGCACGCCCTTGCCCATGGGTGTGGATGAATTCCGACGTAACGGCGCCCGTACGGTTGTAAACGCTCAGGCGAAAACCCTTGTCACTCAGGTTGAGCGCAAGGCTGGCACCCATCACGCCAAGGCCGACGATGCCCATGTCTGATCGGGTCATTCCTGCCTCCTGAAGTCGTGGCATTTCTTTTGACACTTTCATCCGGAGTGAGCTCCCCATTTTTTTGAAGGACCACTCTCCGCCTCGGATCCTGCTGCTGCCAGCCAACGCTCTATTCAGTTGTTTTGCCGTTGAAGTGTTCGGTATCGCCCTCGGCATCAGCACGGGTCTCGTGGATGACGCCATCCCTGTGATTGGGTGGGGCATAAAGCGTATAAAGTTTCAGCGCCACGGAGCCGGTGTTGATGATGTTGTGCTTGACCCCAGCCGGAACGAGCACCGCGAAGCCGGCTTCAATCGGCGTCCGGACTCCATCCAGCACAGCCTCGCCGGAACCCTCCTCGACACGGAAGAACTGATCAAGCTTGTGAGTCTCGGCGCCGATGTCCTCCTGGGGTTTCAACGACATCAGGACAAGCTGCGAATGTTTGGCCGTGTATAGCACCTGGCGAAAATTGTCATTTTTGACGGACAGACTTTCGATATCCTGCACAAAACCTTTCATCATCACTCCTTTGGTATGCATCTCAACGCCTTATCGCAAGCCCAAAAACGACAAGACGACAAGCACGACAACGATCAGCCCGACAATGTAGATAAGGCGGTTCATTAACAGCTCCCTTCGCGTAAGAATGCGGGCGATTCGTGCATTGAGGGTGCTTCACCGCCCGCCCGAAACCAGCTTACCCCGCCCGGCCATCGAGCTCTGTACGCCAACACGCACAACAGCTGGCCGGAAAGTCCCACGGTCAGAAAGATTCGGCGCGGGCAATCCGTACAATTTCGCCGGCAATATCTTCGGGTGACAGAATAAAATCGATGCAGCCGCTGGCAATTGCGCTTTCCGGCATGTCGGGCTGCTTGGCGGTACTCAGCTTTTGGGCAATCGTGACACCCCCGATTTCCTTTATGCCGCACAGCGCGTCGGCGCCGTCACCGTCATAGCCGGAAACAATGACCGCAATCAGCTTGCCGTCCCAGTGCTCGGTCAGCGAGCGCAGAAAGATCGTGATCACATCAGGCCAGCCTCGCGGCTTTGAAATGGGCTCGAGGTGAAACTCATCGCCATCGACGTGCAAATCCCGATTGGCCGGAATAATGAAGACATGGTTTGGCTCGATCAACAGCCTGTCCGAAATCAGATCGACCGGCATCGTGGTAAAGCGCGGCAGCACTTCATGGAGTTGCGTGGGCATGATCGTGAGGTGATTCACGATGACGATGGCCACGCCCATGTCGCACGGCAGGTTCTGCAATAGCCGGGTAAAGGCGTCGAGGCCGCCGGCTGAACCACCGACACAGACGATCGGAAATTTTTTCACCACACGCTCCGCATCGACAGCGCGGGAGTTTTCACTCCTCGTCCCGGCCCTGGTTCAGCCAGAACCATGAAAAATAATTAAAGAGGACCAGCCCCCAGCTGAAACTCCCCATGCCTGAAAGGCTTGTGGCCAGGGCTGCCCTGTCAATGCAGATATTATTTATCTGATGATCGTAGGCGGCCTTAGAGTCGGGGCGTCTGAGCGTTCTGTAGGCCTCGGCGACATCCTTGAATTTCCGTTCTCCATCCAGATCCTCGGTGACATCGGGATGAAAACGTTGTGCGAGGATGCGGAAGGCCGACTTGATTTCGGCGCAGGAAGCACACCGATCAATCTGCAAGGTTGCATAGTAGTTCTGGCGGCTCATTGTTTTCTCCTTGACCTTGGCGGCCCGCTTCGCTGGATGTCGCCTGTCGTGGATAGGTGCAGCTGTCGCCATTGCCCAAATCTACACGGCACGGAATATTGATCTGTTCGCTAGCGCGCATAGGGCCTGATGTGTTCAGGCCCATCGATCCAGTCCGGCCGCAGCAAAGCCAGGGAAGTGGCCGGCGATCTGACGACCGACCTGAAAGACGCCAGCAAAGGCAAATGAATGGATCTTCCTTGGCCAGCGCTGCTGGGCAGCTTGGGCCAGATCGGCAGCACTTCAACTGGCCCCGTCGCCCAGCCGAAAATCGCGGTGAAGAGCCGCTTATTGATTTGGGAAACTCGAACTTCCGCCCCCATTTGCCATCAGATTCGGCGGGATTTCAAAACTCGCTTATTAAGTTGAGCTATCAGCACAACATTCAGCCGATGACACCACGGCCTTTTCCGGCCTTCAGGGTTTGGCCTGCAGAGCCCTGGCTTTCACTTTTTTATCATGCATCGTGTGCTTGATGAATGTTGTCACACGCTCATCCGGCCACGACTTGATTACGTCCCGACTCCTTGGCGCGATAGAGAGCAAGATCAGCGCGCCGCAGGATTGTTTCGAAAGTCATGTCACCGGGCAGGCGCGCGGCAACGCCAATGCTGACCGTATGGCGAATGACCTGGCCATCGTCTGCTCTGGCAAGCTCGGATGCCTCGACAGCCTGGCGCAGGCGCTCTGCCAGGGTAGCGGCCCCTTGCGCCTCCGTCTCCGGCAGAATCGCGATGAATTCCTCCCCGCCCAAGCGACCGCAAGTGTCGACCCCACGCAAGATACCCAGCATCAGGTTTGCGATGTTTCGAATAACTTGATCGCCACTTGGGTGCCCCCAGCGATCATTGATCTTCTTGAACAGGTCGATGTCGATCATGAGTACCGAAAGCGGCTTGTCGTAACGTATGGCTCGGGCAAGCTCTTGCTCACCACGCTCGAAAAGATACCGGCGATTGGCAATTCCGGTGAGTACATCCGTTGTTGCCAAGGTATGCAAGGTCCGGCTTTGAGCAACGGTCCGCAAATAGGCACGCAATAACCCCAGAGACAAAAAAGTAAGGGCTGCATAGCCCAATGCAAACTGCCAGGCTCGCTGTTGCCACTCTTCAAGCGAGCGCGCCATGTCGTAGCCGACAATGGCGATGAACGGAAAGTTTTCCAGTCGGCTCAAGCCGAATATGCGCTCCCTGTTATCCAGCGGTGAGCGTGCCGTGAAAGTGGCGGCTGAGCCAATCTGTTCAAAAGCCGGTTGGCCAGGAGGCGCCAGCGTAAGCTTGCCCAAGTCGTCAAGCATGGGTGGGTTGCGGGCAATGACGACCCCCTCCGTATCAAGAATGGTTTGCACGTTGTAAGCATCGACCGCGAATGCCTCGATCCAGCGCTGTGCAAAATCCAGTTCTATCACAGCCATGGCGGCGGCCTGCATGCGGCCCTGGCGCGTGGCGATGCTCCGTGAAATGAGCACCACCGGCTTGCCGTTGGCCGATTTTTCAGCGGGCATATACTGGATATGCAGATTCTGGCCGGATTCATGGCTCGAGGCGGAGCAGAAGCGCTGACGACTCCGTGTGCCGAGAAAACTCTTGTAGCCGCCTACGGCAACGAACTTGCAGTGCTCATCGAGCAACACCAGATCAGTCAGGGCGGGCACCGAAACAAGTTTTTTCTCAAGCAGCGGAGTCAGATCGGCAAGGGACGTTTTTCGCGCCAGGGCAAGCTCCACATGGTCGGCCATATCGCGCAAAACATAATCAGCCGCGATAAAGGTGTCACCAAACAATGCACCGACAAGCTGGCTTTTGTGCATGGCGAGGCGCGACACCTCCGCGACAGTCCGCTCCCGTTCACGCCAGAAATCAAAGACCAGCCACCCACCCGCCGCAAGCAGAAAAATGATGAGCACGCCGTGTGCGATGACAGAGCGTGCGAACGAGCCAGGTGGTGAGTAGAACGTCATGGCAGTGATTACGCTAGTTGATCGGCATTATGACAGAGCAAGCGGCGCAGACTGGAACGGGCTCACCACAGAGC
>NZ_JAOAUU010000023.1 GCF_030157465.1 Zoogloea sp.
GCGCCCTGCAACTGGCCGATGCGCATGCGGCGGGCCATGTCGGTTTCGCCGCCCTGGCTGCCGTCGGGGTAGATCAGGTATTTGCTGCCTTCGCCCTGAGCCGCGCGCCAGGCTTCGCCCACTTCCATCAACTGGCGGTGGTAAAGGGAGTTTTTGGGCGCGAGGGTGCCGATGCGCAGCTGGTTGCCGGCGGCAATGGCGTTGCCGTCGACCAGCAGGCCAAGGATCAGGCCTAGAAACAGGCCGATAAGGGGCACGGCGCGGTGGCCAATCTTGAACATGGGTTTTTTCCGGGTGGGGGAAGCTTCAGAACAGGTCGTCGGCTGATTCGATCAGCCAGCGGGCGCGGCGGCGCATGACTTCGTTGGAAAGGGCGAGCGGGCTGCCGGGGGCGTCGGTGACGGCGACGGCCTGATTCAACAGGTCGAGAAAGGCCGCCTTGTCGCCCGCCGGTTGGGCGATGCCTTCGGCCTTGGCGACAAAGGCGCCGGCGCTGCGGCCCTGGCCAAGCCGCAGGGCTTCGTCGAAGTAGGCCTCGGCGCTGGCCCGCGTGCCGCCGGGGCGGGCCGTTTCGAAACTGCCCATCAGGCTGGCGAGGTTGCCGTCACCAAAGCCGGGGTCAAGACGCCAGGCGAGCTGGGCGAGGTGGATTGCGAGGGGTAGGTCGGCGACGGTGTCCGGGTCGTCCTTGGAGAGGGAGATCATGCCGCCCCAGGCGGCGGCGCCCCAGTAGGCGAGGGCGAGCTGTTCGGTACGCAGGGCAGGTTGGGCGGCGGGGTTGGCAAGGGCCTGGCGAAAGCCCGGGCGGGTGAGTTCAAGGGCGGTCAGGGCGTGGTCGCGTCCGCGGCGGTAGAGGCGCGCAGCGCGCTCCCTCAGGCGCTGAGCGGCTTTGGCGTCGGTGGCTTCGATACGGTCGGCCTCGAAGGCGACGAAGGCGTAGGCGTACTGGGTGAAGCCGCCGGCCACTGCCGCGGCGAGCCCGGTGTGGTCGGGCTGGGGGCGCAGTACCGATTCTGAAAACTTTAGATAGAAGGCGCTGGCCTCGCGGGCCAGCTCCAGGTCGTTCTCGGCAGATTGGCCCTGGCTTGCCAGTTCGTCGGCCACGCTACGCATGACCATCTGTTGCGGCGAGCAGGCGGCGAGGCTGACCAGCGCCAGAATCGGGGCGAGTCCCTTCAGGATGCGTTGCCGGAGTCGTGCGGTAGGCGTGTGCGCCATGGACGGGGAAACGCCGGTGCGCTGGGCCGCCGACGTTGGATGACTGGACGCGCTGCACGATAGCCCGCCAATGTTGCGGTGGAGTTAAACCACCGCTTGCGCGCGTATCCGCTTAGAGCTTGTCCGTGAATAGGAGGCCGAGGCCGGCCTATTCACGGACAAGCTCTTAAAACCCGTGGTAGCGATCCGGCCTGTGGTTGACGCCGATGACGAGGTTGAGCGCGGCGGCTCCGATGATGGACAGCACCACTTTTTCGGGGCTCACCACCAGCAGGCCGATGCTGA
>NZ_JAOAUU010000024.1 GCF_030157465.1 Zoogloea sp.
AAATGTAAAAAAGGGAGCGTAAGCTCCCTTTTTTGCGTTCACTCGTTCAGTTCTTTCGCGACCATCAAGTACCGACTGCCGCTCGCCCTGGGCTGATGTGGGAGCGACTTCAGTCGTCCTCTGCTGAACCGACTGCCCGCTCAGCTTGAAGCAAAGGGCCGGGTTAATAAAACCTGTGCGGGCCTGGCTGTTTGTTGTGCTCGGATCTGTGTGAGAAATCTCTCTGTGTCTTGACTGCAGTTCCGGCTGGGGCTTGTGTGGTCGAATGTGAAATGTGTCGGTAAATTTTACACTTTTTGAAAAAAACTGTTTCGTGAAAATATACCTGTCTGATTTGTATGGGTTTTGTGTTTGGTATGAATTTTGCTTAAAACGTTTCGCAGTGAAAAATCACCAAGTCGTTCAGTCACTCGGCTCCGCGGCTTGTTTGGCATGGGGCGGGAAATGTTGCTCTGATCCTGAACTTCCAATGTTATGTGAATTATTCGCTCGCGAACGGTTTGCAATGTTTTATAGAATTCGGTGCCGGCGTACTGCGGTGCGGCGGGTTTGATGGAGGCGGGTTTGCGGTCTCTGTTCTTTTGGGTTTCACGGTTGTTCCCCCCGGCATCGCAATATGTGAGTCGAGCGGATCTTGGGTCGTGTGGGCTTGCGGCAGGGGTTGAGTGAATGTTTTTGCTAATGCTTTTTCTGCTGGGTTTCGTCGTATCGGCGGTTGCCATCCGTTACGCGATTATTGCGGCGCACAAGCTGGGCGTTGTGGATAAGCCGGGCGGGCACAAGGCGCATGACACCGTCACGCCGTTTGTCGGTGGCGTGGGTGTTATCACGGCAACCCTGTGCGGGCTGGCTGTCGTCAGCCAGTTTTACGAGCAGTTCGGCGAACGCCTGTATGCCTTCCTGTTTGGCGCCGTGGCGCTGTTTGCAACCGGCTTTGCCGACGACATCCTCAATCTCAATTTCAAGATCCGGTTTTTTGTTCAGGCCGCCGTCGGTCTGATCATGGTGTTCTGGGGCGGGGTGGTGATCTCCGATCTCGGCTACCTGTTCTCCGACGACGTGCTCGAGCTGGGCTTTGTGGCGGTGCCGCTCACCCTGCTGGCAACCATTGGTGCAATCAATGCGCTCAACATGATCGATGGCATCGATGGTCTGTCGGGTTCGTTGTCCATCGTGAGTTTGCTGCTGATCGCCCTTGCCGTTTATCTGGCGGGTGACATGGCCTACTTTTCGATGCTCCTCATCCTCGCGGGTGGTGTTGCCGGTTTCCTGTATTTCAATCTGCGCTATTTTCGTCAGCGTCGTGCCCGTTGCTTCCTGGGCGACAACGGCAGCATGTTGCTGGGTTTTGTTTTTGCCTGGCTGCTGTCGGATTTATCCCAGATGACCGACGGTTCCCCGCGCGCCATCACGCCGATCACCACCTTGTGGCTTTTTGCCGTTCCGCTGATCGACACGCTCTGCGTGATGCTGCGCCGCATGTGGCTGGGCCGCTCTCCCTTTCATGCCGACCGTAACCACCTCCATCACCTGTTTCTGCGTGCCGGCTTTCGTGTGCAGGATACGGTTCTGGTGCTCGCCTTCCTGCAGGCCTGTTTTGGGGGGGTCGGATTGCTCGGCATGTACGCCGGCGTGGGCGAAGGAAGCATGCTGATTGCCTTCCTGTGCGTGTTCGCGCTGTGCTTTTACGTTTTGCTGCGCCCGTGGCGACTGGTTCCGCTGCTGCGCCGCATTCAACGCGTGCTCGGTTTTACGTCGGTGCATGCGGTGGGCGTGCATGTGAGCGGTTTGTCCCCTGATTCGCTGAGCGAAATTTCCGCGCTACTCAATTCAACCATCAGCCCGTATTCCGACTTCCGCTTCCGCGTCTATGCACCCCGGCCCCCTGCGGCTGACGGCAAGTATTTCGGTGTCATCAGATTGCTGTGTGACGACCAGGACCAGACCCAGGTTCAGATCAGCCGCATCATCGCCGCGCTGCGCCGCGAACTTCGCAGTGTGCCGGGCGTGCGCATCCGGCAGTTTGTCGAGCGCCAGGCGTCTCATGAGCGGCGGGTTGGCCGCAAGGCTGCAGGCGCAGAGCGTCGTTTCTCCGAGCGTCGCTCCACCGGCAAGGGAACCCTGATCTACAGCGTGGATAGCGCGGCTGGCGAATCCAGCGTGCTGGCCCGGTAACGGTCTAAAGCGGAGCCTGTCTTTTGTACGAACGAATCCTGGTTGTCTGTACTGGCAACATCTGCCGTAGCCCCGTAGCCGAATTCCTGCTTCGAGACGCGCTGATCAAAGCCGGGCGCAAGCCCGAGGTGCGTTCTGCGGGCGTCGGCGCCCTGGTCAATCATCCGGCCGACCCCACCGCGATTGAAATGATGCAGGAACGGGGGCTCGACCTTGGCCCCCACAGGGCCCAGCAGGCAAGCGTAGCCTTGTGTCGCTGGGCCGAGCTGGTGCTGGTCATGGAAGGCCATCACCGTGATGCGCTGGGCGATATCGACCCCACCGTGCGCGGTAAAACCTTTCTGCTGGGCCACTGGCAAAAACAGGAAGTGCCAGACCCCTACAAGCGCTCCCGCGCGGTGTGGGACGAATCGGTGAAGTTGATCGACGAGGGCGTCGCGGCATGGCTCAAGCGTCTATAAACATGCCCGCCTTTGTGGGTCGGACTTCAGTCCGACAGCGATCGTTCAGCCCGTGTTGTCGGACTGAAGTCCGACCTACAGGTGCTTTCAAGCTTGTTCCGGTGGAGCGTGCTCATGAGCCACTGCCCCAGTCGCCCCGCCCTTTGTGGGTCGGACTTCAGTCCGACAGCGATCGTTCAGCCCGTGTTGTCGGACTGAAGTCCGACCTACAGGTGCTTTCAAGCTTGTTCCGGTGGAGCGTGCTCATGAGCCACTGCCCCAGTCGCCCCGCCCTTGTGGGTCGGACTTCAGTCCGACAGCGATCGTTCAACCAGTGTTGTCGGATCGAAGTCCGACCCACGGGGAGCGCTTGAGCCGCCTGGTTCATGAGCCAGTTCGTGTCCTACTGCCTTGGATGTAATGCATTGTCAATTATCATTCTGGGTGTCGTTCAATCACCAGAATCAGGGAATCCATGAAGCAAGTTATTAATGGGGGCGCTACGGCGCCCGATGTGTCGCTCGCTGGCCGTCCGGCCCGCACCCGAGTCGGCCACGTCCGTGGATGGCTGCTCGCAGCCCTTTGTGCATCCCTCGGCGCCTGCGCCATCGTGCCGGGTGATCGTGCCTATTCCCTGCGCGACGAGAAATCCTCCGTCAAGCTGCCGGTTCGCACTTCCGATGCAGCCGAGCCGGTTCCAGAAAACGTGGCGATCAAGCCGATCACCGCCGAACTGATCATCGAGCAGCTCAAGGCCGCCGCACCGCAGCGCCCAACCGCCACCAACGGCAACCTCACTGCCAACGCCGGCAAGTCTGCCAATGCGGTGCAGGCTACGCCCGACTACAAGATCGGCCCGGGCGACATCCTCAGCATCATCGTCTGGGACCACCCCGAACTCACCACACCTGCCGGCCAGTACCGCTCCGCCGACCAGGCCGGCACCGTTGTTACCGAAGACGGCACCATCTATTACCCCTACGTGGGCGCCCTGCAGGTGGCCGGCAAAACCACCCGTCAGGTGCGCGACCTTCTCGCCAGCCGGCTTTCCAAGTTTATCGAGAAGGTTCAGCTTGACGTGCGCATGGCTGCCTTTCGCAGCAAGCGTGTTTACGTTGTGGGCGAAGTGATCAAGCCCGGCCTGCAGGAAGTGACCGATATTCCGATGACGGTGCTTGAAGCCGTTAACCGCGCCGGCGGCTTCGGCCCCGAGGCCGATCACAGCCGCGTGCTGCTCACCCGCAAGGGCACCACCTACCGGGTGGATATCCAGGCCATGTACGAAGCCGGCGCCACCGAGCAAAACGCGCTGCTCGAGCCCGGCGACATCCTTAACGTGCAGGATCGCAGCTTCAACAAGATCTTTGTGCTCGGCGAAGTCGCCAAGCCCGGCTCGCTCATCATGTCCAAGAAGCGCTCCACGCTGGCCGAAGCCCTGGCGGACGCGGGCTACATTGCCCAGGATCGTTCCAATCCCAAGTGGATCTACGTAATGCGCGGCGAATCCGACGTGCCGGAACTCTTCCACCTCGACGGCAGCTCGCCCGATTCCATGCTGCTGGCCGACCGCTTCACGCTCCAGCCGCGTGACATCGTCTATGTGGATACGGCCGACGTGGTGCGCTGGAACCGCGTGGTTACCAACATCCTGCCGACTGCCCAGACGCTCTTCCAGTTGAGCGGTGCCAAATACCCGCTGTTCAACGGACGCCAGTAAGCCCGGCCGCGCAGCTCTCATGACATAAATCCCCACGCAGCGCCAACGCCTGCCCGATCAATCGGACGCAGGCGCCGCGCCGCGGGCCTGGCGGGCCAGGCCACAACAGCCGAGGTTGGCAAGTTGCCGGCTCCCGCAAGAGACAAACGAAAAGTTGATCGTCAATGGAAAACGAAAACATCAAGCCCTCCGCGCTCATCCCAGGCCAGCAGATAACAACGTCGAACGACGAAGATGAAGGGCTGGCGGTAGGCGAGATTGTCGCCGTTGTCATGGAGCACCGCTGGCTGGTGGCCACCATCACCTCCGCTTTTCTCGTGCTGGGCGGCGCCTACTCCTTTGTGGCCAAGCCGGTTTATAAAGCCGACGGGCTGATCCAGGTAGAAGAAAAAAGCACTGGCGGCATGTCTGCCATGATGAAAGACCTGGGCCCGCTGCTGGGCGACAACACCACCGTTGCGGCCGAACAGGAGATCCTCACGTCCCGCATGGTGCTTGGCCGGGTGATCAACAAGCTCAAGCTCGACATCGCAGTCACCCCCAAGACCTTTCCTGTGATTGGCCGTGCCATGGCCCGCCGCTACAAGGGTGACGCACCTGCCAGCCCCTGGCTGGGCCTGAACAGCTACGCCTGGGGCGGCGAAGAAGCCCGGGTGGACGCGCTGGACGTGCCCCGCGCCGCGCTGGACAAGCCCCTGATGCTGGTAGCCGGGGAGGGCGGCCGTTACAGCCTGCTCGACGAGGACGGTGATGAAATCCTCAGCGGCAAGACAGGCGAGCGGGCCAGTGGCAATAAATACGAGATTTTTGTGGCCAAGCTGCAGGCCAACCCGGGCACCCGTTTTGTGCTGGTCAAGCAATCCCAGGAAATGGCCATCAAGAAGCTGCGCGAAGGCTTTGTTGTAAAAGAGCGCGGCAAAAAATCAAGCATCCTCGAAGCCAGCCTCACCGGCCCGGACATCGACAAGATCGTCCTGGTGCTGGACGACATCATGAACACCTACGTGCGGCAAAACGTGGACCAGCGCTCCGCAGAAGCCGAAAAAACCCTCAAGTTCCTCGAGACCCAGCTCCCGGCCCTGAAAAAGGAAATGGACGCTGCCGAGGCCGCCTACAACAACTACCGCCAGTCTCGCGGCTCCCTCGATCTGAACCTCGAAACCCAGAGCGTGCTGCAGTCTGTGGTCGAGGTGGATAACCAGATCGTCGCCCTGCGCCAGGAGCGGGACGAACTGCGCCAGAGCTTTACCGCCGAGCACCCCCGGGTGCAGGCCGTTGACCAGCGCTTGCAACGCCTCAAGGAGCGCCGCGCCCAGTTTGACGCAGACGTGAACAAGCTGCCGGACACCCAGCACAAGGTGCTGCAACTGGCTCGGGATGTGGAAGTCTCCACCACCCTGTACACCAACCTCGTCAACACATCCCAGCAGCTCAAGGTATCCAAGGCCGGCACCGTCGGCGATGTGCGCATCGTGGATGCCGCCGCCGCCGCCAGCGAACCGGTGGGCTTGAAGAAACCGGCGATCCTGGTCATCGCAACCTTGCTGGGCCTGATTGCCAGCATGGCGATCATCTGGATTCGGCGTTCGCTGCGCGTTGTGGTTGAAGACCCCGAAGTCATCGAATCCAAACTCGGCCTGCCGGTTTACGCCACCGTGCCGCACAGCTCCGACGAAGTGGCGCTCTTCAGCCGCGCCCGCAAGTCGAAGGGGCCGGGCGAATTGCTGGCCGTGACCAACCCCGAAGACGACGCCATCGAAAGTCTGCGTGGCCTGAGAACCACGATTCACTTTGCGCTGATGGACGCCGAGCACAATTCGCTGCTGATCACCGGTTCCAGCCCCGGCCTTGGCAAGAGCTTCATCTCCAAGAACCTTGGCGCCGTGCTGGCCCAGGCCGGGTCACGCGTCGTGATTATCGACGCCGACTTGCGCAGAGGCCACATCAACAAGGAATTCGGCCTGCGTCGCGAAGTGGGTGTGAGCGAATACGTCGCCGGAACAGTCTCCCTTGAAGACATCGTCAAGCCCACAGCAATCCCCAACCTGTGGGTGGTAACAACCGGCCAGATTCCGCCAAACCCCTCTGAATTGCTGATGCACCTGCGTTTCGAGCAATTGCTCGAACAGCTTGGCAAGCAATTCGACACCCTGATCGTCGATGCCCCGCCAATCCTTGCTGTATCCGACGCCGCGATTATCGGCCGCCAGGTTGGTGCCACGCTGATGGTTGCCCGTGCCGGGCATCACCCGATCCAGGAGCTGGAGCAGGCTGTCAAACGCCTGAATCATGCGGGTGTTACGGTGAAGGGGTTTGTGTTCAATGATTTGAACACCGATCGGCAGCGTTATCGGTATGGGTATAAGGGATATGTTTATCGCTATTCGTACAAGCAATCCTAACCATACGTCTATCGCTAAGCGCGGTAAGTGTGATTTTAAAAAGTAGATAGCTGATTTTTAAGTGTCAGCTAATGCTTTACCTGATTTGATTAAAATTTTGTTTTTTTCTGCCGCTGAGCTCAAAAGGTCAATTAAATGAACGTCCTGATCACCGGTGCCGACGGCTTTATCGGCTCCCACCTCACCGAACTGCTGGTCCGCGAGGGCTACAAGGTCAAGGCCCTGTCCCAGTACAACTCCTTCAACTACTGGGGCTGGCTGGAAGACGTGGACTGCCGCAAGGATATCGAGGTTCTCAACGGCGACGTGCGTGACCCGCACTACTGCAAGCACATCACCAAGGACGTGGACATCGTCTTCCACCTGGCCGCGCTGATCGCCATTCCCTACTCCTACGTGGCTCCGGACAGCTACGTGGATACCAACGTGAAGGGCACCCTCAACATCTGCCAGGCAGCGCTCGAGAACGGCGTCAAGCGCGTCATCCATACCTCCACCAGCGAGGTTTACGGCACGGCCTTGTACGTGCCCATCGACGAGAAACACCCGCTCCAGCCCCAATCGCCCTACAGCGCCTCCAAGATTGGCGCCGACGCCATGGCGATGAGCTTCTTCAACGCCTTCGACCTGCCGCTCACCATCGCCCGGCCCTTCAACACCTACGGGCCGCGCCAATCCGCCCGCGCAGTCATCCCGACCATCATCAGCCAGATCGCCAACGGCAAGAAGCAGATCCAGCTCGGTGACGTGAGCCCCACCCGCGACTTCAACTATGTCGCCGACACCTGCCGCGGCTTCCTTGAACTGGCCCGCTGTGACAAAGCCATCGGCGAAACCGTGAACATCGGCTCCAACTTCGAGATTTCGGTGGGCGACACCCTCAATCTGATCCGCGAACTGATGAACAGCGACGTGGAATTCCTCACCGACGAGCAGCGCATCCGTCCGGGCAAGTCAGAAGTGTTCCGCCTGTGGTGTGACAACACCAAGATCCGCGAACTGACTGGTTTCCAACCGGAATACGACATCCGCGCGGGCCTGGCCGCCACCGTCGAATGGTTCACCCGCCCGGAGAACCTCGCCAAGTACAAAGCCGACATCTACAACGTCTAAGCTGACCGAGCCCATGTTTGACGCCCTGATCCGCTTTGTCCGCGAGCAATACCGCAGTGACGACTTCATCCCGCTTCACGCCCCGGTGTTCGCCGGCCGTGAGCGCGACTACGTCACCGACACCCTCGACTCCACCTTCGTCTCCAGCGTCGGCGCCTACGTGGACCGCTTCGAGCGCGACACCGCCGCCTACACCGGCAGCCCGCGGGCCGTCGCCACGGTGAACGGCACCGCGGCCCTGCACATCGCCCTGCAACTGGCCGGCGTCGAGCCGGGCGAGCTGGTCATCACCCAGCCGCTCACCTTCGTCGCCACCTGCAACGCAATCGCCTACTGCAGCGCCGAGCCCGTCTTTATCGACGTGGACCGCCACACCCTCGGCCTGTCACCCGGAGCCCTGGAAACCTGGCTCACCGACAACGCCCGCGTCGGCGACGACGGCTTGTGCCGCACCCGCGACAACGGCCAGGTGATCCGCGCCTGCGTGCCCATGCACACCTTCGGCCACCCGGCCGACCTGGATGGGCTGGTGGATGTCTGTGCCCGCTGGAAGCTGGCCCTGGTCGAAGATGCCGCTGAATCCCTCGGCAGCTTTTACAAGGGCCGCCACACCGGCACGTTCGGTGCCCTCGGCACCCTCAGCTACAACGGCAACAAGATCATCACCACTGGCGGTGGCGGCATGATCCTCGCCGGCGAGGAACTCGGCGCCCGCGCCAAGCACCTCACCACCACCGCCAAGAAGCCGCACCCCTACGAATACGTGCACGACGAGCTCGGCTACAACTACCGCCTGCCCAATCTCAATGCCGCCCTCGGCTGCGCCCAGCTCGAACAGCTCGAAGCCTTCATCGCCACCAAGCGCGAGCTGGCCGCCCGCTACGCCGCCCACCTGGCCGGCAGCGAGCTGCAATTTGTCACCGAACCCGCGGAGTGCCGCTCCAACTACTGGCTCAATGCCGTCATCTGCTCCAGCCACGAACAGCGCGACGCCCTCCTCAAAGCCACCAACGACAAGGGCGTGATGAGCCGCCCGATCTGGGCGCTGATGAACCGCCTGCCCATTTACGCCCACTGCCGCAAGGGCGATCTCTCCAACGCCGAATGGCTGGAAGCGCGAGTGGTCAACCTGCCCAGCAGCGTGCTGCCCAAGGAGATCAGCGAATGAATCTTATCGGCATATTCGGGACGTCGGGTTTTGCGAGAGAGGTCGGCGATATCGCTTTGGAGCTTGGCCACCAACCGCTCTACATTGCCCGCGACCAAGCGGAACTGGACGCATGGAACTTTCCCGGCAACGTGATCCTGGAAAGCGAGGTCGACGGCTACCGTGAAATTGGTTTTGCCATCGGGATTGGTGAAAACGTCACACGACAAAAAGTTGCCCGACGCTTTGCCGGCCAATTGAAGTTTGCCAATTTGATCCACCCCAGCGCAACCTTTGGCCAAGGCCAGCGGCAGATCGTGGAGGCCCGCCAAGGTGTTGTTGTCTGTGCAGGCGTGCGCTTCACAAACAATATTCAAGTCGGTGACTTCGGCATCTTTAACCTGAATGCCACCATCGGCCACGACGTCATCGTCGACGAATTTGTCAATCTGGCTCCTGGGGCCCACATCTCGGGCAACGTGCATATCGGCCCACGTTGTTGGATCGGTACCGGTGCTGCCATCAATCAGGGCCAGGGAGATACCAAGCTCCATATTGGTGCAGATACTGTCATTGGTTCCGGCTCTGTAGTCGTAAAGGCCTGCGAACCCAACTCGGTTTATGTCGGCATTCCCGCCAAGAAAATCAAATGAAAACTCTGATCATTGCCGAAGCCGGCGTTAATCACAACGGAAGCCTTGACCTCGCCAAACAGTTGGTGGCCAGCGCTGCTGCAGCCGGTGCCGATCTGGTGAAATTTCAGAGCTTCATCACCGGCAAGAGCATTTCACGAGAGGCTCCCAAAGCCGAGTACCAGAAAGGCACTACCGGCGCTGACGAAAGTCAGTACGAGATGGTGCGCAAACTCGAACTGTCGAGGGCCGACCACGAAGAACTGATCGAGGAGTGCCGGCGCCATGGCATCGGCTTCTTTTCGACAGCCTTCGACACCCAAAGCTTTGACATGCTGGTCGAGCTGGGGTTGAACCAGGTCAAGATTCCGTCGGGCGAGCTGACCAATCTGCCACTACTGCGCTACATGACACGCCTTGGCATGCCGGTAATCCTCTCTACCGGAATGGCTGGTCTGGGGGACATCGAAGCTGCGGTGGAGGTCATCGAAAAGGCCGGCACGCCGCGCAATCTCATCACGATCCTGCACTGCACGACCGAATACCCCACCCCGATGGAAGACGTAAACCTGCGGGCGATGATCAGCCTGAAGGCCGCCTTCGGCGTTGAGGTCGGCTATTCCGATCACACGCCCGGCATCGAGATCCCCATCGCTGCCGTTGCCCTTGGCGCCACGGTGATCGAAAAGCACTTCACCCTCGACCGGCAGCTGCCAGGCCCGGACCACCAGGCCAGTCTGGAGCCCCACGAACTGAAGGCGATGGTCGACGCCATCCGCAACATCGAGCGAGCCCTTGGCGACGGCATCAAGCGTCCCAGCGCCAGCGAGCTCAAAAACAAACCAATCGCCCGCAAATCCCTCGTAGCCAGCCGTCCCATCCGGGCAGGTGAAGCCTTCTGCGCTGACAACCTTGACACCAAGCGCCCTGGTACCGGCATCTCGCCGATGCGCTGGGACGAGGTGATCGGCCGTCCCGCACCGCGTGACTTCGCTGCTGACGAGTTGATTGAGTTATGAGCCGCAAGATCTGTGTCGTTACCGGTACTCGAGCCGAATTCGGCCTGATGCGCTGGCTCATGCAAGAGATACAACAAACACCGGGCCTCGAGCTGCAGGTGTTGGCAACCGGCATGCACCTGTCTCCCGAGTTCGGGCTGACCTATCAGGAAATCGAGCAGGCTGGCTTTGCCATCGACGCCCGGGTCGAGATGCTCCTGAGCGCCGATACCGCCACTGCCGTTACCAAGTCGATGGGGCTGGGCATGATCGGCTACGCCGACGCTTACGCCCGTCTTTCCCCTGACCTGATCGTCGTGCTCGGTGACCGCTTCGAAATTTTTGCCGCAACCGCCGCTGCGCTGATCGCCGGTATTCCAGTGGCACACCTGCACGGTGGCGAGACCACTGAAGGCGCTTTCGACGAAGCCATTCGCCATTCCATCACCAAGATGTCCCACCTTCACTTCGTGGCCGCCGAGGACTACCGAAAGAGGGTCATCCAACTCGGTGAGCAGCCCGAGCGCGTGTTTCTGGTGGGGGGCTTGGGCATTGATGCGATCAACCGAATCACCCTGCTTGACCGGGCTGCTCTGGAAGCATCCCTCGATTTCAAGCTGGGACTACGGAACCTATTGATCACCTTTCACCCTGTGACTCTCGAGGGCCAAAGTTCGGGGCAACAGATGGCGGAGCTTCTTGCTGCACTTGGTGAGCTGGACGACACCCATCTGATCTTCACCATGCCCAACGCAGATACCGGAGGACGGGAACTGGCCGCCATGGTGGATGCCTTTGTCGCCACACATCCGAACGCTCGCGTTTATTCATCCCTCGGCCAGTTGCGCTATCTGTCTTGCATGAAGCTCGTCGACGGAGTCGTCGGCAACTCTTCGAGCGGACTGGCGGAAGCGCCAAGCATGGGCATTGGCACGGTCAACATCGGTGATCGTCAGAAGGGTCGTCTCGCAGCCGACAGCGTGATCAACTGCCCGCCCGAGCGGCAAGCGATCCATGCCGCACTTCAGCATCTGTACTCAGCGGAGTTCCGCCAGTCCCTGCCTACCATGGTGAATCCCTATGGGAACGGAGGTGCCAGTGAAAAAATCGTGCAGATCCTCAAGGACTATCCGCTCGACGGGATCCTGAAGAAATCCTTCTACAACCTCGGTTTTACAGCCTGACTCAGGAACGCCCCACCGTGAAAAGTTGGGAATCCGTCCTCGTCGACCCGCTGATCCGCCTCGGCGCTGCCAGCCGATTGAAATAAAAATTTATTTGGACATCTGGAAGTGCCTGACATGAAAAATTGGGAATCTGCTCTTATTGGACCGCAGGTTGTGCTGGAAGACGCTATTGCGACTATGGATCGCAGCGCCCTGCGCATCGCCATCGTTGTCGATGACGAGCGCCGTCTGCTTGGCACGCTGACTGACGGCGATGTACGTCGGGCCCTGCTGCGCCATCAGTCCCTCAACGTCCCCGTTAGCCAGGTGATGTGCGCCACTCCTCAAGTCGCCCAGCGCGACTGGAGTCGCGAGCGCGTACTGGCGGTGATGGAAAGCACTCAGTTGCTGCAGTTGCCGGTGGTAGATGTGGAAAATCGGGTGGTCGGTCTGGAAACCCTCCACGGCTTGCTCGATAAGCGCTTGCTGAACAATCCGGTGTTCCTGATGGCCGGCGGCTTTGGTACCCGCCTGTACCCGCTTACCAACGATTGCCCCAAGCCGCTCCTTAAAGTCGGCGACAAGCCCATTCTCGAGCTGATTCTCGAACGTTTCATCCAGGCTGGCTTTCACCGCTTCTTTATCTCTACCCACTATCTGCCCGAGATGGTCCGCGACTATTTCGGTGACGGCAAGCGTTGGGGCGTCAGCATCCGCTACACCCACGAAGAAACTCCGCTCGGCACTGGCGGCGCTGTGGGCCTGCTACCCCACGACGAGATCAACGAGCCGATGCTCATGATGAACGGGGATCTGCTCACCACGCTCAATTATCGCGAACTTCTCGATTTTCATAACGAGAACAAGGGCGTGGCCACTATGTGCGTGCGGGAATACGAATACCAGGTTCCTTATGGAGTCATCCAGAGCGAGGGTCACCTGATTCGGTCAATGGTGGAAAAGCCGATTCAGAAATTCTTTGTGAATGCTGGCGTCTATGTGTTGTCTCCCGAGTTGGTGAAGAGCGTCCAGCCAGGTATCAAGGTGGACATGCCGACGCTTCTTGAGCAGGAGATTGGAGTCGGGCGTGATGTAACCATGTTCCCGGTACATGAATACTGGCTGGACATCGGACGCATGGAAGACTTCAAGCGTGCTCAAACTGAGTTCGAGTCGATCCTCAAATGAGGATTTTGGGGTTAATTCCGGCAAGAGGTGGTTCAAAGCGATTGCCTGGTAAGAACATTCGGGTTCTTGGCGACAAGCCTTTGATTTCTTGGACTATTGTTGCGGCAAAGGAAAGCACTGTTTTTTGCGACATCATTGTATCTACGGATGATGATGCAATTGCGGGGGTGGCGCAGCGCTATGGAGCTAACTTCCTCGGAATTCGACCTCCACATCTTTCCTCGGATACCGCTTCGAGTGTGGATGTCGCTCTCTATGAATTAGAGCGATATGAGGCAATTTACGGTGCGGTGGACGCTTTGCTGTTGTTGCAGCCAACGTCTCCATTCCGTACCTCAAAAACGATAAAAAATAGTGTCGAGGTTTTTGTTGCTGGCGGTGGGCAACGCCCTGTTGTTGGGTTAAGTCCGGCTTCTTGTCATCCAGCATGGTGCTTTCGTTGTACTAACGACTCATTGGATCCATTCCTCGGCTGGGAGTCATTAGGCGGGCGATCACAAGATCTAGAGCCGGCTTGGGCTGTAAATGGCGCGGTTTATTTAATTTCGCCCGCATCTTTAAGAGCTGCGGGTAAGTTTCTTACGCCCAACTCTATCCCTTTGATGATGTCAGATTTGAGGGAGAGTATTGACATTGATACCGAGAGTGATTGGCGAGATGCCGAAAAGTTACTGGAAGCAGAGAAGGTAACTTAGTTTTGAGGTAATTCGGCTTTTAAAGATTGTGATGATAAATCGTTGGCTTATTCGTCGGTTTCCTTGTGTACAGAATTTATTCTAGGTTCCTGAATGTAGGGTTGCGAGGCGCAACCCTACTTCTTCGTTTTTTTCTTGTTTTTTTTCTGGCCAAATTACTAGAGCCTTCGGATTTGGGTGTATATGGTCTTGTCGGCGGGGCTGTTGCATTTTCGCTTTATGTCATAGGGCTCGATTTCTATGTCTACTCAAACAGAGAGTTACTCGAATTAGAGAAAAAATCGTGGGGACGTTACTTAAAAGGCCAAGTCGCACTCTCTTCAGGTATGTACGGGGTTTTTCTTTTAGTAATGTTTTTTTTAGCAGAGTATGCTGCTTATTCAAAGGAAGTTGTAGCGTGGATGAGCGCGCTGGCGTTACTGGAATTCTGCTGCCAAGAGCTTAATCGTCTTCATGTTATTACCGCAGAGCCGCTTTTTTCAAGTTTTGTCCTGTTTATTAGACAGGGTCTATGGATTGTTGTGGCTATCCTGCTTATGGCAACTTCGAGCGAGATGCGCAACATAAACACCGTCTTTATCTGTTGGAGCTTGGCGTGCGTTCTGGCTCTTGCAATTTCCATCAAAAGAATTACCCAGCTAAATATTGGCGGATGGAAAGAGTCTATTGATTGGGCTTGGGTGTTTAATGGTGTAAAAACTTCACTTTTTTTCTTGGTTGGAACGCTGTCGATTAGAGCTCTTCTGACGTTTGACCGGTTTTACTTCGAGTCATTAATGGGTGTGGAGTCGGTGGGTGTCTATGTGTTTTATATCGGCGTCGCGTCGGCGCTGATGACATTCTTAGATGCGGGAGTCTTTGTTTTTGCGTATCCAGACTTGATTCGGTATTTTAATGAAAAAAAGCATGATCTTTTTAAGAGAAAAATAGCTGGAATGCTTGGTCAGGTGTGTATTGCATCTTTGCTCTTTACGGTTATCAGTTTGATCGCACTGCCTTGGCTAGTGGAGTGGATTTCAAAGCCTGCGTATGATCGGTTCTCCTTTTTGTACTTTTGGTTGCTCGGAGCGATGATTTTGTACGGATTGAGTATGGTTCCGCACTATGGTCTGTATGCGATTCGTAAAGATGTCCACATCTTGGCGTCTCATGTGTTTGGCTTCATTGGATTTTTTTTAGGTGTTTTTTTTCTTAGGGATGTTCTGTATCGCCATGAATTAGTTGTTCCAATAGCCTTGTGTGCATCTTTTTTTATGGTGCTTGCTATAAAGTCCGTTCTATTTGTTAGATTTTATCTCATTGGAGTTGGCTCAATAAATGGTGTCGGCTCGAGATGAGGTTTTGGATTTAGGGTTTAGATTAGCTATGTTGTCGAGCGTTATTGGAAGAATTAAGTTGTTTGTTGGTGCGTTTTCCCACCTGCGGCGTGTTAATAGATATTCCCTCCGGAAGTGTGGTGAAAAAGTTCTAATCCATGATTTTGTTAGGATTTCAAATCCAGAGAATATTGAGTTTGATAGTGAGATTTATATAGGGCCTTGGTCAAAAATATTTGGTGGTGGTGGCATATCGATTGGCCGAGGCGTCGTGTTGGGAGAGGCTGTAACAGTTTTTAGCTCCAATCACAATTACGATTCGGATGATTTGGAGTTGCTTCCTTTTGACGAAAGAAATATATGCAAGAAAGTCACCATTGGTGACTATGCGTGGATAGGTCAAGGTGCTTTCATAATGCCAGGGGTTGAAATTGCGCGATATAGCGTTATCGCAGCAGGTAGTGTTGTTACAAAAAGTACCGAAGAATATGGAGTGTATGGTGGAAATCCAGCGGTTTTTATTAAGTTTAGAAAAAATCGTTTGCGTCTAGGTGATATTAAAAACACCTACGTTTCAAAAAAAAATAGTCATCATTTTATTTAGCTGGCTTGGTGTTGTGGGTTTTTTGGTATAAGCAGGTCTTGGTTGTAATGCGCTAATTGGGTTTTTTAGTGAAATGGTTATTGATTTGTCTATATGTGGAGAAGTGAAGGAAATGCATAAGTCCCATTCTGTCGAATGCGATAATGGTCGCGAATGCGATATTCTCTACGTAGATAATTTCAATAACTTTTATTTGTACGCAGAGGTCGCGCGTAGTAGTGCTCATCGATGGTTCTTTATAGTGTTCAGCCGCGATAAGGCCAAAGAGTGTCAGCGGCGGGGGTTGAGCTACCACCTGATGCCTCGCTCTATGTCGCTGTTAGTTTCCGATGAGTACCGTAAGCATGAAAGTGAGTACAAAAAATCTATTGGGCGAGATCGTGTTCTTCGGCACTATCCCTATGAGATTGCAAGAAGGATAATCGATACTCAGCTAACAGTATTTTCGGGCCTGGTTCAACGACTCAACCCGAAGATTGTATTGGGAGAAATTAGCTGGGCAAACGAGCACGCATTCTACAGATGGAGTACTCGCAATGGCTATCGGTATCGGCACATTCTCAATCTGCCGCTGGCGAAGAATAAAATAGTCATGTTTGATGATGCTCACTCCTATAAATCAATAAGTGAGAATCCTGAAACGTTGAATGATTCGAGTGAAGAAGAAGTTTCGTACTATTCGCTTTGCGAGAAGCTGAAGAAGCACAATGCAGCCGAAAAATATAGCATCAGTCGGTCTGTGAGGAATTTATTCAATGTTGACGGGCAGTTAAGGGATTACCGAAGAAATAGTTTTTATTATAAAGGCTATGGAATAGCGAAGATCGCGTATCGGAAGTTCTATGGCCGTATTCGACGTTCTAAGGCGTACGCGGCTACATACGATCAGTTGGTGACTATGGTCGCTGGGCGAAAGATAATTTATATGCCGCTGCATATACAGCCAGAGGCGACCCCGGATTTCGTTGCGGAGGAGAGCAACGATCAGTTTGAGATCGCTGAAAAGATACTTGCCGCGACCGATGAGGGCTACGTGCTCGTTATTAAAGATCACCCGAACGCGTTTTCAATTAGAGATCCCTTCAAACTCTCTAGACTTCTTGCCACTGGAAGGGTTGTTTATGCGAATCGGAATATATCTTCTTCGGTGATAATTAAGATCTCGTATGCTGTGGCGACAATTGCAGGAACCGCTGCATTGGAAGCGATTTCAGCTGGAATACCGGCTATTGTTTTTTCCGATATTTTCTATTCTTACTCACAGTTTGTGTATAAGGTTGAGGATTTTTCAAAGCTTACCTCCCTTTTGGAAAGCTTTTCCTCTGTGAATGTTTTTAATGATTTGCACCTTGATGGGTTTGGGGTTCTGGGGTTTGTTCACGATCCCACGATTTTTCCCGAAGTAACCACCCCGGCCAATATCCGTTGCATCAATACTTTGATTGATCGATTTATTGAAAAAATGTGATAGCGTCTTTTTTCTGATCGTTAATTTTTAACTACTCGAGTTTGCTGGAGTGAAGTATGTTCTTTGGTTGGCTCGTTGTTGTGATGTTGTATTGGTCCCCGCTACCTTTCTTAGGTTACGGTGCCTCGATGGCTTTGGCGCTATATTCGCTGAAGTCTGGCAGGAAGATCTACCTTGATAGGAAGGTTGCCATATTTGTTATTTTCGGGATCTGCTCCTACGGGGCGGGGCTTTTCCTGCATGGATTTGAGCCGACTTCTAAATCTATAAATACGCTCGTGCACTTTGCCACGCTTTGTATTTTTCTTAGTTTGGCAAGAATTGAATTCAATCAAGATCATGTATCGCTTTTCGCCAAGATCTATGCTTTTGGTGCTTACGCGTCCACTTTGACTCTCGGAACCGAACTAGCCTCTCTTTTCTATTTTATAGATGAAAGTGGGGCAAAGCGATTTAGCTTTCTCTTCGCCGAGCCTAGTTTTCTCGGCTTGTTTAGCGCAATGCTTTGTTTTTTGCTGCTGTCTTACGGTGCAGTAAAAAAGAAAGTGGATTATTTTGTGATTTCAGCACTGATTGGCTTGGTTTTTCTTTCCTTGTCTGGTTCGGGGCTTTTTGTTTTAGGGATTTCTTTCATCGCTCTTTTTTTTAGCAAGCCGCTTTCTAAAGCCTTGATTGGCAGGTTCTTCGCGCTTTCCCTAGTGGCTGTTTTTGCATTGAGCATGCTGTATGTTTCGGATTTTGGTGGTTTTCTTTTTGATCGAATTGAAAATTTCTTCAAGGGTGGCGATGACCGAAGTGCTGAGCTAAGGTTCATCGCTACTGCGATGCTTCTGGATTACACGGTCGAGAATAATTTTTGGTTTGGATCTGGCTTTGGACTGCATGCTGAGTACATTTCTAGAAATTATAATAATTTCATTTATCTGTTAAAGCTTACTTTTGAAGGTGATGATGTTTATAACACCAACATAGATAATGGATGGGTTTTTATAATTTTTAGCAGTGGGTTTTTCGGATTTCTGGTTATTCTCTCTGCGTATCTCGCTTCTGCGATTAAGGCGCTAGGGTATAGATCGTTTTTTGTTCTGGTTTTTTCGATGCTTTTCTTTTCTGGAGCATTTATCCACCCCTTGTTTCTTGGGATGTTTTTTATTCGGTTTCCTCGGGTCGGGAAAGAGGCTTCGAATAAGATTGAGATTAGGGGCGTTTCGTTGGCTGAACGATCGGAATTTCGGTAGTCGGATGCGGATTTTTGCTCCGAGTTTTACAGCCGGTGTTTAACTATTTTGAATGCGCTTTTTTAAATTGATCAATACAAAGGTTGTATGAAGAAAGCTCTTTTTATTACGACTATAGGTTTGGTCAAAGAGTCGGGGGGCGTACGGTATAGCAAGTCAATACTGGAAGCGATGTCTGGGGACTACGATGTTTCGTTGCTCGTGCTTTCTGACGTCCAGCTGTTCGGCTCTAGGTTTCTGCGTCTATTTTTTTCCATACTCTTTGGGCTGTTCAGACTGCTTCCGCCCAATGTCATTTTTCATTCCGGCGCTTTGTCGCGTATTCCTAGGGAGTTTCGATCAGCTCACTGGGATCTAGTTGTGATAGATCATCTTGAGGCGGCAGTCGCGCGAGAGATTTTTAGCTCGAAGATGCAGATTTATATCGCGCATAATATTGAGTCTGAGCTTATTGCCTATAAGCTTTCCAAGATTCCGAGGTTTTTCAGGGAAATTTATCGGAAATGGGTGATGAGGTTTGAGATTGGCCTCGTCAAGTCTGTTGACGGTGTTGTAACCATTTCATCGGCAGAGGCGAGTTGGTTTCGAAAGTTCTGTGGAAATGTCGCGACGATTTACCCAGTATTCAATGTAAATGTTCTATCGGGGAGTTTGTCAGTAACGTCTGGCAGGAAATTGCGTCTCGGCTTTTTAGGTGAAGCGGGTTGGCGGCCCAATCGAGAAGCTGTAGATATTCTCGTCGATGAGATTCTTCCCCTTGTTTCCAGGGAGGTAGATGTTGTCTTTGCAGGATCAGGATGGGGCGATAGTCAAATTCAAAAGTCGATGCGAGATAGGCAACCGAGATGTGCGAATTTTGAATTTCCGGGATACATACCCGATATTAAAGATTATTGGTCATCTATAGATGTTTTTGTTGCGCCTATAGTTAGTGGCGCGGGAGTTAACGTCAAAATATGCGAGGCTCTTTCGAACGGGGTTTTTGTGGTTGCGTTGCCACATGCTGTTAGAGGCCTCAATGATCGAATTCTTGAGTGCGGTGGTGTAGTGGTAGTTGGTACTAAAGAGGCGTTTGCGGGTGCCATTGATAACGTTGCGTTGGAAAATTGTGAGTTTAATCCCCCTGTAGAGTTTTCTCTGGGGTACGCGGTAAGTGAGTGGAAGCGTTTAACGCAATAGGTATTCGCGCGATAGTGGTCGCTGTTGTGGTTTGGTTGGGAGTATTGATCGCTCCTTATTCTTCTTTTAGGGGCGTGGTAACGCAGCTTTTAGGTGCGTGCTCAGATGTGTTGATTTATTTAAGTGTGGCGTGGTGTTTGGACTATGAATTCTTCTGAAATTGCGACTCAGCCTCGACTGCTAATTCTGACGCCAAGGTACCCTTATCCTGTCGTAGGTGGTGACCGCCTTCGCATTTATTATGTGTGCAAGGAGCTGTCAAAGCATTATCGACTTACCTTGTTGAGTCTGTGTGAGACCGAGGCCGAAATGAAAATGCAGGCTCCAGATGATGGAGTCTTTGCATCTATTCATCGGGTTTTTTTGCCAAAATGGCGATCGCAATTGAATGTTCTTTTTGCCTTGCCTACAAGAACTCCGCTCCAAGTTGCTTACTATAGATCGGCTGAGTTTCGGGATGCTTTGAACGAACTTTTGCCTCATCACGAACTTTGTTTGGCACATCTAATTCGAACAGGTGATTACGTTCGGGCTCTTAAGAATATTCCAACCGTTCTCGAGATGACGGATGCCATATCCCTGAATTATGAAAGGGTGAAGGCTCGAGGCGGTAAGAAGAGCCTTAAGGAATGGGTGTACACAATCGAGGCCTCACGATTGCTTCGGTATGAGCGAAGGGCAATTGATGAGTTCAGTTTGGTAACGCTTGTCTCTTCTACTGATCGTGATTTCCTTCTCGAGGGGCGTCCTTCTGAAAAAATCTTGGTTTGTTCAAACGGTGTCGATCTGAAGAATTTTCCATTTTCGACGAGGCGTGAGTCCAAACCAGTGATTGCTTATATTGGGAACATGACAAGTGTTCAGAATATGGATGCGTGTATATATTTTGCGGAGCAGGTTATGCCGCTCGTCCCCCGGGAACTGGATGCGGTTTTTCGTGTGGTTGGGAAAATTTCTGATAACGATGCCGAGCGTTTGCGGGCTTATGCGAACGTCGAGGTTACCGGCGCCGTTGATAATGTAGCGGATGCTGTTGTAGATGCACGGGTCGGCGTCTGCCCAGTCCGCTTGGCAGCGGGTGTTCAGAACAAAGTTCTTGAGTACATGGCGTTAGGGCTCCCAGTGATTACGTCGTCTATTGGGCTTGAAGGCTTTTCGGCCATTCCGAATCATGACGTACTTGTGGCGGATGAGCCGATGGATTACGTGAAGATGATCAAGCAGGTTTGGGAGCGCAACGAATGGGCGCTTCAGATTGCTGAGAATGGAAGAAGTTATGTAGAAAGAAAGCACGAGTGGAGTTCTCAACTCAATGGTCTCGTTGTCCAAGTCTCTGATTTGCTTAGCCGGCATCCAGTCTTCACGCATTAGATTTTTAGCAATCTGTGTTGAGTTTTTGTATTTCGATGCCCTGTTAGGATTGGGGAAGACATTGCGAATGTATTAGTGAATGGCGCACTGCTCTGACCACGTATTCTGTTGGGGGGGCAAGACGGTATTTTGATATGAGGTGTTTTTGAATGCTGATTCCTGTGATCCTTTCCGGTGGCAGTGGTACCCGCATGTGGCCGCTCTCCCGTTCTGCCTACCCGAAGCAGTTTCTCGCGCTGACGGGGGAAAAAACCCTGCTACAGCAGACCACGCTGCGTATCAAGGACATGCCCGATCTCGCTGCGCCCATCGTTATCAGCAATGCGGAGCAGCGCTTTATCGTTGCGGAGCAATTGCGCGCAATCAACGTGAAGCCTTCTTCGATCCTGCTGGAGCCGGTGGGTCGCAACACGGCTCCGGCGGTGGCGGTTGCGGCTTTGGTCGCGCTTCGTATGGATCCGAGCGCAGTCCTGCTTGTCTGGCCGTCTGATCACGTGATACTCGATGAGGAGAAGCTGCGTCGCTATGTGGAGCGTGCAGCCAGCCTTGCGCAGGAGGATTATCTGGTGACCTTTGGCATCAAGCCGGAATCGCCTCATACCGGCTACGGTTATATCCGTCGCGGGAAGGGGCTGAATGATGGTGCCTATGAGGTCCAGGCTTTCGTCGAGAAGCCTGATCGCGAGATCGCCGAAGAGTTTCTTGCGGATGGGGGCTATTACTGGAACAGCGGCATCTTCGTTCTGAAAGCTTCGGTGTATCTGGAAGAACTGGCTGTCCATCAGCCGGCGATGCTCAAGCAGGCGCGGCTGGCCGTGTCACAAGCCAAAGCGGATTTGGACTTTCTGCGTCTGGATGAAGCGGCTTTTTCGGTTTGTCCGTCGGAGTCCATCGACTATGCGGTGATGGAGCATACGAGCCGGGCGGCGGTGGTAGAGGCGGCTGACCTTGGCTGGAGCGACGTGGGTTCGTGGTCTGCGTTGTCCGAGGTGGTAGACCGTGATGCGTCCGGCAACACCCTGACGGGTGATGTGCTTGTCGAGGATGTGCACGATTGCTACATCCGTGCAGAGAACCGTATGGTGGCCGCGATCGGGGTCGAGAATCTGGTGATCGTCGAGACGGCGGATGTGACGCTGGTGACGACCAAAGATCGCGCGCAGGACGTGAAGAGGATTGTCGAGCGCCTCAATGCCGAAGGCCGTGGGGAGTCGATGTTCCACCGGTGCGTGCTGCGTCCGTGGGGCAGTTACGAGGGTATCGATGCGGGTGAGCGTTTCCAGGTCAAGCGTATCGTCGTGAATCCGGGCGCGGCGCTCAGCCTCCAAATGCATTATCACCGCGCGGAGCACTGGATAGTCGTGAAGGGCACGGCGCGCGTAGTCAACGGCGACCGGGATATTTTGCTCGGGGAGAACCAGTCGACCTACATTCCCCTGGGCGAAAGACATCGACTGGAAAACCCGGGCAAGGTGCCGCTGGAACTGATCGAGGTGCAATCAGGCTCCTACCTGGGCGAGGACGACATCGTGCGCTTCGACGACCAGTATGGACGGACCAAGTAGGCCGCGTCCGAACCAACGGCGCATGCCGTGCTTGCAAGTACAAAGGGGGCATGTGCCCCCTTTGTTCCCTCAGCGAAGGCTGCAACGTTCTGGTCGGTACCGACACTGCGCACATCCTCGAAAAGGGCGGCACGGTGCTCGCCGGCCAGAGCAAACACGGCCATTGTCCGGCCCTGTGGAACGGCAAGGCCATGGAGCATATCGGGGCTAAATCGGATCGCCTGCATACCCTGTAGCGGTTGGTAGGCAGGGGAGGTTGATCTAGCCTGATGTGGCGCTGACACCAGCGCTCCTCCTTTCAAGGGGCAGCCCGCGGGGCTTTCTGCTTCTGTTCGAGCCGGGAAGGTTCACGATCACTCGAGAAACGAGAAAGTATCGCTGGCGAGTGGATTCTCGGCTTGTAAAATGCCGGTCAAATTGACTGGTTTCAGAAGCGGAATTGATCCTTATGCCTATTACAAAAAGCGCCTCGTGGCAGGCCTTGTCCGCCTTGCGTGAGAGCTTGCCCTCCCGTCACCTGCGTGAGCTGTTCGCCAGCGATCCACAACGCTTTTCCCGCCTCTCGTTTGAGTTGGACGGCCTGCTGGTGGATTTTTCCAAGCAGCGCGTGGATCTTGAAACGCTTGATCTGCTGCTGGCGCTGGCGCGGGATTCCGGGCTCGACGCGTGGCGTGATCGGTTCTTTTCCGGTGAGAAGATCAATGTCAGCGAAGACCGTGCCGTTCTGCATCCGGCCTTGCGTCACCTGACGCTTGAGCCGTTTCCCAATGCCGAGATGGACGTGATGCCGGAAGTGCGCGCGGTGCGGGCGCACATGCGGCAGTTTTCCGATCGGGTGCGCGCTGGCTTGTGGCGGGGTTTTTCCGGCGAGGCGATTCGGGATGTGGTGAATATCGGTATTGGCGGCTCGGATCTGGGGCCGAAGGTGGTGGTGCGGGCGCTGTCGGCCTATCAGCATCCGGGTCTTAACATGCATTTCGTGTCGAACATCGATAGCGCCCACCTTGCCAAGCTGATCGAGCAGCTGGATCCGCGCTCCACGTTGTTTGTGGTGGCGAGCAAGACCTTCACGACGCAAGAAACCATGATCAACGCCCATACCGCCCGGGAGTGGCTGTGTGCGGCGGCGGGGGAGGATGCGAAGCGCGCGCTGCCCCTGCATTTTGTGGCGGTCACCGCCAATGAAGAGCAGGCGCGGGCCTTCGGGCTGCCGGCCCAGAACGTCTTCCGCTTGTGGGATTGGGTGGGCGGGCGCTATTCGCTGTGGTCGGCGGTGGGCTTGCCAATTGCGCTGGCGATCGGGATGAACGGTTTCGAGCGTCTGCTTTCGGGTGCGCAGGCGATGGACACCCACTTTCGCGAGGCGCCGCTGGAGAAGAATCTGCCGGTGTTGATGGCGCTGATCGGGATCTGGAACACCAACTTTCTGGGCGCGGGCACCAGTGCGGTGTTGCCGTATCACGAGTCCTTGCGCTTTTTGCCGTCCTTCCTGCAGCAGCTTGAAATGGAGTCGAACGGCAAGACGGTGGGGCGTGATGGTCAGCCCTTGTCGTGTCAGGCCAATCCGATTGTGTGGGGTGAAATCGGCTCGAACGGGCAGCATGCGTTCTTTCAGCTGCTGCATCAGGGTGGCTGGCTGGTTCCATGCGATTTCATTGCCAGCGCGCAAAGCGACCATCCCCTGCCGGGGCATCAGGCGCCGCTGATGGCCAACTTTCTTGCACAAAGCGCCGCGCTGGCTTTTGGCAAGACCGAGGAAGAGGCGCGTGCCGAACTGGAGGCAGCCGGTGTGCCGGCCGAGCAGATGGCGGCGCTGTTGCCCCATAAGGTTTTTGCGGGCAATCAGCCGTCGACGACGATCATCATGCCGCGCATCGATGCCTACCATCTGGGGCTGTTGCTTGCGCTCTATGAGCACAAGGTTTTTGTGCAGGGCGTGATCTGGGGGATCAACTCTTTCGATCAATGGGGCGTGGAGCTGGGCAAGCAGCTCGCCGGCCGCCTCCTTCCCGCGCTGCGCGGCGAATCCGATACGGAAGGCCTGGATCAATCGACCCGCGCGCTGATTGCCTGGTGCAGGGAATACGGGGATTTTTGAGTCCGGACTGTAGGGGCGACTTCAGCGCGGGTAGGTCGGGTTAGCCCGCAGGGCGTAACCCGACACCAACATGAACGTCGATGGACACGTCCGATGTCGGGTTACGCTTCGCTAACCCGACCTACCCAAGCCCCTACAGACACCGCCTCCAGGCTACCGGATGCTCACGAAAGAGGCGGCAAAG
>NZ_JAOAUU010000025.1 GCF_030157465.1 Zoogloea sp.
GGACGGCAGGATTTTACCAAGCAGCGGGTGGGGCGAGGTTTTTCGAGGCGCCCGAAAATGAGTGGTGTCGATGCCACTTTGAACATCCGGAAGCTGCCTGGTCGCGCAAATCTTCCTATCGTGGCGATGACCGCAAACGCCTTTACCGAAGACCGCGAAAAATGTCTGGCTGCCGGGATGAATGACTTCATCACAAAACCTGTCGACCCCGAGCTGATGTTCAAGGCGGTGTATCGCTGGCTCTCCAGCAACGGCGTCCCGTCGAATCCGGAGTAAAGCCAGGCCTGTAAGCGCCCGCCGGGGCATCTGCTGTCCACGGCAGTCATCGCAAACGGCAGCACGCGGGTTATATTGCGACGCAGTAAAATTGCGACGCATCCCGGCACGCACGCTGTGCGCTCCAAGTGCTGACGCCCGAGACGTAACAAGGACCCTTCCATGACCCGACCCGATCCCTCCTTTCTGCGCAGGCTCTCGCTCGCCTGCGGGAGCTTTCTCTCCATCCTCTCAAAACCCGGCTTCGCATCCCGTGTCGAGGCCTTGAACGATATCGAGCCGGCTCCACAGCCCGTCGAGCCGCCCAAAGCGCCCCCCGCGCCGGTATCCCCGCTTCGCGAGGCGCCCCACGAGGCCGCGCTGCAGCTGCTCGGCCTGCTGCAGCGGGACGCGCGCTTCATCGACTTCATCGAGGAGGACGTGAAGGCCTATTCGGATGCCGACATCGGCGCCGCTGCGCGCGTCGTCCATGAAGGCTGCCGCAAGGTGCTGCGCGAACACTTCAGCCTCCAGCCCGTGCGCGCGGAGGCCGAAGGCAGCCGCATCACCCTCGCCGAGGGCTTCGATGCCGCGGCCGTGCGGCTCACCGGCAATGTCGTCGGCAAGGCGCCCTTCACCGGCAGCCTCAGCCACCGCGGCTGGAAGGTGAGCGACACCCGCCTGCCGAAGCTCGCCGCCGGTCACGACGCAAGCATCGTGGCCCAGGCCGAGGTGGAATTGTGAGCGCCCCGGTGAGCGCCCCGCGCTACGCCATCGGGATCGACCTGGGCACCACCCACTGCGCCTTGTCCTACGTGGATGTCACCGCCAGCGACGGCGAGAAGGTCGTCCAGCAGGTGTTGTCCGTGCCCCAGCTCACCGGCCCCGGCGCCGTCGAGGCGCGCCCGCTGCTGCCCTCCTTCCTCTACCTGCCCCACGAAAGCGAGCTGGCGCCGGGTGATCTCGGGCTGCCGTGGACGTCCGGGCAGGATTTTGCGGCCGGTGAATTTGCCCGCACCCGCGGCGCTGCAACCCCGATCCGCCTCGTGGCCAGCGCCAAGAGCTGGCTGTGCCACCCGGGCGTGGACCGCCGCGCAGCGATCCTGCCCGCCGAGGCGCCGGCCGAAGTGGCGCGCATTTCGCCGCTCACCGCCTCGATCCGCTATCTGTCGCACCTGCGCGAAGCCTGGAACAGCGCCCACCCCGACGCGCCCTTCGACGCCCAGGACGTGACCGTCACCATTCCCGCGTCCTTCGACCCCGCCGCGCGCGAACTCACCGCCGAGGCCGCCCGGGCTGCCGGTTACACCGGCATCACCCTGCTCGAAGAACCCCAGGCCGCGCTTTACAGCTGGATCGAACACAGCGCCGGCCAGTGGCGCAAGGACGTGAAAAAAGGCGACATCATCCTCGTCGTGGACGTGGGCGGCGGCACCACCGACCTGTCGCTGATCGCCGTGCTCGAACGCGAAGGCCAGCTCGAACTGCACCGGGTTGCGGTTGGCGATCACATCCTGCTCGGTGGCGACAACATGGATCTGGCGCTGGCCTACGGCGTTGCACGCAAACTCGCCGGCCAGGGCACCCAGCTCGACCCGTGGCAAACCCGCGCCCTCGCCCACGCCTGCCGCGGCGCCAAGGAAACCCTGCTGAGCGACGCCAGCGTGGACGCGGTGCCGGTGGTGGTGCCAAGCCGTGGCTCCAAGCTGATCGGCGGCTCGATTCGCACCGAAGTCACCCGCGACGAACTCACCCGCAGCCTGCTCGACGGCTTCTTCCCCGAAGTGGCGGTGTCCGACGCCCCCGTCACCCGCGCCCGCGGCGCGCTGACCCAGCTCGGCCTGCCCTACGCCCAGGATGCCGCGATCACCCGCCACCTCGGCGCCTTCCTGAGCCGCCAGCGCGGCGCCACCTCCGAGCTTGAAGGCTTTGCCACGCAAGCATCCGGCGACGCCTCCTTCTTGCACCCCACGGCCGTGCTGTTCAACGGCGGCGTGCTCAAGTCCGGGCTGATCGCCGATCGCCTGCTCGGCCTTGTGAACATCTGGCTCGCTGCCGAAAACGCAGCGCCGGCGCGCCTCCTCGGCGGCACCGATCTCGACCTCGCGGTGGCCCGCGGCGCGGCCTATTACGGCTACGTGCGGCGCGGCCGCGGCGTGCGCATCCGCGGCGGCACGGCACAGGCCTACTACGTGGCCGTCGAATCGGCGATGCCGGCCATCCCGGGCATGGAGCCGCCTATCCAGGCGCTGTGCGTCGCCCCCTTCGGCATGGAAGAAGGCACCGAAGCCGAACTGCCCGCGCAGGAATTCGGCCTTGTGGTGGGCGAGCCGGTGCGCTTTCGTTTCTTCGGTTCGTCGGTGCGCCGCCAGGACCAGGTGGGCACGCTGCTCGACTTCTGGGCGCCGGACGAGCTGCAGGAGCTGGAAGAAATCGAAGCCAGCCTGCCGGCCGAAGGCCGCCGGGCCGGCGAGATCGTCGCGGTCAGGCTGCACGCCCGCATCACCGAAACCGGCACCCTCGAACTCGAAGCCCTGCCGGTTGGCGGCGTCGATCGCTGGAAGGTGGAATTCGACGTGCGCGGCCAGGCGTGAAGCCCGTGCATGAATGGGCACGTCGATGAGCCGCTACCTCGTCGGCATCGATCTCGGCACCAGTAACACCGTCGTCGCCTATGCGGCGGAGGGGGATGCCGAGATTCGGCTGCTGCCCATCGACCAGCTGGTCGGCCCCGGCGAAGTGGCCGCGCCGCCGCTGCTGCCCTCCGTACGCTACCACCCGGCTGCGGGCGAACTGGACGCGACATCCGTGCGTCTGCCCTGGGCCAGCGGCGCGGGTGACGACGCGGCGCCCGTCATCGGCCGCTATGCCCGCGACCTCGGCGCCCAGGTGCCGGGCCGGCTGGTGACCAGCGCCAAAAGCTGGCTGTCCCACGCCGGCGTGGATCGCAGCGCGGCCATCCTGCCCTGGGGCGCCAGCGAGGATGTGGCGAAGGTGTCGCCGCTGGCGGCCAGCGCGAGCTACCTGGCGCACGTGCACGCGGCGTGGAACGCGCGCTTTCCCGACAGCCCGCTCGTGTCTCAGGAAATCGTCCTGACGATTCCGGCCTCGTTCGACGAAGGCGCCCGGGCGCTCACCCTCGAAGCGGCCCGCCTCGCCGGCCTGCCCAGGCTGCGCCTGATCGAAGAGCCGCAAGCCGCCTTTCAGGACTGGCTGTATCGCTATCGCCACAGTCTCGCTGCCGAACTCGACGGCGCCCGGCTGGTGCTGGTATGCGACGTGGGCGGCGGCACCACCGACCTGACGCTGGTCCAGGTCGAGCCCGGGGCGGACGGCGCCCCCCCAAAACTCACCCGTATCGGCGTCGGCGACCACCTGATGCTGGGTGGCGACAACATGGACCTGGCGCTGGCCCATCTTGTCGAGCAACGCCTTGGCGGCACCGAGCGCCTGTCGGCCGCGCGCTTTTCGCAACTCGTGCAGCGCTGCCGCGTGGCCAAGGAGCAACTGCTGGCGCCGGATGCACCCGAGCGGGCAAGCGTCACCCTGCTGGGCGCGGGTTCCCGGCTGATCGGCGCCGCACGCTCGGTTGAACTGGCGCGAGAGGACGTGGAGCGACTCGTCGTCGATGGCTTTCTGCCAGTGGTTCAAGCGGATGAATCGCCCCGGCGGCGGCGCACCGGCATCGTCGAATTCGGCCTGCCCTACCCCGCCGATCCGGCCATCACCCGCCACCTGGCGGCCTTCCTGCAGCGCCACGCCAGCGCTGCGCGGGCCGCGCTCGGTGCGGCTGCGCCTGCTGACGACACGCTGCCGGTGCCCGATACGCTGCTGCTCAACGGCGGCGTGTTCCGCGCCGGCCCCATCGCCCGGCGGCTCGAAGAAACCCTGGCCCGCTGGCGCGGCGCCGGGCTGCACGTGCTGCACAACGACGCGCCGGACGTGGCGGTGGCCCGGGGCGCAGTCGCCTACGGGCTGGCGCGCACCCAAGGCCAGGGGCCTGCCATCGGCGGCGGCTCGGCGCGCAGCTATTTTTTGCTTCTCGATGCTGACGACGGGGTTTCGCGCGGCATTTGCGTGTTGCCCCGCGGCACCGAAGCCGGCCACGAAGTGCATCTGCCGGCGCGCAACTTCGCGCTGCGCCTGGGCCAGGCGGTGCGCTTTCACCTGGCGTCCTCGGTGGGCGACAGCCCCTGGCAGGCCGGGGATATCGTCGAGCTGGCCGGCGAGGACTTCATCCGCCTGCCGCCGCTGGCCACCGCTCTGCCCGCGCCCGAGGGCAGCCGCCGCCGCGATGTGACGGTGCAGTTGATCACCGCCATGACCGAAGTCGGCACCCTGGAAATGCATTGCGTCAGCGCCGACGATCCGGCTCGCCGCTGGCTGCTGGCCTTTCAGTTGCGCGGCGATGCAGCCAGTGCCGACGGTATTGCTCCGCCCATCGACTCACCGCAACTGGCCGGGGCCATCGATCTGATCGACAGGGTGTTCGGCTCAAGCTCACAAGCGGTGGACGCCCGCGAAGTGCGCGGCCTGCGCGCCCGCCTCGAACGCCAGCTCGGCCCGCGGGAAAAGTGGGATCTGCCGCTGCTGCGGGCGCTCTTCGATGCGCTGATGGAACGCGCGAGCCGACGCCGACGCTCTGCCGAACACGAACGCACCTGGCTCAACCTGGCCGGCTACACCCTGCGCCCCGGCGCCGGCGCGGCCCTCGACGAATGGCGTATCGAACAGCTTGTCGGGCTGTTCGAACAGGGGCTCCAGTACGTGCAGGAGAGCCGCAACTGGTCGGAGTGGTGGACGCTGTGGCGGCGCGCCGCCGGCGGCCTGCCCGAGGCGGCCCAGCTGGAAGTACTGGAAGTGCTCGCCGGCCACCTCGAAGAAGCCGATGCGGGCAAGCGCACGCGAAGCCCCGTCCAGGGCAGCCATGACGACATGGTGCGGCTGGCCGCCACGCTGGAGCGCGTACCGGCCATGCACCGGATCGAAGTGGGCAAGTGGCTGCTGACGCAGCTCGAACGACCTGCCGGAAAAGCCCACATCGGGTGGGCGCTCGGTCGCGTTGGCGCGCGGGAATCGCTCTATGGCAGCGCCCACACGGTGGTGCCGGCCGACATCGCCGCCGAGTGGCTCGACGCGATCCTCGCGCTCGACTGGAAGAACGTGGAACCCGCCGCCTTTGCCGCCGCCCAGATCGCCCACCTCACCGGCGACCGCTCCCGCGACCTGCCGCCTGAACTGCGCGACCAAGTGGTGCGGCGCCTCGCTGCGATCCGTGCCCCCGAGGGCTGGATCGCGATGGTGCGGGACGGCGCCCGGCTCGATGAAACCGCCCAGCGCCGCAGCTTCGGCGAATCCCTGCCGCCGGGGCTCAGGCTGATCGGCGAGCAATAGCCCTGCCAGTAAATATCGCTTGTCGAAAGGCAGAGGCAGAGCCAGCAGGTAGGTCGGGGTAGCCCGCAGGGCGTAACCCGACACCAACATGAACATCGATGGACACGTCCGATGTCGGGTTACGCTGCGCTAACCCGACCTTGTATTATTTTCCTCATGCACCAGCACCCGATCGCCATCGACCTTGCCTGGCGGTCGGGTGTGCATAGTCGGGGGGCACCCCGACTGAGTGGCTGGATGCCGTACCCGCCCTTGGGCCGCGCGCCCGCATGGTAGATCTTGCAGCGGCCACTCACCCTCACCCAAGAGATCGAACAGTATCTTTGGCCCGGCCAAGCCGAGAGCCCGCATTCACAAG
>NZ_JAOAUU010000026.1 GCF_030157465.1 Zoogloea sp.
CCCGAAATTCTGGCTGTGTGGTGCTCCGACAGGCGCTCTACGCGGCCTGTACGCCATCTTCACCCCAATGCGCCCCGCCGGCCCCGGCCGCGACCCAGTGCTTCCGATCGTCTGACAGGACTCCAAAAAGCACGAACCCCCGGGAAAACCGGGGGTTCGTCAGCAGTCTGAAATGCCCGCCTTTTCGGCGGGCATTTGCATTGCGGAGCGTGGTCTTTCAGCTCAGCGCGGCGGCGACGATGTCGCGGAATTCGTCGAGGTCGGCCTCGGAGGTGCCGAGGAAGGCCTTGGCGTCTTCAAAGGGGCGGCCTTCGACCGGCTCGGCGTCTTTGGTGAATTCGGCGACGACATGTTCGGCGATGATGGTCACGGCAATCAGCGCCAGGGCGTCGGAAGGCAGTTCCTTCTCGGGCAGGATGTAGAGTTCCGGATCGTGGTGGTAGCGGATCGCCGAGGCGATCATGGCGGGCAGGCCCCAGTTGCGGGCAAGCAGCCATCCGGTCACCGCATGGTCGCAGCGGTAGTGCTCCTGCTCCTGGCGGACGAAGGGCGCGCCGTGGTCGGTGGCGCTGGCGTACAGGGCCGCGTAATCGGGGAAGTTGATCATCAGGACCGGCACCGCCGCGTCGTGGAACAGCGCGTAGGTGTAGGCGCTCTCGGGGGATATGCCGACATGCTTGCGAGCCAGAACACCGGCGGCGAGGGCGAGGGTGGCGGCGCGCGACCAGAAGCTGTCCATCAACTCGGCGGGCAGGCCGCTGTTGGTATTGCGCAGGGCCACCGCAATCACCACGCTGAGGATGTTGCTGATGCCGAGCCGGGCAACCGCCTGCTGAATGCTTTTGACCTTTGCGCCAGATCCGAACATCGGCGAGTTGGCGAGTTTGATGGCCATCGCCGACATCCCCACGTCGGACGCCAGGATGCGGGTCAGAACCTTGATCGAGGGTTCGTCTCGCTGGGCTTCGCGCATGACTTCCGTGACGATGGCCGGGCAGGGGGGAATGCGGACCGCGGCAAGTGTGTCGTTCAGCTCTTCGTGAGTGAGCGGGCGGGGTGTCGTGCCTGTATTCATAACGATGTGTGCCTGCAGCGCTAAAGTTTTAAGATTTTATCGAAAAAAACATTTTTATCGTTTTGAAGTTTCACTTTTGGCGATAACTACTTCCGCCTCCGGTGGAAAGGAACAGGCATGAACGTCTCTTCGCGTCGTCCGGTCGTCCTTGCGGTGCTCGTTTTTGCGTTGTCACAGGGCTATCTGGTGCAACTGCTTCAGCAATTACGGCCGAATATCTTGTTTCTGCAGTTCACTTTTGATCCGGCGCGCTACTGGGCAATTCTGGCGGCCTGGGGCTCCGACGGCGAACGCGCTTACCGCGAGCATTTTGCCTACGATTTTTTCCATGTGCTCATCTACGCGGCCTGCGGTCGCATCGTCGTGACCCGTGGCGCGCTGTTTGCGCCGGAAGCGTGCCGATTGGCCTCGATCACGGCCTGGCTGCTGCCGCTGGCGGCGCTCTTCGATTTTGCCGAAAACCTGCTGCAACTGCATCTGCTGGCGGGCCCGGTCGGCGCGAGCAGCCTCGTGATTCCACTGTCGGCCTTGTGCTCGGCGCTCAAATGGGGCCTGGCGGCGGGGTTCGCCGGTGTGATCGGGTGGCGCGTGGCCCGTAAATGGACTCAAATCGGGCGTCTGTCACGGTGAAACGGAAGGGGGCTGTGTATAAACCCGGATTGATACCCTCCCCGCTCTCCCTTCATGTCCAAGTCGTCCCGTTCCCGCGCAACCCCGGCAGGCTCGCTCCTTACCCGGAGTCGGGAGGGTTTTCTGAGGGCGCTGCGCGAGGGGGCTTCCGAGGTGATCCATCACCCGGACTGGCTCGACGCGCTGACCCAGGCCGCGGGCGCCTGCTTCGACGAACTTGTCGGTGGGCGCAAGGGCGCTGGCAGTAAAGGTCCGGGGCAAAGCTCGCCGCCGATCAATCTCGTTCGCGATGACGAGTCGGATTATTCCATCGCCCTGATCAATCTCGACCAGCGCCTGCAGGATTTCTGCGGGCGCGACCTGTCGGTTCTGCACCTGCGCATGCGCCATCAGCTTGCCGAGGACGGTGTCGAATTGCGCGAGGAGTCGCCCCTCGGCACGGCCAGCGTGTGCCGGGCCTTGCGTGCGCTGAAGGAGGCCGAGCGACTCAACCCGGTCGAGGCCTTGCGCCTGCTGGGCCAGCTGGAAGAGCCCTTGCGCCGTCATCTGTGCCGCTTTTACCGGGCGCTGGAGCACAGCTTTGCCGACGAAGCCCACGCCCGCCGCAGGCCGCGGGACGACGATGCCGAAGTGTACTGGACCGACACGCCGGCGGCCCGCGCCAGCCTGCCCATCCATCCGGTGGATGCGTTGCGCCTGGCGGTGCTGGCGCAACGGGAGAACATGCCGGCGCCGGCGGCCAGCCGTGATCCGGGGCAGGGTTCGGCGCTGATCGAACGTATCGAGGCGTGGCTTGTGGAACGCCAGAATTCCGGCTCCGGCGTGCCGGTTTCCCTTGGGGCCAGCGAACTCGGCGCGCTCCTGAGCCCGTCGAAGGCGGCGGCGGTGGAGGTGATCGAGACGGTGTGCACGCGCGGTGCCGGATCGCCGGCCCTGCCGCCGGTGATCCGCGCCCTGTTCAACGGCCTGCGGACGCCCCTGCTGCGCCTTGCACTGCGCAGCGACACCCTGTTGTCCCTTGAGCGCCACCCCGCGCTGAGCCTGCTCGATCGGATTGCCAACATCGGTCGCACACTGGCCCCCGATTCGCCTCCGGATCTGCCGGTGTGCCGCGGGCTGGCTTCGATGGTGCGCTCCCTCGGCCGCCTGCCACGCCCGACCCGGCGTGATTTCGAAATGGCCCTGGCCGTGCTCGATACCCTGCTGGCAACCCGCCAGCGCGGCGCCATGACGCGCGCGGCTGCCCACGTCGAGGCGGCGGCCCGCCTGGAGCGGCGCGAGGTGGCGCTGCACCAGGCCAGCCGGGCCGTCTACCTGCTGGTCGGCCAGGCGCCGCCCAGCGTGGCGCGCAACTTTCTGGAACGCTACTGGGTGCATGTGCTGGCCAAGGCGGTGTATCTCCACGGGCCGGACAGCCCCCAGTGGGCGGCTCGGCTGCTGACGGCCAACCGCCTGCTTGCCAGTGCCGTGGAGCCCGCCGACGCCGACGCCCGCCAGCGTCTGGCCACCGAACTGCCGGCCCTCGCCCGTGAGCTGGAGGAGGGCTTGGCATGGATCGCGCTGCCGGGCCCGCAAGCGACTGCCGCGCTCGCGTCGTGCATGGAACTGCACCGCAGCCTGCTGGCCGGGCGTCCGGTGCCGGTACCAACCCTGCGCAAGAACTCGTCGCCTCCCACCCTTGGCACCCCGGCCGGAAGTCCTGGCCTCTGCACCCTCAAGCACAAGCACTACGTGGCCGGCGAGCTGCCCTTGCCCCCCGAATGGGCCGCACTGGGTGTGGGCGCCAGCGTCGCCATCACCCTGCCGGATGGCAGCGTGAGCTGCGGCTTCGTGGCGCACCTGGGCCCGGGCGGGCAGGTGGTGCTGGTTTCCGATGGCGATCGTGACCTGGTGCTGGCGATAACGGCCCGGGCACTGGCCCAGCAGGCCGCCCTGCCCGGAACCCGGATCGTCTGCGACGAGTCGATCGTGGACGAGGCAACCACCGACAAGCTGATCAACCCCTGAGGCGTGCCGGGCGCGGGCGGGGAACCGATGGGCGGGCCGCCTGTCTGGATGGGGCGCTCTACAATCCCGTCTGCCCGCCTCTACCGACCGCCTCCCCATGTGCCTTGATCCCGCCTGCCAGGCCGACCACGACCCCGCTGACGCCAACACCATCCGCATTCGCGGTGCCCGCCAGAACAACCTGAAGAATCTCTCCCTCGACATTCCCCACCACGAACTGGTGGTGGTGACCGGGGTGTCCGGCTCGGGCAAGAGCTCGCTGGTTTTCGACACGCTGTATGCCGAAGGCCAGCGCCGCTACGTCGAAACCTTTTCGCCCTATGCGCGGCAGTTTCTCGACCGCATGGACAAGCCGCAGGTGGACCGCATCGAAGGTGTGCCGCCGGCCATCGCCATCGATCAGACCAACCCGGTGCGCACCTCGCGCTCGACCGTGGGCACCATGACCGAGCTGGCCGATCACTTCAAGCTGCTCTACGCCCGCGCCGCCCGTCTGCATTGCCGCGGCTGCGGCAAGCCGGTGACCCGCGACACGCCGGCGACGATCTTTGCCGATCTGTCCGCCCGCGCCGCGGCGGCGGGCGATCCGCGCCTGGTGGTGAGTTTTCCGGTCACGGTGCCGGCCAGCTTTGGCGAGGACGAAATTGCCGGCCTGCTCGCCCAGCAGGGCTACACCCGCATCCACGCCCGTGATGGCGCGGTCCTGCACGTGGTGCAGGACCGCTTCCGCCTGGCAGGCGCCGAGCACGCCCGGGTGATGGAAGCGCTGGAAATCGGCCTGCGCGCCGGCCATGGCCGCATCACGGTGCATGCGCTGGGCGGCGTTGAGGAGGCGCAATGGAAGTTCAGCTCGGGCCTTCACTGTGCCGATTGCGACATCGCCTACTCCGATCCGCTCCCCAGCCTGTTTTCCTTCAACTCGCCCATTGGCGCCTGCGAAACCTGCAAGGGCTTCGGGCGGGTGATCGGCGTGGATTTCAGCCTGGTGGTGCCCGATGAATCCAAATCCATCGACGAAGGCGCGGTAAAGATCTGGCAAAGCCCCAGCTTCAAGGAATGCCAGGACGACCTTCTCAAGATGGCCAGGCGCAACGGCGTGGCGACGGATATCGCGGTGCGCGACCTGCCGCCCGAGCACCGCGAATGGCTGCTCGAGGGCGACCCGAAGTGGAAGAACTGGGACGCGTCCTGGCCGCGCCACTGGTACGGCGTGCGCCATTTTTTCGACTGGCTGGAAACCAAGGCCTACAAGATGCACATCCGGGTGCTGCTGTCGCGCTATCGCAGCTACACCGAATGCCCCGCCTGCCACGGTGCCCGCCTCAAGCCGGATGCCTTGCTGTGGCGGCTTGAAGCCCACCAGGGCGCCGCGGCGTCGGGCCTGAGCAGCGCCGCCATCCACGAACTGCTCGCCTGCCCGATCGAGGACATCGCGCCCTTCGTTGCCGGGCTCGATCTTCCCGCGCCGCTGGACGAAGCCACCGAGCTGCTGCTCGGCGAGATCAAGGGGCGTCTCAAGTATCTGCAGGACGTGGGCCTCGGCTACCTCACGCTGGATCGCCAGTCGCGCACGCTGTCGGGCGGCGAAGTGCAGCGGATCAACCTGACCACCGCGCTCGGCACCTCGCTGGTGAATACCCTGTTCGTGCTGGACGAGCCTTCCATCGGCCTGCACCCGCGGGATATCGGACGCATTCTCGGCGTGATGGAGCGCCTGCGCGACGCGGGCAATTCGCTCGTCGTCGTCGAGCACGACCCGCAGCTGATGCTGGCCGCCGACCGCCTGCTCGACATCGGCCCCGGCCCCGGCGAGCGCGGCGGCGAGATCGTCGCCTACGGCCCGCCGGTGCAGATCGCCAACGATCCCGGCTCGCTCACCGGCGCCTATCTTTCCGGCAAGAAGCGCGTCGACACGCGGCGTCTGCCGCGCGCGGTGGCGGCCGACCTGCCGCGGCTCACCTTGAAGGGCGCGCGCCAGCACAACCTGCAGGGCGTCGATCTGGCCATTCCGCTGCAGCGGCTGGTCGGCATTACCGGCGTGTCCGGCTCGGGCAAATCCACGCTGATCCAGGACGTGCTCTTTCCGGCGCTGGCCAAACATTTTGGCCAGCCTGCCGAAACCCCAGGCGCCTTCGACAGCCTGGCCGGGCTGGACGCCATCAAGGGCGTGGTGTCGGTGGATCAGTCGCCCATCGGCAAGAGCGCCCGCTCCAATCCGGTGAGTTACGTGGGCGCGTGGGACGCCATCCGCAAGCTCTTCGCCAATCTTCAGGAGTCGAAGGACCGCGGCTACACGCCCGGCACCTTCAGCTTCAACTCCGGCACCGGGCGCTGCCCCACCTGCACCGGCTCGGGCTTCGAGCACGTGGAAATGCAGTTTCTCTCCGACGTGTATCTGCGTTGCCCCGATTGCGATGGCAAGCGCTACCGGCCGGAAATCCTCGCCCTGTCGTGGCAGGGCAAGGGCGTGGCCGACGTGCTGGAGATGACCGTATCCGAAGCGCTGATCTTTTTTGCCGACCAGAAGGCCGTGCAGGCCGCCCTCGCGCCGCTGGCGGACGTGGGCCTCGAATACCTGCGTCTCGGCCAGCCGGTGCCCACGCTTTCCGGCGGCGAAGCCCAGCGCCTCAAGCTGGCCGGCCATCTGGCCGAAGCGGCACAGCTGGCCGCCAAAAAATCCAAGAAGGGCGCCACCGGCATTGAACCTGGCCTGCTCTTCCTGTTCGACGAACCCACCACCGGCCTTCACTTCGAGGACGTGGCCACGCTGCTGTCGGCCTTCGAAAAGCTGCTCGATGCCGGCCACTCGCTGGTCGTCATCGAGCACAACCTGGACGTGATCGCCGCGGCCGACTGGCTCGTGGACCTCGGCCCCGAAGGCGGCAGCGGTGGCGGACGGGTGGTGGCCGAGGGAACGCCGGCCCAGCTGATCGCCACGCCGGCGTCCCATACCGGCCGGGCGCTGGCCGATTACTCTGCCCAGCTCGCCGCGCTGCAGGCCGCGCCGGTGGTGGCCGAGCCGGCGGTGCGTTACCGCGCCGTGGTCGAAAAAGCCATCACCATTCGTCACGCCCGCCACCACAACTTGAAGAACATCAGCCTGTCGATTCCGCGTGACAAATTCACCGTGATCACCGGCCTGTCGGGTTCGGGCAAATCCACGCTGGCCTTCGACATCGTGTTCGGCGAAGGCCAGCGGCGCTATCTCGAATCGCTCAACGCCTACGCCCGCCAGTTCGCCCAGCCCTCGGCCCGGCCGGACGTGGACGCCATTTTCGGCATTCCGCCCACGGTGGCCATCGAGCAGCGCGTGAGCCGCGGCGGGCGCAAGAGCACCGTCGGCACGCTCACCGAGATCCAGCCCTTCCTGCGCTTGATGTACGTGAAGCTCGGCACCCAGTTCTGCCCGGATTGCGATGTGCCGGTGACGCCGCAAAGCTTCGAGGCCATCGTCGCCCACATCATGCGCGATTGCGCCGGCCAGTCGGTCGAGCTGCTCGCCCCGCTGATCATCAACCGCAAGGGCCTCTACACCGACCTCGCCAAATGGGCGCGGGGCAAGGGCTTCGAGCAGCTTCGCGTGGATGGCGAATACCTGCCTACCCAGAAGTGGCCGCGCCTCGACCGCTACAAGGAACACAGCATCGAACTGCCGGTGGGCGTGGTGAAGGTCGGGCCGGACACCGAGGCGCTGCTGCGCGAATACGTGGAGACGGCGCTGGGCCACGGCAAGGGCGTGCTCAAGGTGCTCACCACCGCCCAGCCCGATGCGCCGCTCATCACCCTGTCCACGCTGCGTGCCTGCCCGGATTGCGGCACCAGCTTCCCCGAGCCCGACCCGCGGCTGTTCTCGTATAACGCCAAGCACGGCTGGTGCCCGGATTGCTACGGCACCGGCCTCAAGATTAGCGGCAAGGTCGACAATCCCGATGATCTCGACCTGGGCGAACTTGACGCCGAAACCTTTGATGCCTGCCCGAGCTGCAACGGCGCGCGCCTCAACCCGGTGGCCCGCGCGGTGCGCTTCCGCGACCTGGGCCTCCACGAACTGGCCTCGCTGCCGGTGGGCAAGGTGGCGGGTTTCTTCGCAGGCCTGGCGCTTGAACACCGCGAAGCCGAGATCGGCCGCGATCTGATCGCCGAGATCCGCGGTCGGCTCGATTTTCTGCAGCAGGTCGGCCTCGCCTACCTGGCGCTGGACCGCGCCGCGCCCACGCTGTCCGGCGGCGAAGCCCAGCGTATCCGGCTGGCGGCCCAGCTCGGGTCCAACCTCACCGGCGTCTGTTACATCCTCGACGAGCCCACCATCGGCCTGCACCCGCGGGACAACCGCCTGCTGCTCGACACCCTCGAAGCCCTTCGCGCCCGCGGCAACACCTTGCTGGTGGTCGAGCACGACGAAGACACCATCCGCCGAGCCGATCACGTGATCGACATCGGCCCCGGCGCCGGCGTGCGGGGCGGGCGGATCGTGGCCGAAGGCCTGCTGGCGGATCTGATGGCCGCGCCGGAATCCGCCACCGGGCGCTGCCTGGCCCATCCGCTGTTCCACCCGCTGGCCCCGCGGCGGCCCGTGCCGGCCGATCATCCGGCGCTCATCGTCAATGGCGCCACGCTGCACAACCTCAAGAACGTGACCGGCCGCGTGCCCCTGGCGCGGCTGACGGTGGTGACCGGCGTGTCCGGCTCGGGCAAGTCCACCTTCGCCCGCGACGTGCTGCACGCCAGCCTGGTGGCTGCCGGGCCGGTGGGCTGCGCGTCGCTGCTGGGAGCCGAGCAGATCGGTCGTGTCCTTGAAGTGGACCAGACCCCCATCGGCAAGACGCCGCGCAGCTGCCCGGCCACCTACATCGGCTTCTGGGACACCATCCGCAAGCTCTTTGCCGAAACCAACGAAGCCCGGCTGCGTGGCTGGACGGCCTCGCGCTTTTCGTTCAACACCGGCGCCGGGCGCTGCCCGGTGTGCGAAGGCCAGGGCCGCATCACCATCGAGATGAACTTCCTGCCCGACGTGAAGCTGCCCTGCGAGGCCTGCAGCGGTGCCCGCTTCAACCCCGAAACGCTGACCGTGCAGTGGAAGGGCAAGAGCGTCGCCGAGGTGCTCGGCATGGCGGTGGAGGACGCGGTGGAGTTTTTCGCGGCCCATCCGTCCATCGCCCATCCGCTCAGGCTCTTGCAGGACGTGGGCCTCGGCTACCTCACCCTCGGCCAGCCCAGCCCGACGCTGTCGGGCGGCGAGGCCCAGCGCATCAAGCTGGTGTCGGAACTCGCCAAGGTGCGTGGCCGGGCCGGCGAATCGGCCGCCGGCCCCGGCCGCCCGCTGCCGCCCGAAAAGCACACGCTCTACGTGCTGGACGAGCCGACCGTGGGCCTGCACATGGCCGACGTGGAAAAGCTGATCCACGTTCTCCACCGCCTCGCCGACGCGGGTCATACTGTCATGGTCATCGAGCACGATCTGGACTTGATGGCCGAGGCCGACTGGATCATTGATCTGGGCCCCGAAGGCGGCGACGGCGGTGGCGAGATTGTTGCCGAAGGGCCACCGGAGGCCATCGTGGACGTGGGCCGCTCACACACGGGCCAGATCCTCGGGGTATTCATGGCAAGCCGCTGCGCGCCCGCCGAAATCAGGAGAACAACACCATGAACCCGAAGATCACCCTGGCGGCCCTCGTCGCGCTGCTGGCGCTTGCCGGCAAAGCCGCCGCCGGCGATCCGTCCGCCTGCGCGACGCTTGCCGACAACACCGAACGCCTGGCCTGCTACGACGAAGCCGTCGGCCGCGCCCACACCGAGGCGCCGGCCCCGGTGGTGGTTGCAACCACCCCCTTCTCGGCCCGTTGGGAGCTCGATGCCGAGGACAAGAAAGGCAGCTTCCTGATTCGCCCCTACAAGCCCACCTACCTCCTGCTGGGGCGCTGGAGCAATTCGCCCAACCGCCTGCCCAACTCGCCCAATCCGGCCAACACCGGCCTCGAGCGCACGGAAGTGGATGCGGCCGAAGCCAAGTACCAGATCAGCTTCAAGACCAAGCTGTGGGAAGGCCTGGTCGGCCGTCACGGCGACCTGTGGCTGGGCTACACCCAGCAATCGAACTGGCAGCTCTACAACAAGCGCTTTTCGTCGCCCTTCCGCGAGACCGACTACGAGCCCGAGCTGCTGGCGGTGTTTCGTACCAACCTGGATGCCGGCGCCGGCTTCAAGGTCAAGATGATGTCGCTGGGTTTCAACCACCAGTCCAACGGCCGGGCCCTGCCGCTATCGCGCAGCTGGAACCGGCTGGTGGCCCAGGTCGGCATCGAGCGCGGTGATTTCGCGCTGGTCGTGCGGCCCTGGCTGCGCCTGAAAGAAGACGCGGCCAAGGATGACAACCCCGATATCACGTCCTACCTCGGCCATGGCGACATCCAGGCCATGTGGCAGGCGGGCGAGCACGGTTTTGGCGTCCTGCTGCGCAGCAACCTGTTGTCGGGCTCGCAGCCCCGCGGCGCCGCCCAGCTTGACTGGAGCTTCCCGATCCACCGTAACCTGAAGGGTTACGTGCAGCTATTCACCGGCTTCGGCGAAACCCTGATCGACTACAACCACCGCCAGACAACCCTCGGCGTGGGCGTATCCCTGGTGGATTGGCTCTAGCCGCCGTTCAGCCCTTCCGGCAATGCTCTTGCCGTGACTTAGTTTGTAATAAAGTGCAAACCGGATTTGTTAAGATCCATGACTTTCAGGTATTCCGCCAAGCAGTATGTCGTCCCGGCGGATGCCGGCAACCCGGAAACCCACCCGACAGAGGTTTTACGTAATGCTCCAGCAGACTCCGACGGCGACATCGCCCCGTTTCCTTTTGTCCTGTTGCCCGGGAGCGTAAGCGCATGGTCAGTCCATTCAAGCTCAGCGTTTGCCCCCACGACACAGCCAAGAACCTGCTCGGCTGGTTCACCCTCAACACCTACCTGCAGCGCAATCTCGGCACCGGCATCCACTTCGAGCCGCAGGACAACTTTCTCGTCGAGCGCCAGGCCGTGCTCGACGACGGCTTCCACGTCGTCTATGCCAACCCCTACAGCGCCCTGTGCTTTGCCCGCGACCGGGGCTTCGTGCCGGTGGCCCGGCCGGCGGGGGTCAAGGATGAAACCCTGGTGGTCGCCCGTGCCGGTGTGGTCGTGCCGGATGTGCCGCGCATTGCCAGCGCCACCGACAAACTGATCATTCACGACCTGGGCCTGCAGGTGATGCGTCGTGAAGGCATGAACCTCGATGGCGCCAGCTTCAAGTTCGTCGGCAACCACCTCAACGCCGCCAAGGCCGTGTTGCAGGGCGAGGCCGACCTCGGCTTCGTCTTCAACGAAACCTGGGCCGGCATGAACGCATCGACGAAAAGCGAACTGCAGGTTGTCGGCGAAAGCCGCGACGGCACCGCCTTCCACTGCTTCATGGTGGCCCGTGAATGGGCCGACAAGCGCGAGGCTATCCAGGGCATCCTGTGCGGCATGCACCTCGACCCGTCCGGTCTGCGGGTGCTCGAAGACCTGAAGTTCCAGCGCTTCGAGCCGGTTGGCGAAGAAGTGCTGGCGCCGCTCGGGAAGCTGATCGGGGCGTGAGCGCCTTGCCGGCTTAGTTGGCAGCTTAGTCGGCAGCTCAGTCGGCAGCTGCGTTGCGGGCGATGGCGGCACGCAAGGCGGCTGTCGCCCGCATTCTGTCCTGGCACGCGTGCGCGGCGGCTTCCCAGTCGTGGTCGGTGCGAGCGTGTCGGGCGAAAGCGTAGACGTAAATCGACATCTCCTCCGCAGCGTCCCAGCCGTCCCATTCGGCGGACCCGGCGGCGGCCTCGCATTGATCGGCCAGAACGCTGGTCAGCATCGAGCCGGCCCCTGCGGCGGCGCGCAGATGGGCCACGGCGCGGGTCACACTGCTGCGATCGCGGAGACGGGCGAGGCGGCGCACGTGATCCCGCAGGGCGTCGGCGACGGGCTGCCAGGCGTTTGGCGTTCCCTTCAGGCCATCGGCCAGGGCGGCATGGCAGCGCGTCTGCAGCGAACCGTCGGAATCGAAATCGCCATCCTTGATCCAGCGCTGCCACAGGCGCTGCACGCTCGGGTGGTCGGCGGTCATTGTGTTCATCGCGGCCTCGGCCGCATCCAGCGCGAAATTCGCCGGCGGACGCTTGGGCTGGACCAGGCGCCGGATCACCGCCGCGCGTTGGGCTGCGTCCAGCGCCGCGCCGTTGTGATGGATGAAGCCGCTGAGGGCCTGGTCGTCGGGCGGCGCGCACGCCGCAAGGATGCGGATCGCCGCATCGAGCCGGGCGACCGGCAGCGCCCGGCCGGTGGCCAGCGCGATGGTGATGTCCTCGCCGGGGAGGCGGCTGGCGGCATGGCGTTCGAGCGGCCACGCGCCCGCGCCGCTGGCCGGAAAAGTGTAGGCGGCGTGGTAGGCAATCAGGCTGCGGCCGGGGCCGTCCGGCAGGTCGTAGAGCGCGTTCAGCGCAAAATCCATGGGGTGGAAGGGCGCGTCGGTCAGGCTGTCCATCTGGGTATCCGACACGCCCGGGCCGTTCAGGCAGGCATCGATGACGAGGCCGACGGAGGGCGTTTCGCGCACCACGGCGTCCAGTCCGGCCCGCAGCGTGGCCGCAGACACTTCACGCGGGCCGTCGAGCAGCGCCAGCAGGCTGGGTTCCAGGCGCAGCGGATCGGTGGCGTCGATGCCCAGGTGGTCGGCGAAAAGCGGGTGCGTTTCGACGTGCTCGACAAACAGCGGGCACACCCGATGGGGCGGGTTCAGCTGGCGAGCGAAGGCGATTTCCCGGGCGACCCATCCGGAGGCCGCGGCGGCGGCAGAGGCGATGACCAGCAGCGTCCGGGCCTCGCCGATGCGTGCCTGGATCGTGGCGCCAAGGGTGTCGCCGGGGTGGAGCTGGGCCTCGTCCAGCCACATCTGCAGGCCGTAGCCGGCGAGACGGCGCGCGACGCGCTGGGCGATTTCCCGGTCGGCGTGGGTGTAACTGATGAAAAAATCGAACATGACAACGCATCTCCGGGCCGCATGCTTGGTGGCTTCACTATAGCTTCGTTCCCGGAGGGGATAGAATTTCGTCCCCTTCGACTGCTGACACCCCGATGAGCGCAGCCACCCCTCTCCGGTATCTAAGCGGCTACCCCGTCCACCTGGTGGCGCAGGTGCGCGAGTTGCTCGACAGCCAGCAGCTCGGCCCCTTGCTGCGCAAGAAGTATCCGGCGCCCCATGCCGTTCGCAACGATACGGCGCTTTACGATTACGTGAGCGAGCTGAAGGCCCGCCATTTGCGCAATGCGGGGCCGTTGAGCAAGGTTGCGTGGGATGGCAAGCTGCAGACGATCCACAAGGCGCTGGGCACCCACACGACGGTGAGGCGGGTGCAGGGTGGCAAGCTCAAGGCCAAGCGCGAGATCCGCATCGCTACGCTGTTTCGCGAGGCGCCGCCGGAGTTTCTGCGCATGATCGTCGTGCACGAGCTTTCGCACATGAAGGAGCCGGATCACGACAAGGCTTTTTACCAGCTCTGCTGCCGCATCGAGCCCCAGTATCACCAGCTGGAGTTCGATGTGCGCGCGTGGCTGAGCTTGATTGATGTGACTGGCGCAACGCTGTGGGCGCCGCCGCCACCGGCCGCCTGACGGGCCGTTTCTGCTTGTCCACGGGAAAGCCCCGGAGCGGCGTGTAGCCGGTTCCGGGGCTTTTTGCGTGTACTTCGCGGGCTTACAGGCTGAGGCTGGCTTTGAGCTTGTCGAGCAGTTTGATGCCGATGCCCTTGAGCGTGAGCAACTCGTCGAGGCTGGTAAAGGGGCGGGCCGCGACGATGGCGGCGGCGACAGCCTTGGGCAGGCCCTTGATGGCGGCCAGTTCGGCGGCGCTGGCGGTGTTTACCGATACGCCGGCGGGCGCCGCTTTGGCCGCTTTCGGGGCGGCTTTGGGGGCCGCCTTGGGTGCAGCCTTCGGGGCAGCTTTCGGTGCTGCCGTGGCGGCGGGGCTGGCTTCGGCTTTCACCTCGGCCACGGCCTTGGTTTCAGCTTCCGGCCAGCTGACCGGCAGCGGGAAGTTGACGTAGTCGCGGGTCACGAAGCCGGTCGGAGCCCATTCGCGCAGCAGCAGGGCGATGTGCCAGGTGCCGGCCGGGGTGGCGGCGAGGGGGAGTTCGACATTGATGTTGTGCCAGGCCTGCTGGCCGCCGAGGCTGCCGAGCTGGCTGGACACCTGCCGGCGTGCCGCCGGTGTAGGAGCTGGCGAGGGCCCACAGTTCGAGGGACAGGGTGCCGCTCAGGTTGTCGGCGGCGCGGGGGTTGGTGACGCCATCGGCGCTGAGGGTGACGGTCTTGTCGCCCAGCTCGAAACGGGCGTTGCCGTTGATCTCGGGCTGGGTGAAGCTTTCGGCGAGCGGATAGTTGGCGTAGTCGTGGACTTCGTCGAAGCAGCCGTCGTGGCCGGCGGCGAGTACCAGCACCATCGCGTGGCTGCCGTGGCCGGCCGGCGGGAAGCCGGGCGTTTCGGCGCCGACATACTGCAGCGGCTCGGCTATGAGCGTATCGAGGGGGATCTGGGCGACCAGCGTGCCTGCGGTCGGGTGGCCGGAGAAGGGGGCCGCGCAGGCCCACAGTTGAAGGGCCCAGTCGCGTCCCGAGAGGCTGGCAGGGGCATCGGCCAGCAGTTCGGCATCAAGGCGGACCTGGTCACCGTTGAAGCTGTAGGCGTGGGTGGAACCGATCCGGACGTTGCCGGTACGAAGGCCGGGGGTGGCCCGGAGAAGCTTGGGTGTTTGCATCGTGCGCGTGCCTGGCAGTAGTGGTTGCGGCCGATTTTGAGGGCGCCGGGAAGGCAGCGTCAATCGAATGGCGATCGATTTTTTGGATGCACCGAGTGGGGGCAAAAATCGGCCAAAAAGCGCACCAATACCGGGATTTCACCAAAATGGTGCGCCCCTTTTAGGGGCGTTTCTGGTGTCGCCGTCCGATGCCTTTTTGGTGGCAGGACGGCGGTTTTTTTCAAGCGTTTTTTAAAGCAGCACGATGTCGAACTGCTCCTGCCCGTAGCTGGCTTCGGGGTGCAGGGATACGGTCTTGTCGATGAAGTCGGAGAGCATCGCCAGGGACTGGGATTCTTCTTCGAGGAAGAGGTCGATGACGTTGGGGGCGGCGAGCACGCGGAATTCGCGGGCGTTGAACTGGCGCGCCTCGCGCAGCAGCTCGCGCAGGATTTCGTAGGCGACGGTGCGGGCGGTCTTTACTTCGCCGCGACCGGTGCAGGTGGGACAGGATTCGCAGAGCAGGTGGGCGAGGGATTCGCGGGTGCGCTTGCGGGTCATTTCCACGAGGCCGAGGCTGGTGAAGCCGTTGACCGTCATCTTGGTGTGGTCGCGGGAGAGCGCCTTGCGGAATTCGTCGAGCACGGCGCTGCGGTGTTCGGCGCTTTCCATGTCGATGAAGTCGACGATGATGATGCCGCCGAGGTTGCGTACGCGCAGCTGGCGGGCGATGGCCTGGGCGGCTTCGAGGTTGGTCTTGAAGATGGTGTCGTCGAAGTTGCGGGCGCCGACGAAGCCGCCGGTGTTCACGTCGACGGTGGTCATCGCTTCGGTCTGGTCGATGATCAGGTAGCCGCCGGACTTGAGATCGACGCGCCGGGCCAGGGCCTTTTCGATTTCGGCCTCGACGCCGTGCAGGTCGAACAGCGGGCGCTCGCCCGTGTAGTGCTCGAGCAGCGGGGCGACCTGGGGCATGTATTCGCCGGCGAAGGCCGAGAGTTTCTGGAAGTTCTCGCGGGAGTCGGCAACGATGCGCGTGGTGGCGTCGGTGACGAGGTCGCGCAGCACGCGCTGGGCGAGGTTCAGATCCTGGTAGAGCACATAGGGCGGGCGGGCGCCGACGGCGCGGTTCTTGATCTCGGCCCACAGTTTGCGCAGGTAGGCGATGTCGGCGGCGAGCTCTTCATCGGAGGCGTTCTCGGCCATCGTGCGGACGATGTAGCCGCCGCTTTCATCGGCCGGCAGCAGGCGGCTGACCCGCTCGCGCAGGGCTTCGCGGCCGGCCTCGTCGCCGATGCGCTGGGAGATGCCGATGTGCTTGTCCTGGGGCAGGTAGACGAGCATGCGGCCGGCGATGGAGATCTGCGTGGACAGCCGTGCGCCCTTGGTGCCGATGGGATCCTTGAGTACCTGGACGATGAGGTTCTGGCCTTCGGCGAGGATGCGCTCGATGGGGCGCAGCGCGTCGCCGGCGTGGCGGTCGCTCCAGATGTCGGCCACGTGCAGGAAGGCGGTGCGCTCGAGGCCGACGTCCATGAAGGCGGACTGCATGCCGGGCAGCACGCGCACGACGCGACCGAGATAGATGTTGCCGACGATGCCGCGACTGGCGCTGCGTTCGACATGCACTTCCTGGACGACGCCCTGCTGCATGAGGGCGACGCGGGTTTCCTGGGGGGTGAAATTGATGAGGTATTCGTCGGACATGATGCGGATGGAAAACGGAGATGGGTGATGACCCGGCCGTTTGCGGCAGCCCCGCCATCACCGATCGCCGCTCGTCCGGCAGCGCTGGCGCGGGTTCAGCCCGCGCCTTGTTCTGAATTGTGTCTCATCGCCCGGGGCGCCGGAACTGCTCCGGCGGCCGGGTTAGAGAGAATAGCCGAATTCCTGCAGCAGGGCGCCGGTCTCGAACAGGGGCAGGCCCATGATGCCGGTGTAGCTGCCGTGGATTTCGTCGATGAAAAGCGCGGCGCGGCCCTGGATGCCGTAGGCACCGGCCTTGTCGGCTGCTTCACCGGTGGCGACGTAGTGGCGGATCTCGGTGTCTGACAGCGGACGGAAGCGCACTTCGCTGGTGGACAGGCGCTGCTCGAAGCGCTGCCCGTTGGTGACGACCACGGCGGTCAGCACGCGGTGGGTGCGCCCGGAGAGGCGCCGCAGGATCGCGATGGCGTGTTCGCCGTCATCGGGCTTGCCGATGATCTCGCCGTCCAGCTCAAGCGTGGTGTCGGCCGAGAGCAGCAGGCGCTGGGGCAGCTTGCGCATGTACATGCGCTGGATGCCGCCCTCGGCCTTGGCCAGGGCCACCCGGCGTACGTAGGTCACCACGTCTTCGCCGGGCTCGACGTGTTCCGAGATGTCGTGGTCGTCGCGACCGGGGCCACGAAACAGCAGCGGCTCGAAGCGGACGTGGATCTGTTGCAGCAGTTCGCGCCGGCGGGGGCTGTTGGAGGCGAGGTAGATCATTTCGGTGAGCGGTGGGGAGCGGTGGGAGAAAGGGGCAGTGTTCGGTGCCGGCCCCTTACTCGCGGTGGTAGGGGTGATTCTTCAGGACGCTCCAGGCGCGGTAGATCGCTTCGGCGAGCATGACGCGGACGAGGGCGTGGGGAAGGGTGAGGCTGGAGAGACGCATCGTTTCGTGGGCGGTGGCCTTGAGGGCGGGGTCGAGGCCGTCCGGGCCGCCGATGATGATGGCGATGTCGTCGCCGCCGTCCTGCCAGTGCTCGAGGCGTTTGGCGAGGGCCTTGGTGCTGAGGTCTTCGCCGCGTTCGTCGAGGATGAGGCGGCGGCAGCGCGCCGGCAGCGCGGCTTCGATGCGGGCGGCTTCGAGGGCCATCATGGCGTCGACCGTCTTGCCGGTGGTGCGCGGCTCGGCCTTCACTTCGACCAGTTGCAGCGGCAGCTCGCGCGGCATGCGCTTGGCGAAGTCGTCAAAGGCGGTATCAACCCATGCCGGCATGCGGGTGCCGACGGCGACGAGAATGAGTTTCATTGGGTGGTCAGGCCCGTCCGGGGGCGGACGGGCGGCACGGGCTCAGGCTGCGTGGGTGGCGATGGCGCCCGGACGGGAGGGGCGGGCCGGAACCGCGCCCCACAGTTCTTCGAGGTTGTAATAGCTGCGCGTGGCCGGCTGCATGATGTGGACGACGATGGCACCGAGGTCGACCAGCACCCATTCGCCGGTGCCTTCGCCTTCGATGCCGACGACTTCGAGGCCGGCTTCGCGGGCCTTGTCGGCGACGTGGCGGGCCAGGGCGCGGGTTTGCCGGTTGGAGTCGCCGCTGGCGACGATGGCCCGGTCAAAGAGCGAGGTGAGGCGCGTGGTGTTGATGACCTGGATGTCCTTGGCCTTGACGTCTTCAAGGGCGGATACGACGAGCTGTTCGAATTGGGTGATGTCCATTGATTCAGAGATAGAGTTGGTGCGTGGAAATATAGTCAATAACCGGCGCCGGGAGCAAATAGCGCAGGCTCAGGCCGGCGGCGCGGCGGGTGCGGATGTCGGTGGCGGAAATCGCCAACGGGGTCATATCGAATTGTACGAGGCTGCCGCCGGGCGCGCCGTGCAGTAAGTGGGCAGGTGCCTGCCGGGTGGCACACAGGCGGGCCAGTTCGGGCGGCATTTGCGCCGTGTCGAGGGTGTAGCCGGGGCGGTTGGCGACGGCGATGTGGGCAAAGTCGAAGAGTTCGGCCCAGCGCCGCCAGGTGGGCAGGCCAAGGAAGGCATCCACGCCCAGCAGCAGCACCAGCGGCCGGGCCGGGCCGAGTTCGGCGCGCAGGCGTTCGAGGGTGACGATGGTGAAGCTGGCCTCTAGGGCTTCGACTTCGGCCGGGTCGACTTCGAAGGCCGGGTTGTCGGCGGTGGCGAGGCGGGCCATGGCCAGGCGGTCGGGGCCGCTGGCGCCGGGCGTGGCCCGGTGGGGCGGCTGGCCGGCGGGAATGAAGCGTACCCGATCAAGGGCCAGGGCTTCACGCGCGGTTTCGGCCAGGCGCAGGTGGCCGTGGTGGATCGGGTCGAAGGTGCCGCCGAACAGTCCGAGCGGGCCGTGACCCGGCTCAGGCCGATTCATCGGGCCCGATCTGGCCGAACACGTCCGAAGCGTTGGCGTAGAAGCTGGCGAACACCACCGGGATGAAGATTGCCGGGAGCGCAATGGCCGGCAGGGTGCCGAGGATGGGCGAGATGAGGCCGAGCAGGCCGATCAGCAGGCCGGGTATCAGCACGGCCAGCATCAGGCCGATGCCGTAGGCGAGGAAGGCGCGCCAGTTGCGCCAGCAGGCGACGAGGCTGAAGAACATGGCCTTGACGGCTGACATGCGGCCCCAGCCGGCCAGGAGCGGGGCAAACCAGTAGGCCATCATCAGCGGCGTGGAGCATGCGGTGCCGACAATGAGTGACACCGACAGCATCGGGTCTTCGGCGGTGGCTTCGTCGAGCTTGCGCTTGCCGAGCATCAGTTCGGCCAGGATGCCGCCGTCGACCAGCGCCGTGAGGCCCAGCACCACGAAGGTGCCGGCGAGGTAGATGCCGCCGATCTTGATCTGCTCGGGCAGGTTCTGCTTGAAGCCGGAGATGAGGATTTCGGGCCCGGCCTTGCGTTTTTCGGCCACCGCCTTGCAGCCGTTGTAGATGCCCAGCGACAGGGCCGGCATGGCCAGCGACATCAGGATCTGGCCGATGAACGGCACGGCAGCGACCACCAGCAGGCACAGCCAGTAGCCGAAGACGAGGAAGGTGATCAGGGCCGGGTTGCGCTTCCACAGCGCGAAACCCTCGATGATCCATGCCCAGCCGCGGGAGGCGGGCAGCGTGCGTGCGTGCATCGGCTTACTCCCCGGCCGTTTCAGGGGTGGCCGGCGGCAGCGCCGGCATTTCACCGAAGATGTCCTGGTAGGACGCGTAGAGGGTGCCGGCGAGCACCGGAATCAGCACCAGCACGCCCAGCCCGGCGGGCAGCATGGCAACCCAGATCAGCACGTAGATCAGCACGCCGAGCACGACGAAGGCGCCGAAGTTGTTGAAGCATGCCGACAGGGACATTTTCATCGCGTCGAGGGGCGGGGTGTCGCGCAGCACCACCAGCGGGGCGGCAAACCACAGGGCCGTGATGAGCAGCACCCACAGCACCGAGAACACCACGCTGCCCAGCACCACGCCGCTGACCAGCCCGAGGCCGAGCCCGGCCAGCGCACCGAGGATGTAGCCGGTGAGGGCTGCGCCTCCACCGATGACCACCGACACGAAGCCGGCAATCAGGCCGCCGAGCAGGTAGAACACGCCCACCAGCGCCAGGTTGCCGGCATGCACCTTGAGCCCGGCAAACAGATGGTCGACCCGCAGCGGGCGGCCGTTGGCCTGGGCGTCGCAGCCGAGCACCATGCCCGACACCATGATGGGAAAGCCGATAAGGACCACTGCCCAGCCCAGCAGGGGCACCAGCCCGAGCACGAACAGCATGATGAAGAAGATCATGCTGATGGCCAGCCACACGCCCGGATTGCGCATGAAATAGGACCAGCCGGCCTTCAGCCACACCAGGCTCTCGGCGGGAGACACGTGGCGTGGCTGCGGGTGGCGGGCGGCACTGTAGGGATGGGTTGCCGGGGTGGCCGGTTCAGTCATGGCAGGGCGGGTTGGGGCTTGGGGTGAACAGGCAGAAAACAGGAAGAAAAATCAGCATGTTGCGCTGCGGTGGGATGCTAGCCCAAATCGATGGCCAAGTTCAAACCGGCTATCGGAATGGGCGCCGGCCCTGCACGCGAAAGCTTAGCCCGGCAGTGCCGGCAGGGCGCTGTCGAGGGCGCGCTGGCGGAGGATCCGCCGGTATTCGCCGGGGTCTTTGACCAGCACCATCTCGCCGGCCCGCGGCAGGTGGAAGTCTTCGAGCCGGGACAGCCAGAAGCGCAGTGCTGCGGCGCGCAGCATGGCCGGCCAGGCGGCCCGCTCGGCGCTGGTGAAGGGGCGCGCTTCGGCGTAGCTGGCGAGCAATGCGTGGGTGCGGGCCGGGTCGAGCCGGCCGTTGGCGTCGGCACACCAGTCGTTAACGGTGACGGCCACGTCGAACAGCAGCGCGTCGACGCCGGCGAAGTAGAAGTCGATCACGCCGCCGACGAAGTCGCCGTCCCACAGCACGTTGTCGCGAAACAGATCGGCGTGGATCACGCCCTGGGGCAGGGCCTTGATGTCGAAGCCGGCCTGGAAGGCGAGTTCGGCGTCGAGTTCGGCTTGCTCGTCGGCAGGCAGGTGGGCGTGCACGCGGGCGGCGCAATCCCGCCGCCAGTCGGCATCGCGGGGGTTGGCCTGCTTGCGGCCGAAAGACATTCCGGCCAGGTGCAGCCCGGCCAGCATGGCACCGATGCGCGCGCAGTGGGCCACGCCCGGCGCCATCTCGGATTTGCCGGCCAGCCGGGTGACCAGCACCGCGGGTTTGCCCGACAGACTGCCGAGGTATTCGTTGTCGCGGTTGGCGATGGGCGCCGGCACCGGCAGCCCGTGGCGCGCCAGGTGGGCCATGAGGTGCAGGTAGAAGGGCAGCTCGGCGCGGGGCATCGTCTCGAACAGCGTCAGCACATAGCGGCCGAGGCTGGTGGTGACGAAGAAGTTGCTGTTCTGCACGCCGGCCGAGATGCCTTGCAGGGCATCAAGGCGGCCAATGGCGTAGTTTTTCAGCCAGGCAGCGAGATCGGGTTCGGTGACGGGGGTAAAGACGGACATGGTGGCGGGAGATTACATCAAGGCCGGGCGGAGGGGGACGCATGATGCCCATGCCGGCCGATCTCAACCCGGCGGGCGATGTGTTCGGCGGCTGGATCATGGCGATGGTCGATATCGTGGGTGCAATCCCGAAAACCCGGAGGTCGTGAAGGTGACCGAGGCATGCCTGACTTTCGTCGCCATCGACGAATTCCAGGCCAAGCACCACATCGCGGCGGTTTGAGCGCCGGAAGGCGGCTGGCGGCTGGCTGGCCGGTCCAAGCAGGGGCCGGCTTGGAGTAGACTCGTCCCCCCGCTTCACCCGATGCACCTCTGCCATGTCCGCCCCCCAGCTCAACGCCCCGCAACGCGAAGCCATCCACTACCTGGACGGCCCCTGCCTCGTGCTGGCCGGCGCGGGCTCCGGCAAGACCCGGGTGATCACCCAGAAGATCGCCTATCTGGTGGGCGAATGCGGCTTCAACCCCCACAACATCGCGGCGATCACCTTTACCAACAAGGCCGCCAAGGAAATGCTGGAGCGCATTTCCAAGCTGATGGGCGGGCGCGCCGCCAAGGGGCTGACCGTGTGCACCTTTCACGCGATGGGCGTGCGCATCGTGCGCCAGGAGGCCAAGTACCTCGGCCTCAAACCGCAGTTCTCCATCCTCGATTCGACGGACACCACGCAGATCATCGCGGAGATGACCGGCAACACCGACAAGAACCGCGCCAAGGCGCTGCAATGGCAGATTTCCAGCTGGAAGAACGCCCTCATCGAACCCGACGAAGCGGCCCAGCTGGCTTCCGACGAAATCTCATCGTCGGCGGCGCTGCTCTACCGCGACTACGACAAGACCCTGCGCGCCTACCAGGGCGTTGATTTCGACGACCTGATCCGCCTGCCGGTCAAACTCTTCGACGAGCATCCGGAAGTGCGCGAGCGCTGGCAAAACAAGCTGCGCTACCTGCTGGTGGATGAATACCAGGACACCAACCGCGCCCAGTACCGCCTGCTCAAGCTGCTCACCGGCGTGCGCGGCGCCTTTACCGCGGTGGGCGACGACGACCAGGCGATCTACGCCTGGCGCGGCGCCGACGTGGAAAACCTGCGCCAGCTGCCGGTGGATTTCCCCAGCCTGCGGGTCATCAAGCTGGAGCAGAACTACCGCTCCACCACGCGCATCCTCAACGCCGCCAACACGGTCATCGCCAACAACGAAAAGCTCTTCGAGAAAAAACTGTGGTCCGAGCACGGCGCCGGCGAGCCGGTGAGCGTGGTGGCCTGCCAGACGCCCGAGCACGAAGCCGAATCGGTGGTGATGAAGCTCTCCGCCCATAAGTTCGAGCACCGCACCCACTTCAAGGATTACGCGATCCTCTACCGCGGCAACCACCAGGCGCGCTTGTTCGAGCAGCAACTGCGCAACCACAAGATCCCCTACGCCATCTCCGGCGGGCGCAGTTTCTTCGAGAACGCCGAGATCAAGGATCTGTGCTCCTACCTGCGCCTGATCGCCAACGAGGACGACGACCTGTCCTTCATCCGCTCGATCACCATCCCGCGGCGGGGCATCGGGCCGGCCGCCATCGAAGCCCTCGGCAACTATGCCTCCAACCGCAAGCTCAGCCTGTTCACCGCGGCCTTTGAAGAAGGCGCCGCCCAGCACGTGAATGCGCGCCAGCTCGACACCGTGCGCGAGTTTTGCCACTTCATCAACCGCATGGCCCACCGCGCCCCGCGCGAGCCCGCCGGGCAAGTCATCAACGACATGCTCAAGGCCATCAACTACGAAGCCTGGCTGTACGAAAGCTGCGAGCCGCGGGAAGCCGAAACCAAGTGGAGCAACGTGGGCGATTTCACCGGCTGGCTGGGCAGGAAGGGCGAGGAAGACGGCAAGACGCTGATGGACATGATCCAGACCATCAGCCTGATCACCATGCTCGACAAGGACGACACCGAACTCGACCAGGTTCAGCTGGCCACCCTGCACGCCTCAAAGGGCCTGGAGTTCAAGCATGTCTTTCTCGTTGGCGTCGAAGAAGGCCTGCTGCCCCACCAAAGCTCGATCGACGAAGACAAGATCGAGGAAGAACGCCGCCTGATGTACGTGGGCATCACCCGCGCCCAGCGCAGCCTCAGCATCAGCTACTGCGAGCGCCGCAAGGCCGGCCGCGAAGTGCGCACCTGCGACCCGTCGCGCTTCATCGACGAAATGGGCGAGGAAGGCATCAAACGCAACGACCGCAAATCCCAGGAGCCGGTGAGCAAGGAAGATGCCCGCGCAAGAATCGCCAACCTGCGCGCGATGCTGGGGAACAAGCCGGGAACGATTGGGTAGGGGGATGCATCGGGAGTGGTTTCGGATGACCCACCATCCCGATGGTCTTGGTTGCGTGACAGAATTGTAGGTATAGCAGCTATCTCTAGAGCCAGTAGGGTGTTGTGTGCTTGGCCGAAGCAGATGGTTGTGTGGACGTCCGCTTTGAAACTACGCTTTCCTATTGCGATTCGCAGTCAATAGTTGACGAAAGTTTGATTGGGGAGGTTGCGCATGCACTTGTGCTCTCGGTTGCTTGGAAAACCTCACTCAGTAGGAGTTTTATAGTTCAAGTACGTTCTGTTTTTCAAGCTAATGTATTGAAGCGGCTATGCACACAATGACTGCAGTCCTTGCTCATAGTATTGATAGGTTTCCTCACCCAAGCACTCGCGTGGATTTTCCCTCAGGCACGACAATCCAGCATTTAAAATTGTCTGATGAGAAAGGTGGCATTTTGTGTGTGCCGAATTGAAGGACGCTGCGATGATGCTACACACAAGCGAGTGTTTTAAATGGCCTTGGACTATCCTGTCTGTAGAGATATCTCTAGTCAATAGATGTACTTTTTTTGAATAAGTGCATCTGTAGGCAATGGATGATTTGTATTTTTCAATCAGTCTATTTACTTCTGTTATGGGTATGCCCCAGAAGCAATTTCCATCTATTCCTATTCCGCAGGATTTTCTATTTTTCTTGAAGAGTGGCGTTTCATGGATACGACTTGAGAAGTCTAATCGACATAGAAACCGAAGTCGTGACATTCCTCGTTTAACTGCCGGGGTAATTCGGCTGTATATATTGTCTGTGGCTAGAATTAGTCTGCTGGCTGTCTTGTTTATCGTTGTTTCTGACCATAGGTCGTTCTCCCAGCTATAGCCTTTGGTCGGCGTTGTTGCATAACTCTGGCTCAAGCCAAGTAACCCCAACCCCAGGCGGATT